>CAYGKA010000010.1:0-108603 GCA_964350445.1 uncultured Flavobacteriaceae bacterium
TCATGCGGACTCTGGCCGGCGGCAACACCCAGGTCGAGATTCCCGCAACCGACCGTCGGGACGAACTGGGCGAGATGGGCCGTGCGGTCGAAGTGTTCAAGACGAGCGCCATCGAGAATGCCCGCATGGCCGCGCAACAGGAACGGTTGGAACAGGAATCCGCTGAAATGAAAGCGGAATCCTTGCGGGTCATGGCAGAAAAGGTGGAAGTCGAAGTCCAAAAGGCGGTCGGCATGGTAAGCGACCTGACCGACAAGATGTCCGCCAACGCCAAGGAAATGACCGGCGCCAGCAGCAATGTCATGGCCAGCGCGCAAACCGTCGCCGCGGCAGCGGAGGAATCCCTGGTCAATGCCGATTCGGTCGCAAGTGCGGCGGATCAGCTGAGTTCCGCAATCAGCGAAATTTCCGAGCGAGTCGCGCAATCCACGTCCATCGCTTCTTCGGCGGCACAGTCCGCGGAACGGACGCGGGACATCGTCACTTCGCTTTCCAAGGCGGCGGAGGATGTCGGCAGCGTGATCCAGTTGATCAGCGACGTGGCGGAGCAGACAAACCTGTTGGCCTTGAATGCAACGATTGAAGCCGCACGCGCCGGGGAAGCCGGCAAGGGTTTCGCCGTCGTGGCGAACGAGGTGAAGGGGCTGGCCAGCCAGACCCAGAAATCCGCAGCGGAAATCACCAGCCAGGTCGGTCAGATGCAATCGATCACTTCGCAGGCGGTGAAGGCCATCGGTGAGATCGTAAAGACGATTGGCGAGGTCAATCAGGTCAGCGCGGGGATCGCCGCGGCGGTCGAGGAACAGAGCGCCTCGACCCGGGAGATCGCGGAGAACGTGTCCCAAGCGGCCGCGGGCGCCCGGGAAGTATCCGAACGCATCGCCGACGTGTCGCAGGAGGCGAGCCGGGTCGATCGTATATCCGGGTCGGTGGCCGAGCATTCTTCCGGCCTTGCATCGAACATTACCAAACTGAAAGCGGAGCTGGTGAAGGTCATCCGGACCGCCGCGCCGGAAGTCGACCGCCGCGAAATCGCCATGCCGGTTCCAGAAGACCGCCGCAAGGACTAGCGCCGGCCCGAAAGGGAATGCGAAACGGGCCGGTCCTTGCGGACCGGCCCGTCGCTTTCAGGCATATTCCTTAACCAGCCTCAGCCGCGCAGCGAACCGACACGGCCGATGCTGGCCGGCATCGGGTGGCCATATGTTTCCGTTACATGGGAAACGATCCGCGTGACCTCCGCCTTGCCCAACTGATCCATCAACTCGCAGGGGGCCTTGCCGAACCGCAGGGCGAGACCGGCGCCCATGTCGATATCGGCGGCCGAGGCAACGCCCTCGTCCAGTTCCTGCAGAACCGGGAAGAAGGTCGCCGCCATCAAACGGTCGGCGATCACCTTGTCTGACGCCGCATCACCGGACGCATCCTCGCCGATCTCGAACTCGTAGTCGCTGTCGCCCTTTTCAGCCAAGGTCTTGGCAAGCGTATAGAAGGCGCCATGCGGGCCCAAGTTCCGCTGTGCGTGGAACATGATCTTCGGCTTCACCAGATTGGCCACCAGGAAGGGACCCGCCGCGATCCCCATACATTCCCGCGCGACGCGGTCGATCTGCGCCGTGGTGCCGGTGCCTTCGTCCAGCAGACGAACCGCTTCGTTGCTGTAGGGCACGAAGAAGCGGTTGATCGCGAAGCCAAAGGAATCCTTGCAGGCGATCGGCTTCTTCGCCGTCTGGCGGCAGAATTCCATCGCCCGGTCATAGATCGCCTGATTCGTCTTCGCGCCCTTTACCACTTCCACGATCGGGTTGATTGCGGCCGGGTTGAAGTAATGCAGTCCCAGGAAACGGGTCGGATCGTCGACCGCTTCGGCAAGGTCGGAGACCTGAAGCGCTGACGTATTGGTCGCGACGACCGTTTCCGGCTTCAGATGCGGATTGAGGCGAGCAAACAGGTCTTCCTTGACCGATTGTTCTTCGAAAATCGCCTCGATGATCAGATCGCAGCCTGAAAGCGCGCCCAAGTCGGTGGCGCCGCTGATCCGGCCGGCGCAGGACGCGGCGTCATCCGCCGACATCTTTCCCTTTTCCGCGGCGCGGTCATAGAATTTCTTCGCGGCGGCCTTGCCGCGTTCCACCGCTTCCGCCGTGGTATCGACAAGGCAAACCTTGACCCCCTGCTGGGCCAGCGAGGTGGCGATCCCCGACCCCATTGTTCCCGCGCCGATAATGCCGACTTTGCTGAATTCCATCGATTGATTTCCCTCTCACTGCGTCGCACCGCCGAAGATGCGCGGGCGTCCCTCGTTTGTCGCGGCGCACAATAAGGATCGCGGTTTGCCTTGTCGAGACGGGCCTTGTCCAAAATGGGCCATGTCCGGATGGTAATCGCCCGGCCGCGGCGCTGGCGGCGGCACGGGGAATCCTGCTTAAATCCTGCCGAATACCGGAAGCGATGGGCCGGCGGCCACCGAGTGCCGCCGCGGAAAGGGTTGTTCCTTGGACGACGGGGACGGACACGATACGGATTGGGACGCGGATGTCAGCGAGGACGGCGGCGCGGACGAACCGCGTGAAAGCAGCCTGAAGCGCGCTTTCGACATCGCGCTCGACCGCCAGACCGCCGGGGATTACGACGGCGCCATCCGCGCCTGGCGCGCCATCCTGCTGCAAAATCCGGATTCCGTGGCGGCGATGAACAACCTGGGCGTCGCGCTGCGCCGGGAAGGCCGTATCGCGGAATCGGAGGCCGTCCTGCGTGCCGGTCTGGAGCGGGAACCGCTGAACCCCGAACTTTTGGTCAGTCTGGGCCAGACCCGCCTTCAATGGGGACGTTTGGACGAGGCGGAACGGGATTTCATCCGCGCCTCCAGCCTGGCGCCGAAACTATCCGGCGCGCATCATGCGCTGGGCATACTGTATCTGGAGCGCAACCGGCCGGAAGACGCCATGCGTGCCTTCCGCGCCGAAATTTCCGCCGATCCTGCATCAACGCCGGGCCTGCTCGCCTTGAGCGACGTGCTCGCGCTGCTCGGCAAATTGGACGAGGCCGCCAAGACCCTGCACCGCGCCGCTGAACTGGACCCGGACAACAGAACCGCGCATCTCCGGGTGGCCGAATTGATGCTGCTGGCCGGCGACTATCCCGGCGGTTTTCGCGAAATGGCCTGGCGTTGGGGCGGCGCGGCCTGGGAAGAAACGCATCCCGACATCCCCCTATGGGAAGGCGCGCCCCTGAACGGCCGGACCCTGGTGGTGGATTGTGACGGCGGGTTTTCAGAAACCCTGCTGTTGATACGGCTGCTGCGCCCCGGCGGTCCCTGCGGCGAAGGGCGGATCGTCGTTCGCTGCCGGCCGGCCTTGATCGAATTGCTGCATGGCTGCCGGTGGCTGGACAGCGTTACACCGCTGACCGAGCCGCCCCCGGTCATGGCGGAAATCGGCACCCCCTTGGCCATGATCCCGCAACTGACAGGATTGGAAATCGACGACGTGCCGGGAGCGGTGCCCTATCTACGCCCCGACCCGTCCGCCCTGGCCGCCTGGCGCGCCCGTTTGCCCAAATCGGGACTGCCCATCGGCATCTGCTGGTCCGGCGGCGAAGGTGATGTCCCGCTTGCGGCCTTCAGGTCCTTGGCGGAGATTCCGGGCGTCACCCTGGTTTCCCTGCAAAAGGGCGAGGCAAGGCGGGAGATCCGCGATTGCGGCTTCGACCTGCTGGACCTCGGTGCGGAACTGGACGAAGGGCCCGGCGCTTTCGTCGACAGCGCCGCCCTCGTTCATCAACTGCCGCTCGTCGTCAGCACGCAGACGCCGATCGCCCATCTGGCAGGCGCGCTGGACCGCCCGGTCTGGGTCGTCCTGCCGCACACGCCGCACTGGTGTTTCGGGCTGGAAGAGGAAACGACCCCCTGGTATCCCTCGGCCCGCCTGTTCCGTCCCGGCGACAGGGAGACGTCGGCCAGCATCATCACCCGGCTGGCCAATAGCGTTGCCGCTCTGCTGGGGTAAGTGACTGCCGTTTCATCCATTTTCCTTCGGCCCGGTCCGGATTGCGTCTTGAAAATCCCGGACGCGCGCCCCAATGTCTGGCCCGACGCCGGTCCCAAGCCAGCCATGGCGGCAACCAGGGGCCGTTGCACCGACAATCGAACCCCATGAGGTCACGAGTAGCAGGATGATCGAACTCGACCATCTAACCAAAACGTTCGGGTCGAAAACGGCCGTGAACGACGTAACCTTCACTGTGTCGAAGGGAGAGGTCCTGGGTTTCCTTGGGCCGAACGGCGCGGGTAAGACCACGACCATGCGGATGATTACCGGGTTCCTGGCGCCGAGCGCCGGCACCGCGCGCGTTTGCGGTTACGACGTGCGGACCGATCCGGTCAGGGTCAAATCCTCCTTGGGCTACCTGCCGGAAGGCGCCCCCGCCTGGCCGGATATGACGCCGGACTCCTTCCTGCATTTCGCGGCCGCCATTCGCGGTTTCGCCGGCCGGGAAGCGACGAACCGGGTCAGTGCGGCGGCGGAGAAGGCAAACCTGTCCGGCGTGATGGCCCAGCCGATCGGCACGCTGTCGAAAGGCTACAAGCGCCGCGTCGGCCTGGCCCAGGCCCTGCTGCACGACCCCGCCGTTCTGATCATGGACGAACCCACGGACGGGCTGGACCCGAACCAGAAACATGAAGTGCGCAAGCTGATCGACGCCATGCGCGGCGAGAAGGCGATCATCGTTTCCACCCATATCCTGGAGGAAGTGGAGGCCGTCTGCAGCCGCGCCGTCGTCATCGCCGGCGGCCGTGTCGTGGCCGACGAAACCCCCGCCGAGTTGGAGGCGCGGTCCGAACGCCATAACGGCGTCTGGGTCGGCGTGGAGGGCGACCTGGCCACAGCGCGCGCACTGCTCGACAGCTTGCCGGAAGTGGGCCGCGTCGACATCGATGGCGACAGACTTTTCTGCATTTCCCGCGACCGCAGCCCGATCGCCAACGCCGTTTCCCAAAGCCTGCGCGACAACAGTTTGAGCATCACCTCGCTGCAACTGGAACGCGGACGGCTGGACGACGTGTTCCGGTCGATCACGCAAGGGCACGCATTGTCTCGTAAGGACACCGGGGAGGCCGCCGCCGATGCGTAACATCGCGATTATCACGAAGCGCGAGATGGCGGCCTATTTCGCCACGCCGCTGGCCTATATCTTCATCGTCATCTTCTTGCTGATGGCGGGCGCGTTCACCTTCTACCTCGGGTCATTCTTCGAACGCGACCAGGCGGACCTGAACGCCTTCCTGCAGTTTCATCCCTGGCTTTACGTCGTCTTGATCCCCGCCATTTCCATGCGGTTATGGGCGGAGGAGATCAACGCGGGCACGATCGAACTTCTGATGACCCTGCCGATCACGACGACGCAAGCGGTCATCGGCAAATTCCTGGCCGCATGGGTTTTCGCCGGCATCGCGCTGGCGCTGACCTTCCCAATCTGGATCACCATCAACTACCTGGGCGAGCCGGATAACGGCGCGGCCCTGGCCGGCTATATCGGCAGTTTCTTCATGGCGGGCGGGTACCTGGCCGTCGGCAGTTTCCTGTCTGCGGTCACGCGCAGCCAGGTCATCGCCTTTGTCTTGGCGGCGGCGGTCTGTTTCGCCCTGACCGCAAGCGGCGCGCCGCTGGTGCTGAACTTCTTCTCCGCTTGGGCCAGTGAAGACGTGCTGGCCTTCATCCGGTCGCTTAGCTTCCTCGATCATTTCCAGAACATCATCAAAGGGGTCGTCGATTTGCGCGACGTGGTCTATTTCGCCTCGCTGATTTCATTGTTCCTGTTCTGCAACGTGATCGCGGTCAACCGGTTCAAAGGCGCTTGAGGAGGGAGACGGTCATGAACAGCTTTTTCCTTCATCGCCGCGGATGGATTATCGGCACACTTGCCGCGGTTCTTCTGTTCGTCGGGGTCAATGTCGCGATCGACCGGGTCGTCGGCGTGCGCCTCGACCTGACCGAGGACCGCCTCTTCACGCTTTCGGAAGGCACCAAATCGGTCCTGAAGAACCTGCCGAAACACGTGACGATGACTTTCTACTATTCCGAGGAACTCGGTCGCCGCATTCCCCAATATGCGAGCTTTGCCAACCGCATCGACGACTTGATGCAGGAAATGGCCGCGGCGGCCGACGGGAACATAACCGTCGTAAAGGTGAACCCCGAACCGTTTTCCGAGGCAGAGGACGAAGCCGTAGAACTCGGCCTGCAAGGCGTCCCGGTCGACGATACCGGGGACAAGGTCTATTTCGGCGTCAACGCCGTTGCCGACGACCCTGAAAAAAGCCGCGGCATTCCCTTCTTCCAGGCCGACCGGGATACTTTCCTGGAATACGACCTGATGAAAATGGTCTGGCGCACCGCGAATCCGGAGCCCGCCGTTGTCGGCGTGATCTCCAGCAAGGAGGTCTTCGGCAACCCCTACGGCCGGAATACGGACCCCTGGTATCTGCTGATTCAGATGCAGGACTTTTTCGATACCCGCCGGATCGCCAGCGCCGAATCCCTGATCGAAAACGATCCGGACATGCTGTTGATTATCCATCCGGCCGGTTTGGACGACGACCTGATGTATGGGATCGATCAGTTCATGCTGCGCGGCGGCAGGGCGATCATCATGGCCGATCCGTGGAACGAGACCACCGCCAGTCTGCGTCTGGTCCCGGGCGAACCCACCCTGGTCCCCGAGACATCCGATCTGTCGAAGATTCTCGACGCCTGGGGCGTTGAGATTCCGCAGGGCCAGACCATCGGCGACCGCAGTCTGGCCAGCATGGTGAATGCCGGCGGCGAAGGCCAGGTAAAGGCCGCGCCTTATATTTCCTGGATCGAGCCGAAGGAAGCGAACCGGAACCTGAACGACGCCGTCATGGCGTCTGTAAAGGACCTTGTGCTGCCGACCCCGGGTTCCATCGAGGTGAAGGACGGCGCGACGGTTACCCTGACGCCGCTGATCACCACCACGACCGACGCCACGATCGTGCCGAACGACAACACGAAGAAGCCGAACCCGCTTGAACTGCTGGACGGATATGAGCCGACCGGCAAGAGCTATGTCCTGGCCGCCCGGATCACCGGGATGGTGCAAACCGCCTTCCCCGACGGCCCACCGGTCAAGGAAAAGCCGAAGCTGGAAGGCGACGCGGAGAATACCGAAAATACGGACGGCGCTTCCGAGGAAGCCGCGCCGGAAGAGCGCAAAGGTCCAGAATTCGGTCCGCATCTGTCTGCCTCGACCGACCCCATCAACGTCATCCTGATCGCGGACGCGGACATGGCGCAGGACCCCTATTGGGTGAACGTACGGAACTTCTTCGGCCAGCGTGTCGCCGTCCCCTTCATGGATAACGGCAACTTCATCCTGAGCGGGCTGGAGAATCTGGAAGGGTCGAACGAGCTTTTGGGACTACGCGCGCGCCGCAACGGCAAACGGCCTTTCGTGTTGATCGACAACCTGCGTCTGGCGGCGGAAGAACAATTCCGCAGCGAAGAACAGGCCTTGCAGCAGAAACTGCAGGAAACGGAGCAGAAACTGGCGGAGCTTCAGCAGGGTCCGGGCGATGGCACCGGCGCGGTGAGCGAAGAACAGCAGGCCGCGATGAACGCCTTTACCACGGAACTTTTGGACATTCGCCGCAACCTGCGTCAGGTGAACTTGAACCTGCGTAAGGATATCGAGGCGGTGCAGGCCAAACTGCGCTTCATGAACATCGCCCTGGTGCCCATCCTGGTCGCCGTCCTGGCGATCGGCATCGGCATCTATCGCGCCAGGCGGCGCGCATCGGCGGATTAAATCACCGCAGGCGCGTGCCCGGCGGCACCGCCCAGCCCCGCAACATTTCTTCAGCGGCCATGGCTTTCTTACCGGGCCGCTGAAGTTTTTTCAGACGCAGTCCGCCCGCCCCACAGGCGACCAGAAGTGCGTCGTCAAGCACCTCGCCGGGTGCGCCGTCACCCGCTTCCGGTTCCGCCGCCAAGACCTTCACAATCTCGCCGCAAACGGAAAATGTCGCGCCCGGCCAAGGCATGAAAGCGCGGATCTGCCGGTCGAGCTCCAGATTCGGTTTCGACCAATCGAGCGGCGCTTCCTCCTTCGAGAGCTTCGCGGCATAGGTGACCAGGGCTTCATCCTGTGCGACCGGGGTCACGGTGCCGGCGGCGACGCCTTCCAGGGCGCAAAGCAGGGCCGGGCCGCCCAGTTCGGCCAGCCGGTCGTGCAAATCCGCCGAGGTCATGCGCGGCGTGATCTCGACTTCCTCCGTCAGCAACATCGGCCCGGCGTCCAGCGCCGCGACCATCTGCATGATCGTCACCCCGCTTTTCGCGTCGCCGGCCAGGACCGCCCGGTGGATCGGCGCGGCGCCGCGCCAACGCGGCAGCAGCGAGGCATGGACGTTCAAGCATCCCAGCCGGGGTGAATCCAGAATCGCTTGCGGCAGGATCAACCCATAGGCGGCGACGATAGCGGCATCGAGTTCCAGCGCCTGAAAATCGGCCAAGGCCTCCGGCGTTTTCAGGCTGGTCGGGGTGCGCACCTCGATCCCCGCGGCCTCGGCGGTGTCATGGACCGGTGTCTTGCGCAGCTTGCCGCCGCGTCCGGCCGGTTTGGGCGGCTGCGAATAGACGCAGACCACGTCGTGGCCGCGCGCCAGCAGAGCATTCAGCGTGGGCACGGCGAAGTCCGGGGAGCCCATGAAGGCGACCCGCAGGGGAGACGTTGTCTTTTCCATCGGAGGGATGGCGTCGGCGGTCACGCCGCGTTCTGCTTCTGAATTTTCTTCAGTTTCCGCAGGATCATGTTCCGCTTCAAGGTCGAGAGATGGTCGACGAAGACAATCCCTTCCAAGTGGTCCATCTCGTGCTGGACGCAGGTCGCGAGAAGATCGTCGGCTTCGATTTCCTGCTTCTTGTTGTTCTCGTCCAGGTACCGGACCTTCACACGCGCCGGGCGCTCCACATCCGCATACTGTTCCGGGAAGGAAAGGCACCCTTCCTCATAGACCGCGAGATCCTCGCTTTCCCAGATGATTTCCGGGTTGGCCATTTTCAGCGGCTGCGGTGCTTCGTCGGACCGCGCGACATCCATCACCAGAATCCGCTTGGGCACACCAACCTGCGGCGCGGCCAGACCGATCCCCGGCGCGTCGTACATCGTTTCCAACATGTCATCCATGAGCTTCGCGAGCTCAGGCGTCACTGCGTCAACCGGCTTGCACTTCGTTTTCAAAACCGGATGCGGCGCCACCAGGATGGGAAGAATAGCCATAGGGACCCTGCTTTTAAGATAGACGTTACACCTTAACGGATACAGGGGGTTAGGTAGGGGGCGAAAGCGTGGGCGTCAAGGGCGTAGCGGACCCAAAAAGGGCGGAAACCAGCGGGTTGGGGCGCGAAGTGCGGTCGCGGTCGCGTTGCGAATCGGCCATACTGGCAGGCTTCATTCACCGACATCCATTCTTGCACCGACGGATTGACGCTTATGACATTCGACCTTTCCGATCCCGTTGCCCTCGCCATCGGCGGCGGCGTTCTGGTCGTGATCCTGGCGGTTGCCTGGTTCGCGAGCCAGCAAGGCAAGCGCGCGGCGGAGGCCCAGGCGGCGGCCCTGCGTCACATGCTGGAGAACCAATCGGAACTGGCCGGCCGCCTCGCTCAATTGGCGGAGCAGAACGCGAACGGGCAGATGAACCTGCAGGGCTCCGTTTCCGAACGCCTGCAGGCGCAGGAGCGCGCGATCACGAAAACGCTTGAGGAACGTCTCGCCGACCTCAATCGCCGCATGGGCGAGAGCATGCAGAAGCAATCGACGCAGACACACACGACCATCGGGGAGTTGAAGGAACGCCTGGGCGCCATCAACGCGGCGCAGGAGCGGATCACCAAATTAAGTGAACAGGTGGTGAGCTTGCAGGACGTGTTGAGCAACAAACAGGCGCGCGGCGGTTTCGGAGAGATCCAACTGGAGGACCAGGTGAAAGGCGCCCTGCCGCCGTCGGCCTATCAATTTCAGGCGGTGCTGTCGAACCAGACGCGGGCCGACTGCCTGCTGAAATTGCCGAACCCGCCGGGGCCGATCGTTGTCGATTCCAAATTTCCACTGGAAGGGTTCAACGCCATCCGCAACACGCCGGACGGGGACGACCGCACCCGGGCGCGAAAAGCCTTTGGCCGGGACGTCATGGTTCATGTGAAGGCGATCGCGGAGAAATACATCCTTCCCGGCGAGACAGCCGATTGCGCGCTGCTCTTCCTGCCCTCCGAAGCGGTCTATGCGGAACTGCACGCGGAATTGCCGGATGTGGTGGAGAAGTCCCATAACTTGCGGGTCTACATCACATCCCCCACCACCCTGATGGCGCTGCTGAATACGATCCGCGCCGTCCTAAAGGACACGCAGATGCGGGAACAGGCGGGGCTGATCCAGAAGGAGGTGCGCAAGCTGAACGAAGACGTCGGCCGCCTGACCGACCGGGTCGGCAAGCTGCGCCGGAACTTCGACACAGCCCATTCCGCGATCAAGGAAATCGAAACCTCGACCGAGAAGATCACCAAGCGCGCGGAGAAGATCGAAGCCGTGGAACTGGCCGAGGTCGACGCGCTTGAAGCGCCGGACGCAACCGGCGCCGCCGCGCAAACAGGCAAACCCGATCGCCCGCAGCCGGCCCTTGGCCTTGTCGAAGGCGGGGGCAGCAAGGGATGACGGCCCCAATCCGGTTCCTGACCCTGGACCACCTGGTCATCCGCTGCGCGGACTTGAGCCTGATGCAGGAATTCTACGGCGGTGTTCTGGGCTGCAAACTGGAACGCGCGCTGGAAGAACAGGGACTGTATCAGTATCGCGCCGGCGCGGCGCTGATCGATCTGGTCGATATCGCTAAACCCATCGGCAAGGGTCCGGCACCCGACCCCGTCCGGCGCAACATGGCCCATTTCTGCCTGCGCATCGAAGACGCCGATTGGAGCGCCATGATCGCACATTTCCGAGAAAATGGGATTGATATAGACGACGCGCCCGGCCGCCGCTACGGCGCCGACGGACAAGGCCAGTCGATCTACCTGCGCGATCCGGAAGGCAACGAGGTCGAACTCAAGATGTCCCCTGAACCGGGGACGATGATCAGGTGATGTAATATCCAATTTGCGTCGGTTTAATTGGATGAAGGCTCCGTACCGAACTCATCAAATCGCGTCACACTGCTTGTATGTTTTTTTCGGTGACGGTTTACTTTTTATTGTCAGCGTGCGGCACGAAGCCAGTCCGGATAGGGTCGCACGGCGTTGCGCGAACAGACCGCCGCACCTCTCTATCGGACGCGTCCCAAACCCCATCCTTGGGAGCTTCCGGGGCGCATCCCAGACCGGGCCCCTGTGATGCTCGTCATTTCGCCCTTTCTTTACAGCAAATCATGTTACGCTAGTGCTTTGAATGGAACCAATTTACGCCGTATTGGCGAGTTAATCCTGGGAGATTCATTATGGCTAAGAAACCGGCTGCTTCAGCCCGTCGTGGCAAGAGCGATGAAAAGGCGAAGGTCACCAAGAAAGCCGCCGCCAAGAAGGCAGGTGTGAAAAAGGCTGTGGCTAAGAAGTCCGCAGCGAAGAAGGCTGTGACCAAAAAGGCAGCCGCGAAGAAGGCTGTGGCCAAAAAGTCCGTCGCGAAAAAGAGCGCTGTGAAGAAATCCGGCGCGAAAAAGGGTGCGGTCAAAAAGGCCGCTGCAAAGAAGTCCGCTGTCAAGAAATCCGCGGCAAAGAAGACCGTCGCCAAAAAGGGTGCCGTCAAGAAGGCCCCCGCCAAGAAAGGCGCTGTCAAGAAATCTGCGGCGAAGAAAGCCGTCGCTAAAAAGGGCGCGGTCAAGAAGGCTGCTGCCAAGAAGGGCACCGTAAAGAAGGCAGCGGCCAAGAAGACCGCGCCGAAATCGGGTATGGCCAAGGTAGCGGCGGCTCGCAAAGCCAAACTCGCAAAGGCCGCGGTGGCGAAAGCAATTGTCCGCAAAGCCAATCAGGAACGCGCATCGGTTCGGAAGGCAACAGCCAAGAAGCCGATGGCGAAAAAGGCCGCCGCCCGCAAAGCCGCCGCCGCGAAAGCCGCAAAGGAAAAGGCGATCGTTCAAAAGGCCGGCAAGGAACGCGCCACCGCCCGAAAGGCGGCGGTAAAGAAATCGATCGCGAAAAAGGCGGCAAAGGGCAAGGCCGCGGCCAAACGCGCTTCGCTGAAGAAAGCGATCGTGAAGAAGAAAACGTGACGGTGGTTACGGCCTGACCGAATAGCGGAAGGCAAGGGTAACCTCGCCGTTTGCCGGGACCTCGACGGTCCAGACCGCCTCGCCTGCACTCTTCACCGCATGCGGGGCGGTTTCGTCCAGGATGGTCCATTCGCCGTAGAAGTTCTCCACCACCTCGACTTTGGCCGGGGTCGGTTTCGCGTTCTTCATGGTGATCTCGTTCGCCGCTTCGAATTCACCCTGGTTGCCGATCCGTCGGTAGGCGGTCTGTTTGCGTTCGGCGGTGATGTCGAACGTTTTCCCCAGGCTGAGTTCCACATCCTGACCGACAGCGAGGTGACCGACGCGGTCCTCCCCCAGCAGCGCCGTGGTCGGCGCCCCATCGTCATAGACCCGCACAAGCCCTGCGGGGAGCGGAAGACCGAGGCCGTCCGCTTCTGAGTTCTCGAAGCTGAGCAGGATTTCCGGCCGTAACACATCCGCTCCGCCAGGAGAGCGTCGAACCTGCTGAATGCTGTTCGGCTGCAACCGGTAGAGCCGTTCCACGGCGACCGTCTTCCCGGCGGTCAGGGGAATTTTTATTTCCTCGCTATCCGGAACATTAACGAGGCCTTGTATCTCGTATTTGTGGTAGTCGTGCAGGGACGACTGTTCGGGGGCTGCGCCGCTATCCGACGCTTCCATCGCCATCGCCCGCATCGGTACCGCCGCGCGCAGAACGGGGGCGGATTTTCGGTTCACTTCGCCGGCAACCAGTGCCACCGACGCGTTATCGAAAGTTATTCCCGACCGATTGGAAATCGTCGCGGAGCCTTGGAACGCCATCTGGGTTCCATCCGCGGACAATGTCGCTGTATAGGACGCCAGCCAATCGATGCCGCCGGTCAGATACCGCAGCGCCATCGTCCGCTCGGCCGATTCGTCGCCTGTGTTGGCCGAAGAAACGCCAACCGTCACGCGGCCGTCCTCGGCCAGCCCTTCCGGCACGGTTTCGAAGCCCGGATAGCCGGGCGGATTGATCTGCACCAACCCGTCCATCAGCACCGCGACACCACCCTCAACGCTCAACAGCTGTGCTTGGCTTTCGAGACGTTCGCCCGTTTGCGGATCGACCGTGATCCAACGGATCATCCGGCCGACATGGCGCTTGAGCAGGGTTTGCAGGTCCAGCCGTTCCAGAGAGAAACGCTGTGACGTGATCGAGGCTCCTTCCAGCGCGACCGACAGGCTGTCGCGCTGAAGCCCGTCCGGCAGACCGCTGATCGTCAGGACGGCATTGCCCGCAGGCAGGGAAGCCGCGCGCCGCTCGGAAACGACGGCGGAACCGTTGGAATAGAGTGTCAGGCCCAACGCGTTGCGCGCTTCCGCACTGACCTCGACCGCGTCCTGTGCCAGGACAGCGGAGCTTAAAAGCGACTGTACGGCAAACACCCCGGCAAGGGCGGTCGCCGCCAGGAACGCCGTTCGGATCATGGTCGTCATTTGAGCACCCCCGTGCCTGTCAGGAAGTTCCAGAAGATTTTCGGTGCGCCGGGCGTGGGCGTATAGCGATCGGCGAAATCGCCGTCTTCTTCCCCACCCCAGGAAGCGGCGAAGGTCTTGTCGTCCGCTTCCGGATGGAATTGGACGGAGTACCAGTTGCCGCCGTGGTCGAGCGCCATGGCCGGCATTCTATCATCCGCCGCCAGGACGGTGAAATCGCCGGGCGGATTGCTCACCCGCTCGTAATTACCGAAGTGAAAGACCGGGTCATCGCCCATGTCTTGAAACAGGAAATGCCCGCGCCCCTGCTCGGTCAAGGTGACGGTTTGCGTGCTCGCCATCGGCCCGTTCGGGATGGTCTCAACACCCGCACCGTCAATCGTGGACATCAATTGATGACCGCCGCAGATGCCGAAGACGGGCGTTTGCCGCGCGCGCGGCCCCTTCAGCCAATCCTTCAAGGCGGCCTGCCAGGGGCGGTCGTCATGCACGGAATGATAACTGCCGCCGATGATGACGGCGTCATAGTCTTCGGCGCGGGGCAGGCTCTCTCCCCGTGTCAGATGCACGCCTGAGAAATCCACGACCTCCAGCAACCCGTTCCTGGCCAGCATGGAGCGGAACCAAAACACTTCGTCGTCGCCACCCTCGATCTCGGCGTAGATCGCCGGATCGTAGCGCCCCGGTTCGCCGATCATCGAGACGAACAGCAGCGCCGGTCTGGCCTTGGTCCCCTTCGGTGCTTCACCCACGATAAACGTACCTCATGAAAAGACAGCGACCGCACGATAACGGCCGATTATGGCATTTGAAGGGCATCCGGGGCAGGGTTTGTCAGCCGAGCGCCCGCCGGGCCTGCAAGGCCGCGCTCAACGTGCCGTCGTCCAGATAATCCAATTCGCCCCCCACCGGGACGCCATGGGCCAGACGCGTCACCGCCACACCGGTCGGCGCAAGCCTTTCTATGATGTAATGCGCCGTGGTCTGTCCTTCCACCGTCAGGTTGGTGGCGAGGATGACTTCCTTGACCTCGGCCGAGCAGCGCTCAACCAGGGCGGAGATGTTGAGGTCCTCGGGCCCGACCCCGTCGATGGCGGAAAGCACCCCACCCAAAACGTGATAGCGCCCCTTGAAAGAGGCCGTCCGTTCCAAAGCCCATAGATCGGCCACCTGCTCGACAACGCAGAGCACGGATGCATCGCGGTTCGGATTGCCACAGACGCCACAGGGATCGACGGTATCAAGATTGCCGCAGGTGCCGCAGATCTTGATCGCTTCGCTGGCATCCTTCAAAGCCTGGGCCAAAGGCTGCATAAGGCTTTCGCGCCGGTTGATCATGTGGAGCGCGGCGCGGCGCGCCGAACGGGGCCCAAGCCCGGGCAGCCTGGACAACAGCTGAATGACGCGTTCAATTTCGTTCATGGTCCTCAGAAAACCCCAGCGGTTTCGCCGCTTTCACGACACAGCTGTCAGAAGGGCAGTTTGACGCCCGGCGGCAATTGCAGCCCGCCCATGATCTTCTGAGTCTCTTCCTGTGTAAAAGCGTCTGCCTTCTGGCGCGCGTCGTTGACCGCGGCCGCGACCAAGTCCTCAAGAACTTCCCGGTCGTCCGGAACGATCAAGCCGGGATCGATCTGAATCCGGCGCACTTCGCCCTTGCCGGTCATGATCACCGTGACCATCCCACCGCCGGAAGCGCCCGTCACCTCCGCTTCGGCCAGTCGGTCCTGCATCTCCTGCATCTTGGTTTGGACTTCCTGGGCCTGCTTCATCATCTGGCCGAGGTTCTTCATCATGGCCAAGCTCCTTGCTTCATAGGCTTGCACATCGCCGCGGCTGAGGTCAGTCCGCGTCCAATTCGTCGTCTAGGCCGTCCTCGGACGGGTCGATGACACCGTCTTCTGCGGGGTTATCCCCGGCAGCGGCCTCCGGCACTTCGGGGGCGACCACCTTCTTGATCTTGGCGCCCGGGAAGGCATGCATCACGGCTTGGACCAGCGGGTCCTGACCGGCGGCGTCGAAACGCGCCTGCTCGGCCGCCTGGCGAACTTCCGCAACGGTAGGCTGGCCCTTTTCGCTGCTGATGGAGACGACCCAACGGGCGTCGAACCAACGGTGCAGCAAACCCGCGAGGCGGTTGGTGATGTCCTTCGGCGCGGCGCCGGTGGGCCGCAGGTCGATCCGCCCCGCCTCGAACCGGACCAGATGGACGTCGTGAACCAAATGCTTCAACAGCCGGCCTTCGCGCCGGTCTTCCAACAATTTCAAAAGGTCGTCGAAACTGTTCAGCGGGACGGTATCGGGCAGTTTGGCGGGCGCGGGCTGATCCTCGACCGGGGCGCGTTCAGGCTCCGGTGAGCCGCCATAGGACGGGCGGCCGTTGGAGACAAGCGCCATGGCCGGTACCCTCCCGCCATTTCCAGGGCCGCCATTTCCAGGGCCGCCATTTCCAGGGCCACCATTTCCAGAGCCACCATTGCCGGTGCCGGAATCGACGTGGGACGACGAAACCGCGCTCGCGCTGCCGGCACTGCCGCCGTTGCCCCCTGCACTGCCGCCACCGGTTGGCGCAGCGCCCGGGCCCGCCGCGGCGTTCTGCTTCAGCCGCTGCACCAAGTCGCCCGGCGGCGGTAGGTCGGCGGCGTGAATCAGGCGGATGATGACCATTTCGGCGGCCTGGATCGGGCTTGGCGCGTTGCGAGTCTCCCCCAATCCCTTCAACAGCATTTGCCAGGTCCGCGACAGATGCGCCATGCCGAGCTTGCCGGCCATCTCCGCTGCGCGCGTCTTCTCCAACTCGGGCGTGGACGTCTTTTCCGCCAGTTCCGGCGACAGCTTCAGGCGCGTCAGCCAATGGCAGACATCCAGCATGTCCTGCAGCACGACGATCGGGTCCGCGCCGGAATCGTACATATCGTTTACCAAGTCCAAGGCGGCCGGGGCATCGCCCCGCATCACCGCGTCGAACAGGTCGTAGACCCGCGACCGGTCGGCAAGGCCCAGCATGTCGCGAACCCGGTCGCCGGTCACGGCACCATCGGCCAATGCAATGGCTTGATCCAGTATCGACAAACCGTCCCGGACCGACCCGTCAGCGGCACGGCTGACCATGGCGAGCGCTTCGTCCTCGACCTCCCGGTCTTCCTGCTCGCAGATCCATCGGAAATACGCGATGAGTTGTTCCAGCGGCACGCGGCGCAGGTCGAAACGCTGGCAGCGGCTCAACACCGTCACGGGAACCTTACGGATTTCCGTTGTCGCGAAGATGAACTTCACATGTTCGGGCGGCTCTTCCAGCGTCTTCAGCAACGCGTTGAACGCATTGCGGGACAGCATGTGTACTTCGTCGAGGACGTAGACCTTGTAGCGCGCGGCCACCGGCCGGTAGCGCACGCCGTCGATCAGTTCGCGGATATCGTCGACGCCCGTCCGGCTGGCCGCATCCATTTCCTGGACGTCGACATGGCGGTCCTCGGCGATCGCGATGCAGTTGTCGCACACACCGCAGGGATCGGGCGTCGGCCCGCCCTTGCCGTCGGGACCGGTGCAGTTCAGCGCCTTGGCGATGATGCGCGCCGTCGTCGTCTTGCCCACGCCGCGCACGCCGGTCAGCATGAAGGCTTGGGCGATCCGGCCGCTATTGATGGCATTGGTGAGAATTCGGACCAGGGCTTCCTGGCCAATCATGGACTGGAAGTCCTTCGGCCGGTATTTCCGGGCGAGAACGCGGTAGGCCGGTGCTGGCTGTTCGTCAGACATCAGGAATACGCGGTCTCTATCCTTTTCGGAACTACTCCGGTGCTCGGAACCACTCCGGATTTAGAACCACTCCGGGGACGCCGTCGCTAGGCGCTAAGATTAAGCGGAAGGCCGAACTGACGACCCGGACAGAAACTCGTTACGGCTGCTTCCTTCCGGACCTGACCGGGTTGGCGAGGAGTCCGTCCGCCAGCCGACCTTCCGCCCCATATATCGGGTATCGTACCCCGAGTCTCAAGCGAAAGATTCCAGGCGATTGCCCATAAACCGATATGGCACGGGCCGACCCTCGACCCGCCGAAGGAAATTTGGGCGTATCGATAAATCCTCGTCACCATGCATCCTTTCGGCTGCTTGGGATTTGGCGAAAATCGACGCAACATTGTCATTCATGCCAAAAGGCAAAAAGCGCATAAAGGGATACTCCGACAATCAACGGGAGTGCGACATGCTCGAACTGAGACCCAATTGCGAACTGTGCGACTGCGACCTGCCGCCCGATTCCGCCGAAGCGAGGATTTGCAGCTACGAATGCACATACTGCGCAACCTGCGCCGATACGGAATTACAGAATGTCTGCCCAAAATGCGGCGGCGACTTCGTACCCCGGCCCATCCGGCCGCGGAAATCTTGGCGGGCGGACAGAAATTTGGGCCTTGGCCATCATCCCGCTGGCACGAAACGGGTGCATACCCCGTTTTCCCGGGAAGACATTCGGCACTTCGTCGCCGGCATCAAGGACTTGCCGCCGCAGGACCGATAGGGCGAAACCGCAGCGCCGGTTCCGTTCGCCGCGGTTATCATGCTGTCCGGCCGGGCGTTGCCGGAACCACGCAACCGTGTCACTTTCTCGGACCACAGTCCGCAGCGACTCAAGCAACAAGAAATTCAGCGAAACGCCATGCCTTATACACCGCATTTCCCGCCGCATCTGGATCGCCGGGCCAACTATTATGAAAGCGGCCCGCTGGACCGCGCCGCCGAAGTTCGCGGCGATATGGAAAAGCTGATTGCGCGGATTTCCGAAGGGTCGGCGCGGATCGTCCCCATTTGGAAATCCCAGAACCTGGTCCAACCGCAGGAGGACGAGACGGCGGAGCCGAACCCCGTCCTGCTGCAGGGCGACCACCCGATCCTGGCCGAGGCGGAGACGCTGATTTTCCTGGGGATTTATGAAGAAGTCGCCCATTTCGCGGTCGATCTGTCGCATCACGAAGCGCCGCCGCTGGAAGCAGAAGGGGTCTTCAAGGACCTGCGCGCCTTCGGCCAGTTGATCCCCCATGCGGACGGATCGGTCCTGGCCTATGCGCGTGGGCTGACCTTTTGGCATCAACGTCACCGTTTTTGCGGTGTCTGCGGATCGCCGACCGAAAGCATTCAGGCCGGTCATGTTCGCAAATGCACGAACCCCGATTGCGGCAGCCAGCATTTCCCACGGACGGATCCGGCGGTGATCATGCTGGTGCATGACGGGGAAGACCGGATCATCATGGGCCGTCAGGCCGTCTGGCCGCCGGGCATGCATTCGGTGCTGGCCGGCTTCGTTGAACCGGGCGAAAGCCTGGAAGACGCGGTCGCGCGGGAAATTTTTGAGGAAGTCGGCGTCCAGGTTACCAGCGTTACATATAATTCCTCACAGCCTTGGCCATTTCCGGCCTCCATCATGCTGGGCTTCTCCGCCCGGGCGACCACCTTCGACATCAAGGTGGATGAATTGGAGATCGAGGAAGCGCGCTGGTATTCCCGCGACGAATTGCTGAACTCGCCTGAGGACCATACTTTCCGGCTGCCGCGCCGCGATTCCATCGCCCGGCGGCTGATCGACGACTGGCTTGGCACGGATGCGGAAAAGGTGAAGGCGCAGCAGCCCAACATGCCCTTCCCGAAGGTGAAGGTCTATTAGGCCGGACTCCCGGAAAGAGGCACCCCCCATGACGAAGCCCAAAGCCCTGCTGTTCGACCTGGGCGGTGTGGTGATCGAGGTGGATATCCGTCACTCCTTCGACCACTGGGGCAAGGCCGCGGGTATCGACCCTGCGCAACTGGCCCGGCATGACCTGCGCGACAAGACCCATGAACGCTTCGAACGCGGCGAGATCGCCACGGCCGAGTATATGGATTATCTCCGGGGCCTGCTGGGCCTGGAGATCGGCCACGATCAGATGGTCGACGGCTGGAACGCGTTGCTCGTCTGGGAAATCGACGGCATCGCGGATGTCCTGAAGGGCTTGTCCGGGACCGTGCCGCTTTTTGCGTTCAGCAATACGAACGCCGCCCATGTGGCGCAGTTCAATCCCCGCTTCGGCGCCGTCCTGAGCCATTTCGATGAAGTCTTCGTTTCCTCCGCCATCGGTCACCGCAAGCCTGAAGTGCAATCCTTCCGTCATGTTGCCGACGCCATCGGCCACGCGCCCGGCGAGATTCTGTTCTTCGACGACTCTCTGGAGAATTTGGGCGGCGCGCGGGCATCGGGATTGCGGACAGTCCATGTCCAATCGCATGACGATGTCCTGGCCGGGTTGGCGGCACACGGATTCTAGCGCCTTTCCGGGGACGTCCGAAATGAGTAAAGCGCCGGCAGGTCTGATCCCACCGGCGCTTTCTTGCCGCGCTATCCGCCATAAGGGCGGATTTTTACAGACGGACCGGCCTTACGACCGACCGCGATTCATCAATTTCGGCACGGCGACGGCCAGCCCCGCGCCAACGGCCGCCGCGGCGACACCAGCGGCTACGGGATGGTCGGAGACCGTCTGCTTCGACCGCACGACGCCGTCGCCGGCGCGCTTACGCAGTTTGCCGGCGCCCTTTGCCGCCTTGCCGCGACCCTGTTTGGCCGCGAGGGCGAGACGTTTGCGGCAGCGCGCGGCCTCGGTGGTGACGGCATTGTCGCCGTCATTGATGTTCCTGGCGGCCAGAATCCCAAGCCCGGCGGCGACCATCCCGAGCGGGATGACGTTCCTGCTGACGAAATCGGCCGAGGTCGCGGCGGCACTGCGGGCCGCTTCGACGCCATTGGCCATTTCGGCCGCCTTGGTGCTGCCTTTGCTCATGCCGTTATCGGCGGCTTTCGCCTTGGTCTTCTTCTTTTCGGTTTTCGTCTTGTTCTTAGCCATGTCGATCATCTCCTTCGAGATTTGATGTTCTCCCGGATTTGCTATCGCCGTTCTCCAGGGAGGGAATGATGAATGCGCACGCGGCCCAAACGGCCAGGATCGCGGAAACGCATGAAAAGGATGCCCATAAGGGCAAGTGCTGCGCTGCGGCGAGGGTGAGGGCGATTGCCGCCCATATCACCGCCAGCAGCGCGAGGCAGTAGCCGGCCGCGTGAAAGCGCATGCGCCGGATGAAACGCCCCACGAGCCGCGCCAAGGGCGGGCCGGCAATGGACTTGACGGTCTCGACCAACGCATCGCCGGCCTCGGCAAGCGTGTCTTGAACCGTTCGGCCTCGATACTCAGCCGACTCGGTGTCCCCGTGGTCGGTCATGGTTTCTAGGCTGCGCGTCGATTCACGGATTGCAGCCACAAGACCAGGGCCGCCCCGCCAAGGGCCGCGCCGCCGATGAACAGCGCTGGATTCTTCTCAGCCGTATCGGCGAGAACTTCCGTCACATCCTCCGGCTCCATGCGGATGATTTTCTGGGCGGCTGTTTCCAGCCAATCCGCCGTCGCCTCCGTTTGATCGGCGGCGAACCTTCGGTCGTGGAGCTTCAAGTCTTCAGCCGCAGCGTCCACAGCGCTGGAGGCATCCAGCAACGCGGCGGCGGTTTGCTGCTGTTTCTGGCCATAAACAGCCATCAGCAGCGATTCCACCGCGCCTCCAATACTTTGGGGCGCGGGTTCCGTTGTCTGCGCGGGATCGGCAGATTTCTTGTGTTTGGCCATGTCACGCCTCCTTTTGTTTCTAGGAGACCAACGTCCCGGCCCGGGCAACGTTGCATTTGATGTTTCGAAACTTCGGGGGGAAGACGGGCACGCATGCGCGCCTTCCCAGCCGTAATACGCTACCCGTCAGTCCTGAAAACGGAATGGGTTCTGTTTATAGGTGCCGAGCATTTTGACACGCGTCGTGAAATATTGCAGTTCCTCCATCGCCCGATCGACGTGGCGCTCCGCCGGATGGCCTTCGATTTCCGCATAGAAGCGGGCAATGGAGTAGTCGGCGACGGAGATGTAACTCTCCAGCTTGATCATGTTGACGCCGTTGGTGGCAAAACCGCCCATCGACTTGTAGAGGGACGCCGGGACGCTGCGCACCGTGAAGACGAAACTGGTCATCGACGGCCCGTCCAGCGGGTCCGGTTCGATCCGGGTGCGGGACATGACGACGAAGCGCGTGACATTGCCGATCCGATCTTCGATCCGGCTGCGCAAGACATCCAGGCCATAGGTTTCGGCCGCGAGGCTGGAGGCCACCGCAGCGATTGTCGGATCACCCAGCTCCGCGATATCGGCCGCGGACCCCGCGGTATCCGCACGGCTTACCGGCTTGATCTTCAACTCACGCAGGGTTTCGCGGCATTGGGCGAGCGCCTGGGGATGGCTGCGCGCTTCCTTGATCCCTTCCAGCGTCGCACCCTTGGGCGCCAGCAGGTTATGATGCACCGGTTGAAAATGCTCTCCGACGATATAGAGGCTCGATTCCGGCAGAAGATGGTGAATATCCGCAACCCTGCCGCCAAGGCTGTTTTCGATCGGGATCATGGCGAGACCCGCACGCCCTGTCTCTACCGCCGAGAAGGCATCCTCGAAACTGGCACAGGACAGAGGCTTCAATGTCGGGAAGGCTTCGGTGCATGACAGATGGGAATAGGCCCCCGGTACGCCCTGATAGGCGATCACAGGGTTGTCCACATAGCGCAGCAACGGCGAAAAGAGGTCCGACGTCTTCCGTTTGCGATGATCCGAAATTCCGGTTGTCGATGCCTGCAGGGAATCGCCTGGCTCCCCTTCCCCAATCTCAAGCCATTGCGTGGTGACGTCCACGGCTTCCGCGATCCGGGCCGCCATTTCGCGTGACGGATCGTGACGTCCGCCCTCCCACCGATTGACGGTCGATTGTGTGACCCCCAGACGCCCCGCCAATTCGGTTTGGGTCAGGCCCGCGGATATTCGGGCCTGTCTGATGCGGTCGCTCATACTTTCAAGCATATTACATCAACCTTTCGACAACATACGAATTAATTGCACGAATATTATTCGCTTAACGCATAGTCAAGGGTTCATTATCTGCTTTCGGGATTTTCTGAGAACCACCTTTCGAATTGGTGTTCCGTTTACGGTCCTGAACGGACGCGCAACAAAAATAGGGCCCCGACACGAGGCCGGGACCGTATTTTCGAATGGTCAGATTTGTGGATGTGTTACAGCAAGCCGTTGCGCAACAGGCTCATTGCCTGGTTGAGCTGTGACATCCGAGCGTGGTCGCCGAATTCGCTGTCCGGGTGGTGGATCGCCGCCATCATTCGGTAACGCGCCTTGATTGTCTTCGAATCCGGCCGCATCCCCGGTTTGAAGCCAAGCACATGCATGGCTTCTTCCTGTGTCCGTACGCCGTGGACCAGGGGTTCGAAGGCCAGGGTGGCGATGGTAACCTGAAGACGAGCGACCTTTTCTTCCAATTCGTGCACGATGTCCCGCCACTCAGGCGCCGCGGTCGATTCCAGCCTCATCTCCCGGTCGCCGGCATGGAGGTCGAGCGCGATGCCCAGCGCCTTTCGGATATCGACGACATCATGTCCGGCTGGCAGCCGCACTTGCAGGCGCGGCTTCCGCCGCCAGGGTTTGCCGGCGCTCGGGCCCGACTTCAATACGACGGTTTCGCGGTCGCTTTCCTCAGGCTCACCGGGATCCGTCGCGCCTTTTACGGCGTCCATCGGCAGGGTCAGCATCACCGATCGCGCCAGATCTCCCACATTCACGTCTCGTTCGACCGCCATTGCCATGACTGCGTCACGGAAACGGCTTGAACACGGTACGGCGTAGGACAGTTTTCTGGCGGATTTGGCATCCATGTCCGACGGCAAAGACGATGTTCCGCCTGAATTCCGCAGGCTTTCCGGTCCGATTGCGAACCCGTCCATCATACCGACCTCCTCACTCATTAAGTATTCGCTCACTCTCCGTTATTTCGATTTACTGTGATTTACTTAATATGACCAGTAGAAACATACGTAGATGAAGAGAAATGAAGCAGAGACCACACTCAGATCTTTTTTGAGAAACCGCGAAGCATTCAACTACGAATGAAGTTACGCGACATGGAGAACCCCTTCAACCGGCCTTGATTTCAACGATTTTCCGGCCTTGCTTCCTTCCGCCTCACTATCCATCCCCCCGGGTAGCAACCTTTGGCTATCTACGTGGTATTAGATTATCGCCTTATGTTTGTTTATAAGCATATGGTATTGCTTGTTTTTTTGAACCGTGCCAGATTTTGCCTCGTTACGTTTTTTGATTTTTGGCGCTTGGGGGAGGCACGCCGAGGATGATTGGCTCTACTGGTCTGACCAAAGACCTGCCGCTTTTTTCCAACGACAACAGGTTCGGCGTCGCATCCCGCATCCATTCAACGGGTGTGGAAACGCTTGCCATGGATCTGGTGCCGGAGCTCAACCCCTATGACCTGAACCACAGTATCGCACCGATCCCTGTAGCTCTCGACTATGATCAGGGGAGTGTCGCGACATACCGGGATTCCCACTTCTTCGTCGTCCGCTGGAATCCCCGGCGCTTGGGTAGCCGGGCCGCGCTTTTGACGGAACGTCGGCTGCGAAGCGCGACGCCCGGCAAAGTTATTCTGCTGTGCTACGACATGGGCGGCTGGTGTGTTGAGCGCCTGTTTTCGCCGGCAGCGGCGGCAGACAGGTTCCGCGACCTTTCATCCGCCCGAAACCTGATCACCCTGCCGACGACTTTTATCCAGCAAATGGCGCCGGAGCATCGAAACATCCAGACGCCGTTTGTCGGCTTGGCATTCTCGCTTTGGCGCCAGATGCTCGAAAGCGATTGCCCCGAGGCTAAGTCGGCATTCTGGAAACTGGCGAACCGGCGTGCGCTATTGGTTTCCGCCGATGACGACAATGACAATCTGCAACTCAGCTATATCGGCAATCAGGCGCTTATCCTCCGCTATTACGGGCAGGATTGGAAAGCCGAGGCCCTCAGCGTCAATGCCCGCAAACTGGGTGCGCATAACAGGCACGAAACCCGTGTGAATTTGGAGTATCTGGATGTCGCCCGGTCATTCAAACCACGGCTGGACTGCGTCGTCGGGCATTTGGAACTGCCCAACGGATTGTCGGCCTGGGTTCAGTATCAGCGCCTGATGTTGCCGGTTCCAAGCGGGACTCACGTTCCGGCGGTTCAGGTCTTCAGCGACTTGTTGCCGAATGCGGCCTTTCCCTTTCTAGGGCGTTAGTCGCGTCCGCCAGATCCTTTAGGTCCATCCACACGACCCATTCATCGACGACGCCTTTCCCATCGCCGCGTTTCCATCGGATTCCCTTCGGGTGCTGGTGATAGTAGCCGTACTTTGCCGCCATTCCCTTCACCATCAGGGCATGGGTCGCGGTGCCGAACATATAGTCCGGACGCCATCGCAGCAGCGATAACCCGAAAGCAAAACCCGAACAGACCGACGCCAAACCGCCGCCCCGATACGGGCCGTCAGGCGCAATCCAAGTCTCCCCCGCATAAACGACACGGCCGGTGATACGGTCCAGATGGTAGCACGCGTCGAAAGTGGAGTGCTTGGTATCCGCCTTGAAATACGGGGTGTGGATGAGGTCCCGGTTTTCCGCGATATGCTGGGCAAGGGTCTTGTTGCCAAGATCGTCGATCCGCGCCGCCTGCAACAAAACGCAATCGCCCGCGTCATTCACGCCCCGGATCCAGAACGCGTTCTCCCCACTGACATCGCATTTGCGCCAATCGAAAATGGGTGACAGGGATTGACGGCCTTCCAAGCCGTCGACCAATTTCTGCAGATCGACGAAATCCGTGGACATCTCGATCGAGACACCGGCCGCTTTCGCTCTTTCTTCCTGCGCCGTCAGGAACCTGACAACCTTCAATTCATTTATCATGGCCCGGCCCCATCTCCATCAACGTGGAAACATCGGCCAAACCATATCGGGAATTTTTTATGAAAAAATATACTATTGATTGTATTTAATGCCCATTCATGCGCTTTCCGGCGTTATATGACCATTTCGGCATCCCGATTGGAGGTCTCGTCGGGAACCGCCACCGAGGCAAGCAGGATTGCCGTGACGGTTACGAGCGCAGTTTGCCGCCGGTCTGCTTTTCGACATTCGCAACCACTTTCCCCGCGATCGCGTCGATCTCGTCATCGGTAAGGGTCTTGTCGGTCGGTTGGATCGTCACCGTGACGGCGATGGACTTGCGTCCCTCGAGTTCCGCGCCGACATAAACGTCGAAGACGGCGGCGTCCGTGATCATCTTCTTGTCCGCGCCGGCGGCAGAGCGCGCCAACGCATCCGCCGGCGTGTCGGCGGGAACTAGGAAGGCGAAGTCGCGGTACACCGGCAACAGGTTTTCCGCTTTCAGGAGCGGACGCGCCTTGCCGCCGCCTTTTGAGCGCGGTTGCGGTATCCGGTCCATATAGATCTCGAAGATCGCTGCTTTACCCTTCAATCCCATTTGACGCGCCAGGCCGGGATGCAATTCACCGAACCAGGCAAGCACGTTCGGCCCCAACCGAAGGCCGCCCGAGCGACCGGGATGATACCAGGAAGGTGCGTCGGTCGAGACCTGAAGGTTTTGTACCGGCCCGCCACAGGCTTCCAGCACGGCAAGGACATCCGCCTTCGCGTCGAAAGCATCGACGTCACGCGGCGCCTGCTCCCAATGCCGGGGTCCGGACTTTCCGGCGCGAATGCCGGCGGCGATCGTGTCCTGGCCTTTCGGTGTCGGGTCACGGAAGGCCGGGCCAACCTCGAAAAGGTTGCCGTCGACCTGGCCCCGGTCTGCGTTTCGCACGACCGCTTGGATCAAGTTGGGCAGGATGCTCGGCCGCATGACGTCCAAATCCGAACTGATCGGGTTGGCCAGCGTCATCTCGGCCAAATCGAAATTGTCCTGATCGGCGAACTTCATCGCCAGGGCGGACGGCATGAAGGACCACGTCACCGCCTCCAGCATACCGCGCTGAGCCAGGATTTTCTTCGCATAGGCCACCCGACGCTGCTCGCTGCTGACAGCCGGCGTGGGCAGGGCCGTGTCAGGGGTGAGCGGTACCGCCGGAACTTTGTCGAAACCATAGATCCGCAGCACTTCCTCGATCAGGCAATATTCCGTTTCCACGTCTTTTCGCCAACCCGGGACATCGGCTGTCACCACATGGCCGTCGCGCATGGTGCCGAAGCCGAGACGGGACAGGATCGCTTCGGCTTCCGCAGCCGGGATTTCTATGCCGCTATGCCGTTGCAGACGCGCCATGCGCAGATCGATCTTGCGGTCCAGATCGGGAATCGTGCCGGTATTGACCTCGTGACTCGCCTCGCCGCCGCAGAGCTCTTGGATCAAGCGCGTGGCGACCTGAACGCCCCACTGGGCGGAAGCCGGATCGAGCCCGCGCTCGAAGCGATAGCGGGCATCTGAGTTGATGCCCAACTTACGTCCGGTTTCAGCAACCTTGATCGGGTCGAAAAGCGCAACTTCCAAGAACACATTCGTCGTGTCCACGGTGCAGCCCGAAAGCTCGCCGCCCATGACCCCGCCGATCCCTTCCGGGCCGTTTTCATCGGCGATGACGAGCATGCTGGCATCCAGCGGATATTCCCGGCCGTCCAGGGCAAGAATGCTTTCCCCCTCGCGCGCGAAACGCATCGTGGGATTGCCTTTGACCTTGTCCGCGTCAAAGACATGAAGCGGTCTGCCAAGGTCGTAGGTGACATAATTGGTGATGTCGACCAGGGCCGAAATCGGGCGCAGGCCGATCGCCTTCAGGCGCTGCTGCATCCATTTCGGGCTCGGTCCGTTCTTGACGTTGCGGAAATGCCGGCCGGCGACGTATTGGCAAGCGCCCACTGCTTCGTCGGCAATTTCCCAGGTCAGCGGACTATCGTAGCTGCCGTTGATCCGGTCGGTCTTCGGCGCCTTCAAGCTGCCGAGTCCGGCCGCCGCAAGGTCGCGCGCAATACCATAGACGCCCAGGCAGTCGGCCCGGTTCGGCGTGATCCCGATCTCGAACACCGGATCGTCCATACCGGCGAACGCGGCGAAACCGGTGCCGACCGGGGCATCGGCTGCCAGTTCGATGATGCCGTCATGCTCGTCGCTGAGGCCCATCTCGCGTTCCGAGCACAACATCCCGTTCGAGGCTTCCCCGCGAATTTCACCGGCCTTCAAGTCGATCCCGGTTCCCGGAATATGCGCCCCGGCGGGCGCGAAAACGCCTTTCATGCCGGTCCGCGCATTCGGCGCGCCGCAGACCACCTGAACGACCTCGGACCCGGTGTTCACCATGCAAACCTGCAAACGGTCGGCATTGGGGTGTTTCCGGGCTTCTTCGACATAACCGATCACGAAGGGCGCCAGTCCGGCCGCCGGATCGTCGACGGATTCGACTTCAAGCCCGATGGAAGTCAGCTTGTCGGCGATTTCCCGCACCGAGGCTTCGGTGTCGAGATGATCTTTAAGCCAGGAGAGAGTGAATTTCATGTGCGTGCCGTGACCGTGAAATGCTTTCTAGGGACGCCGCAAACGCAAGGCTCACCGCGTTTGCAGGTATCGGGCTTATAAACAGGCGCGACGCGCGAAACAAGGCGGCCCGCGGAACGGTGGGACCACGGCCGTCACGGCAGGTCCTTTTCTTCCAAAACATGCACGATGAAGCGGCGGCGGACGGCGGAACTGGCGGAACGCCAATGCCAGAGCAGTTTGTTGTAGGCGACGTCGTCCGGCCCCGGCAATTCCTCCGAAACGCGGCCTTTCTCCATAGTTCGGACCGCCGCGCCAACAGTGGGCACCGGTGCGTTCGTGGACGAAAGGACATCGGCGATCTGCGCCTGTTTGGCGCCGTCGAACTTGCTGAGAACCTCCAATTCGCCGAGATTGTCGGCCACCGGCGATTTGCTGAGCTTGGCGACGGCCACCGGGTCCAGCTTCTCGCCGACCGATGCCTCGCGCATGATCGTTCGGCGTGACCGCTCGGACCGCACGGCGAGATCGTCCCACCAGCTCGTCAAAGTGCCAGTGACTGCACTTTGGTGGAAGTCGCCGCTCTTGCGATCTCCACCACGGCGGGTCTCGGGCCGCTTATCCTGGATCAAACGGCGGTATTCCGCCACAAAAAGACAGCGTTCCAAACGGGTCAGTTCATTCCGCTGCAAATTCTCCAGCAACTCGTCAAGGCGCAGATCCGTGTCGGAACCGGATACGACGAAGGCAGGAATCGTTTCCCACCCCAACTGGCCGGCAGCCATAAGTCTGTGCAGCCCGCTTACCAGTATATAGGGATGATCTCCCGTCCCTTCAGCCACCTCGATCGGAGAGCGAAGGCCTCTCTTCGCCATATCGCCGGCCAAGCCGTCGACATACTCGGTCGTCGCCGGACGAAGACGATCGCCAATCTCTATATCGGACAAGGAAATGTGTTGAACCTGCATGAGACGGAAAGCGCCAAGATTCCAATTAGACTAAGGGACAAGGAAATTTCCGTCTGCGCTTACCGCAGACCGCCCCCACCCAGTTGATTGCCCGTTCAACCTACTTCATGGGAATGCGGTATTTCAATCCACTGAAGCAAAGACGGCCTTTTTTATCGACATTAAAAGCAGTACTTTCGGTTGGTTGTCATCGCATTGATCAACGACCATAGTTAAGTCTTGTGAGCCGGTTCGGGGCGCCGGGCGATCGGGGTCCGTTCGGAGGACCGCAAAGAGGGGGTTTAGACCGCACATGAATACGACCACAAAGGACCGGCCGGTATCGCACGATACGGCGATGTGGCCAGAGGATTTTTCTCAGGATACCGGCTTCCGGGACCGCCTGCGGCAAACCGTCGATGAAATCGGCAGTCGCAAGCGCGCGGGCCTGATCGCCAACGTGAAGGCCGAGATGATCACGAAATACATCGACGGCAAGGCCAAACCCACTTTCTTCACCGTCCGCGCCCTGGCAACGGCCGCCGGCGTCGGTCTCGACTGGCTCGCCTATGGCGAGGAGCACCGGCCGACGCCCGAACAGGATGGTCCGATCGACCACGATCTGCTCGCCATGGTGATCGAAAACCTCGAGGAGCGCCTTGCACAGTTCGACGTCAACATCTCGACGGAGAAGCGCGCCCGGCTGATCGCCCTGATGTATGAGCATTTTGTCCATCTGGAGGAAGACGACCGCCGGCGGTCCACATTCCTGAGCAGATTGCTGCCGATGTGACCATATGAGCCATTTGCCCGCTTGGGTTTAGTGAACTATGGTTCGGCATAATCTTGTTCACCAGAGATGTGTTATTCCATGGTCAATAGACAGGCACAGGTCTCTTCCGAGATCCTCTCCATCCTTCTCGACAGCAATGCCGCCAAGATTCAGGCTTTGTCCGAGGACTTCGAACTGGCTCCGCTGGTCCGTACCTACATTGCGGACAAGTTCGGTGTCATGTCGTTGAGCGAGCTGAATAATAAGCAGATGCGCGAGTTGATCGGGTTCATCGAGGGTTTTCGGGAACTCGCACGGAAAGGCGGATAGATCCCGTGATCCACTTGCCTATGGAAAAAGTGACCTTGAACGCGCCGGGGGAGGTGGACGACGCCGTGTTCCGGCGGTGTCTGGATTGGTATGCTTCCTCCAAGGGCAGCTTCGCCTTGAATCATAACGACCTGGACGACGTGCTTCCTTTTCTGCAACTGCACGCCGTTGGCGATGATGGCTCCAAATATCTTTACTGCGGGGCGCGGTCGGTCGTCGGCGACCTTTACGGTGCCGAGTTCTGCGTCGATGCGCAAGGCAAGGAAGGCCTGCCTGATAGTGCGTTCGAAAAAGCGCTGAACCGCGATTATTGGACCGTAAGCCGCACCGCGACGCCGATCGCGCAGCGTGTGCGTGCGCCGATCGACGTCTATGGTACGAAATACTCGGTCGAGTTTTACCGTTACGTGTTCCCCGTGAAGTTCCGGGAGTTCAACGCTGTAGGTGTCTTAGCCCGCTTCGCGGAGTCTCCAATTCTATTAAATTGATCATGTCCTCGTGGGACATCCAGGAGAAGAACTCCTGCGGCAGGATCCATTTGTGCCAATGCTGCCCGACGCGGGCGAAATTGGTGTACCAGGACCGAACGCCAAAACCGCCATACATGATCGGGTTCTCAAACCAGGCATAGACATAGTCCGGCTGCCAGCGAATGAAGGTCGCCAGCAGACCGATCTTGGTCAAAAGCGGTCCCAAGCCGCCCTTTCGCAGCTCCCCATCGATCCATGTATCGCCGTGATACGCGCACAAACCCCGCAACCCGCGCATCGGTGTGCAGTTCGCCAAAGGAGGGTCCGAATGGAAACATCGGGAAAGCTGCGCGTGAAGCAACTCCTCTAAGTTGTTCCTGCCGGTATCATCCAATTTCGATGCCTGAACGTGCACCGTCCGCCCCTCTTCGTTCGTCCCGTGAATCCAGAAAACACGCTCTGAAACCAAATCAAACTTTCCAGGATGAAACAGGGGGGACAAAGCCTTCCCCGTCAGCTCGTTTTCAAGCCGGTACAGTGCGGCTATATCTGTCCGGAACGCGATGTGAATTCCGGCTTCCTCAGCCTCGTCGATAAGCTCTGACATTAGAAATGATGCGTTAAACGGATTCATCATGTGTCTCCCGTAGTTTTGAAGATCACTATTGCTACGCACGATCAGAGTGTCGGTCTATTACCCGTTATGAGAGAGGCGGCAAAAAGGGCGGCGGATTTGCGATACGGTTTCCCCGGATTCGGGAAGGTCGCTTTCGGGCTTTCCCCTTGCGTCGCACTCCGATATCCACAAGCTATGACCGATACAGACACAATCCCCGACCTGCCCGCGGAAAAGGTCTTTTCCGCACCCGGCGCAGATGAACTCGGCACGTTGCCGGTTTCCGTTGTCTTTGCGATGACGGGGCTGGACTTCCTAAACGGCGTCCGCGACGGCAAGTTTCCGATGCCGCCGATCGCCGGTCCGATGCGGATGCGCCTTGTCGAGGTCGATCTGGGACGGGCCGTTTTCGCGTCCGCCCCGGGCGACCATCTGTTGAACCCTATCGGCACGGTGCATGGCGGCTATGCGATGACGCTGCTGGACAGCTGCATGGCATGCGCCATCCATTCCACCCTGCAGGTGGGCGAGGCCTATATAACCGTTGAAGCAAAGGTGAACATGGTGCGTCCGATCCTGCCGCATACCGGCACCGTCCGGGCGGCGGGCGCGATCATCCATCGCGGACGGACGACGGCGACGGCCGAAGGCAAGCTGATGTCGGCGGACGGCAAGCTGCTGGCGCACGGCACGACGACCTGCTCGATCATGCCGGCCCCGACATCCTGACGGATCACTGTTTCGAAGAGACCGGCGGGGCCCGGTTTACGGGGTCAGGCCGCGCTCCAAACTGGCGACTTCCAACGGCATGAAGCCGTAATGCTTCAGCCAGCGGATATCGGCTTCGTAGAAGGTGCGCAGGTCCGGGATGCCGTATTTCAGCATCGCGATACGCTCGATCCCCATTCCGAAGGCAAACCCCTGGTATTCCTCAGGATCGATGCCGCAATACTGCAACACTTTCGGATGCACCATGCCGCAGCCCAGAATTTCCAGCCAATCGTCATAATGGCCGATTTTCAGCTCGCCGCCCTCGCGGGAGCAGCCGATATCGACCTCCGCGCTGGGTTCCGTGAAGGGGAAATAACTGGGCCGGAAGCGCAGCGGCACATTCTCCACCTCGAAATAGGCGTCGCAGAACTCCTGCAGGCAGCCCTTCAGATGGCCGAAGGTGATGTGTTTGTCGATCACCAACCCTTCGACCTGATGGAACATCGGCGTGTGGGTGGCATCGTAATCCGAACGGTAGGTCCGGCCCGGCGCGATGATGCGGATCGGCGGCTTCTCGCTTTGCATCGTCCGCACCTGAACCGGTGAGGTATGCGTGCGCAGCACCTTTTCGAAATCCGGGTCGCCGTTCTCGTCCTGCAGATAGAAGGTGTCCATCATCTGCCGCGCGGGATGCTCGGCCGGGATGTTCAGCGCCGTGAAATTGTGGAAGTCGTCCTCGATATTCGGCCCTTCCCGGACCGACAGGCCCATGGCGCCGAAAATCGCGACGATTTCGTCCATGGTCTGGCTGATCGGGTGAAGCTTGCCGCGCTGTTCCGGGCGGACCGGCAGCGAAACGTCCAGCCGCTCGGATTCGAGCCGCTTTTCAAGCGCCGCTGCCTCAAGCGCACCCTTTCGGCCCTCGATCGCCTCGGCAACCGCATCCTTGATTGCGTTCAGCGCCTGGCCCGTTTCCTTGCGCTCGTCCGGCGACAGACCGCCCAGGCCCTTCATGGCGGCGGTGATCTTGCCCTTCTTGCCCAGCGCGCCAACGCGCGCGGCATCCAGCGCCGCCAAATCCGCGGCGGCCGACACCTCGGCCAGAAGTTCCGATTTCAACGCCTCTACATCAATCGCCGTCATGCTTCCCGAACCCGTGTGAATTCCGATGGATCGAACAAAAACAGCCCGTGGCAGGCCACGGGCTGTTTAGCGGTTTCGCCCGTATCTTGGCAAGCCATCGGCCGGCCGAGGTACCCAGGCAAGCACCTTTGGGGCAACTACCCTTGAGGCAAGATACCCTACTACTTCGCGATGGCCGCTTGGGCCTGACCGACGATGGCCTTGAACGCTTCCGGCTCATGCACGGCGATGTCGGCCAGAACCTTGCGGTCCAGCTCGATACCGGCCTTGTGCACGCCGTCCATGAAGCGGGCATAGGTCATTTCGTTGTCCGTCGCCTCGCGGACGGCAGCGTTGATACGCTGGATCCACAGTTTGCGGAAATCCCGCTTGCGGACGCGACGGTCGCGATAGGCGTATTGGCCGGCCTTCTCCACCGCCTGCATCGCAATGCGGATGGTGTTTTTGCGGCGGCCGTAATAGCCCTTCGCTGCCTTCAAAATCTTCTTGTGACGTGCTTGGCGCGTCTTGCCGTTGGTCACGCGTGCCATTGTTCTATGCTCCTAATCTCGAAAAATGCGCTCGGGAGCGGGCCTCAGCGGCCGCGCAACCAGTTGTCCAGGACGACCTTGGCGTCGGAATCACACATGATCTGACCGCCACGGTTCTGACGCTTCATCTTCTGCGGACGGTTCGACGTGTTGTGCCGCAGACAGGCGCTGTAGAACCGCACCTTGCCGGTGCCGGTGACCTTGAACCGCTTTTTCGCGGAGCTCTTGCTCTTCAGCTTGGGCATTTCGATCTCCTTATATCTATACCCCTCCCTCTCGGTCGGGGGCCGGAACTCCGGTGAAGAATCCGGGGCCGGCGATCTCTTGATCGGCGATGAGGCATACCCAACCGGCCTCATCTACCGCATACGCATGTGCCACCCGGAGACACTGCCTCCGCGCGACCGCGGGGATATACGAGACTAAACCCCCATATGCAAGACGGCATTTCCCGCAAACCACGGCAGCCCGTCACAAACGGCCCCATTCGGGCGCAACCCGCCATCCACCGCATCAGGTTACCGCTAAATCACGATTTTCTGATAGTGTGCCCAACAGAAACACCGGCAACAGCCCTATGGGGACGAAAATGCGACGATGGATCAAATGGGTCTCGGCGATGCTGGCGGCGGCGATACCGCTTTTCCTGTTCGTCGCGATCCTGTCCCTGTTCGGGGTCGGTGACGGGGAATTGCGGGCGGTGACCGCGTCCGCCGGGTTTAGCCCGGAAATCCTGAAACCCTACCCTGAATCCCGCCTGGCGATCGTCACGATCGAATACGGCTGGTGGGTTTTCGCCCATGTTCTGATTTGCCTCGTCGTCGCGGCCTATTTTGCGGCCCTGCTGGCGGGACATGCGGAGCGCGAATCGCGCGAGGTCATGCCACGTCTGGCGACCGTCGCCGGTTATATCGCCGTGGTGGTCGGCGTTCTGGCCTTCCTGGTCCTGACGCCGGAACGCAATGGGGCGGCGGTCGATACCCAATTCGCCAATCTTGTTATTACGCCCTTCTACTATTTCCTCACCGAAATCGGCTTGTCCGGGCAGTTTCCCGATCACGGCGGCGACCCTTGGGTTTACCTATCCCTGGCCGCCCTGGGCCCGACCGCCTTCGGCGTCCTTTGCGTGTCGCTGGCATCGGGCGTGTTCCATAACGATATACAGAACCGTCGACGCTTCGGCAGCGAGGGGTGGGAGCAGGACTTTGCTTCCTGCCTGCGGTCGCTGAAGACCTATGCCGCGGTGCTGAGCCTGATCCTGGTTTCCTCGACCCTGACAGCCCGCGCCTATTTTCACATCGTTCCGAACATGCTGGCCGCCCCGTCGAAAGATGCGCCCGGCGCGGCAGCCATTTTCGCGGTCTACGCGGACTTCGCCGCCACGCTCTCCACGGCTGTCGGCCTGCTCTTCACCATGACGCTGGTCGCGGCTTTCGCGCCGGGTCTGATTGTCCTGCTGCGGGACGTCAGCGGCGCGGTACGAGGCCAGGGTCAAGACGGTCGCCAATCCCTGCTGGAGCAACTTGGCCTGACCGACCTGCGCAGCAGTTTCGGCACCTTGCTGCGCATCGGATTGACAGTGGCCTCCCCAGCGCTCGCCTCGCCGATTGCGGAGGTGTTCCAAACCCTATAGCTACCGGGCTCGACAACCCGTTGAGCGGAGCGCCACGAGCCGAGACCCATGCAATACGACACCGTCATTATCGGCGCCGGCGCCGCCGGCATGATGTGCGCCATCCATGCCGCAAGACCGGGCGGTCCGCGCGTGCTGGTGATCGACCATGCCAAGGCGCCGGGGGAGAAGATTCGCATCTCCGGCGGCGGGCGCTGCAACTTCACCAATCTGGAAGCGGCCCCCGACCGGTTCCTGTCCGCCAACCCGCATTTCTGCAAATCGGCACTCAGCCGCTATACGCAATGGGACTTCATCGATCTGGTCCAACGACACGGCATTCCCTATCACGAAAAGGCTCTGGGCCAGCTGTTTTGCGATACTTCCGCCCAGGACATCATCCGCCTGTTGCTGGATGAGATGGAGAAGGCTGATGTCGAATTGCGCCTAGAAACAAGTCTAGCCGCGTATTCAAAACCCGAATCCGGTTTTGCGCTGACACTTGAATCAGATGGTCATCGCGCTTCTGTGTCCTGCCGCAACCTTGTCGTCGCTTGCGGCGGCAAGTCGATCCCCAAGATGGGCGCCACGGGCTTCGGATATCAGATAGCCGACTATTTCGGCCACAAGATAACGGGAATTCGTGCGGGCCTGGTCCCCTTGACCTTCACGCCGGACGAAACGGAGGAATTCAAGGCCCTCTCCGGCCTGTCCTGCGAGGGCGCGCTTTCCTGTTCCGGCGCCTACGGCCAAGCCCGTTTCGAGGAAGCGGTGCTGTTCACCCATCGCGGCCTTTCAGGCCCCGCCGTGTTGCAGATCTCCTCCTATTGGCGCGAAGGACTGCCCGTCACCTTGATGCTGCGGCCAGACATCGACCTCTTCGCGGAATTGAAGCGGCAAAAGAGCGTGAACGGTAAACGGCATGTGGCGACCATCCTGTCGGAGTTTCTCCCCAAGCGCCTTGCCCAATCCTTCGCCGATCCTGCGGGACTGGCGGAGAAAAACATCGCCGATGTCAGCGACAAGTCCCTATCCGAACTCGCCGCCATGATCCAAGACCGGGAAATCCGCCCGGCCGGGTCAGAGGGCTACCGAACGGCGGAAGTAACCGTTGGCGGCGTCGATACGGCAGGCCTCAATTCCAAGTCCATGGAGTCGAAAACCGTTCCCGGCCTCTATTTCATCGGCGAAGTCGTGGACGTCACCGGCTGGCTCGGCGGGTATAACTTCCAGTGGGCCTGGTCGTCCGGCTGGGCGGCGGGCACGGCGATTTCGGGCGAGGAGGGATAGGTCGCCCTCCCGGCTACAGCTTCAGTTCCAGCTCGATCAGTTCCGGCGATTCCCGGGACATCTTCTGCTTGAAACCCAACTCGCCGCACATCTGGCGCATCCGCTTGTTTTCCTTGAACGTGACGCCGTCGACGATGGAGAGCCCGTCGGCCTTCGCATAGTCCAGCAAGTGCTGCATCAAGGACCAGCCCAGGCCCAGCCCTTGCAGGTCCCCGCGAACGATGAGGCCGAATTCGGCGCGTTCATGGTTCGCATCCGCCATCAGGCGCGACACCCCGGCTAATTCGCCCTGGGATTCGGCACTCGCGCCGATGATGGCGACGAATGCCATGGACCGGGAATAGTCCAACTGGGTCAGACGGACCAGTTCCACATCCGTGAAACGCGAAACCGAGGTGAGCAGCCGCATCCGGATATCCTCCGCCGAGGTCTTGTCCAGGAAGGTCGGGTAGAGCGCCGCGTCTTCCGGCCGGATCGCCCGAAGGACGACCTCCACCCCGTTCTCCACGGTGATCTTCTTGGTCCAGGCATTCGGATAGGGCCTCAACGCGAGGTCCGGGTTCGGCCCCGGTTCGTCCACCCGGGCCGGATCGATGACGATCCGCGCGTCCAGCGCCAGGGCCCGGTCTCCGCTCACCAGAAGCGGGTTGATGTCGATTCCCGATACGCAGGGGAAGTCAACGACCAGGCTGGAAACGGCCCGGATCATCTTGATGATCATCGCGCGGTCCGCCGGCCTGTGGCCCCGATATCCGGCCAGGAGGCGGCCGATCCGCGTCTGGTCGATAAGATCACCAGCCAGGACGTCGTCGATCGGCGGCAGGGCGATCGCCGTGTCCTTCAATACTTCCACCGCCGTGCCGCCGGCGCCGAACAGAACCACCGGCCCGAAAGTCGGGTCGTGTTTCATGCCGATGATCAATTCATTGGAATCCGGCAGCGATACCATGGGCTGGATCATGAACCCGTCGATCCTGGCGTCCGAATGGCTGCGGCCGACCTTGTCGATCATGCCCATGACGGTCTGGCCGACCGCCTCCGCCGTCTCCAGGCCAAGGGCGACCCCACCGACATCGGTCTTATGCGTGATGTCCCGCGACAGCAGTTTCACCACCAGACGGCCATGGCCGGGCAGCAGTTCTTCGGCAACCTTGCGCGCTTCCGCTGCGTCGCGCGCGACCAGAGAGGGCGGCGTAGGAATGCCATAGGCGGAGAAGACGCGCTTCGCTTCCGGTTCGGTCAGGATCGTCCTGCCCTCGGCCGCTACCGTGCTGAAAATCTCGGCGGCGACCGCCGTGTCGCCCGTCGGTTCGTCGCCGCCATAGGCCGGCACACGGGTCAAAAGCCGCTGCGACTGGGTCCAGCTTTCCAGCAGGCTCATCGCCTCCGCCGCCTGGGCCGGCGTGTCGAAGCTGGCCACGCCGGATTTGCGCAGTACGTGGCGCGCGCCTTTCGCGGAATGTTCGCCGAGCCAACAGCCGAAGACCGGTTTATGATTGATCCTGCCCTTTTCGACCATGGCGGAGATTTCCTGCGCCGCCGCGATGGGCGAGGCCAGCGCCGTCGGGCAGCTCATCACCAGAATGGCATCCACGCCCGGGTCCTTTGCAACGATCGAAACCGCGTCACGATACCGCTGCGGCGGCGCATCGCCGATGATATCGACGGGATTGGACTTGGACCAGGTCGGCGGGAGCACGGCGTTGAGGGCTTCGATCGTCTCCGGGCTCAGCGTCGCAAGGTCGCTACCGTAATCCATCATCTGATCGACGGCGAGCACGCCCGCCCCGCCGCCATTGGTGACGATGCCGACCCGCATGTCGGGAATGGAGGAAAAATGTTCGATGGTTTCGGCCGCGAGGAACAGGTCATCCAGATCCTTCACCCGAACGACGCCCGCGCGCCGCAGGATGGCGTCCACCACCGTGTCGGACCCGGCCAATGCGCCGGTATGGGTGGCCGCCGCTTTCGCCGCCGCCTCGTGCCTGCCCGATTTCACCGCAAGGACAGGCTTCAGCCGGGATGCCGCCCGGGCCGCCGAAATAAATTTCCGGGGATTGGGGATTGATTCCAAATAAAGTAGAATGGCCTTCGTGTGCCGATCCATCGCCAGCAGGTCGATGCAATCCGCCATATCGACATCCGCCATGTCGCCCAGCGATACGATGTGGGAGAAACCGACATCCCGGTCGGCGGCCCAATCGATCAGCGCGGTGACGATCGCGCCGGATTGCGACAGCAGGGCCAGCTTGCCCGGCATCGGCGCCATATGGGTGAAGCTGGCGTTCAGCCCCACATGCGGCGCCATCATACCGACCGTGTTCGGGCCTATGACGCGGAACAAATGGGGTTTCGCGGCATCCAGCATCTTCTGCCGCAGACCGTTGCGGTCGTTGATGCCCGCAGTCAGCACCACCGCTGTCCGTGTCCCGCGTTTGGCGAGTTGGGCGATCACCCCCGGAACCGATTTCGGCGGCGTCATGACGACGGCGATATCCGGCGCTTCCGGCAAGTCCGCGATCTTCCGGTAACACGGGATGCCGTTGATTGCGTCATGCTTCGGATTGACCGGATAGACCGCCCCTTTGAACCCGTTCGAGGCGACGTTACGCAAGACGATCTGTCCGACAGAGCCAGCCTTGGGCGACGCGCCGATCAGGGCGATCGATTGCGGCGCAAGGATGGGGTCGAGGTTTCGAATGGTCATGGCGGATCAGGTCCTCCAACGAAAGCAATAGGCCCGTAACAGTGCCACAGCAAGGTTACTGTTTCGGGTCGCGGCGCAGGATTTTCAGCGGAATCGCAAAACGTCACTTATCGGTGACTATTTGATAGTGCCAGAAGCAGGCCCGTAACGAAACGAGAATTTTCGCACTGCACAAACCCCGGATTCGGGCTATCGGTCCGAAAACCGGCGCAGTGCCGCCTCAGCCTCCGCCACCATCCTGGTGACGACCTCTCCCGCCGGCGGGATGTCGTTGACCAGATCCGCCGCTTCCCCTGCGATGGTGGCAAACGTGTCCATGTCGCCCGCATCACGCGCGCGGGCATGGTCGGCCTGGATGTCGGCCAACCCCTCGTCCATCGCATCCTCACCTTGTTCCGCCCAATGCGTGATGAACGGATTGCGCAGCGTGCGGATGTCGTAGGGCGCGGGCCAGGCGATGCCGCGCGCCTTGTCGAAGACCGATCCGCGATAGGTTGCATCCCCGCTGCCCTCGGCCAGGCGTTGTTTGCCCGCTTCCGGTGCCAGCGATTCCCGGGTGGCGTAGAAACGGGTGCCGACAAGCACCCCGTCCGCGCCCAGCATCAGCGCCGCCGCCAGACCGCGGCCATCGCCGACCCCGCCGGCGGCCACCACAACGACGTCGGGCGCCAAGGCGTCACGCACGGCCGGAACCAGTGGAAAGGTCGCCCGCGCGGCGCCGTGCCCGCCGGCCTCGGTTCCCTGGGCGACAACGATATCGGCGCCCTGGTCCGCGACTTCCCGCGCCTGGGCAACCGATTGGGCTTGGCAGATCAAGCGAGACCCGGCCGCCTTCACTTTTTCCGCATAGGGCGCAACACCGCCGAAAGACAGCATGATTGCTGCCGGAGAATGCGAGAGAACTTCATCAAGCAGCGACGGGTTCTTGTCCAAGGCCCAGGTGATGAAGCCGGTGCCGATCCGGGTGTTGCCGGCCTCGCGCAGTTCCCGCATCACCCAATCGGTTTCGCTGTAACCACCGCCAAGCAGTCCAAGGCCGCCGGCCTCGCTGACTGCGGCCGCGAGCCTGCCGCCCGTGACGCCCGCCATCGGGGCACAGAGCACCGGATGCTGGATATTCAAAAGATCCGTCAGGGCCGTCTTAAGCGCCATTGTTCCCCCAAGAAACAGCCGTTAAGGCATTTCCACCACCGTCCGCCACTCGGGATGGGCATCGTCGATGCCCGTCGTCAGTGCGGCGAACCGTGTCTTCAGCAATTCCGTGATCGGTCCGGGTGAGCCTTGGCCGAGCGGCAGGCGGTCGATGGCACGAACCGGCGCGATCTCCCACGCCGTGCCGCAGAAGAAGGCTTCTTGCGCGGCCGCCAGTTCGGACCGGTCGATCGGCCTTTCTTCAACGGGTATCCCGGCCTCGTTCAACAAGGTGATGACGGTCGCGCGGGTGATGCTCTCCAGGATATCAGATTGCTTGTCGGCGGTGACCGCCACGCCGTCGCGCACCATGAAGAAGCACATGGCCGGTCCTTCCGAGACCTTGCCGCCCTGCGTCAGCATCAGCGCCGTGTCGTACCCGTCGGCGCGCGCCTGAACCGAGGCCAGGCGGCCGTTCAAATAATTGCCGGTCGCCTTCACCCGCTGCGGCAGGGAACTGTCCGGCGAACGCCGCCAACTGGAAACCTGCACGTCCAAGCCGTCGGTCGCGTAGTCCCCCCGCGCCATCGCGGTGACCGCAAGAGAAACAGGCGCGCATATGAAGGGCTGTCCCGGCCCCGACAGGAAGGCCGTCACGGTGATATGCACATTGGCGCGGAAACCGTTGGCTTTCAGAAGTTCGATGATGGCGTCCCGGCATTCATCGGCGGTGATGATCCGCTCATAGCGCATGAAACGCTGGCTGAACTCCAACCGCTTCAGATGTTCGTCCAATTGCCAAACGTTGAGGACCTTGCGTTCCGCGTCCCAATAGGCGCGCACGCCTTCGAAGACCGCGGCCCCGTATTTGAAGGCCAGTGAGGAAACATGGCAGGTGGCGTCCTGCCATTTCACGAGGCCGTCAAGCCAGGCATAGTCCGGATTGCTCATGGAAACCGTCCTTTCGGCGGGAAAGCCGGGCGGTGAAGAATTGGCGATTGCCCGGCGAAGGCAAGATTAATTCATCCCCCCGAAAAGCAAAGACCCAGAAAAGCTGAGACCCAGAAAAGCTTAGACCCTGAGACGCAACGGCCGCTCAAAAAGCAAAGGCCCGGGACAATGCCCGGGCCTTCACCTGTTCGATCGGTGATACGGGGCTTATTCGCCGCGCATCATGCCGAGGATGTTCAGGATGTGAATGAACATCACGATGAAGCTGCCATAGAGGCGAAGCGCCCCGAAGATCGCCAACCGGGCGACCTGATCCTGGCCGTAATGTTCAGAGTACATGTTCTTGATGTCCTGCGTTTCCCAAGCGGTGATCGCCGCGAAGAGCAGGACAACCCCAACGGAAATAAGGAGCGCGAAGCCCGAACTTTCGATGAAGAAGTAGTTCACCAGCATCGCGATCAAGATACCGATCGTTGCCATCAGGGCGAAACGGCCGATCCCGGACAGGTTCTTCTTCGTCGTATAGCCGAACAGGCTGGCGCCCGCGAACATACCGGCCGTGATGAAGAAAGCGCGGGCGACATCCATCGTGCCGGCGGTCGTCTGCAGGAAGAGCGCCACCATCGGGGAGATCATGATACCCCAGAGCGCGCAATAGACCCAATAGAAGGCCTGCGCTGCGACACCGCTCTTCATGGTGATGATCTTGGGTGAGAACCAACCCATGCCAATCACCGCGATAAGCAGAGCCCATTTCATCGGGCCGACCGCCAGGGTCACCATCAACTCGGGCATATTCGCCATGGCCAGAACCATGACGCCCGTGAAGGCGACGCCGAGGGCCATATAGTTGTAGGTCCCCAACATGTACTTGCGCAGACCTTCGTCGAAGTCTGCGCGGGTGCCGACTTGTTCGACAGTCGTTGCGCGAGCGCGCGGATCAAATGCCATCTTCTCTACCCAGTCCTGTTGTTTATCGGTTGCCTGTTGTCTTTTTTCGCCGGATCGCAATACGAAAACCGGCGGACAGCCCGTCCACCCCGTCTCAATCGCGGCATTCTCATTCAATATTGGCATGAAACGTTACAATTTCAATCCGCTAACAGGGATTTCATAAGCAAAATGCGGAGCATTCGCAGTTGAAACGGCGGAAACCCGTCAATCGTTCCGAAGCAGCGGCGCCGCCTTGCGTCCCAATGCCATCCAAGTTCCGGCCAGACCGACCGCGATTGTGATCCCGATCGACAGCAAAATTGTCGAAATCATCGCCCAGGGGATGAATATCCATTCGGCCCGCATCACCCAGGTAATGACGCCATAGGCGGCGACGGATCCCACCGCGCCTGCGATCACGGCGGTGATAAGCCCCATCAGCCCGTATTCGATCAGGAAAGCGGTCGCAATATCCCGCCGGGTCGCGCCGAGGACCTTCAACACGACCGAATCGTACACCCGCCGCGCGTGTCCGGCGGCAATGGCCCCGGAAAGGACCAGCACGCCCGCGACGATGGCGATCGCCGCAATCGCGCGCACCGCGACCGCAAGGTTGCCGACGATCTCGTCGACACTCTCCAGCACTTCCTTCATCCGGACCGCGGAGACATTCGGGAAGCGGTCGGTGACGGCGGCTTCCAGCGCCGGTTCCTGGGATTCGTCCAAATAGGCCGTCGCCAGATAGGTCTGCGGCGCGCGTTCCAGAACACCGGGGGAAAAGACCATGACGAAATTGATCCCCAGGCTGGTCCAGTCGATCGCTCGAAGATTCGCGATCTTCGCATCGAATTCCCGCCCCAGCAGGTTCACCGTGATGGTATCGCCGATATTCAGGCCAAAGGCGATTGCCGCCTCGTCGTCGAAGGAAACGAGAAGTTCCCCGTCATAATCCGCGGGCCACCATTCGCCGCGCGTGATCTCGCTGTTCTTGGGCGGAGTTCGCGACCAGGTAAAACCCCGATCACCGCGCAGAATCCAGGCTTCGTCCGGCGGCGCGTCGATCTCGTCCGCAGAAACGCCCTTCATGCCTGTGATCCGGCCCCGCAACATCGGCACCTGATCCATTTGCGTGACCGTTGGAAAGCCGCTGACCAGTGTCTCGAACTCTTCGATCTGATCCGGCTGGATATCGATGAAAAAGAAACCGGGCGCTTCGCCGCGCAGGGTATTGTTCAACTGGTTCGCCAAATTGCCTTCGATCAGCGCGACTGTCGCCATTACCGTCAAACCCAGCCCTAAAGAAACGACAACACTTGCGGTTGGCGCACCCGGCCGGTGCAGGTTTGCCAGTGCCAGGCGCAGTTTGGCGCCGCGCGGGCGCGGCAGAGCCTTGGCCAGCCGCATCACCCCCCAGGCGGCACCACGGAAAGCCAGCAAGCTGCCCACCGCGCCGATGACGAAGACAACGGCGATGACGGGGCGCTGCGCCGTCAGCACCGCTACGCCGGCAAGCAAAAGCCCCGCGCCGGCGAGCAAAAGCAGGACCCGCAGCGAGGGCCGCTGCGTCACCGGCGTCAGCAGGTTGCGGAACAGGGTCGCCGCCGGAACCGACTGCGCCCGCGCCAGCGGCAGGATCGCGAAGATCAGCGTCACCAGAACGCCGAAGACGGCGGCGATCACCAAGGGCTGCGGATAAAACCCGATCCGCGCCGCAACCGGCAAGCGCCCTTCCAACAAGGGGCCGACCGCCATCGGCGCGAAGGTTCCAATCGCCAATCCGATCGCGATACCAACCACCGCCAAGGACATCACCTGTATCAGATAGGTCGTGAAAATCAGCCGGCTCGGCGCGCCCAGGCACTTCAATGTCGCAATCGTGCCGGTCCGCGACTCCAGAAAAGCACGCACCGCATTGCCGACGCCGACGCCGCCCACCAGCAGCGCGGTCAAACCGACAAGGGTCAGGAACAGACTGACCTGATTGACGAAGCGTTGAATGTTCGGTGCGGCGTTCGCGACGGACTGTATCCGCCAACCGGCGTCGGGGAAGGTTGCCTTCACCCTTTCGATCCAATCGTCCGTAACGGTGCCTTCCGGCACATCAACACGGTAGTGATAGCGGATCAGGCTGCCCGGCTGGATCAGGCCCGTCGCCTCCATAGCCGTCATGGAAATCACGACGGGCGGCCCCAATTCGAAACCCTGGCTGCCCTGGTCGGGCACCGAGACCAGTTCCGAGGTCACCTGAAGACGCGCCTCACCGATCTTGAATCTGTCACCGACCGCAAGATCCAGGCGCGTCATGAGCCGCGGCGACACCGCCGACCCGAAGACCCCGGGCTCGACCGGCGCCAATGACGCGGCGAGATCGGCCCCGCCGGCCAGATCCGCCCGGCCGTAAAGCGGATAGGCGGAATCGACGGCCTTCAGCTCGACCAGCCTGCGCGATGCACCGTCCTCACGCACCGCCATGGACCGCATCCGGACCGTTTCAGACAGGCGCGCGCTGTTTCGCTTCAGCCAATCGAACTGGTCCTCCGTCGCGCGGATATGGGTGAGGCGTAGATCGACCTCCCCGCCCAGCAGAACGCGTGCGTCCTGACGCAAGCCTTCGACGATCGCGGTGGAGACGGACCCGACCCCGGCGATGGCCGCAACCCCCATGGCCAGACAGGCAAGGAAGATGCGGAAACCTTTCAAACCGGCGCGCATTTCCCGTCGGGCATAGGTAAGGGCGAGAGAAAGCATGTTTGGATTCCTCTCCTGTCGGTTATTCGGCGGCCTGGCGCGCGTCTCCGCCGGAAAGCGAGTCTTCCTCGATCAACCCATCCGCAAGCCGGACAACACGGCGGCACCGTTTGGCCAGCGCCGGGTCATGGGTGATCAGCATCAGGGTCACGTCCTTGTGGTCGGACATTTCGAACATTAAGTCGATGACCTGCTGGCCGGTGCCCGCATCCAGGTTGCCGGTCGGCTCATCCGCCAGGATCAACCTGGGTTCGGCGGCGAAGGCGCGGGCAAGCGCGACGCGTTGCTGCTCCCCGCCCGAAAGCTGACCCGGATAGTGGGTCAGCCGATGGTCCAGGCCGACCCGTTCCAACAGCGCGCGGGCCCGGTCGAACGCATCGCTCCGGCCCGCCAATTCAAGGGGAATAGCCACATTCTCCACTGCATTCATGGTCGGCACGAGGTGGAAACTTTGAAAGACGATGCCAAGATTGTCGCGCCGGAACAGCGCCAGTTGGTCTTCGCTGAGCTTGGTAAAGTCCTTGCCCCCGATCATCACCTGCCCGCCGGTTGCCCGTTCCAGACCGGCGATGACCATCAACATGGAGGTTTTCCCGGAACCGGACGGCCCGACGATGCTGACCGTCTCACCGGCTGCGACGGTCAGGTCTATTCCGCGCAAGATGTTGACCTCGCCGGCCGCCGACCCAAGTGTAAGGCTCAGATCCTTGAGCGCGATGATCGCGTCGCGGGGCTGTGCCGAGATCGGGTCGTCGGTTTCGGTTCGGGGCATGGCAAACATCCGGAGTGTTGTAGTGAAATTTACGCCATCAACCGGTCTTCGGACCACTCTTCGGGTCCTGCGGCACCGCAGCATGGATCACAGTCGATATGGCCGCACGCGCCGCCAGTTCAACCGGTTGGCCGCTGTTTTCGTGTTTATGGCCAGTCTTTTATCCGCCGCCCAACTCGCCGCGGCCCGCGACGAGCCGGTTATCCTGGCCTTTGGCGACAGCTTGACCGCCGGATATGGCTTGTCGCAAGCGGACAGTTTCCCCGCCCAGCTTTCCCGCGCGCTTGCCGCCGCTGGTCATCCGGCGACGGTCATAAATGCCGGGGTTTCGGGCGATACCAGCGCCGGTGGTGCAAACCGGATCGATTGGGCCCTCGCCGACGAACCGGACCTTGTGATCCTGGAACTCGGCGCGAATGACGGGTTGCGCGGTTTCGAGCCTTCTCAAACGCGGAAGAACCTGGATGTGATCCTCCAGAAATCCCTCGCTTCCGGCGCAAATGTCCTGTTCACCGGCATGCTGGCGCCGCGCAACCTGGGCACGGAATATGGGGAGGAATTCGATGCCGTCTTTCCAGATTTGGCGGAAAAATACCCGGATGCCGTCTTCTACCCTTTCTTCCTGGAAGGGGTGGCCGCCGATCCGGGCCTGAACCAGGACGACGGCATTCACCCGAATGCCGACGGGGTCGCGGTCATCGTCGATCGTATCCTTCCGGCAGTTCTAAAGGCCCTGAACCAAAGCTCCTAGTGTTGGGGCGATCCGGCGACTATAAAACCCGACCCGACAAGCCTGGAAACATAGAACGCGGGGGCTACCTTACCTGCCATGACCGATGATGCCCCGCAAACCTTCCCCGGGACCTTTCGCTACGGCGTGGCGAAACGCGACGATTGGCGCAACGCCCTTGCCGATATCCTCGTGCAACTGGGCCCTGTCGATGCGCAGCATCGGTTGGGCGTCATCTATCTGACCGAACATTTTCAAAAGGACCTCGCCGAGATCGAGGTTTTTTTGCGTCAAACCACCGGCGTTCCGCACTGGGTCGGTGCGGTGGGCTACGGAATTTGCGCGGGCCGCACCGAAATTTTCGGGGAACCCGCCGCCGCCGTCCTCTTGATGCCCATCCCCGAGGAAGCCTTTCGCGTGTTCAGCGTCAAGAACGGATGCGGTGATTGCATTCAGGACGTTATCGACGCCAACACGGATTGGATCGACGCCGCCATGTTGCCGCTGATCCTGACTCATGGCGACCCGACCATGGGCGATCTGCCCAACCACCTGAAATGTCTTGCCGGGCGAAGCGGCGGCTATCTGTTCGGCGGTCTTAACGCCAGTCCGGGCACATGCGCCCAAATCGCCGACGGCGTCACCGGGAAATTGAGCGGCGTGATGCTGAACCCCAGCCACGTGGCCATGCAGACGGGCCTGAGTCAGGGCTGTTGCCCCATCGGCGAATGCCACCAGGTTACCGCGGCGGAAGGCCACGTTATTTTTTCCCTGGACGGCGAACCTGCCTTGGAAGTCCTGAAAAGGGATATCGGGCCGGACCTTGCAAGCGACCTGCAGCAGATTTCAGGTCACATCTTCACCGCATTGCCGGTTCGGGGCTCCGATACCGGTGACTATCTGGTCCGAAACCTGATCGGTATCGACCTGAACCACGAAATTATCGCCATCGGCGAGTCGGTTGCCACCGGCGATGATCTGATGTTCTGCAAGCGCGATCCGCAAACCGCCGTCGAGGATATGGAGCGGATGCTGATGGACCTGAAAAGGCGGGCCGGCGGCAAGGCGATCCGCGGCGGCATCTATATCTCCTGCGCCGCCCGCGGCCCCAATCAATTTTCCCGCAGCAATACCGAGATGGATTTGATTGAACGCCACCTGGGATCGTTCCCCGTCATCGGCTTTTTCGCCAATGGCGAAATCAACAGCGACAGGCTGTACGGATACACCGGGGTTCTGGCTATCTTCCTGTAAGGTTCCGCGTCGGAAGCCCGCGGGGCTAGATGCCGAAACGGTGTAGTTTCTTCTTCAAGGTCCCAAGGCGCCTGCGGACATAGTTGCCCCAGGTCTGCCCATATCGCGCCTGCAAAGAGCCGCGGTCGACCTTGTCGAAGCCGTAACCCATGGCCTCGGCCAGGGCGACGACCTGCGGATGTTTGAGGATGAGATCCCAATCCGGAACCGTGTCGGCATAGCGCTGATAGTAATCCACCTTCCGTCCGGCGGCATCCTCGCCGGAAACACGTTTCGGCAGGTTCAGGAACGCATGCAGGGCGGTGAACGCCTCTTCGTCCCCGGCGAACAAATCCTCGGATCGCAGTTGCAGGAAATTCTCCTCGCCGACCAAATCGCGAAGGTCCGGGGCCGAGGCATGCAACTCATACCATTGCAGCAGACACCTTTCATAAGGCGTCCATGACCGCCAATCATTCTTGTTCGGTTTCCAACGACATCCGGGCGCCATCGGGTCGAGCTGCCTGCTCAAGGCATCGTCGTTTTCAGCAACGGGTGTCGCATGCATGCCCTGCGCCGCTAGGGACATGGCGTTGTGCACCGGATTGCGGGTCAATTGCAGGACGCGCACGCGGCCGGGAAATCTGTCTTCCGCATAGGTGACGAGCCTGCTCGACGGCCAACCCGTCTCAATATAGGGGCCTTTTCTCAGCGCTCTTTCGATGAAGTCGAAGTGATGCCGAACCGGCGTCACCTCCTCCACGCGACCGCGATCATAGGGAAGATTGTGGATATCCCTGGCGCGGAAACCCGGCAGGGACGGCTCGTGATCTGCGGTAATGATGTCACTGTAACTGCGTTGGAGATAATCGGTGAGCCATTGAGTTCCCGAGCGCCCCGCAGACAAGACGAAGTATGCATAGTTCTCAAGCATCGTCTTTGCTCAAGGTCTTTCCGCCGATAGGCCACCGTGAGACCGAGCGGCCTGTACCAGCAAATGTGTTGGCCAAGTCTGGACCGCTGGTCGGTTATCCACCGTCCGTCATACCTTATTCTCAAGCACTGCAACAAGGGGTAGCGGTTTTTCACCGCCGCAATGGTTTGCGGAACGGCCGCGTATGGTTATCATTCACCTCCTTCCGTACTACCCAATTCCATCACAAGACAGGAACGACCCCATGGAGATGCGCGCCCTCGGCACGACAGGCCTATCCGTCAGCAAGATCTGCCTCGGCACCATGACATGGGGCAAGCAGAACACCGAAGCGGAAGGCCATGCGCAAATGGACTATGCGCTGGAGCACGGCGTAAATTTCTGGGACACGGCGGAAATGTACTCCACGCCGGTGACCGAGGAAACTTTCGGCAGGACCGAGGAGATCATGGGCTCCTGGTTCGCGAAAACCGGCAAACGCGACCAGGTGATTCTCGCCACCAAGATCATCGGGCGTACGAGCCGATTCCCCTGGGTGCGGCCCCATCTGCACAAGGACGAGGCCCGCCTGGACCGAAAGTCCATCCTGGAGGCCTGCGACACCAGCCTGAAGCGCCTGCAAACGGATTACATCGACCTGTATCAACTGCATTGGCCCGAACGGAAGACCAATACGTTCGGAAACCTGAACTACGAGCACGACCCGGAAGACGACCCGATCCCGTTGGAGGAAAGCCTGTCCGCGCTCGCCGAACTGGTGAAGGCGGGCAAGGTCAGACATATCGGCGTTTCCAATGAAACGCCTTGGGGCGTGATGGAGATGCTGAAACTTCACGAGACGAAAGGCCTGCCGCGAGTCCAATCGGTGCAGAACGTCTACAATCTTTTGCTGCGCAACTACGAGGTCGGCATGGCAGAAGTCTCCATCCGCGCCAAATGCGGCCTGCTCGCCTATTCGCCGCTCGCCATGGGCGCGTTGAGCGGCAAGTACCTGGACGGCGCCCGGCCGGACGGACGGCGCTTGACGCTTTTCCCCGATTATTTCCCACGCTACCTGAAACCGCGCGCGCTGGAAGAGACGGCAAAATACGTTGCCGTCGCGAAGAAACATGAGTTGGATCCGGCGGAAATGGCGTTGGCCTTCGTCAACGACCGGCCGTTCCTGACATCCAATATCATTGGCGCCACATCGGTAGAACAGTTGGCTTCCTGCATCCGCTCGGCGGCGTTGACGCTATCCGAAGAAGTCCTGGCGGAGATCGAGGCGCTTCACCGGGCCACGCCGGTTCCGACCTCGGAATAAGATACCGCGACGAGGGCTGCCATTCCGTTACCATTTTTTCGGTGGCGGGCAGGGGGATTTGCGGCGGCATTTTTTTGCTATGCGGGGAAATGAATCGGGGTAGGCTTATTGTCATATTCCCATGACGCGGGAGGATGACATGATCCGCCTGTTCGTTGCGTTACCTTTGCCCCTTTCCGTTCGGGACACGCTGTCGCAACTCGGCAATGGTGTTCCCGGGGCCCGATGGCTTCCACCCGAAAATTACCACCTCACCCTGCGGTTTGTCGGCAATGTCGATGAGCATGTCGCCGATGACGTCCACGACGCCCTGCTTCGGATTCAAGCGGCTGCGTTCGAGGTGAAACTGAAGGGCATCAGTTGGTTCGGCACGAAGAAGAAGGCAAGCGCCATCGTCGCCTGCGCCGAGAAATCCGACGGATTGCTCCATCTTCAACGCAAGATCGAATCAGCCTGCGTCCGCGTCGGGCTGGAACCGGAAGAACGCAAATTCATGCCGCATGTGACGCTGGCGCGGTTGAAAGGCGCCTATGTCGAGTCGGTGGAACGTTATTGCGCCGAGCGGTCGTGGTTGAATATCCCCGCTTTCCCGGCGGACGAATTCGTTCTGTATTCCAGCTTCCTTTCCCAATCGGGAGCAATATACACACCGGAGGCAGACTACCCTTTACGGGAACTGGTCTGGTAGACGGCGGCGCTTGACCGGAAGCTAGGCCAAATCGGCCCCGATATCGGCGCCTCGCTAGGAGATGAACCGTCGGACAATGCGGGCGACTGAGCTTGCATATCCCCCGCCGAACAGGGCGGCATGCACCAATAGCGGATACAAATTGTAAAGATCGCGGCGGGCATCCAGAAAGCCGGCATAGTCGAAGGGCCGGATTTCCCGATAGGCGTCGAAGAAACTTTCCCCGAACGTGCCGAACAGCGTCGAGAAGGCGAGGTCCATCTCGGCATCGCCGTGATAGATGGCCGGATCGATGAACCCGGTGATCGACCCACCGGAAGCGAGCACGTTGCCGGTCCACAGATCTCCGTGCAGAAGGGACGGATGGGCCGGCTCGCCGATCAGAGTGTCCAGCCGGGCGGCCAACCTCTCGACCTCTCCAAACGTCTGCTTGCTCAAACCGCCCCGCTCCATGGCCACGCGCCCCATGGCCAGCAATCGGTGATCGCGGAAAAAAGGAACCCATTGCTCGGAAACGGTATTAACTTGAACCAACGGTCCGATCCGCGTGTCTTCGTGGAACCCGTATCCGTTGCGCGGCCGCCTATGCAGCGCGGCGACATGGCCGGCCGCCTCCTTTTGCGCCTCGGCGTTCAGGATACCGTCATTCGGCACAAGCGCCATGACAAGCAGGTCTTCCGCAATCAGGTACAGATTGGGCACCGGCAAGCCGCCGTCCTCGCCAAGAGTGCGAAGCGACCGTCCTTCAATGTCCAGACGGTCGCTTTCTTGCCCCGCTTTCACGACGATCGCACGGCCATCGGCGAGGTCGGCCCGCGTCACTTCGGCAAGACATCCTCCCGCAAGGGAAGAGTGACCGATGATCGTGGCGCCCGCGGCCTTTTCACATCGGATTTTCTGATCCGGCGTCACCGCACCGCGGATTTGACCTTTTCGAGCCAGGCCTCGCAGGCGGGCTCGATCAGGCTGAAGGCGAGTTCGTAGTCGCCGATATCGCCGTAATAGGGGTCCGGCACATCGGTACGGTCATCCAGATCGACAAGTTCCAGGAACATCCGAATCTTGTCCTGCGCACCTTGCGGCGCTGCGGCCATCAAATGCCCGTGGTGACCCTTGTCCATGGCCAACAGCAGGTCGAATTCGGTGTAGTCCGACATCGTCAACTGACGCGCCCGCACCCCGGAATAATCGATTCCGTACTTCTGCATCGTCGCCTGGGCCCTGGGATCCGGTTGCTCCCCGGCGTGCCAGCCTTCCGTGCCCGCGGAATCGGTTGAGATCACGTCACTCAATCCCGCCTCGGCGACTTTATGACGAAAAACGGCCTCCGCCGTTGGTGAGCGGCAGATATTCCCGGTGCAAACGAACAGTACCCGCATCGCATTCCCCTCCCTTCGCCGGGACGGATGCGTCCCGATTTCCATAGACTGGTACGGCGCGGTGCGGCCTTTGCCAAGCCGTTACCAATCGTTACCATGCCCGCAAAAGGGTCCCCGCCCCCTTGATTCCGGATTAGCATTTTGGGGCCTGTTGGAGGAAACGCAATGTCACTTCCGGACCGTCCGGTCCCGATCGTCATTCTGACCGGTGCGGGAATATCGAAAGAATCGGGGCTGGACACCTTTCGGGATGCCGGCGGCATCTGGTCCAAGGTCCGGATCGAGGATGTCGCAACCCCCGAAGCCTTCCACCGCGATCCCGAAAAGGTTCTCGAGTTCTACAACCAGCGCCGCGCGGCGCTTCTGGATCCAAGTATCGTCCCCAATGACGCGCATAAGGCGATTGCACGGCTGCAGCGGGACTGGCCCGAAGAGGTCATGCTGGTGACACAGAATATCGACAATCTGCACGAACGCGGCGGTGCGAAGACGGTTGTCCACATGCATGGCGAACTGCTCAAGGTGCGCTGCGAGGCCTGCGGCAATGTAAGCGAATGGCACGAGGATTTGACGGTCGATACACCGTGTTTCGTCTGCGGGTCGATCGGCACCAAACGGCCGGACGTGGTGTGGTTCGGAGAAATGCCCCTGCATATGGACAAGATCGAATGGGCTTTGACGCATTGCGGCCTGTTCGTCTCCATCGGCACAAGCGGCAATGTTTATCCGGCCGCCGGTTTCGTCAGCATGGCGCGCCTGCGCGGGCAGGCGCACACGGTCGAACTGAACCTTGAGCCTTCGGAAGGGTCGGCGCTGTTTCACGAATGCCGCCACGGCCCGGCGACGGATGTGGTTCCCGCCTTCGTGGACGAATTGCTGCTGCGCAACGCCGCTTGAGCAATGGTGGCTCTGTAGCGCGCCACTGGCATTGTCCCCGAATCGTTACGAAACGTTACCACGTTTCTTGTGCATAAACGGGTCGGAGAGCGCTAGAAGAAACACATCGAGTTGTTAGCCGATGCTGGTTTGAACCCGGGACATTCCCATGCCCTCAGACACCTTCGAAACATGCCTTTCGGAAGTCCGGCTTTGCCGGATATGCGAAGGCCATTTGCCGCTGGGGCCGCGGCCGGTGGTGCGCATGGCGCCGGGTGCGCGGCTGCTGATCATCGGCCAGGCGCCCGGCACCAAGGTCCACGAAAGCGGTATTCCTTGGAACGACAAATCCGGGGATCGCTTGCGCGAGTGGCTGGATATCGACCGCGAGGTTTTCTACGACCCGTCGAAAGTCGCCATCATGCCGATGGGGTTCTGCTATCCGGGGCGCGATCCGAAAGGCGGCGATCTGCCGCCGCGACCTGAATGCGCCCCACAATGGCACGACAGGTTGCTGGGCTTTCTGCCGAATATTGAATTGACCCTTCTTGTCGGCAGTTATGCGCAGTCACGGTATCTGGCGGAGACCAAGTCGCGGACCATGACCGAAACCGTCCGCGACTTCCGCAAACATCTGGCGACCGGCTATCTGCCAACCCCACATCCGAGCTGGCGAACAACCGCCTGGCAAAGAAAGAACCCTTGGTTCGACGACGCGCTTTTGCCGGTCCTGCGCGACCGGACGGCGGTGCTTGTTGCCTGACGGCAACATCACCGCGGAATAACCGGATTCCATATGCGGTTTTTTCAAAAAAACTGATCTAGATCAATGCCCGGCATGGGCGGGCGGGTGTTCCCTGCGCCTGCGGGCCGGATACCGACGCCGATTTTCGTGTCGGAGCAGGGCGGCAGCACATTCATGAAACGATCCACGGGCGGCGGCAAAGGCCGGTCCGCCGGGTCAAATAGTGGGAGAGGTTGATGAACCCCTTGAAGATCGCAATCGGATCCGCGCTTGTGGCGGCGACCCTGATGTCCAGCGCGGCCATGGCCGAAGGTTTCAAAACCAAGGAAGCCGGCGATTTCCTGATCCGTGCCCGGGGGATCGGGTTGATTCCGGACGAAAGCAGCTCGATCAGCGTGATCGGCGGGCAGGCCGACGCCAGCAACGAGTATGTTCCTGAAGTCGATTTCAGCTACTTCGTCACGGACAACATCGCGCTCGAACTGATCGCGGCGACGACCAAACACGACATCGACGTGGAAGGGTCGGCCCTTGGCGCGGATGTCAATTTGGCCGATGTCGGCGTCCTGCCGCCAACCCTGACGGTCCAGTATCACTTCATGCCGTCCAATCGTTTCAGCCCCTATCTCGGCGCCGGATTGAACTACACCTTCTTCTATGACGAAGAAGCGGCCGGTGGCGCGGTGACGTCTGTCGATTTCGAAAACGGTATCGGTTACGCCTTGCAGGCGGGTCTTGATATCGCGATGGGCGGCAACTGGTCCGCCAATGTGGACGTGAAAAAGATTTTCCTGAACACCGATGTGAAGATCAACGGCGGCGCGATCAACGCCGATGTCGATCTGGACCCTTGGGTCGTCGGCATCGGTGTCGGATACCGGTTCTAGAAACCGTTGAACCGGCGCTCATGAGTTGTTTACCTTAACCCGGATAGGAAGGGGATCTGCCGGTCGCATCGACACTTCTCAACGACCAGCCTCAACGACGCGTGTCGCATCGGTCGGACAACAAGAAACGCCCTTTCCTATCCGGGCTAAGCTAAAAATCAGCTCAAGGGCGCCGCGCGCGCAGGAAGGCTTGCATGTGAAATGCAGCCTGACCGGGATCGTAGATCATGTCGCGGCCGACCGGGCAGGCCCGCCGCGCCCGACACCCCAAAGCCATGCAATCCGATCCCTGTGTCGAGTTGAGATGGTCCGCACAGCCGGGAACGTCATAGCCGTCTTCCATCGAAAACGCCGAGACGGGACAAGTCGACAGACACGGCTTGTCGGCGCAGACCTCGCACGGGTTCTCGGAATGTGTCCGCTTCGGGATCACCAAGGCCTCATCGAAACAAAACGCCGCGCGGTAAGCGTGCCACAATCCGAACTGCGGATGTATCAGCATGCCGAGCGGTGACGAATAAAGCCCTTCCGCCCGTTTTGCCCAGCGCTGAAACGGATGATAGGGCGGGCCGCCGAACGGATACAGGACCTTGGCCCCGACACTGCGTCCGACCGGCTCCATCACACGCTGCGTCCAGCGATCCATCGCGTCGGCCTCGTCTCGCAAGGCGCTGCCGCTTTGCCGCCACAGGGCCGGCCCGGCATTGCCAATCAGCAGAAGCGTCGCCGTTCCATCCGGCGCACCGTCTTCGTCCACGGGGTGGAAGCCGCCGCGCAGGATCAGGCCAAGATCGGCCAAGCGACGGGTCAGGTCCTCAAGCAGCGCTGTACCATCGGTTCCGGGCATAAGCGGTGTTGTCCGGTCTATCGAAGGGGCCGGCCCGGCTCCCAGCCGGGCGGGGCCATTTCAAAACCGGCGAAATCGAAGGCGGGCGCCACGGCGCAGCCGACCAGCGACCAAGCCCCCGTTGGCTCCGCGGCTTGCCACCATCCCGCCGGAACCGTCGCTTGCGGCCTCTCACCCAAAGCAATGTCAGCGCCCAGGCGATGGGTCACCGCGTCGCCGTCCGGCGGCGCAACGCGCAGCAGCAAACTGTCGCCGGCGTGGAAGTTCCAAATCTCCTCCGCATCGGTAACGCGGTGCCAATGCGACCGCTCGCCGGCCTTCAGCAGATAATAGATGGACGTGACATCGCCGCGCCTGCCGGCCGGACCGACATGACGATACACCTCCCGGAACCAGCCTCCCTCCGGATGCGGCTGAAGGTCCAGTTCCCGGATGATCTCATCAGCGGTCATGAAGTCTCCGTCTTCCTTACGCCGTCGGCGTGGCTTTCATGGACGGGCGCTTCGCGAAGGCCCCATACCATTCGGTCAGCCTTGGATGTCCTTCCCGCCATCCCAATTCCGGGAAGCGGAAATCCACATAGGCCAGCCCGACCCCCATAGCGATGGTGGCAAGATTGATATGGCCCTCAATTTCGGTGATCCGGCGTTCGGCTTCGTCGCAAGCGCTCTTGATCGTCGCCCGCATGCGCTTGGAGTAGAAATCAGGCTCCTTTTCGCGTCCGCGCATCACGTCCGCGCGCAGGGTCAAGGCGGCATCCGTCATGCCCTGCGCCAAGGCGTGAAGAATTTCGACCGGCCAGCGGGCCTCTCCCTCAGGGATCATCTTCGGGCCGTTATGCAATGTATCCAGATAGGCGCAAATTACCGTCGAGTCATAGACCGCCTGCCCCTGATCGTTGATCAAGGTCGGGATCTTGCCGAGCGGATTGTCGGACCGGATACGGTCAGTCTCTTCCCATACCTTGATCGGCATCAGCGAGATACGGTCGATAAGGCCCGTCTCGTGCGCCAGAACCATTACCTTGCGCGTATAGGGCGAGGCCGGATTGTGATACAGCTTCATGATCGCTCCCTGGTCTATCCGGCCGGCGAAGGACGCGGCCGCGTTAACCCCTCATACCGCGCGCCGTATTTTTCGGGAAATGAAAAACCGATCGGCTAGAAACTATCCTTCCGGGCCCGCACTTCCGCGAAGACTGCCACGGGGTCCTGCCCCGCCATGCCGAGATTCGCGGCCAGAACCGGGTTGTCCGCGCGAAGGAAGGGATTCGTCGCCTTTTCGTCACCAAGAAGGGACGGAACCGTTGGTTCGCTCCGCGCCCGGGCCGCGTCGATCAGCTTCGACCGTTCGATCAGCGCTTGGTTCCGCCCGTCCACCGACAAGGCGAACCGTGCGTTGGCCTGCGTGTATTCATGAGCGCAGTAGACCCGCGTCTCATCCGGCAGCGCCCGCAGTTTCGACAGCGACGTCCAGAACTGGTCGGGATTGCCCTCGAACATGCGGCCGCAGCCGAGCGCGAAGAGAGTGTCGCCGCAGAACAGCGCGTCCGATGCCTCGAACCAGAAGGCGATATGCCCCCGCGTGTGTCCCGGTACGTCGAACACCGTCGCTGTTTCGCCGCCGAATTGGAAACTGTCCCCGTCGCCGACCTGGACATCAATCCCCGGGATGCGCGCAGCGTCCGCGCGCGGCCCCACGATCGTGCAACCCGTGGCATCCTTGATCCGTTTGTTCCCGCCGACATGATCGCCATGATGATGGGTGTTCAGGATATGGGTGATCGACCAGCCCAACCGGTCGGCCTCCTCCATCACCGGTTCCGGCACCGCGGGATCGACCACGGCGACAGCGCCCGAGGCGGGCTCGCGAATCAAATAGACGTAATTGTCGTTGAGGACGGGAATTTGGCGGATATCCAACATTGCGTGACCTCCGGACCGTCTACTGTCCGACCGCGGTTTTCACCGCGTTCTGCAACTGTGGGCTCATCAACTGCAGCCATTGCTGGGACGCTCTGGCGGCGGCCTGGCTGAATTGCGGAAGCTTCTGAGCGAAGCCCTGACCGGCGGGAGAGGAGAAAAACGCATTCGCCGCCCGGACTTCTTCTTCCGTCAGCAGCTTCTGATATTCAGCGATCACCGCGGCTTCGTAAGATTCGATATTGGCGGACACCACGCCGTGGATCGCCGATTGCACGTTCAGCAACGTGCTGTCGGGTATCGCCGGGTTTTGGGACCGCAACTGCCGCGCGGCCTGATTGGTGATGTTGTTTGTGATCGGTTCCACGGCCCGGCGAAAATCCGTCAGCCGCAAATATTCACGCAAAGAAGCTTCGCTGGCCGGTTCCGCCTGTGCGGCGGCAAACGGCACGGTCAGCAGCATAAGGGCGATCAAGAAGAAACGTTTCATAACAAAATGACTCCAATTTTTTTCGGCTGATTTGTTGGTCGCGCCGCCGCGCGCTGGCACGGTAACACAGGCGCACCAGCGGGAACCATGGCCGATTCGCGAATTAGTCCGCGCGGATGGTTCGCCCACGCAGTCGTGATGGCGCGCCTCCAAGCCCTACTATCGACGGGCCAGAACCTGCAACCCCCCGCCGAACGCGAACTTGTGACCGACCGACGCGAAACCGATCCCACGCAGGAACGGCCCGATATTCTGCTTATTGAAATAGAGCTTATGGTCGGGCGCGCCCAGATTCCGGTTCACCTTGCCGCCGCCCATATATTCCGAAATCGCCGGCGTCGTCAGGTAAAGAACGCCGCCGGGGCGCAAAAGATCGAACAATTGCCGGGTGAAATGGACGACATCCACCGTATGCTCGATGACTTCCGAGCAATAGACACCGTCGAACACGCCCTGCTGCTCGAATTCCTCCAGCGAGCATGTGTGGAAGGAGAGATGCGGAAACCGACGGCGTGCGCTCTCTGCCAGTACGGGATTGATCTCCAACCCTTCGGCTTCCAGTCCCAGCGCCGCTGCGGCTTCCACGAAGAACCCCACATTACTGCCGACATCCATCACCCGGTTGCCGCTTTTCATGTGACGGCGCAGATAGGCGGCGCGGCGGCGCGACCGGCGGCGCTTGCTGTCTTCCTTGCCGTTATAGCCTTCGATGTACCGGGCGCCGATTTCCGGCGACTGGATTTCCTTCGCCTCGTCCAATTCGGGCATCGTGCGCAAGCGGACATAGCCGCTGTCGCGGAACCGCACCCATTCATAACCATCCTGCTCGCACAGCGGTTCCCAGTCGGACTTGCCGGTGATCGGGCAGATCGGATCCTGCATGCGAGGGCCTCTGACTTGAACAAATGGTTTCTGGCGGCAGCGGCCGAATGGCGACCGTGCGCGGTTCGATTACCGCCTTAGAAGGTCATCCGCAAGATAGACCAGGGCGATAACGAAGGCGCACAGATTGGCGCCGACCAGGATCAAGCCGGAAACATCCCCGTTTCGGACAAGCTGCCAGGAATAGAGAACCGTCAGGATCAGACAGATGCTCAAGATCAGCAGGATAAGCACAGGCTTGCGGCGCATCAGCATCCGCGCAATTCGCATCAGTGAACCGCCGTCCCGGCCCTCCGACCCGGCATCGTCGCCATGATGGTGCCCGGGCTGCGTTTTTTCCCCGCGGTTTTCGCCCTCCTGATGTACCGACCGTGCCGTCATAAAGACCTGTCTTGCTTCCGTTTCAGATGCCTGACCGCCTTGCCGTTCGCATCGACTTGCAAACGGCATAGATCAGGGAAGTAAGCCTCATCGCTTGCGTAAACAATAACGCGGAACAATTTTCGAAAACAGCCGCCATTAGTTGGTATTTGCGATAATATGGCGGCGTACCTATTTGAAGGACAATCGCGATGGGCGGTTTCAGGCCAGAATAGGCGCCAACGGAAAGTCAAAGTATGTGGACGGATGTCATTGATCTAAATGCCTTTTACAGGTCGCGCATGGGCGGCAGGGCGAGGCATCTGATCGAGCGGCAAGTCCGCGCTCTTTGGCCCAGCGTCAAGGGTGAAGTGGTCCTGGGTTTGGGCTATGCGACGCCGTTATTGGAAGCGTTCCGCGGCGAAGCCGACCGAACTTTGGCCGTCATGCCCGCCTATCAGGGGGTTACCCATTGGCCTCCGCGGGAGCCCGGCCTGGTCACCCTTTCCGAAGAAACCCAATTGCCGTTTCCCGACCTGTCGGTGGACCGTCTTCTTCTGGTCCACACATTGGAAAACACGGAACGCATGCGCGACACCCTGCGGGAGTGTTGGCGGGTGCTCAACGGCATCGGGCGGATGATCATCGTCGTCCCGTCGCGCCGGGGTCTCTGGTCGCGAAACGAGCGGACGCCTTTCGGACACGGCAAACCGTTTTCCAGCGCTCAATTGAAGCGCCTGCTGCGGGATACCCAGTTCGAACCGGGGGAAATCCACCGCGCCCTTTATATGCCGCCGATCAAAAGCCGGGCCTGGATGCCCCTTTCCATGCCGGTGGAACGCATCGGCGCCCGCATCCTGCCCCGGCTTGGCGGGGTCATCCTGATCGAAGCGACCAAACAGGTTTACGCGACATCCACGGCGCGGCCGGTCGCCCGGCGGCGTCTTGTCGTCCTGCCGGGCGCCGTCGGTGCCGCGAGAGTGAACAGAACACGCTAGACAAGCGGCACGGGTTTTCCAACTATCCGCAAGACCTGCGGCGGGGTCGCCCGGAGCCGGGTACAAACCCGGCTACACGCAGGCGAATCTTTGAGGGAGAACAGGCAATGCTGACCGTTTGGGGACGCCCCAATTCTATCAATGTGCAAATCGTCATGTGGACTGCGGCCGAACTGGGCCTGGACGTCGACCGCAAGGATGTCGGCGGCGCCTTCGGTGGGCTCGACACGCCCGAATACCTGGCGATGAACCCGAACGGACGGATCCCCACGGTTCAGGATGGCGACCTGACGCTTTGGGAATCCAATGCCTGCTCCCGCTATCTTGCCGCCCGGTACGGCGCGGGGTCGCTATGGCCGGAGGACCCCGCGGAACGGGCGCCCGCGGATATGTGGATGGACTGGAAGAAGACCAACCTGATCGGCCCGATGACTACCGTGTTCTGGGGCTTGGTCCGCACACCGGAAGCCGAGCGGGACATGGCGGCTATCGACGCTGCGAGCGCGTCGGCCAGCACTCTGTACGCCATGTTGGACAAGTGGCTCGCGGGCAAGGATTTCGTGCTCGGCGACCGCCTGACGATCGGCGACATCCCAGCCGGCGCGATGGCCTATCGTTTCATGAGCCTGGTCAAGAACCGGCCCAGCATGCCGAATCTGGAAGCGTGGTATGACCGGCTTACCAGCCGCCAAGCCTATCGCGACCATGTGATGCTGCCGATCACCTGACGGCGCCCTATCGGGCATTGCGAACCGCGGCGCCGGCGACTTACTCTGACAAGGTAGGCTCGGCGCCGTACTCTTTAGGCACAGGGCGCCGTTAATGGGAGGTTCTTGCGTGAAGGCTCAACCGCTCTTCGACAGCGAAAACGTGCCCATGGTGCCCGAAATTGACACGGCCTATGGCAGGACTGCCGCCGGCGCCCGCGATTGGGCCGAGGCCCATGCGGCGGAGATCGACGCGCTCACCGGCCGCGCGGGTGTGGTCCTGATCCGCGGATTCGAGATCGACGGCGCGCAGGCGTTCCGTGCATTCTGCCACGCCATCCGCCCCGATCTTCGGAACTATACGGGCGGCGATTCCCCACGCACGGGCGTGACCGATCAGGTCTATACGTCGACGGAATATCCCAACCATCTGGAGGTGCTTCTCCACAACGAATTGTCCTATGCCGGATGGTCGCCGGACCGTGTCTTCTTCGGATGCCTGCAGCCGTCCGAAACCGGTGGCGAAACGCAGGTTGCGGACGGCCGCCGGATTTATCACGCCCTGCCGACGGATGTCCGAAATCGCTTCGAGGACCGGGGTATTACCTACTTGCAGCATTTGTGGGATGCGGAGGGCGAACCCGGAATCGGCAAGAGTTGGCAGGAAACCTTCGAGATGCGCGACCGGCAGGCGGTGGAGCACTACCTGACCGCTTCAGGCATGGCTTTCGAATGGACGCAATACGGGCTGCGGACGCGCGCCCGACATGACGCCGTACTCGAACATCCGGTTACCGGTGAGAAATGCTGGCACAATCAGGCCGATCAATGGCATCGCGGATTTGACAGCGTGAAGGTCTCAATCGGGACGAAAGAAGACCCTCGTTTCGAACCGGAAACAGCCGGCGAGGAAAGTCTGGGCAACCATGTCGTCTTCGGCGACGGCGGGGAAATTGATGTCGCCGATCTGCAATGCATCCGCGATGTCTCACGGCAATGCGAGGTTTTGTTCCCCTGGCAAACAGGCGACGTCATGGTGATCGACAATATCCTGGCCATGCACGGGCGCAAACCTTTCACGGGCAAGCGTCGCGTGCTCGTTGCAATGGCCTGACCTCATCCACCAGCAATCAGGGCAAACGGCATAAAAAAATCCGGCGGAGGCACGCCCCCCGCCGGATCATCCATTCAGTGCTGATCGTGCTCAGCAGCCTGCGACACAGGTCCCCTTCCCATCGAACTCCATGGTCCTGCCGCTCAGCGGCAGATGTGCGGGCACGGAAACGGCTTTCAGGAACTGGTCCGTCCGTGTGCCGGCGACGACGGTGCCGCCGTCGGTCGCCTGTTCGTTGGCGTGACTGGGGATGACCGCAGCCGGTTTGATCAGTTCATTGACCACGAAGGCCGCCTCTGTGGGTCCGGTAGTAAAGGTATCGCCGATATTCATCACCACCAACTCGGCGCCGTATTGATCGGCGACCACGGTTTTCTGTTCGGCGGTCACGCCGGTATCGCCCGACAGATAGGCGACAAGGCCGTTACTGAAGGTCAGCACATATCCCGTGGGCGGGCCGGCATAGGCCGTAAGACCCGCGCCGCTCAACAAATCGCCTAGGGTGCCGCCGACCATACCGCCGGCGATCCCGTTCGAATGAACCGCCGGAACGGTCGTGACGGTCACGCCACCGACTTTCCGGGACGCCCCGAACCGAACGAGCTGCGATTTTTTGGGATCGCCGCCCAGAGCTTTCAGTTTGCCGGCAAAGAAGCTGGGCATTTCACTGCCGGTGACGATCAGCGCTTCTTTGGCCATTGCGATATTGACCGTGTTGGTGTTGGGCAGCACCGCGGTGGACACGTCCGGCTTGTTGCAGGCGCCCGTTCCGGTGCCGGGGATATGCCGGTCGCCGACATGGTCGCCATGCATATGGCTGACCAGCAGCGCGTCGATCTTACCGAGTCTGGAATCGTCGGCCCCCGCGACCGTTCGTCCGGCGTCGTAAAGGATGCGCGTGCCGTCCGGGTCTTCGAATACCATCGCCCTGTCAAAAAGGCAGAACTCACCATCATGACTGCCGAGCGGCGTGACCTTTACCGATTGCGCCTGCGCCGATGCGGCCAGGAACAAGCCGAGCACGGCCGACGCCGTGACGGTCAGAACGCTCGACAAGCCGTTCTTAGGAACGGAAACGTTACGCATGGCTATTCCTCCCAATCCATGAACACGAACGGCCCTGAAACAGTTGGCGGGCCTAGCCAAGGGACATAGGTCCCTACCGCGTGCAGGCAAGCCGGATATACTTCTAATGAACGACTATATTCGTGTTTTCGCTTTCACTAATCATTAACCAATCGCTCCCTATCCTCCTTTCCTGCCCGTTTGCGACTTGGATACAAACAAGCGGGATAGGGAGGGACACGTATTTGCTTAGCTCTCGGGAGGCGGCAGCGGTGGCGATAGACCCAACCGGCGGCATGGACGTCTTGGACGACGACAGGCTTCTGCTGGCGGCCACATATTGGAGCCTCATTCGCGGCGACCGGGCTTACCCCCTTCGCTCCGACTTGGACCCGGGCGCGATGCCGCCTGGAATACTTCCGTGGATTTGCCTTATCGAGATTTCGGAAGGTCGTTACCGATACCGGCTGGTGGGCACGGGCCTGCGGGAATATGTTGGCCGCGACGTGACCGGGGATTTTGTCGAGAACCTGTCCAGCAACCAGGAATACAATGATTACCTCCGTGGAATTCTGGAGGAAATCCGCGATACCGGCGATTGCGTCTATTCCCAGGTGGCCACAAAGGCCGGTAACGAGACGCGCAAGACCAATCGCTTGGTTGCGCCGATGTCGAAAAACGGCGATGCAATCGACATGTTCTTCTGCTGCCAGACGTTTGACAGCAACAAAGATTTTACCTTGAGCAGCGCGCTTACCGCGACGCCCGGCGATCAGCCGATCATGCTGAAGAAAGCCCAGCCGAAGAAACTTCTGTTCAAGGAACTGCACCGCATCCGGCTGGACATCTGACCCGGGAGGCGGCCGCCCCCGGCGAAGAAACGCACCAAATGGACCGGGGCTCAGGCCCCGGTCGCGGGCACGGTCCGCACGACGGGCTTTTCATCTATCGGCAAATGAACGACCGCGGCCAACAGGCCCAGCGCCACACCGGCCCACCAAACCGCGTCGTAGGACCCATATTTGTCGAACAAATATCCACCCAGCCATATGCCCAGGAAACTGCCGACCTGATGGCTCAGGAAAACGATCCCGAACAGGCTGGCCATATAACGTACGCCGAAAACCTGGGCGACCAGACCCGATGTCAACGGCACCGTCGACAGCCACAGGATCCCCATGACGCCGGCGAAAATGAAGATGGTCACTTCGGTCTTGGGCGCCATCAGCAGCGCGAATATGGCGATGGCCCGCAGAAAATATATGCCGCTTAGGCCGATCCGCTTACTCCAGCGTTGGCCGAACATCCCGCTCATGAACGACCCGGCGATGTTGCACAATCCGATCAACGACAGCGCAAGCGCGCCGATACTGGGATCGAGCCCTAATTCCTTGACGTATTTCGGGAAATGAACGGCGATAAAGGCGACGTGGAATCCGCAGACGAAAAAGCCGATTGTCAGCAGCACATAACCCCGGTGATTCAGGGCCTCCTGCAACGCCTGCCCCATGGTGAGGTTGTTCGACGTATCCCCGTGCGCGCCAGGATTATTCGGCAAAAAGAAAGCGAGCGGCAGGATGACCATAGCGCATCCCCCCAGCAGGAGCAGCGCGTTGGACCACCCGAATATTTCGATGAAGGCCTGGCCCATCGGCGTGAAGATGACCTGCCCGAGCGATCCGGCCGCCGTGCCGAGGCCCAGGATCAGGGACCGCTTTTCCGGTCCGACAACCTTTGCCATGGCGGCCATGACAAGGGCGAATCCGGTAAACGCCACACCGATGCCCGTCAAAATACCGCCGGTCATGTGAAGCATCAGGCTGGTTTCCGCGACCGTCATGCCGTAAATGCCCGCCGCATAGCACAGCGCCCCGAAAACGATGACCCTGATCGGTCCGAACCGGTCCGCCAAGGCGCCCGCCACGAAGGCCCCCGCGCCCCAGAGCAGGTTCTGGATCGCCATCGCGAGCGCGAAGGTTTCCGTATCCCATCCGCGGGCGATCGTTACTGGGTCCAAAAAAAGACCGAAGGTCGACCGAACCCCGAACCCGAGTACGGCAATCGCGCAACCGGCCGCAATCACCACGGCCGGCGTCCGCCAACCCAATCCGCCCGTCGTGCTTATTGCCGTCATCACAGCACCCTCCAAAAATCCGCCTGAACCACGGACGGAACCCACTTGATAATGCGTGTATATACACGATACGATGTCGAGAACAAGGTGGCTGAATCGCCCTACGGGGAAATTCACTCTTATCCGCCCAAGAACAAATGTCGCGAAACAAGCGGCGAAACCGGTTCGGAGGTAGAGTCTCTATATGACAGATTTGGACATCGGCACAGTGCCCGGCCCCGATACGCCCCGCTGCACCGGCGCGCTGCTGCGCCGGGCGATGCGTCGAATGACGCAGATCTACGACGACGCCCTGCGCCCCTTCGGCCTTAAGCTGACGCAGTATTCCGTCTTGGCGAACCTGGTCGGAAGATCCGGCATCAGCATCACCGATTTAGCGGACCTGCTGGAAACGGACCGGACGACCCTGAGCCGAAACCTGGGTCCGTTGCAGAAACGCGGCCTTATCGCGATCGAAGAGGTCGGGTCGGGCCGCCGGCGTCAATTGAACGTGACGGAAAAAGGGTTGGAGTTGATCGCTAAGGTATATCCGGCTTGGCACGCCGCGGAACTAAAGGTCCGCGCGATACTGGGTGCCGACCCGACGATGGAATTGCACGGCTTGTTGCAGGGATTCCTTGTTGAGACGCGCGAACAGGGCAGCGATTGACCGAAGCCGCCCGTCCCGCAGGACACGCGAAACCTAGAGGGCCCGGCGCATCGCTTCCAACGGTGTGACCGCCGTCAGCGCAAGGGCGTGGATCGGACCTTCCAGTTCCTCCGCCAGAACCGCATAAATTTTGCGCTGCCGTTCAACCCGGTTGACCCCTTCGAACGCATCGGCGGCAACCAGAACCTTGAAATGAGAGTCGCCGGTTTGCGGCGATCCGTGATGGCCGTGGTGAAGATGGGACTCGTTCTCGATTTCAAGCCGCGCGGGTTGAAACGCCTCGGTCAATTTCCGGCGGATGATGTCCTCAACGCTCACGGTGGCCTCCTGATAGTCTCAATGCTGTTATGTGAGCGCAGTAGGCGGATGCGTCAATGTACTCGTTCCCAAAATTCTCATATCCCTGGAAAATACACTTTTGGGCTGAACGCGCTTGCCCGGCTTGGGGCGCAATCCCATACTTATCCGATGAGTGAAACGGCGGGACACATGCGAGAGGATACGGCGGCTGCGGGCGCCGGCATTCGCGTGTGCGACCACCCCGACTGCGCCTTGGGCGGCGAACACAAGGCGCCGAAATCCCCAAAACTGCTGCGGGACTATTACTGGTTCTGTCTGGCCCATGTCCGCGAATACAACGCCGCCTGGAACTTTTGCGCCGGAATGACGCAGGATGAGGTGGATTCGGCGATCCGCAACGACGTGGTCTGGGGCAGGCCCACTTGGCCGTTGGGCATGATGGGCGGACGCGGGTTGAACGCGTCGCGCGGGTTCGACGACCCGATGGGCGTTTTCGACGCTGGCGAGGAGGCTGGCGAGAGACATCGGCGCGAACAAGCCCAGAGGCAAGAGATGCGCGGCCCGAATGGCCGTCACTACCGGGCCTTGAAACTGAAACCGCCGGTATCCTTGACCGCCCTTAAGGCGCGCTATAAGGAATTGGCGAAGCGCCTACACCCCGATCTTAACGGGGGCGACAAGGACGCGGAAGAACGGCTGAAGGATATCAACGCGGCATATGCGGCCCTCAAGAAGGTCGCGATTCCAAACTCCTGACCGGAACTTCCCTTAAATTTGAGACTTGATGGAGACAGCTGTTCGGCATTCCGCGCCGACAGGTTAAAACAGAGCCGGGACACCCCTGATGACCGCGAAGACAAGTGAAATTGAACATGGCCACCCGCTGGACGCACCGGATATCGAAGTGTCCGTCCGCGACGTTTTCGGCCTGGATATCGATATGACCGTGCCGGCCTTCTCCGAAGGCTCCGAGCATGTTCCCGATCTGGACGAAGATTACCTGTTCGACCACGACACCACGCTGGCCATCCTGGCCGGTTTCGCTTTCGACCGGCGTGTCATGGTCCAGGGCTATCACGGCACCGGCAAGTCGACCCATATCGAACAAGTCGCCGCCCGCCTGAAATGGCCGTGTATCCGGGTCAACCTGGATAGCCATATCAGCCGTATCGATCTGGTCGGCAAGGACGCGATCGTCCTGCGCGACGGCGTTCAGGTCACCGAATTCCGCGAAGGGATCATTCCCTGGGCCTTGCAGAGCCCGGTCGCTCTTTGCTTCGACGAATACGACGCCGGGCGCCCGGATGTCATGTTCGTGATCCAGCGTATCCTGGAACGCGAAGGCAAGCTGACCCTGTTGGACCAGAGCAAGGTGATCCGCCCGCACAAGTATTTTCGCCTGTTCTCGACCGCGAACACGGTCGGCCTTGGCGACACGACGGGCCTGTATCACGGTACGCAGCAGATCAACCAGGGCCAGATGGACCGTTGGTCGCTGGTGACAACGCTGAACTATCTGCCGCATGACGAGGAAGTCGAAATCGTCGTGTCCAAGGTCAAGTCCTACAACACCAATGAAGGGCGTGAGAAGATGAACGCCATGGTGCAGCTGGCGGACATGACCCGCACCGGCTTCATCGCCGGCGACATCTCCACCGTGATGAGCCCGCGGACGGTGATCACCTGGGCGGAGAACGCCGAGATTTTCGGCGAACTGGGCTTTGCGTTCCGGCTGACCTTCCTGAACAAGTGCGACGAAACCGAACGCCCGATCGTTGCCGAATATTACCAGCGTTGCTTCGGCCAGGACCTGCCGGATTCGGCGCTGGCGGCACGGGTTGCCTGACACCAGCCGGCCTTGCCAAGGCCGGCCGGTCGATTGAGGCAGCACGCCCCAGCAGAAACAGACGGACCCGATGGCGGACCAGAACGACATCCTTGAAGAATTCAAGCGCGCCAACGCGGCGGCTTTCCGGGCCATCGCGGACGAAGGCGAATTAGAAGTCGTCTACGGCAGCGATGCGGCGATGATGGCGGGCGACCGTGCCCGCCTTCCCGCACCGTCCCGCGCGCTGACCGACGAGGAAGTCGCCCGCTGCAGGGGCGAAGCGGATTCGCTCGCAATCCGACAACGCCACCATGACAGCAAGATCCACGCGCGCAGCATGCCGGGCGGCGATGTCGCCCCGATGTTGTTCAACGCCCTGGAAGACGCCCGTGTCGAAGCCGTCGGCGGCCAGCACATGGCCGGTGTCCGGCGGAATGTCGCCGCCGCGCTGGAAGAACACTATCACCGGCTGGGCTTCCATCGGGTCAATGACCGGACCGAGGCGGCGATGCCGGAAGTCGTCCGCCTGATGGCGCGCAAGCACCTGACCGGCGAAGAGCCGCCGCCGTCTGCACAGCGGGTCTACGAGTTGTGGGAACCCCATATCGAACCGCAAATCGAAGGCGTGCTGGAGGAGTTGAAGGACAAGGTCGGCGACCAGCAGGCCTATGCGGATGTCGCCCGCCGCCTGATCCAGATGATGGATATCGACATCGACCTGGACGATCAGGCCGATAGCGGCGAGGACACGGGCGAAGAATCGGAAAGCCAGGACGAAAGCCAGGTTCGCGGAGAGGACGACGGCGAAGGCAGCGGCGACCAGGAGAGTTCCGCGCAACAGAGTTCCGATGCCTCGGACATGGACGGCGAAGGCGACGACAGCTCCGAGATGATGGACGAGGACATGGACGGCGAAATGATGCCGGCCAGCGGCAGCGAAGAGCCCGGCGACATGGGCAAGCGCTGGCGGCCCGAGCACGATTTGTCCAATGTCCCGAAAGAGGATTTCTACAGCGCGTTCACCACCGGTTTCGACGAGATCGTATCGGCGGATGAGTTGTGTGATCCCGAAGAACTGGCCCGGCTGCGCACGATGCTGGATCAGCAGCTGACCCACCTGCAAGGGATCATCGGCAAGCTGGCCAACAGGCTGCAGCGCCGGCTGATGGCGCGCCAACAGCGGTCCTGGCACTTCGACCTGGAGGAAGGGATGCTGGATACCGGGCGCCTGTCGCGCGTGGTGACCAACCCGACCCACCCGTTGAGCTTCAAACAGGAAAGCGAGACGACTTTCCGCGACACGGTCGTCACCTTGCTGATCGACAATTCGGGATCCATGCGTGGTCGACCGATTTCCATCGCGGCGATGAGCGCCGATATCCTGGCCCGCACGCTGGAGCGGTGCGCCGTGAAAGTTGAAATCCTCGGCTTCACGACCCGGGCCTGGAAAGGTGGACAATCCCGCGAGGCCTGGATCGCCGATGGCAAACCGGCCAATCCGGGCCGACTGAACGATCTGCGGCACATCGTCTACAAGGGCGCTGACCTGCCGTATCGCCGTGGCCGCAAGAATTTGGGACTGATGCTGCGCGAAGGGCTGCTGAAGGAGAATATCGACGGCGAAGCGCTGCTCTGGGCGCATAACCGCCTGCTCGGCAGGACGGAGGAGCGCCGCATTCTGATGGTGATTTCCGACGGTGCGCCGGTTGATGATTCCACCCTGTCCGTAAACCCGGGCAACTACCTGGAACGCCATTTGCGGGACGCCATCGAGTATATCGAGACCCAGTCCCCGGTCGAACTTGTGGCGATCGGCATCGGTCATGACGTCACGCGTTACTATCGCCGCGCGGTTACGATTGTCGATGTGGAACAACTCGGCGGCACGATGATGGAGCAGTTGGCTGATCTGTTCGACGACGAGTCGCAGATGCCCGCAGGCCGCCGGAAAGCGAAAGCGCAGCGCCGCGCAGGCTAGGCCCGGACGCCGGATTGCTGTGCGGTAATCCCGGCCGAACACTTTTTTGCCTTTGAAACCTGAACGCGTTCGCCTTTTAGGGTACACTCACCCTTCCCGCCGGCCTTGTGCATCGGATCGGGAACATGGGGAATGGGGGCTCAACGGACGGCCACGGTGATCGGTCATCGCCGTCGGCGGCCCGTCACATCGGAGTGTTTTGATGAAACCATCCCTTAAGGTACCGGCCGCCAAAAGCGCCTTGGCCTTCGCCGCCGCCGTGTTGCTTGCCGGCTGCGCGGGCAGCGGGGCAACCACATCGGAAAGCGGATCGGGACCGGTGACCATGTCGCCCGCCGCCTATTCCGCCTTTCAAGCCTACACATCGAAAGCAGATCCGTTGATCTTCGCCTTGTCGCCGGACGGCGCGCACGCCTATTTTTATCACTGCCTGGCGATCAAGAAGGACTGCGACATTGAGCGGTACGTGCAGACCGCGATCGATCGCTGCACCAGCCGGGGCGGAAGCCGCTGTTATGTCTTCGCCCGGCGGAAAGCGGTGGTCTGGCGGAATCCAGGCGACTGGAAGCCCGACACGGCCGGTTGACCGAGGCGGGGTGTTTGACCCTTTGTTTGCCATAGTTCGAAACGGGAGGCGGATTTGAGCAAAATCGACGAGTCGGGAAGTCCGGCTGGGCATGAACATGGCCACCGGCATGGTCATGGTCATGGTCATGATCACGGCCATCACCATCATCACGGCCAGAACTTCACGGACCCGCCCCCCGACCCCGCCTTGCGGATCAAGGCGCTGGAATCCCTGCTGGTGGAAAAGGGTCTGATCGACCCGGCTGCGCTCGATGTCCTGATCGACACGTATGAAACCAAGATCGGTCCGCGTAACGGCGCCAAAGTCGTGGCCCGGGCTTGGACCGATCCCGACTTCAAGGAATGGCTGCTGCGGGACGCCACCGCCGCGATCCACTCCATGGGCTATATCGGGCGGCAAGGCGAACATATGCGGGTGCTTGAGAATACGCCGTCGGTCCATAACGTGGTCGTCTGCACGCTATGCTCCTGCTATCCCTGGCCTGTCCTGGGCTTGCCGCCGGTTTGGTACAAATCCGCCCCGTATCGGTCGCGCGTCGTCTCGGACCCGCGCGGCGTGCTGCGGGAATTCGGCACGGAATTGCCCGACGATGTCGAAGTCAGAGTCTGGGATTCGACCTCTGAAATGCGCTTCCTTGTCCTGCCCATGCGGCCTGACGGGACGGACGGCATGACCGCGGAGCAATTGGAGGGATACATCACACGGAACAGCATGATCGGCGTCGAACCGGCCAAGCTTTCCCATGTCGCCGACGCGGAGGGACCGGCATGAACGGACCTCACGACTTGGGCGGGACCCATGGCCTGGGACCGATCGACCCGGAACCGGAAGCCGCCGAGCCCATTTTCCACGAAGACTGGGAGAAGCGGGCGCTTGCGGTAACCCTGGCGATGGGCGCGCTTGGCCAATGGAGCATCGATGCCGGCCGCTACGCGCGCGAGCGCCAGCATCCGGTCGACTACCTGCGGAACACCTATTACGAAAATTGGATGGCCGGCCTTGAGACCCTGTTGGTCGAGAAGGGCATCGTCACTCCTGAGGAGCTTGCCAGCGGCAAGGCAGCGGGCAAGGCCGGTCCTGCCTTGCTGGACCGGGTTTTGAAGGCCGAGAGCGTCGCCGCCACGCTGGCGAAGGGCGGGCCGGCGGAGATGCCGACCGAGGCCGCGCCCCGGTTCAAACCGGGAAGCACGGTCCGGGTCCGCAATTTTCATCCTCTGGGACACACGCGGGCGCCACGCTACGTTCGCGGTCACGCGGGGACGGTGCACGAGCACTATGGATCCCATATTTTGCCCGACCGGAGCGCCACGGGCGAGAAACGCGGCGCCCATCTCTACAGCGTCCGCTTTGAGGGCAGTGAAATCTGGGGTCCCGATGCGCCGTCGCGGGAAGCGATTTACGTCGATCTTTGGGAAGATTACCTGGAGCCTGGCCTATGAAGGTTGAGATGCAGGGCCCCGAGGCGCCGCCGATTCCCGGCCTTGAAACAGATGCAGACGGCCCGGTGTTCCGCGAACCCTGGGAAGCCCAGGCCTTTGCGCTTGCGGTCAAACTGCATGAAGCGGGCCTCTTTACCTGGGAGGAATGGGCAACGGCGCTGAGCACCGAAATCACCGCCGCGCAGGCCGCCGGCGATCCCGATCTCGGCACCACATACTATCGACATTGGCAGCGGGCGCTCGAGCGGCTTGTCGTGGGCAAGGGCGCCGCCGTTGCGGCGGATCTTGAGGAGCGCGTTGAAACCTGGCGCAAGGCCTACCTGAACACGCCCCATGGACAACCGGTCGACCTTGCGGCGGGAATACCCGACTGAGAACGCCGCGCGCGCTGGAACGCAGGATGAAACTCGTTCTGTAAGATACGGTATTGTTCTACCATTGGTTTTCGGCAGCTATTATTTCGGGTTATTGTACATCCGCACAATAGTGCAATTCTGAATGGGCGTTCCAAAGTGACGATCCTGTTCTATTTTCGACATCACTGTGGTTCAAATATTTCACTTTTTTCGATTTAAGTATCTGTTTTTTATCTGATTATTAGAATTTCTAAACTATCCTGTTTTCTTGGTTAACAAAACCTTACCAGACGCAGAATGAATCAAGAAAAGGACGACGGAAATCAACCGTCGCCCTCCCAAGTGACTAGCAATTTTCAGATTATTCTACTGAAAGTAGTTTGTCCCGCTGCTGTTCAAGCGCGGTGCGGTCCTGCGACCCCTCCGGCAGAACGGAGACCGCCTTGTTGAAATATTCCGTGGCGGCATCCCGATTTCCGCTCTCCAATGCGCCGATCGCCTTGAACCACAGCGCTTCGACATTATTGGGATCCACGGAGATTACTTTGTCCATGAGCGCCTGGCTCTCTGCGGTCGTCGGCCTCCCCGACATGCTGCGGATCAAACGGCCCCGCAGCAACATGACGGTGGTTTCCTGGGGAAACACCTCACCCGCCTTTTCGAGGGCCGCGACCGCGTCCTCCGGCCTGCCGAGGACGTTGTAGGAACGGGCCAATCGCATCCAACCGTCCAAGTCGTTGGGATTGTCCTGTAGCCGCGCAGCAAGGCCGCCGACCATCCCTTCGATCATCGCCTGACGGTCTTCATCCGACATCTCTTGCGCGGCGGCGACATCCGCCGCGGACGGTCCGGGCGCCACCCCGGCGGACGCTGCTCCACCCGCCGTGGCCCCCGGCGCTTTCAGACCCAGCTCACCGGCCAGACGCTGCAATTCCGCCTTCGGGACGGGCGCCCGGGCGAACAGTTCCAGCGCCTTGTCCAAATCGGCCTGCGCCTGGCCCATGTCGCCCATGACGGAGCGCGCCCGGATCAACCGTGTCCAACCCTCGAAATCCATCGGGTTTTCTTCGAGCTTTCCGGCCAACCGGTCGACCATTCCGCGGATCATCGCCTGGCGGTCCGCGTCGGCCATTTGTTCAGCCGCTTGGATATCTTCGGCCGTGGGGCCGGGCTGATCCCTTGCCGCGACAGCCGGCGGCGCTTGTGGCGCCGGCGGGGTCGGCAGCAGCGATGCGCCGTCCTGGCCAAGTTCATCGGCGATCGCGATTGCCCGGTTCCGCACCGTGATCAACCATGGCGCGTCGGGTTCGGCCAACCAGGCCAGTTTTACCAGGGCATCGAGGGCCCCCTGCAGATTACCGGCCTGATAATCCGCCTCGGCGAGATAGAAACTGGACCGCGGATCACCGCTGTCGCCGATCTCCTGCGCCCGTTTAAACGCCGCGACGGCATCCTTCGTGACCATTCCGTCCGCAGCCAGAACGCGCGCTTCGCCCAAGGCACCGAAGACATCCGACTCTTCCGGCAGCAATTCGGCGGCTTTCACGAATGACTCCACCGCCCTGCCGAAGTCCTGCATTGTCATATAGGTCCGGCCCAGCAGCAGCCAGCCGTCGCCGTCATCCGGTTCCTGTTCGAGGCGCTCGGCCAAGCGCTTTGCCATATCACCGAGATTGCCGAGATCCCGCTCCTGCGCCTGACGCATCTGAGCGATTTCGTCCGCACGGGAAGCATAGGGAACATCAACCGCCGAGGGCTGTCCGAGTGACAGGTAGAGCATCACCGCCGCGGCCGGGACCGCGACGGATACCAGAATTCCGGTCGTCCTGTGCAGCCCGACACCCCACCCCTTGCCCGCGCCGCCGACGCGTTTGGTATCGGCGGCAAGAAGCCGGCGCGCGATTTCCGCCTTGGCCGCGGACGCTTCCTGGTCGCCGATCATCCCTTCCGCCACTTCCCGGTCCAGTTCCCGCAACTGGCTCTTATAGACTTCGACATCGTAGTCGGCCGTCGTTTGGGCCTGATTGCGTTGCCGGAAGAACGGCCATGCGATCAGGGCGACCACCAGGGCGGTGATCACTGCGGCAAGAATCCAAAACATCATTTATCAGCCTTTCCGATCGCTGCCGTCTGCATCCCGCGCGGCGGCACCGTCCTCACTCATCAACGCCGCCAGACGCGCTTGCTCCGCGGCGCTGAGCCCACCGCCCTTGGAGGCCGGCGCCGCGGCCTCGGCGACCGCTGCCTTGGACTGACGGCGCATCCAGAAGAAGATGCCCGTCCCGGCAATCACGAGGATGACGGCAGGGCCGAACCAAAGCGCATAGGTCCCCGGCTTCACCGGCGGGCGCAGCAATACGTAATCACCGTACCGGGCGACCACGAAATCGAGGACAGCCTCGTCCGAGTCGCCTTCCACCAGACGTTCCCGAACGATCACGCGAAGGTCTTTCGCCAATTCCGCATTGGAATCGTCAATGGACTGGTTCTGACAGACCAGGCAGCGCAGTTCCTGCGAGAGGACGCGGGCACGCTTTTCAAGAACGGGATCGTCCAGCACTTCGTCGGGCTGCACCGCCAGCGATGCCTGGACACCGCCGAGCAAAAGCGCCGCCGCCAAGAGGATCGACGAAACAAACGGCTTCATTTCTTCAACTCCCGGATCAAGGGCAGGACCTGTTCCTTCAGGATTGTGGGCGACAGCGGGCCGACGCGCTTGTAGCGGATGCGCCCGTCCTTATCGATGATGTAGGTTTCCGGCACGCCGTAAACACCGAGTTCAATGCCGTTCCGGCCGGATTCGTCAAAGCCGATCTGGCTGTAGGGATCGCCCAATTCATTGAGCCACGCCACGGCGTCCTGCTTCTTGTCCTTCCAGTTCAAACCATAGACCGGCACCCCTTCGGTCCGCGCCAAACTCTCCACCAGCGGATGTTCCGCGCGGCACGGCACACACCAGGAAGCCCAGACGTTCAGAACTTTCACTTCGCCGGTGAAATCGGCGGTCGTGATGCCAGGTTTTCCTTGCAGCAACGGCGGTGCGTCGATCGGCGGCACCGGTTTGTCGATCAGGGCGGAGGGCACCTCGCTGGCATCGTCACCCAAACGAACGAAGAAGTAGCTGGCCATGGCCGCGAACAGCAGCAACGGCAACAGGAAGAACAATCGGTTCATGCGCGGATCCGCTCCATCGGTTCATTCTGCCCGGAAGTCTTCTTGTGCCTGTTCCGGAACGACCCCGTTCGGTTCATTCCGCCGGCGCCGGTTGGGTGCCCGGTCCGGCCGGAGCGGCGCGATTGGCTTTCGGCGCGCCGACGCGCAACCGCCGATCGCTGAGCGAAACCAGCCCGCCGATCACCATGATGGCCGTTCCCCACCACAACCAGGGTGCCAGGGGTTTCCGATAGGCGCGCACGATGATGCCGCCCTCGCCATCGGGATCGCCGAGCGCGATGTAAACATCCCGGAACAAACCGGACAGGATCGCCGCTTCCGTCGTTTCTTGACCGCGGGCGACGTAGCGCCTGTTCTCCGGCGACATCAAGGCGACAGGCTTGCCGCCCGCTTCGTCGCGCACGGCGAAATTGCCGCGCAGGGCGACGTAGTTCGGCCCGCGCACCTCTTCCGCGCCCAGGAATTCGATCTGATGCGGCCCGACCTGGATGGTCTCTTTCGGCTTCATCACCGTGATGACTTCGGTCGTCAGCAAGGACGCGCCGGTCGCCCCGGCCACCAGCACGCCGACCCCCATATGGGCAAGCGTCATGCCCCAGGTGCTGCGCGGCAGGCCGAACAGACGGCGCGGAATGTTCCGAAGCGGCGCGCGGCCCATCCCGGCACGCTGCAACAGCTCACTAAACGCCGCCGCGATCAGCCAAGCGGAAAGTCCGAGCCCGATCACCGCATAGCCGGAATCGCCGTAAAGCAGCACCAGCGATATGGCCGCGGCGACCATCGTGACGGCCAGCGCGACCTTCAAGCGGCCCATGGCGGCGTAGAGATCCGCCCGTTTCCAGGACAAATACGGCCCGACGCCCATGGCGATGAAAAGCGGCACCATCAGCGGCACGAATGTCATGTTGAAGAAGGGTGGACCGACGGACACTTTGTCGCCCCCCGACACTTCGAGGAACAGCGGATAAAGCGTTCCGATCAACACGACGGCGGAGGCCACCGTGAGCAACAGGTTGTTGAGGACAAGTGCCCCTTCCCGGCTGATCGGCCGGAACAATCCGCCGCCCTGCATTGTCGGCGCGCGCCAGGCGTAAAGGCCGAGCGACCCGCCGATGGCGACAACCAGCAACATCAGGATGAAGACGCCGCGTTCCGGGTCGGTCGCAAAGGCGTGGACCGAGGTCAGCACGCCGGAGCGGACCAGGAAAGTGCCGATCAAACTGAACGAGAAACCGATGATCGCCAGCAGAATCGTCCAGCTTTTCAGCGTATCCCGCTTCTCCACCACGATGGCCGAATGCAACAGGGCCGTCGCCGACAACCAGGGCATGAAGGAAGCATTCTCAACCGGGTCCCAGAACCAGAAGCCGCCCCAACCCAATTCGTAATAGGCCCACCAGGACCCCAGCATGATCCCCGCCGTCAGGCAGACCCAGGCAAGCAGGGTCCAGGGACGGACATACCGGGCCCAGGCGGCGTCCACCTTGCCTTCGATCAGCGCCGCGACGGCGAAGGAGAAGGAGATGGAGAGACCGACATAGCCGAGATAGAGCATCGGCGGATGGAAGGCGAGACCCGGATCCTGCAGCAATGGGTTCAGATCGCCCCCTTCCAGCGGCGGCGGAAAGGCGCGCGTGAAGGGGTTGGAGGTGAACAGCATGAACAACAGGAAGCCGACGGAAATAAGCGCTTGAACGGCAAGCGTCCGCGCCTTCAGACCGGGCGGCAGGTTGCGCCCGAAGAAAGCGACCAGCGCGCCGAACAGCGCGAGCACGGTCACCCATAGCAGCAGCGACCCTTCATGGTTCCCCCAGGCGCCCGAGACCTTGTAGAGCATCGGCTTCAGGGAATGGGAGTTTTGGACGACATTGAGGACCGAAAAATCGCTGGTCACGAACGCGTGGACCAAGGCCGCGAAGGAGATCACCAACACCGCGAATTGCGCGACCGCGGTCGCCGGGGCGACCGCCATCAAGGCCGCGTCGTTCCGCGCCGCGCCCACCATCGGGACGATTGCCTGAACCGCCGCGACACAAAGTGCGAGAACCAGGGTGAAATGGCCGATTTCGGCAATGCTGAATCCATCGATCATTGCGTTGCCTTTTCACCTTCTTCGGTTTCTTTCCAAGTCCCGGCCCGTTTCATCGCTTCAACGGCCTCGGTCGGCATATAGTTTTCGTCATGCTTGGCAAGAACTTCGCTGGCCGTGAACTGTCCGCTCTCGTTGAGCTCGCCCATCGTCACGACGCCCTGCCCCTCGCGGAACAGATCCGGAAGCATCCCGGTAAAAGCGACCTGCACCGAGTTGTTCATATCGGTAACGCGGAAAGTCGTCGTGGTGCCTTTCCGGGAGACGCTGCCTTCTTCGACCAGGCCGCCAAGGCGGAACTTGGTTCCCGGCCCGACAGCATTTTCCACAACTTCGGTGGGGCCGTAGAAAACGTTGATTCCATCCTCGAGCGCATAGAGCGTCAGCCCTACGACGAGCGCGAATGACGCAAAGCCGATCCCGACAATCATCATCCGCCGTTGTTTGCGCGTTGCCGCTTTCCGCATCGGGTCTAGGCCTCCATTTCAGATCGGCCGGAACCGGATTGCGCGGGATGGGATTGAGCGGGGGGATCCGCCCTTTGATCCCGCCGGGTGGACCGGCTTGCACGTAGGTTTTCAACCAGTTTCTCGTTCATACGCATACTGCGCAGGGATTGGATGACCAGCAGGATCATGACGATCGCGGCCAGCCCGTAACAGGGCCAGATGAAGACGGCGTGACCGCCCATGGCGAAGAAATCGCTCATCCCGCCGCCCTTCCGAATTCGCTGTCCGCCGCGCCTGTTCCGGCGCCCGCCATCATCGCGTTGCGCAGCTTGCTGGCGGCGATTTCCGAGCGCAGACGGATCACCAGCAGCATCAGGTAGAAACAGGTGAATGCGCCGAGCATCAGGAACAGCGGCGTCAGCATTTCGGACGCGATTGTCGGCCCGTCCATGCGGATGATGCTGGCCGGCTGATGCAGTGTGTTCCACCAGTCGACGGAAAACTTGATGATCGGAAGATTGACGACCCCGACCAGCGCCAGAATGGCCGCCGGCTTGTTACCGCGGCCCGGCTCATCGAAGGCGTTCGACAGCGCGATATAGCCGGCATAAAGGAAAAGCAGGATCAACATGGAGGTCAGGCGTGCATCCCACACCCACCAGGTGCCCCACATCGGCTTGCCCCAGAGCGACCCTGTCGCCAGGCAAAGGAAGGTGAAGATGAGGCCGACCGGCGCGCTTGCCCGTGCGATCAGTTCCGCCAGCGGGTGTTTCCAGATCAAAAGGCTGAGGCTGCTCCCCGCCAGGACACCGTAGATCATGACGGCCAGATAAGCGGCCGGCACGTGGATATACATGATCCGAACCGTGTCGCCCTGCTGATAGTCGGATGGCGAATTGAACAGGCTGTAATACAGCCCAAGGGCCAGCAGGATCACGAATCCACCGGTCGCAAACGGCAGAACCGCATTGGCGATCTTCATGAAGCGTGTGGGGTTCGCGAATCGATGCATGGGACGCTTTTAATCCGATTTCGACTGTCTGGTACCGACGTGGATCAGAATTTGCTTTTTTTGGCCGCTCTTTTCAACCGTGCACACTGTCACAAACTACTGAAAGGACGTGCGAATCGCCGCAGCCGCTGCCCAAGGTGCCAAGGGAAGCGCCGCAACGAGTATCGCCGCCATCAATAGGAGATGTGGACGCACGGGCAGTCCTGCAAGGGCTGCGTCCACCGCCGTCACGCCAAATATCAGGACCGGGATGTATAGCGGCAGCACCAGCAAAGCGGTCAGCAGGTTCGCGCGGCGCGCACCGAGCACCAAGGCCGCGCCGATTGCGCCGATCAGGCTCAACGTCGGCGTGCCGATGGCGAGCCCGACGATCATCGGCAGGTATCCGTCGGACGGCATGTTGAGTAGTACCCCGATCACCGGGGCGAGGATGATCAGCGGCACCCCGGTCGTCAGCCAATGCGCCAGGGCCTTGGCCAGCACCAACACCGTCATCGGCACGGGCGACAGGGCCATGAGTTCAAGCGCCCCGTCGTCGTAGTCGCTTTGGAACAGCCGGTCGAGCGACAGCATCACCGACAGCAGCGCCAGAACCCAGATCACGCCCGCCGCCAACCCGGCAAGAACCTGCGGGTCGGGTCCGACGCCGAGCGGAAACAGGCTGGCCGCGATGATGAAGAAGGCCAATGCCAGGACGACATCCGACCCCTGGCGGTAGGCGAGTCGCAGATCGCGGCCCAGCATGGCGAGAAATCCGCGTCCCATCACATTGCCGGGAACAACGCCGGATCGACGGCGAATTGATCGATGGAAAGTGTTTCAGCCCCATCGAGGCCGAGATCGACATGGGTGGCGGCGACGACCATGCCGCCCCGCGTCCGGTGGTCCGCCACCGCGTGACGCAGTTTGACGAGCGAGGCCGCGTCCAACCCGACAGAGGGTTCGTCCAACAGCCACAGATCGGCTTCCGAAACCAACAACCTGGCCAGGGCGAGGCGGCGGCGCTGGCCCGCTGACAGATACCGTCCCGGCAGGGCGCTTTGCGTCTCAAGCCCCAGCGCGGTCACCGCCGCGGCGACCGGCTTGTCACTTCCGTTCAGGGCCTGCCAAAAGGCGAGATCCTCCGCCACGGTCAGCGGCGGCTTCACCGCTTCCGCGTGGGCCAGATAGTGCAGCCGAGCGCGATGATCCTCGGGATCCCCATCGACCGAAACGCCGTCCCAGCATAATTCGCCTGCCATCGGCGGGATAAGCCCGGCCATCAGGCGCAGCAAGGTCGACTTGCCGCTGCCGTTCGGACCGGTCAGCAACATCGCGCCGCCACTGGACACGGAAAAGCCCAGCCCGTCGAAAACGAGCCTGCCGCCGCGAATGCAGGAGATGTCTGTACCGGAGAATGTGGCCATGCCGCATTAGACCCAAACCGCCCGGAATCGCAACCGTGCTGGCCCGGATCGGGGGTCGTTTTGACGTTTCATGAGGCCAGAAAGGGGCGGCGGCCGCCAGTGGGGGAGGTACCGGCGGCCGCCTATTTGCTGCAACGGCCTGGTCAGGGCCGCTACGGGATCCTTTATTGGGGGATGGATCCCGTTGAGAGGGGAGGTCTCAGCGATTCACTATATGGGGAGGTTGAATAACTTTCCCAGGGGTTGAAATAAGGCAATTTTGGGGCAGGCTTTCACAAAGTCTTGGGTGGCCACCCATAAGATTGGAAACCTACCCGTAAGGACCGGGACCGCCGTTCTCTGCGGTTCACACACTTCCTTCCCGCTCGATAACCAAGATATGGGCGGTGCCTTCCGGCACCGCGCGGTGCTCGTCGCCCTCGGCGCAATGGCAGAAATCCCCTGGGCCCATCCGCCGCACGCTTTCCGTTCCGCCGGACCGATGGTGCATTTGTACCGTGCCGGCCAGCACGACGAAGACTTCCTGCCCATCGTTCACATGCCACCGGTAAGGCTGGTCGGTCCAATGCAGCCGCACGGTGACGCCGTCCATATCGGCGATATCGAGCGCTTCCCAGGCCGTTTCACCCTTGAAGGAGCGCGGGTCCACAATTCGCATCGATCAAGCCTCGTACAAATAGGGGGGCGCCGGGAAATATTCGATGCCTTGCTGCACTTTCCTGGCATAGGCGGCGCCGGCCAGCTCCCCGACCAGCCAAAGAGCCATGTCAATCCCCGCCGAAACCCCAGCCGAGGTGACCAGATTGCCGTCGCGGACGAAACGGACATCCGACAGAACCTCCGCGTCGGCCCATTTGCGCATCGGCCCAACGACATCGTGATAGGTGGTAATGCGCCGGCCTTTGGTGAGACCGGCCTGGGCCAGCACCATGGCGCCCGTGCAGACGGATGTGACCCAGGTGCAGCCGGCGGCTGTTTTCCTGACCCAATCCAACATCGCTTCATCCTTGATCAGGGTTCGCGTTCCCTTGCCGCCCGGCACCAGAAGAATGTCGATGGAAGGCGTTGTTTCGAAAGAATGATCGGGGGTAATCACCATGCCTTTGCCACAGGTAACCGGCTTACCTTCCCGCGAAACGGTAAAGACCGAGAGGGGTACAGGCGGGGTGTCCTCCTTCGCGGCCCAGGCGAAGACTTCCCAGGGGCCGACAGCGTCCAATTCCTCGACACCGTCGAACAGCAGAATGGCGATGGATGTCACGCGCTTTGTTCCTTCCTGAACCGGTCACGATATTCTTGCGGCGAAATGCCAAGGGCGCGCTGAAACGAACGCCGCATCCGGTCAGCGCCGCCAAAGCCGCGCTGATGGGCAATCCTGTCGACTGTAAGGACGCAATCTTCAAGATCGCGCCGGGCGGCATCGACCCGCACACGCTCGACGAACTTTGCCGGCGTGACACCCAATTCCTGAGTGAACCGCCGGGCAAGGCTGCGCGGGGCCATGGCGGCCTGTTCCGCCAAGTCTTCGACCGTCAGCGGCCTGTCCAGATTGTCGAATATCCAGCGCCGCAAGTGTTCGAAACGGCTTGACGAATTGGCCTGCGCCGACAGCTCCTGGCTGAACTGGCTCTGCCCGCCCGGGCGCTTCAAATAGACCACCAGCAAACGCGCGATCATCAACGCGACATCCCGGCCGTGGTCTTCCTCAACCAGCGCCAAGGCAAGGTCGATCCCCGCTGTGACCCCCGCGGCGGTGATAAACGGGCCGTCCCGGACATAGATATCGTCGGCTCGCACCGATATCCTGGGATATTCGCGGGCAAGCTGGACCGTATCGTCCCAGTGGGTGGTGGCCCGGCGCCCGTTCAGCAGTCCCGCTTCCGCCAGTAGAAAGGCGCCGGTGCAAACCGACGCGGTCCGGCGGGCAACGACCGAAAGTCGGCGCGCGGAGAAGAGCATATCCGGGTCCTTCATCGCCGCGCGAACCCCGAGTCCGCCGATAAAGATGATCGTATCCAGATCGCTTAACTCATCCCAACTTGTCTGGGCTATCAGCGTCAGGCCTGACGATGCCTCGACCGGTCCCTTTTGCCGCGCCGTGGTCACGACCTTGTATGCCGGGTCGCCGCCCAACAGCCGGTTTGTTAGGGCGAAGACCTCCAAAGGACCCGTCGCGTCCAATATTTGAAAGTCGGGGTAAAGAACCGCTGCGATTAATTTTTCCGCCATGGCTTACCTGAGCTGTTCGAATGTTCTTCTTTCCCCCAAACGATCATAGGCGATAGTTCGATTGGCAGGAATGTCATTTACCCGTCTTTTTCTGCCATTTCGTTGGAACCGGCCAAGGAAGGATTGCAGGAACCCGTGGCAAATAATCCAATACCTGGAACAGTCAGATTCAGGATGATTTCCGCACATGACACCTCAAGACGACCTCATTGCGCTGGCCCTTCAGTCGGAAGTGGACTGGCCGCGCGACTTGGACATATCCCCCTTGCCGGGCCTCACCGAGATCGAACCGCCCCCTTGGAATAAAGTGCTCGGCCCACTTTTTGCCCGTGGCGGACCAAACGGTATCATCCTGAAGGATGGCAAGGCTGTGGCGGAATGGGGCGATCCGGACCGCTGTGACCTCACGTTCTCTATCGCCAAGTCCTATCTGTCGATCCTAGCGGGCCTGGCGCTCGGAGACGGCCTGATCGGGTCGTTGGACGACCCGGTCGCAAAGACGCTGCCCGGCCCGGAATTCGACGGCTCCCAAAACAGCACGATCACCTGGCGGCACCTGCTGACCCTGACCAGCGAATGGGAGGGGGCGTTGTGGGACAAGCCCGACCTGGTGGACCGGAACCGGCAGGTCGGCACCGGCGCCGATAACAGCCGCAAGGGCCTGCACCGCGACTTGCAGGCGCCCGGTACCTTTTGGGAATACAATGACGTCCGTGTAAACCTGTTGTCCCTATGCCTGTTGCGGCTGTTCCGGAAACCGCTGCCGACTGTTTTGAAGGAACGGGTCATGGACCCGATCGGGGCGTCCGCGACATGGACCTGGCACGGCTACGACAATTCCTTCACCGACATCGCGGGGACACGGATGCAATCCGTTCCCGGCGGCTCCCACTGGGGCGGGGGTATGCAAATCGGCAGCCGAGATCACGCGCAGTTCGGACAGCTCATATTGAACGGCGGCGTTTGGGAAGGCCGGCAGTTGCTGCCTGAGGGATGGACCGAAGCGATCCGGCAACCCTGTGCCCTCAACGACGGGTACGGCATGCTCTGGTGGCTCAATACCGGCCGGCGCGAATGGCCTTCCGGGCCGGAAGACAGCTTTGCCGCGATGGGCGCCGGTGGAAATATGCTATGGATCGCCCCGCGCCAGCGCATTGTCCTCGTTGCCCGCTGGACCGACGCGGCAGCGGTCGACCCACTGCTGCGCATGGCGATGGAACTTTTCGGCTAGCGTCTGCTTCCCTGAATTCCCTAGACGTCGTATTTGCGCTGGTCGTCGATGACCTTGCCATCGTTTGGCAGGCTGCCGGGGGCGACCAGATCGATCTTGCCCCGTAATTTCAATTCCCGTTGCACGGTATCGCCGACCGCAGCCGCAAAGCCGTCACCCGCGCCGTCCGCTTCCACCTTCACGACCATGACATCGCTGTTATCAACCAAGGTCACCTCGACCCGGACCCTGCCGATTTCCGGATGCGCCTTCGCCACACGGTCGACCTGCGCCGGGTCGACGAACATGCCCTTGACCTTGGTGCGCTGATCGGCCCGGCCCATCCATCCCTTTATCCGCATATTGGTGCGGCCGCAGGGGCTGGTCCCGGAGAGCACGGCGGACATGTCGCCGGTCGCGAACCGGATCAGTGGATAGTCCGCGTTGAACGTGGTTACCACGACTTCGCCCACCTCGCCCTCCGCAACCGGGTCGCCGGTGCCGGGACGGACGATTTCGACGATCACGCGTTCATCCACCACCATGCCTTCCAGCGCCGGTGTTTCGTAGGCGACGAGGCCCAGATCCGCCGTACCGTAGGACTGGCGCGTAACGATGCCGCGGGCCTCGTAGGCGTCCCGCATGCTGGGAAACAGCGCGCCGCCGCCGACGAACGCCTTTTTCAAGGTCGGGAGCGCTATCCCCATTTCATCCGCGCGTTCCAGGATTTTGCCGAGGAAATCGGGCGTGCCGATATACCCATCGGCCTGAAAATAGGCCATCGCCTGCACTTGCTGCTCGGTCGCGCCGACGCCGCCGGGATAGACCGTACAGCCGACCGCCTGCGCGCCGACCTCCATCATCATGCCGGCCGGCGTGTGATGATAGCTGAAACAGTTATGGGCCATATCGCCCTGGCGGAACCCGGCCGCGAAAATGCCGCGCCCCATGCCCCACCAGTCCCTGCCCTGACCTTCCGGGTCGGCGATCGGGCCGGGCGACAGGTACACGCGCAAAAGATCGCGTGCGGGGGTAGCGTTAAGGCCGCCGAAAGGCGGCTCCGCTTCCTGCTGGGCCATCAGGTCGGATTTCCGGGTGACCGGCAGGCCCGGCAGGGCTTCGGCGCCGGCGATCGAAACAGGGTCGATATCGGCCAGCACCTTGCCGTAATAGGATGCATTCGCCTTGGCATGTGCGATCTGGGCCGGCAGCGCCGTGGCGCGGTCCGCCGCGCGCTGATCCGCAGAGCGGGTCTCCAACGCGTCGTAGAATTCGGTCATACTTCGCCCCCAAAGGCTTCGGGCGGCCTTCCGCCGCCCGCGCATTCTTGTCGGAACGCCCTACAGCCAGCGTTTGCGCCGCTTATAGTGCTTCACTTCGCGGAAACTCTTCCGGCCCTGGGTCGACAGGCCGAGATAGAATTCCTTCACGTCTTCATTGTTGGCGAGGTCATCCGCCGCTCCGTCGAGCACAACGCGTCCGTTTTCCAGGATGTAACCATAGTCGGCGTAACGCAGTGCGACGTTTGTATTCTGTTCGGCCAGCAGGAAGGTCACGCCTTCCTTCTCGTTCAACTGCTTCACGATCTCGAAGATCTGCTCCACCAATTGCGGCGCCAGCCCCATCGAGGGTTCGTCCAGCAGGATCAGCTTCGGGCGCGCCATCAAGGCGCGGCCGATGGCGCACATCTGCTGTTCGCCGCCCGATGTATAGCCGGCCTGGGAACTGCGGCGTTCCTTCAGACGGGGGAAATACCCGTAGACCTTTTCCAGGTCGTCCTTCACGTCGGAGGCACCGCCCCGCGTATAGGCCCCGGTCAGGAGGTTTTCCTCCACGGTCAGATGTTCGAAACAATGCCGGCCTTCCATGACCTGGACACAGCCACGCTTGACCATCTCGTTCGCGGTCAGGTCGTTGGTGCGCGACCCGCCCATTTGGATCGAGCCTTTTGTAATTTCGCCACGTTCCGCACGCAGCAGGTTGGAGATCGACTTGAGGGTCGTGGACTTGCCGGCCCCGTTGGCCCCGAGGAGGGCAACGATACCCCCCTCGGGAACCTCAAACGACACGCCCTTCAAGACCAGAATGACATGGTCATAGATCACTTCGATATTGTTGACCTGCAACAGCGCCGAAGCGGCCTTGTCCGTCACTTGGTCCTCTGATGGGGCTTGCACGTTCACGAGACTGTACCTCCAGTCAAATCAACCGGTTACTTCACAACGGGTCGCTTAGCTGCACGACCGCGGCGTGATGTTGTTTTCCGCTGCGTACTGAGCGGATTCCTGCTCGATCAGCGGTGCGACAACGTCGGTCATCGCGGGCACCCAGTCGGAGATGATCTCCCACTTGTCGCCCTTCCACTGCTGAACCAGGATGGCCGGATTGTTGCCCTCATGGTTTTCGCAGGTGATCGTCAGGGGCGGGATGTAGCCCGTCATGCCCATCTCTGCGATCCGCGCTTCGCTCAAATTCAGGTTCTCCAGGCCCCAGCGCATTTCTTCACCGGTGATCTGACGATTGCCGAACTTGGCCTGTGCCGTGCGAATGGCTTCGACGATGTAAGCCGCGTTGGCGAAACCACGTGCCCAGAGCGGGTTGTTGTGCTCTGCCTTGTCGGCGGACGAACCCGCACCGGCAGCATACATCGCTTCGACGTCCTTGTAGGCGTCAAAGCCGGTACCCACGCCGTGGAAGGTCGCGGACTTGTAGCCGATGGAGCCCTGGCCGGCCGGCACGACGGCGTCGTTGCCGCCGGACCACCAGTTGCCGATGAACTTGTCCATCGGGAAGCGGATATTGGAGGCTTCACGAACGGCCGTGCCGTTCATCGCACCCCAACCCCACATGATGGCATAGTCGGGCTTCGTTTTGCGGACCTGCAGCCAGATCGACTTCTGTTCAGTCATCGAGGCCGGCGGAACCGGATACTTGTCGTAGGTGAAACCGAACTTTTCAGCCAGCACGTCCAGCGTCGGGATCGGTTCCTTACCATACGGGTGATCCAGGTAGATATAGGCGAAACGCATGCCCTTGAGCTTGTCCAAGCCGCCTGCTTCGTTGGCGATGTACTGAACGACGGACGTCGCCTGGCTCCAGTACGTGGCCGGGAAGTTGAAGACATACGGGAAGACCTTGCCGTTGGCGGCGCTGGTCCGGCCATAACCCATCGACAGGATCGGAATCTTGTCGTTGGTGGCCTTTTCGATCAGCGCGTAGGTGATGCCGGTCGACCACGGGCTGTAAACCGTCGCGCCGCCGCCGGTGCCTTTCGTACGGTCATAGCATTCGACGCCACGGTCGGTTGCATAACCGGTATCGCATTCCTCAACCGCGAGCTTGACGCCGTTCACGCCGCCGTCCCGGTTGTTGATCATCGCGAAATAGTCGAGATAGCCGTTCGCCAGCGGGATGCCGCTCGGCGCATACGCGCCGGTGCGGTAGACCAGCGCCGGGATCGGCTGGTCGGCGTACGCCGTTGCCGCGATCCCTGCAATGCCGACGGCGGAAGCCACCGCGGCCAGAGCCACTTTACGGAATTCCATGGAATTTCCTCCTTCTGTTCAATCCAACAAGGCCTGAACCCTTATGGTCCATTCACCTTGATTTCCTTTGTGCCTCCCTCATTGTTAGGGCCCGAGGGTTTTTAGAACTTAAGGCCTATTCTAGACGCCGCCGCGGGTGCCCGTCGCGATGACGCCTGTCTTTGTGCAGAGTGTAGACCGTTCCGTAACTGCGTCAAAACGCATCAATAGGGGAACGGCCACATCCGCAATTTTTCCTTCGCCAGCGCCCAAAGGCGCGCCAAGCCGTGCGGTTCCACGATCAGGAAAAACACGATCAGCCCGCCGAAGACCATGAACTCGATATGCCGGATCGTCGCCGTCGACACATCCAGGCCGATGACCCCGAAGAAATTGTTCAAGAAAATCGGCAGGGTGAAGATGAAGGCGGCGCCCAGGAAGCTTCCCAGAATGCTGCCCAACCCGCCGACGATGACCATGAACAGGATCTGGAAGGACCGGTTGATGTCGAAAGCCGACGGTTCCACCGTGTTGATATAGCAGAACGCCCAGAGCGCGCCGGCAACGCCGCAATAGAAGGAACTGATCGCGAAAGCGCTCAACTTCGTGTGCAGCGGCTTGATACCGATCAATTCGGCCGCGATATCCATATCGCGGATCGCCATCCAGGTCCGGCCGACCCGGCCGCGAACCAGATTCCGGGCAACCAGCGCCAGAACGATCGTGAAGCACAGCACGAACACGTATCGCGCGGTGGCCGTGGCCTCGGCGCCGGTGACCAGCGTTCCGAAAATCTCGCGCGGCGGCGCCGTCGGCACGCCGGAAATCGAATAGTTCACGAACCAGGGCTGCTTCTGGAACAGCCAGATCAGGAAGAACTGGGCCGCAAGCGTCGTCACCGCCAGATAAAAGCCTTTGATGCGCAGGCTGGGAGCGCCGAAGACGAGGCCGATCAGGGCCGACGAAACCCCGCCGGCCAGGACCCCGGCAACGATGTTGATATCCGGGAAGGCGGTAACGAATTTGTACCCCATATAGGCGCCGGCGGCCATGAAGGCCCCGGTCCCGAGCGAGACCTGACCGGCGTAGCCCGTCAGGATGTTCAGCCCGATGGCGGCGATCGACAGGATCAGCACCGGCACCAGGATCGATCCCAGCCAGTACTCGTTCCCGATAAGGGGGACCACGAACAACGCGAACGCCGTGACCGCTAGGACGAAATACTTGTCCATCGGGATCGGCAGCAACGCCATATCCGCGCCGTAACTCGTTTTGAATACGCCCGCCTCGCGATAGATCATGCGAAACGCCCTCCTACCTCAATAACCGCCCCTGTGAGGGGCAAAAACCTCACGAACCTCGTTCGATGCACCAAGCGCATGGGCTATACGCGCTCGATGATCTTGTCCCCGAACAGGCCTTGCGGCCGGAAGAACAGGAACACCAAGGCAACGATATAAGCGAACCATTCCTCGATCGCGCCGCCGAACGCGCTGCCCCAATACACCTCAGCCACCTTTTCGCCGGCGCCGATGATCAGGCCGCCGATGATGGCGCCGGGGATCGAGGTGAAACCTCCCAGGATCAGAACCGGCAGAGCCTTCAACGCGATAACCGACAGGGAGAACTGAACGCCGAGTTTCGCACCCCACAAAATCCCCGCAACCAAGGCGACGATCCCGGCCACCGCCCAGACGATGATCCAGATATGATTGAGCGGAATCCCGATCGAAAGCGCGGCTTGGTGATCGTCCGCAACGGCGCGCAGCGCCCGGCCGATCCGCGTGTAGTGGAAAAACAGGGCCAAAACCGTCACCATGACGCCGGCGACCACAGCGGCGAACACATCCGCCTGTTGGATCATCGCATCGCCGATGAACCAGATATCGGTGGGAATACCGACTTCCAGCGCCTTGATTTCCGATCCCCACAGGGTCTCCCCGAACCCTTCGAGGAAGAAAGCCAAACCGATTGTCGCCATGAAGAGGATGATCGGTTCCTGGTTCACAAGGTGCCGGAGAACCATCCGCTCCACCGCAAAGGCGAGCGCCGTCATGATTGCCATGGTGAGGATGAAGGCGAGCCAGATCGGCAAGCCCATCTCGATCAACCCGACAAAGTTCAAGGCGGCGAACAGCACCATGACGCCCTGGGAGAAGTTGAAAACGCCCGACGCCTTGAAAATCAGCACGAAACCGAGCGCGACGAGCGAATACATGACACCGGCCATCAGGCCGCCGAAGAAAACTTCGAGGAAGAAGTAAGGGCTGTCGACCATCTCGACGAAGGGCGTCACTAAGATGCTTTCTAGGAATTCCATCGGTACGACCCTTCTAAGCAGTCACGGGTACAAGGCGGCGGCGCGCGGGTGTTTGCCTATTCATGGGTCACCCCCAGATAGGCGTCGATGACCGCCTGGTCGCCGCGCACATCGTCCGGCGTCCCATCCGCCAGCTTCCGCCCATAGTCCAGAACGACGACACGGTCACTGAGATCCATGACCACGCTCATGTCATGTTCGATCAGCGCGATCGTGGTGCCGAACTGTTCGTTCACGTCTACGATGAACCGCGACATGTCCTCTTTTTCTTCGAGGTTCATGCCGGCCATCGGTTCATCAAGCAGCAGCAGGTCGGGCTCCGCGGCCAAGGCGCGGCCCAATTCGACGCGCTTCTGCAAGCCGTAGGGAAGGCGGCCGACCGGCGTGCGACGAATCGCCTGGATTTCAAGAAAATCGATAACCTTTTCGACGTGTTCGCGATGCTCGATTTCTTCGCTCTTGCCGCGGAACATGTAGAGCGCCTGCTCAATAAGGCTGGCTTTCATCTTCAGCACGCGCCCTGTCATGATATTGTCCAGGGTCGACATCCCGCGGAACAGCGCGATGTTCTGGAACGTTCGCGCAATGCCGTTCGACGCGGCAAGATACGGGCGCATCGGCTGGTAAGCGACGCCTTTGAAATAAATCGTGCCTTCCTGCGGTTGATAGAAACCGTTGATGACGTTCAGCATCGACGACTTGCCGGCGCCGTTCGGCCCGATGATGGACCTGATTTCGCCCTTGCGAATGTCGAAGCTGATGTCGTTCAGCGCCTTCACCCCGCCGAAGCCGAGGCTGATATTCTCAACGCGCAGGATTTCACCGCCGATGCGGCCCTGATGATCCGTGGCTATCACTTGAACATTACTCCGCGGCTTGGCTGAAGCTGCCGGACGGAGACACGGTCTCGGCGTCCAGTATCTTGAGGTCTGCCTTCAACATTCCCTTACGGCCGTCTTCGAAGGTGATTTCGGTCTCGATCGACGCTGTGGACGCACCGGAATAGAGACCGTCGATCAACGGCCCGTATTTGTCCGCGATGAAACTGCGGCGGACCTTGCTGGTGCGGGTCAACTCGCCGTCATCCGCGTCGAGCAGCTTGTGCAGCACCAGAAAACGCTTGATCTGCGACCCGGCGACACGCTCTTCGGATGCCAGATCCCGGTTCACCTGGGCGACATGTTCGCTCACCATATCGTAGACGCGCGGCATCGCGGCGAGTTCCTGGTACGACGCATAAGCGATGTTGTTGCGTTCCGCCCAGTTGCCGACGGCTTCCGGGTCGATGTTGATGAACGCCGCACAATAATCCCGCCCGTTTCCGAAGGCGACCGCCTCGCGAATTTCGGGGAAGAATTTCAGCTTGTTCTCGATGTATTTCGGGGCGAACAGCGAACCGTCGTTCAGCTTGCCGACATCCTTGGCGCGGTCGATGATCTTCAAGTGACCGTCTTCGTCCAGGAAACCCGCATCGCCGGTATGGAACCAACCGCCGGTCTTCGCTTCGTCCGTCGCGTCCTGGTTCTTGAAGTATTCCTTGAAGATCCCGTGGCTCTTGATCAGCAATTCGCCGCTGTCGTCGATCTTTATTTCGACGCCTTCCAGCGGCACGCCGACCGTATCCGGCTTGATCTGACCATCCGGCTGAATGGTCACGAAGACCGAGGTCTCGGTCGATCCGTAAAGCTGCTTCAGATTGATGCCGATCGACCTGTAAAAGTCGAAAATATCCGGTCCGATCGCCTCGCCGGCCGTATAGCCGATGCGCACACGGCTGAGGCCCAAGACGTTCTTCAAGGGCCCGTAGACCAGAATTTCGCCCAGGCCGTACAGCAGTCTATCTGTCAGCGAAACCGGTTTGCCTTCCAGGATCTTCACGCCGACCTTGCGCGCGACGCCCATGAAGTAATGGAAAATGTCGCGCTTGATCTTGCTGGCGTCTTCGATCCGGATCGAAACCTGGGTCAGGATGTTTTCGAAAATCCGCGGCGGCGCAAAGAAATAGCTGGGGCCGAGTTCGCGCAGATCGGTCAGGACCGTATCCGAGCTTTCCGGACAGGCGACGCAGAAGCCGGCGATATAGGATTGCGCGAACGAAAAGGCCGTATCGCCGATCCAGGCCAACGGCAGATAGGCAAGCACCTGGTCGCTCTCTCGCAAACCTTCGAAAACCACGCCGGCATAGGCTGCCTGCAGCATGTTGTCGAAGGTCAGCAGAACGCCTTTCGGGTTGCCGGTCGTACCCGACGTATAGGGGATGATGCACACATCATCGCCTTTACCCTTGTCGACTTCCGCATCGACCGCGCCGGGGTTCTTGGCGAGATAGTCCTGCCCGCGTTTTCGGACGGCTTCATAGTCGAACAGGTAGTCGTAATTGTAGTCGCGGACGCCGCGCGAATTGTCGAAGATGACGTAGTCCAGCGTCGAAAGATGTTCCTTGAGGTAGATCAGCTTGTCGACCTGTTCCTGGTCTTCCGCCAGGGCGAAGCGCACTTCCGCGTGCTCCAACGGGAACTTCATCTCATCCGCGACGGAGTCCTGATAGATCGGAACCGGAATAGCCCCGACGGTCTGCGCAATCGCGATCATCCAATACAGTCTGGGCCGGTTGTCGCCGATGATGGCGATCCGGTCGCCGCGCTGAATGCCCATATCGAGCAGGCCGGCGGCAACACTGAAGACCTCATCCTTGACCTCAGACCAGGTCCAGGACTGCCAGATACCCAAATCCTTCTCGCGCGTGGCCGGTTTGTTCGCGCGGTGCTCGGCATTGTACCGAAGCAGTTTCGGGAACGTATCGTAGGTCTTGATATCGGGAAGCGCAGATGCGCCCGACGCTGCCGACATTCCTGTCTCCTCCCTGAACGCGGACCTCTTTTTATTGGGCCCGTCTGTTCAATAAACATCCACTTTCGTGACGACGACGCAACAGTCGTCCCACGCACCACCGCCCGTCAAGCTCTTAATTGACGCGGGTACCTTGTTACCAACCCCCTGAATCCAGCGGAAAAACACAGGCTCAAGAAGGGTCGTCCGACCGTCCCGGATTCCAATGTCGGCGGAAAGGAGACTAGTGCTTACGCAAAGGGGCCGGAATAATCTGTCAACCAGACGACAATTCACGCAATTAATATGGCGAAACCGCCCTTTCGGAGAAACGAAGTGCAACCCACACGCCCCCAACGGACATGGATACCGCTATTCGCCTGTTATTCGGCGCCGTAGGTTTTCAAACCATTCAGGTTCAGGATCGTGATTCCGCCGTATTCGGTGCGCAACAACCCCTGTTCCTGCAACTGACGAATCGCCTGGTTCGCGGTCGGGCGCGATACGCCGGCCAACAGACCGAGTTCCTCCTGTGTCAGATCCAGATGCTGGCCGGAATCAGGATACAGTACCGGATTGAACATGATGGCCACGGCCCGGGCGACGCGCCCGGTCGCATCGAGCATCCTGTCATTCTCCAGCAAGCCGATGAAATGGCCCAGACGTTCGTTCATTTGCACGACCAGGAACCGGGCGAAGGCGCCGCTATTCTCGAACAGCCACATGAAGGTGGCGCGATCCATCATCGCCAGATTGCTCGGCCGGATCGCCACGATGTCATATCGGCGCAACTCGTTCTTCAGGATCGTGCCTTCGCCGAACCAGCCGCCGGAATGAACGCCGCTCAGTGTGACCTCTTTCCCTTCGCGGGAAATCGCCCGCATCTTCAACAAGCCGTCCGCCACGCCCATCCAATGATCGAATTTATGCCCGGTTTCGCAGACAAGCCCGCCGGCCGGGTACCGCCGCTCCGTCACGGCGGCCAGCACGCGTTCCAGCGCTTCCGGCTCGAGGTTCCTGGACCAAGCCGCGATATTATGCAGGCGGTCGCGGTCGATCATGCCCCGATGCCTCGGCCGAACCGATTTTGGGCAACGTTCCACCGAAACCGCACCATTGCCATCTGCGTTACCTTGAATTCGATATTTCTAAATAAGAACAAACCGCTAGGTCACCTCAACGCGACGGAGATTTCCCGCTTCGACATGATGCGCGCTGGGAAACCTACCCGCAAGAATGATGGCACTGAAACATCAGTTCCGCAGCGGCTTCCATGGCGCGTCCGCTGCGCCTATATTCCAGCCATGCAGGACCGATCGAATCCTCTTCCACAGTCATCCGCGCCCCGCGGCGGCGGCCCCGACAGGTTGACCCTCATCTCGCTTGTCGGCACGTCGGCCGTGTTTCTGGCGGTCGTCCTGCTGTTTACCGTCCCAGGACTTGGCGGCCTGGCCACGGCGGGATACGACGCCATGTACAGCGCCATGAATTATATGGCGGAAATGTGCCGCTTCTGACCTTCGGCCGTTACAGCAGTTGCCGGATCGCCGCGGCCATCTGTTTCGGCGTTACGTCATGCAGCATCACCGCGGCCAGCCGCCAATCCGCGTCCATCAGGTAGTAATAGGACGAATGATCGACCAGGTAATCGTCGTCGCTGCGCCCTTTGTCCCGGGCCAGATAGACGACCCTGAACGCCTTGGCGGCGGCGGCGATCTGACCCGGACTGCCTGTCAGGCCGACCATCTGTTCATGGAAGGCGGCTGCGTAGTCCCCCACGACGTCGATGCCGTCGCGCTTGGGATCGACCGTGATGAAGATCGGCGTCACCGCTTCGGCGGCTGGGCCGAGCAGATCCATGGCCTCGGCAATCGTGTGCAGGCTGGTGGGGCAAACATCAGGGCAATAGGTGTAGCCGAAATAGATGATTGCCGGTCCGCCGGCGAAGGCCAACTCGGTCACGCCTTCCCCGTCCGCGCCCACAAGGGCGATCGGGCCGCCGATCGCCGCATCGGTCTGAACCAGGCCGGGTCCCGACACCGTCTTGGGTTCGGTCGCCTCGCGCCATAGAATCCACCCTGCGGTCCCCAAGGCGGGAATCACGAACAAAAACCAGACCAGTCCTGTGCCGAGAAATCGTTTCATTGCGCTACGCTATCGCCCGGCGGACGCACGGGCCAATCACGGATTGGCGACGGCGCACGTCCGGATGGGCCGGTTGTCGTCGCCGGAGTCAGGAGAGGCCTTGGCGCCCCATGGCCAGGAATTTTTCACGGCGGCGCGCCCGCAGCGCGCCCGGCTCCATGGCGCAAAGATCGGTCAGGGTCTCCTCGATCGCATCGCCGACCATGGCGATCGCCGTCGCCGGGTCGCGATGGGCGCCGCCCACCGGTTCCTTGATCACTCTGTCGATGACTTTCAGCTTCGCAAGGTCCTGCGCGGTCAGGCGCAGGGCTTCCGCGGCGGTTTGCGCTTCATCGGCGCTGCGCCACAGGATGGAAGCGCAGCCTTCCGGTGAGATCACCGAATAGATCGAGTTTTCCAACATGAAGACCGCGTCGCCCGACGCCAACGCGATGGCGCCGCCGGACCCACCTTCGCCGATGACCGTCGCGATCAGGGGCACGCGGATATTAAGGCAATGTTCGATCGACCGCGCGATGGCTTCGGACTGGCCGCGTTCTTCCGCGCCAACGCCCGGATAGGCGCCGGGGGTATCGACCAGCGTGACGATCGGCAGGTGGAACCGATCCGCCAATTCCATCAAACGCTGGGCCTTGCGATAGCCTTCCGGCCGCGCCATGCCGAAATTGTGCTTGATCCGCGCTTGCGTATCGCCGCCCTTCTCATGGCCTATGACGACGCAGGATCGTCCGCGAAACCGGCCTATCCCGCCCAGAATGGCGTGATCGTCGGCAAAGGAGCGGTCACCGGCCAGCGGTTGAAAATCCGTGAACAGATGTTGGACATAGCTTTTGAAATGCGGGCGGTCCGGATGGCGGGCGACCTGCACCTTTTGCCACGGCGTCAGTTTCGCATAGGTCGTGGTGATCAGCTTGTCGACTTTGGTCTGCAGTTTGCCGACCTCGTCTGCGATATTCACCTCTCCGGTATCGGCAAGGTGGCGCAGTTCTTCGATTTTGCCTTCCAGTTCGGCGATCGGCTGTTCGAAATCCAGGAAATTGCGCATCGGTGGATGCAGTCCTCAGTCAGGGGCCTCATTCAGGGGCCATTGTCGGGCATTCGCTCAATCATTCGTCGGGCGTCCGTTTCACAGGGGCCGGTAATGCCGCCGCCCGAGGCACGCTCTCTGATTTAGGTAACGAGCGCCTCCCACGAATGCAAGGGCGGCGAGGGAAACGATCCCGTCAACAGGCCTCTTTCGACGCGTTCGTTCCCGATTCAGACCGCCATACCCACGTCCGGCACCTCGCTCAACAGCCAATCGCGTAGGCGTTGAAACTTCGGCGTTCCGGCAAAGGGCGTCGGGCAGACCAACCATGTCGCCGCGCGTGAAAGTATCGGCGGTCCGACGGGACGCAGAAATCCGGCTTCGACGTCCTGCTCGATCAGCAAGGTCCGGCCCAATCCGATTCCCATCCCGCTGACCGCCGCCTGCAGCATCAAGTCCGCGCGATCGAACATTTGATCGATCCGGACGGCCCGTCCGTCCAGCCCCAAACCGGCGAAATAGTCGCGCCAGGAGAACCCCGTCCCATCGCGCGCGCCGCGTCTATCTTCTAGAAAGTCCAAGCTCGACGGGTTGGGCGCATCGCGGATATCCCGCAGAGCCGGGCGATAGGATTGGCCGGCAACCGGTTGCAGGAAGCTTGGCGCCAAACGGACGCAATGCAAACCGGCATAGGGGCCGACACCATAGCGGATCGCCGCGTCGATCTCCCTTTCCCGGAAATCTTCAAACCCGTCGGCTACATTCAGGGAAATCTCCATTCCCTCCAGACGCGCGCGGGACAAGGCGGGAAACAGCCATTTTGTCGCCAGGGATGACGGCAATGTCAGCCTGATCCGACCCGGGTTTTCGCGCAGGCGGAGGCGTTCCAGCGCCTGTTCGAAATCGGCCATCGTGGACGTGGCGGCCTCGCAAAGAATTCTGCCCGCGTCCGTCTGGCGCACGCTTCGCGTCGTACGGTCGAACAACCGCACGCCCAATTGATCCTCCAGCGTCTTGATCCTGTGGCTGACGGCGGTTTGATGAAGCCCCAGATAATCGGCCGCCTTGGTGAAGCTTCCCGCCTCCGCCACGGCCGATAGATAAGGGGCGGACTGAACCGCCAAGAGCGCTTTCTGATGCAATTTATTCATGAGTATTATTCATGATTATATGACCTCAAGCTTATAACTTTTAGCCTTTTTACACAGTATCTATTGCGTATATTTACACAAGAGCTAGGGAATTTATCATGATTGATGTTAATGAAACAGAACGCTCTGTTACCGTTCAAATCGTCAATGCCTTCGTCCATGGCGGCGAAGGTGGTAATCCGGCCGGGGTCGTGCTTGACGCGGACGCCTTGAGCGAGCGGGACATGCTGGCGGTCGCCGCGAAGATGGGTTTGTCGGAAACCGCCTTCGTCTCAAAGTCCGCCAAGGAAGGTTTCAAGCTGGATTTCTTCACGCCGACCCGCCGCATTCCCCATTGCGGGCACGCGACCATCGCATCCTTTTCCCTGCTGCTGGCGGAAGGTCGTGTGGGCGAAGGCGAAACGTCGAAGGAAACCGTGGACGGCCCGCGGAAAATCATCATCAAGGACGGCAAGCCCTTCATGGAGCAACTTGCCCCGCGCTATGCCGACCCCGCCGATTGGCACGGCGTCACGGTCGCGGATGTGTTGGCCTCCCTATCCTTGACGCCGCAGGACCTGGACAACCGGGCGGAAATGTCCCGTGTCGACACCGGCAACGGCTCGCTTCAGATCGGCGTCAAGAGCGACGCCCTGCTGCGTGGCTTGTCGCCGAACCAGGACGCGATCGCAAAGATCAGCGAGTTGTTGGATATTGTCGGCTATTACGTCTTTACGACGGATGGCGCGGCCACCCCGCATGACGCGGCCGCGCGCATGTTCGCGCCGCATTACGGCATTCCGGAGGAAGCGGCGACGGGGATGATGGCAGGGGCCCTGGCTGCGTATCTGTATGACCGCATCGGCATCAAGAAGCCGGCTTTGGTGATCGAACAAGGCGGCTATATGACACCGCCATCCCCCAGCCTGCTGACCGTGGAGCTCGACCTTCGCGACGGGATTATCCAAGGCCTGATGGCCGGCGGGAAGGGCTCGATCAAGGACCGCCGGAAGCTTTCCATCTGATCCCGCCGTGCATTCAGCAACACAGAAGGAAATTGCGGAGAGGGCCCGGTCGAAACCGGCCCTCTACCGTCCTCCCCCTGGCCGAATCACCCGGCCGAATCACCCGGCCGAATCAACTGGCCGAATCACCAACTCCACGCCCGAAACCCGGCTCAGTCGTCGTATTTGCGTCGCGCCAGGGGATGGTTGGCCTCGACCAGCGCCTTCAGGCGTTCTTCCTGAACATGGGTATAAATCTGGGTCGTGGAGATATCCGCATGGCCCAGCAGTTGCTGGACGACACGCAGGTCCGCGCCATTGGCCAGCAAGTGGCTGGCGAATGCGTGCCGCAACACGTGCGGGCTGACCTTGGCCGGGTCGAGCCCGGCCTCCAGCGCCAACTCCTTCAGGACCTGGCCGAAACGCTGTCGGGTCAGGTGCCCTTCCTTGCCGCGCGAGGGGAAAAGGTAGGGCGACTCCGCGCCGCCTGGCAAATGCGCCTGCCGGTCTTCCAAATACCCGTTGATCGCCATTCGCGCCGGCAGGCTGATCGGAACGATCCGCTCCTTGCCGCCTTTACCCGTGATCAACAGGAAAGGCTCGTCACGGAGGACAGCCCTCAACGGCAGGGTCACCAATTCGCTGACGCGCATGCCGGTCGCGTAAAGCAGTTCCAGCAGACATAGCGTCCGCGTGCAGTCCGGATCGATACTCGCCTCGGCGGCGGCCAGCAGGCGGTCGACATCCTCTTCGCTCATGATCTTGGGCAGCGGCCGGCCGCGCCGGGGCGAATCGATGACGACGGTCGGGTCGTCGGCCCGGATCCCTTCGGCGAAGAGGAATTTATGGAACTGACGCAGGGAAGAAAGCCGCCGCGCGGCGGTGGTCGCCTTCACCCCCTGCTTGGCGATTGCCGTGAGATAGTAGCGGATATCTTCGCTGCCCGCGCGATCGGGGGATATGTTCCGCCCGGTCAGGAAGCCGCAATAGTCGACCAGATCCCGGCGATACGCTTCGATCGTATTCGCCGCGGCGCCCCGCTCCACGACCAGCATTTCAAGGAACGGCTCGACGAACCGCGGCAGGCGTGATCCTGCGGTCCGGCCCGCCATGGCCGGGGTCAGATCCCGGCGCCGAATGCCGCATCCAGGGCAAGGTCACGGGCATCGCGCGGCAAGCCGACCGCCGACAGTGCTTGAACAACCGTTCCCATCGTCTGCGGCGCCGCCAGCGCCGGCCCGGCATCGCCGAGCATGACAAGTGCCAGTAGAACGGTTTCCCCCTGGCGCAAAGCGCCGGCCGCGTTGGTAAGCGCCCGGGACAGGGATGCGTTCGGCATGCGCTGGTAGTCCGGCTGTGCGGACAGCAGCAGTTCCTGCCATGCCGATTCCGGCACCCGCTCGCCCAAGGATTCAAGCAAAGAATAGAGCAGGGTTATCCGGCGAACCGCTTCCTCCGGCGCCGTCGCTTGCTGCAGATCGTGCCAATTGGCGAGAATGTCGCGGCCCATGCGGTCGAGAGACCTGTCGCCCGCCAGCCGGGAAATTGCCCAAAGGCGTATCGCATCCTCTTCCGCGACCGGGTCGCGCAGCGCCTCTGTGCGCAGGATTTCAGCCCATTGGCGGGCTTCCGACACCTCACCCGCACGATAAAGCGCGCGCGCCGCATTGTTCGCCAGCCACCATAATTCCCGCTGCGCCGGGATGGAGGAAATCAAGGGGAGATAGGCCCTGTTCAGCAAGCCTGTCCGCCCTTCGCGTTTGGCCATATCGAACGCCTTGCGCAGCAATTCGGCCCGGGCGACCGTGTTTTCCTGCCCCAAAGCAGCTTGGTAAAGCAGGGCCCGTCCCAAGGAACCGCCGAATTCTTCGGCGCTGGAGAGTGCGTTCGTCAGCATTTCCGGTTCGAATTGAACATCGGCATAGAGCGCGGTGAGTTCGTCGGCGGACAAGCGGCCGGACAGAACAAGATCCTCGGCCGACTGCAATCGCATGACGGGGTCGCGATCCGGCGACAAGAGAATGATCCGCTGAATGGCGGGTCCCGCCTCATCCGCGGCCCCTTCCGGCCAGGGAAGCTCGGCGACCTGCATCATCGCGGTTTCCAGCGCATCGGGCTTGCCCAACGTATCCACCGGCGTCTTCTTCGCCCCGGTGATATGATCCAGGATTCTCAAGAACGGCCGGTCGTCCGCGCCGCCTTCCTCCCGGATCAGCGTCGCGCCGAACTCGGCGCCCGCGGTGTCGCCGGCGACCGCCTTGCAGAAGACGGACGCCTTCAGCCAGAAGAAGTCGTCCGACGGCGGGGCCGCCGTCAGCGCGCATGCGCCGGGTAGATCATTCCTCAGCAGGCGCGACTCCAGAAGCATCTGTTGCACGGTCGCGTCGCCGGACCGGCTTGGCGCGGCTTGGATCAGCGCGTCCAAATCCGCCAGCAGGCCCATTTCCAGCAACGCCTTCAGGCGCAGGTCGAGAAGCGAAGATTCCACCCCGTCGGCCGTCTCGCTTTCGGGCTGTTCCACGCCGGCGGGCGCCGCCGCGGCGACCTGTCCGGCTGTGTTTCCGAAACCGGGTGAAGCATTCGCCGCCGCCGGCGCGACATCCCCATCCAGAGGGATCGCCGCGCGGGATAGAAGAAGCCTGCGGGTAACCCGCATTTGCGTTTCGGAGACCGGCGCGGTCGGCAGGCGCTCCATCAGGGCGTCAATGCGCCGCCGCGGCGTGCCCGTCCACATGTCGACCGGGAATCCGCCGCCCCCCACATCCAGGACACCGACCGATTCCGGATCGATCCGCTGCAGCGACTGCACGGCGATGCCCGACCGGATTTCGACCGGTTCATTGTCGGCGCCGGTCGCGTCTGGCAGGCCGAGCGGGACGAGTTGAATGGGGCCGGGCGCCTGAACAGTCCCTGCCCCGGTCGCGGTCGGATCGGATGCATCGGAATCGGTCATCGACGGCGCACCGGTTCCAAACGGCTCTGTAGCCAAGGGCGCGGGTGCGGCGGCGGGCGGTTGGCCCGGCGACAATGTCGTCTGAGCAAGGGCCGCCGGCGCGGTCAATCCGATCCCGGCGATCCCGGCGCTTAAAATCAGAGCGAGCGGCGCACGTCGCAGAGAACGCCGGTCAACGCGGGAAGCGGTCATCCGGCAGGACCCTTTCGACCGACTGCGACGGGGCGGGGATGTCCCAAGTCGCCAAGAAAACGGCCCCGCCGCCCAAGCCAACGGCCAGCAGTGCGAATATGACCAGAACAAGTTTACCCATTTTGCTACATTCACTAATCGTTATTGTTTGTCGCCGACGCGGCGATCCGAGCGATCGATGCGGAACGGTCCGCCATTTCCAAAGACCGTGCCCCGATATGCTGCCACTCGACCGGCATATCAGTTCCGGCGCCGATAAGCGGAACCAAACCCAATATCCCTAACCGGAAAGCGATTCGTCCCGGTTTTCCAGCCATCTTACGGGGTCCGGCCCAGATGGTCCGCGATCCGCCGGGATGCTTTACCCTAACGTCGGACTATGGCAATTCTGCGGCACTGGTTAAAGATCTTTGGGATGAAAATCGGCCGGCATCCCGCCGAAGCAAGAAAGTGGAATGGTACATCCTGAAGCACAGACCGCGGCCGGGATACCGGTTCTGCCCAAGACGATCGTCCTGATCGGCATGATGGGAGCGGGGAAGTCGACCATCGGCCGGCAGGTCGCCGATGTCCTGGGCGTTCCGTTCCGCGATGCCGACCGGGAGATCGAATTGGCCGCCGGACGAACCATCCAGGAGATTTTCGCCGAATACGGCGAAGAACATTTCCGCAGCGGCGAACGGCGTGTGATCGCGCGCCTGCTTGAGGAAGCGCCCTTCGTCCTGGCCACCGGCGGCGGCGCCTTCATGGATGCCGAAACCCGGGCCGTGATTGAGGCAAAGGCCATCAGCATCTGGCTGCGGGCGGAGTTTGACGTCCTCTGGGCGCGGGTCAGCAAACGATCGCACCGACCCCTGCTGAAAACGGCGGATCCGCAAAAAACCTTGATGGACCTGATCGCGGCGCGCTACCCGACATACGGCTTGGCGGATATCACCGTCGAAAGCGCGGACGCGCCCAAGGACGAAACCGCCGACAAGGTCATCGAAGCCCTTGGAACCTATCTGGCCGAAACGTCGCGATCGGCACCGTCACCCCTGGATGAGCATTGAAAACATGAACGCGTCCCCTGCCTCACAACCGGTCCCGCCCAATCCGCACCGCGTTCCGGTCGCGCTTGGCGACAGGTCGTACGACATTCTCATCGGCGACGACCTGATCGGCCGGGCCGGCGCCTTGGTGAAGCCGGTGCTGCCGGGTAATCGCGTGATCGTGGTGACCGATGAAACGGTCGCCGCCCTTCACCTGGATGCCTTGACCCGAAGTCTGACGGAAGCGGGGTTGGACCATTCCGTGATCATCCTGCCCCCCGGCGAGAGCACGAAGAGCTTCGCGCACTATGCCGATTTGATGAACCAACTGCTTGCCGGTGGGTTGGAGCGGAAAACCACGATCCTGGCCTTCGGGGGCGGCGTGATCGGCGATCTGGCGGGTTTCGCCGCGGCGACTGCGCTGCGCGGCATCCCCTTCGTTCAAATCCCGACGACACTGCTGGCGCAGGTCGACAGTTCGGTCGGCGGCAAGACGGCGATCAACGTCCCGGCCGGTAAGAACCTCGTCGGCGCGTTCTATCAGCCGCGTCTGGTGCTGGCCGATACCGGCATTCTAGACAGTCTGCCGCGGCGCGAATTGCTTGCCGGATATGCCGAAGTGGTGAAATACGGCGCGCTCGGCGATCTGCCCTTTTTCGAGTGGCTCGAACAGCATGGCGGCACCGTGATCGACGGGAACCCGATTGAAGACTGCCGGGCCGCCCGCGCCGAAGCGGTCGCGCGCAGCTGCGCGGCCAAGGCGGCGATCGTGGCGCAGGACGAGCGCGAGGGCGGCCTTCGCGCCTTGCTGAACTTGGGCCATACCTTCGGCCATGCCCTGGAATCGCGCCTTGGTTACGGTCCCGATCTGCTGCATGGCGAAGCCGTCGCGATGGGAATGGCGATGGCCTTCTCACTGTCGGTCCGCATGGGGCTCTGCAGCGGGCAGGATGCCGAGCGGCTGAACCGGCACATGGCCGCGGTCGGCCTGCGTCTTAAGCCGACGGAGATCGCGGGCGTGGACTGGAGCACCGACGATCTGATCAAACGGATGTTCAAGGACAAGAAGGTGGAGGCCGGCAGGATCACTTTCATCCTTGCGCGCGGCCTCGGCGATGCCTTTATTACTGCGGATGTGAGCGAGGCTGATCTGCGCGCGGCGCTGGACGACGCACTTGCCGACTAGCGCGACATGGCGGTATGGACCTATTCTGCGGGAATGGGGCCGTGTTTATTTGCATTAATCCGTACCTGAAGCTTCCTGCTTGGATATTCATTTGATCGATTTTCATGACCGAAACCACTGAAATTGTCCTGACCATCGGGGCCATATTGCTCCTCCTGATTCTGTCGGCGTTCTTCTCCGGCTCCGAAACAGCGTTGACCGCCGCATCGCGGGCGCGCATGCATCAGGCATCTCGGCAAGGGAATAAGCAGGCCGATATCGTTCTCGCCCTTATGGCGCAGCGGGACCGCCTTATTGGCGCCATTCTGCTCGGCAACAACCTAGTGAACATTCTGGCCTCCGCCTTGGCCACCAGCCTGCTGCTGCGTTTGATCGGCGAGACCGGCGTCGTCTATGCCACTCTGTTGATGACGATGCTGGTCCTGATCTTTGCAGAGGTCCTGCCAAAGACCTACGCATTGGTCGAATCTGAGAAGGTGGCTTTGCTGGTTGCCCCGGCAATCCGGCTGGCGATCACCTGCTTCTCGCCCGTCGTTTCCGCCGTTCAATTCATCGTCCGGATGACATTGAGGGCATTCGGCGTGGAAATTTCCCACGAAATCACGACGGAGTTGCACGAAGAGGAATTGCGCGGCGTCATTGAATTGCATGAAGGCGAAAATCCTGAAATTCAGCAGGAACGTTCCATGCTGCGGTCGATCCTTGAGTTGGACGACGTCGAGGTCGGCGAAATCATGACCCACCGGCGAAACGTGGTGATGCTGGACCTTGAAAAGGATGTCGGGGAAAACGTCGACGCCGCGCTGGAAAGCCCGTTCACGCGACTGCCCGTTTATCAGGGCGATCCCGACAATATCGTCGGCGTGCTGCACGCCAAATCCTTGTTGCGCGAGGTCCGCGCCCGCAGCGGTCAGGTCGGGGACTTGGAGCTGGCATCCGTCGCATCCGACCCTTGGTTCATTCCGGACAGTACCTCGCTGCTCGACCAATTGGAGGCCTTCAAGAAACGGCGCGAGCATTTCGCCGTCGTTGTCGATGAATACGGAACCTTCATGGGGATCGTGACGCTGGAGGATATTTTGGAGGAGATCGTCGGCGATATCGACGACGAGACCGATGTCTCCATGCCGGGCGTTCGCCCGCAGCCGGACGGGTCCTATGTCATCGACGGCACCGTGACACTGCGCGATTTGAACCGCGACCTGGATTGGGAATTGCCCGACGACGACGCTTCGACCATTGCCGGCCTCGTGCTGCACGAGGCCCGGTTGATTCCGGAGCCGGGTCAAAGTTTTGTTTTCCATGGCTTTCGGTTCGACATTCTGCGCCGCCAGCGCAACCAGATCACAGCCCTGAAAGTCACGCCGATGGCTGACGAAACCGACCCGGACCGGAATGACGAGTCGCCGTCCGAAACGTCGCAATCGAGAGCCGCCGAGTAGAGCGGCCGACCCGTGTCATCGACATATCCCGCAGAATAACGAGTTTAGGATAGGAGCCCCCTATGCCGCTGAGCGAGCCCGCCCCCCGCAAACCTCTTCATACGCGCAAATACGACATGCGCGGTTATATCCGCGAGGACGGTCTGTGGGATATCGAAGGGCATATCCGGGACACCAAGGGCTATAGCTATCAGAACAGCTATCGCGGCGAGATGACGCCGGACGACGCCATCCACGACATGTCTATCCGTCTGACCATCGACGACGATTTCATCATCCAGGCTGTCGAGGCGGTCACCGATGGCAGCCCCTACCGGGTTTGCACGGAAGTGCCGCCGAACTTCCAGCGCATGGTCGGCGCGCAGATCGGGCCGGGCTGGCGCAAGACGATCCGCGACCGCCTGGGCGGCGTCCACGGTTGCACGCATATGGTCGAGATGCTGGGTGCGATGGCCACCGTCGCCTACCAGACCGCCTATAGTTCCAGCGCGCAAACGGGCAAGGGCGGCAACACCGCCGTCAGCGACACACCGGGCAAACGCCCGCGCCTGCTGAATTCGTGTCACGCCTATCGGGACGACGGCGAAATCGTCAAACGCCAGTATCCCGCCTTTTACACCGGCCCGGAAGAATAACCGCGGTTCTCCCCGATCAGGAGTTCCGCAGCGTTTTGACGAACCCGCCCAGGCGCGCGTTCAGTTCGGACGAATGCGTGCTCAGCTTGGAGGCGAGGCCTTTGACGTCATTCGCCGCGGCGGTGGATTCGTCGGCGACGCCGCGAACCTCGATGACGCTGTCGGCGGCCTCCCTGCTCTTCGTCGAAACCGTGCCCATGGTCGAGGATATTTCGCGCGTGGCGATCTGCTGCCGACCGATGGCGTCCTCGATGGCGCCAACCGTCTCGGCGACGGCGCCGATCGTCTGGCCGATGCCTTGAATGGCGCCCACCGCCCCGACCGACGCTTTCTGCATGTCCGCGATCAGTTTGGAGATATTCTCCGTTGCCTGGGCTGTCTGACTGGCCAGCGCCTTCACTTCGTTCGCGACCACGGCGAAGCCCTTGCCGGCATCGCCGGCGCGGGCTGCTTCAATCGTCGCGTTCAGCGCCAGCAGGTTCGTCTGCTCGGCAATGTCTTCGATGAATCCGACGACTTCGCCGATCTTGGTTCCGGCATTGGCCAACCCCGTAACGGCTTGGTTGGTGTTCTCGGCCTCGGTCACGGCCTTGCGTGTCGCGCTGGCTGAATCGCCGGCCAACCGGCTGATTTCGGTGGTGGCCTGATCCAACTCTTCCACCGCGGCGGCGGTGCTGCCGACATCGCGTCCGGCCTCCTCACTGGATTCGGCTGACCGCGCCGCCCGGTTGCGCATCGTTTCGGACGATTTGAGCAGCCCGTCCGCATAGTTGGTCAACTGCGCGGAAGCCGACGAAACGGATGCGGCGATTTCGCCGATCTCGGCCTCAATCGATCCGGCAACCTGAACCAACGTCTCCTGCCGCGTCTTGTCCGCCGCCTTTCGCTGTTCTTCCTGTTCCGCCTGCGCGGCGCGCACGGCCGTTTCGGCTTCGGCCGCCTTCTCCAGGGCTTTCTCGCTGGCGGTGAAGGCCCGTTGGATCCGATCGACCACCCAAATCAGAATGCCTGTCTCCAGCACGACGATGACAGCGTGCAGCACGACGCGGCCGAAGTTGCTGCCGCCGGGGAAGACGAACTCAGGAAGCAGGAAATTCAAGGACAGGTGATGAACCGCGGTGACCGCGGCAGCGACAATCAGAACCTTCCAACTGCACAAAGCCGCCAACATTGCCAATGCGGCGAAGAAATACATGTGCATGTCGATCTGCCAGGGGTCGCCCGCCAAGGCATAGACCAGGGCGGCCACGTCGCCGATGAAAGCAACGGCGATGACGTACATCGTCTCATCGGCTGCCTGCCGCAGCATCCACATCCCGAAACAGACCCCGGCCAGAACCGCCGTGATAAGGGTTGCCGGCATCCAAGGCGCACCCATGACGATGAGGAAACCCGCGGTGACCGGGATATGCGCAATCAGGTAGTAGACGAGAATACGGACGGAGTTCGCCTGGAGATCTTTAAGTGCATTCATGAATTGAGTCCTTCATCGCTGGCGGTGCGATCGTTTAGATGTGCTTGTGTTTGAGGTTGCAGCGCGACGGGATCGCATCCCCCCGCGACGAGTGCGTTGAAAACTAGCCACGCGCCGGAATCCTCAAGCGCCCGGACCGGCGGTTCCCGGCCGGGAAAGACCGCGACGACAATGTTTTCCCAACGGCCCGTCCTCTCGACCAACCCGCCGGCGGCGGCGACGGTCGCAAAGGCGTCGATCAATGTCGTTTGCGGGGGAAAAAGAATGGCGACCGGCGAACCCGGCAGCATCGGCGCCCGCAGGGACATGACGACCATGGCCGCCACGCTGCCGAGGGCAAGAATAAATGCGGGAAGAAATTTACCCATCGGTACCGTGGTCCCCAATTCGCGGCTTCATACAGCATTTGACCAACCGTCCTGAACGGATCCGGATACGGGTTGGAACGCCGAACAGACCGATTTTGGCCGCAGGACCGTTTATTTTTGCTTAATATTTCCACAAAAGTCGGTGTTTTCTGAACTCTCCGCCCATCGCGGCCTATCTTGTCGGCAGCAATTCCGGATTTCCACCGGCGACATAGGGCGACGGGCCACGCATGTTCTCATCAATTCTTGCCCGCAGATGGACCGGCGGATGGGCGCGTTGCGGACAATCCATCCGGTCGCAGATGCGGCAGTTGACCCCGATCGGCGCGGCCTTCGCCTCCGGCCCCAGGATCATGTTATCGGAATAGACCATCTCGGCGGCGTGCTTGGCCTCGCAACCGAGGCCGATGGACAGCATCCGGGGTTCCGTCCCATGTCCGGCGCCGCCTTTCCGAACGGTTCGTGCGATGCAGAAATACCGCGTCCCATCCGGCAGTTCCGACATCTGGGCCTGGATCACGCCCGGCGTCATGAAAGCGCTGTAGACGTTCCAGCGCGAGCAGGCCTCGCCATGGCGGGGGATCGGCAAGCCGGAGAGCGAGAACCGTTTCGAGATGTTCCCGGCCACGTCGACCCTGAGCATATGCAGCGGAATGCCCGCATTGCCCGGCTTGTTCAGCGTGGTCAGGCGTTGGCAGACCTGTTCGAATTCGGCGGTGAAACGATGCTGCAGCAACTCGATGTCGTAGCGCGCTTCCCGCACGCTTTCCATGAACCGGTCGTAGGGCATCAGCAGCGCGGCGGCGAAATAGTTGGCCAGCGCCACCCTTCCCAGGGCCTTTGTGTCACGGTCCTTGATGTTGCTTTCCATCAGAAGCATGTCGATCACCGGCCCCGCCGACAGCAGGCCGATCTGATGCGCCAACTGGAACCGGCGGCTGCCCGTCGTCAGTCGTTCCGACAGACGCAGCACCTTGCGTTCCGTGTCATAGTGACGCTGATAGGGGAAGTCGGGACCGGCGCGGGTCAGCGCCGTTTCCACCCCATGAGCCGTATGCAGATAGTCGACCAGCGCGTCGCGGGACTGGGTTTCGACAATGCCTATTTCGCGCCCGACGCGCGCCGCTTCCAATTCCAGATCCTCGAAATAGTTCGCGTGCTCCTGGACGAAATCCGAAATCAACTCTGCCGGGGCGACGGAACTGAGGATCAACGGTTCCGCCTCCGCGTCGATCGCGCGCGCCGCCAGACTTCTCATATCCGATTGCGATTTGCGGTAGGCGTCATGCATGTGCAGCAGCGCGCGGGCCACGTTCGGCACGGTTTCCACCAACGCCCGGACATCCGAATTGGTCAGGTCCAGGTCACCGAACATCTCGCTGCCGAGGACGTCCATGATATCGGCGAAAAGCTGGGTCTCGTCATCGTCGGCCAGATGCGCGAAATCGACATCGAAAATCTTCGCCAGTTCCAGCAGCAGCGCGGCGGTCAACTTGCGTTTGTTGTGTTCGATC
>CAYGKA010000011.1:0-94069 GCA_964350445.1 uncultured Flavobacteriaceae bacterium
ACGGACATGTCGTTCGCCGTGTCCATCGACAAGGGCCGGGTCGAGTACGGCGGCAGTAATCTGGCGGCCTTGTTCGCCCAGCCCCGCAACCTGTTTTCCCCGCGTTTTCATCGCATGCTGCGCGATCTGCTTCGATTCTACCGCAGCGCCCCGGAATTGCTGGATCACCCGAACGCAGACCGCATCACGCTGGGCGATTTCCTGGATTTCGGCGGCTATGGAGAAGCGTTCGCCCGCGACCACCTGCTGCCGATGGGCGCTGCGATCTGGTCCTGTTCGACCGAGAGCATGCGCGACTTTCCGGCCAATTCCTTCATCCGGTTCTTCGTCAATCACGGGCTTCTGGAAATCAAGGAGCGGCCCCAGTGGTGGACCGTCGAGGGCGGCAGCCGCGAATATGTGAAGCGCATTCAAGCGCAACTGGCGAGCGATGTTCATCTGGGCCGGCCGGCACGCGCCGTAAAACGCGTTCCGGGCGGCGTTGCCGTGCGCGACGACGGGGGAACCGAACAGGTCTACGACCACGTCGTGATGGCCTGCCACGGTGACGAGGCCTGTCGCCTGTTGGAGGATAAAAGCGATACGGAATCAAGCATTCTGGGCCGATTTCGGTATCAGAAAAACGAAGCCGTCCTGCATCTCGATCCGGCCCAAATGCCGAAACGCCGGCGAGCCTGGTCCAGCTGGAACTATCTGGCAAACAGCGAGACCGACGGCCACCGCCAAGTCGCCGTCACCTATTGGATGAACAAGCTGCAGCACCTTGACCCCGCGCACCCGATTTTCGTGACACTCAATCCGATTGAGACCATCCCGGCCGACCGTGTGATCGATCAGTTTGCCTATGATCATCCCATGTTCGACGCAGGCGCCGTTTCCGCCCAGAAGGAACTGCCGTCGATCCAGGGCAATGGCGGCGTCTGGTATTGCGGCAGCTATTGCGGATACGGGTTTCACGAAGACGGACTGGCCTCCGCCGTCGCGGTGGCGGGGCGGCTTGGCGCGGATATTCCCTGGGGACATCGGCCGCATTATGCCATGGCCGCCGTTGAAGGCCGGGACAGCGACAAACCGTCGGTCGCGGCGTAGGATCCTTTCATGGATGGAAGCCCGAATTTCCTGGATGACCCGGCATTCCCTGGCATCGCCGTGCCGCAGGGCATTCCCGGACCGTCGATCTATCGCGGAAAGGTTTCGCACAAGCGCCTGACGCCTTTCGTCCATGATCTCGACTACAAGATATTCTCCCTGCTGCTGGATATCGACGCACTGGACGAAACGGCGTCGGCTTCCCGCATATTCGCGTATAACCGTGCGGGCGTGGTCTCGTTCCATGACAAGGATCATGGACCGCGCGATGGATCGCCCCTTCGACCCTGGCTCAACCGTATTCTCCGCGAGAATGGCTTCGCCTTGCAGGATTGCCCGGTCCGGCTTCTCTGCTTTCCCAGACTATGGGGGTATACATTCAATCCGCTCAGCATCTACTATTGTTACGATCGGACCGGTGCCCTAAAGGCCGTTTTGTACGAAGTCGGCAACACGTTCGGCGAATGGCACGGTTACCTGCTGCCGGTGGAACAGAAGGACGGCGCGCCGATTTCCCAGCAAGCGCCCAAGGTCTTCCACGTTTCCCCCTTTATGCCCATCGACGGGTCCTATCGGTTCACCTTGCACCCGCCAAGCGACAAACTGTCTTTGTTGATCCGCTATCAGGACAGTGACGGCAAGGACAGGATGACCGCGACGCACAGCGCGGTGCGGACAGACCTGACCGACCGAGCGCTCCTGGCGGCCCTGTTCAAGCATCCTTTGATGACGGCGAAGGTAATCGCCGGAATTCATTGGGAAGCTATGAAGCTGTGGAAAAAGGGTGCGCCTTTTCATCCAAAACCCGACCTGCCGCGTAACCGTATTACAGGTTGAGGACATCATTTTCCTCTTGGCCGTGTTTCGGTTTCAGGCGAGAATTGGGGTAAGCATGTACGGTGATGAAGTCATGCAGGGTGGATCGAAAACTGCAAAATCCTGGGCACCAGGCCCGCGAATAGGCACTGCGACCCGGTTGATGCTTGGATTGGCCGACCGGTTCGAGTCCGGCCGTATCCTATGGAATTTGCCGGATGGTTCAGCGCGGCTGACCGGCAAGAACGCCGATGACGGCGAAGCGGGCGCCCACCCCACCGTGACCGTGGAACTGCACAACGACCTGGTCGCCAGGAAGCTGTTTACCGGCGGCAATATCGGCATTGCGGAAGCCTATATGGACGGCGACTACGATGTCGACGACCTGGCCGGTTTCCTGACCATATGCGCGACCAATATCGCGGTTCTGGAAGCGACGCTGCAGGGGCAATGGTGGTTCCGCAACGCCTCCCGTCTGGTTCACTGGTTCAACCGCAATACGGAAACCGGCAGCCGGCGCAACATTCACCATCACTACGACTTGGGAAACAGCTTCTACGAACACTGGCTTGACCCAAGCATGACTTATTCCTCGGCCGAGTTTCTGTCGCATGCGGAAGATCTGCTTCAAGCGCAGGGCAACAAATATGAAAGGCTCGCCCAGCGGCTGGAGATCGGCCACGACCATCACGTACTTGAAATCGGCTGCGGATGGGGCGGCTTTGCCGAACATGTTGCGAAGTCCCGGGGCGCCCGCGTCACGGCGCTCACCATTTCCGACGAGCAGTACGACTTCGCGGCCCAGCGCATCCAGCGCGAAGGTCTTGGCGAGAAGGTCAATATCGTCAAACGCGACTATCGGCAGGAGGAAGGCAGCTACGACCGTATCGCTTCGATCGAAATGTTCGAAGCGGTCGGACAGGACTACTGGCCCGTCTTCTTCGACAAGGTGAAAGACCGGCTGAGCGATGCGGGCCGCGCGGCCCTTCAAATCATCACGATCGACGACGAACACTTCGACAGTTACAGAAGCCGGCCAGATTTCATTCAGCGCTATATTTTCCCGGGCGGCATGCTGCCGTCCCCGTCCAAACTTCGCGAACAGGTGGCCCAGGCCGGTCTTACGGTCGACACTTATGAAACCTTCGGCCAGAGCTACGCGCGCACGCTTGCAGAATGGAACGGTCGTTTTCAGGATTCCTGGCCCGACATCGCAGCGTTGAACGCGGGACGGCGCGCCTTCGACATACGTTTCAAACGCATGTGGGAATACTATCTCGCCTATTGCGAAGCAGGGTTTCGCGCGGGCGTCATCGACGTTTGCCGCGTCGCCATGAGCAAGGCCTGAGCGCGGAAAAGCGCCCCGCTTCATGGCCCTCATTTCACGCACGCTTTCGCCGTGGCGGCTGGCCCTCTACGGCTTGCCCGGACTGCCTTTGGCGGCCGTTACGCTGCCTGTCTACGTCCATATCCCGACTTTTTATGCCGTGGACCTCGGGCTGGGTTTCGCCACCGTCGGCGCGGTACTGCTCGCGGCCCGCATCTGGGACGCGGTAAGCGACCCGCTCGTCGGGTTTCTCTCCGACAGGACGGAAAGCAGGATTGGACGGCGCAAGCCTTGGATCATCGCCGGTGCCTTGATCACCGCTTTGGCCGGCTACTTCCTCTTCTCCCCGCCGGCCGGCGTAGGCGGCGCGTTCCTGCTCTGCGTTGCCACCCTTCTATACCTGGGCTGGACGATGGCCGTGCTTCCCTACAATGCGTGGGGCGCGGAACTGTCGGATGACTATCATCGAAGAACGACGATCACAGCGTGGCGCGAAGGCGCCGTCGTCGCGGGCACGCTGCTTGCCGTTACCTTGCCCCATATCGCCGGAGAAACGACCGCGGACGGCCTTTCGATACTGGGGCTGGTATTGCTGGTCCTGTTGCCGATAACGGCCATGGCCGCTGTAGCCTATGTCCCGGCGACGGACGGATCGGCGCCGGTGCGAAAACTGACCGTGCGGCAAGTCGCGGCCATAATGGCGAAAAACCGAGCCTTCAAGAGGCTCTTGGCGGCTTGGTTCCTGAACGGCATCGCAAACGGTCTGCCCGCAACGCTGTTCCTGCTATTCGTCGCCGAGGTCCTGGGCGCGCCGGAGCAATCCGGTCCTCTTCTCTTCGCGTATTTCCTGTCGGCCGTCGTCGGGTTGCCTGTCTGGCTCAAGCTATCACGTGCATTCGGAAAGCATCGCACCTGGTGCATAGCAATGGCCTGGGCATGCGTCTGGTTTGCGGGTGCGCTTCTCCTGGGGCCAGGGGATGTTGTCGCCTTTGCAATCATTTGCGTAGCGACGGGGTTCGCGCTGGGGGCGGACCTGGCCCTGCCGCCGTCCTTGCAGGCCGACGTGATCGATATCGACCGCGCATCGGGCAATGACAGAAACACCGGGGCCTATTTCGCATTGTGGAGCATGGCCCAGAAACTGGCCCTGGCCGTTGCCGTCGGAACCGCTTTCCCGGTCCTCGAATGGGCCGGATTGCAGGCCGATCCCGTCAGCGGCGCCAGCGCATCCGCCCCGGATGAACCGACGACATGGGTGTTGGCTTGGCTGTATGCCGGTCTTCCCATCGTTCTGAAAATCGGCGCCATGGCCGTAATTTGGGCGCACCCGGTCACAGCGGAAACACACCAGCGGCTCTCACAACAGATCGCATCGAAGGAATGAGAAATGAAGATGATCCTAGCCACGCTTCGCATCGTAACAAGGATATCGATTGTCGGACTGGTTGGCCTTTTGATTGGTTGCACGAATATGGAAGTTACGGATTTCAAAGACGGGAAACCGGCGCTGGTTCTGGAAGAATACTTCGACGGCAAAACCGTCGCAGCCGGGCTGTTCCAGGACCGCTTCGGCAATGTGCGCCGTCAATTCGTCGTGGAGATCGACGGAAGCTGGGACGGTGAGGTGCTGAGGCTGATCGAGGATTTCACGTATAGCGACGGTGAAACGGAACAGCGCATATGGGCCCTGACGAAGCTGGACGCACATCGCTACGAAGGTTCGGCGGAAGGGGTTGTCGGCATGGCCTCCGGGGCTGCTTATGGCAATGCCTTCAATTGGCGTTACACGTTCGACCTGAAAGTCGGTGACGGAACATGGCGCGTCGACTTCGACGATTGGATGTTCCTGCAGGAAGGCGGCGTCCTCATCAACAAGGCGACCGTGAGTAAATGGGGCATAACGATCGGCGAGGTCACCTTGGCTTTTCACAAGCCGGGCGCGATTCGGGCGGAAAATGACAACACCTTCCACGCTTTCGCCGGCGCGGCGGAATAGACTAGCCGCTACTGAGTTTCGATCGGATAAGCCGGACCAGCCAGCCGACCAGGGGCAAACGCGCGTAGAACTGTTCGCCCGCATCCCAATGGTCGATATGCGAAACGACCTTCAGGTCTTGGCCGAACAGAACCTCGCTGACACCGGTTATCGACCAGCTCTCTCCTTCGCCGCCTTTCGGCAAGAAGGAGAAGTCCCATCGGAGGTAAGCGGTGCTGCCTGAGATCGCGATATCAGAGACTGTGAAGGCGGGGCTGTCGACAGTCTCGAACATATGCTCGAAGACCCGTCGCACACCGTCCAACCCCGTGACGTCATTGAAGGGATCTTTGAACCGTATATCAGCATGGCAATGGCGCGTAATGTCGTCCAACCGGTCCGGCGTCAACGTCTCAAAAAACGCCGCCCACCGCCGTGCCGCGCCGGATACATCGTCGGAAGAATACTCGGTCAAAGCCCAATAGCCTTTTTGATCAGCGGAAAATAGAGCGCATCCGGCAGCAGTTGCAGGAACTTCAGCTGGAACGCGAAGCGGCGCGGAAAGGCTATCTGAAAACGGGAAGAATCCAATCCCCGCATGATCCTTTCTGCCGCGTCCTCCACTTCCATCAAGAAGGGCATCGGGAACGTGTTCTGATCCGTCAGCGGCGTCTTCACAAAGCCGGGACAGATGACCTGCAGCTTCACGCCCAGCCCATCCAATTCCGGTTTCAGGCTTTCGCCCATGGCAATGACCGCAGCCTTGCTGGCCGAGTATCCGGCCGCCTTGGGAAGCCCCCTGTAACCGGCGACGGAGGACATCAGCGCCAGATGCCCTTGCCGGCGCGCGATCATTCGCGGCATCAGGGCCGCCAAGACATTGGAAATGCCGGTCACGTTGACGTCGACCATGGCCCGGACCGCCGCCGCGTCGAAGTCTTTGGCGGGCGTCTGCGTATAGGTTCCCGCATTCAGGATGGCGAGGTCGATCGATCCGTGTTCCCGTTCGATCGCCGCAATTGTTTCCTCAACAGCGGATATATCGGTCACGTCCAATGGAAACGGCCGGAACCTGTCGCTTGCGAGTCCTTGTGCAACGGCGTGGAGTTTATCTTCGGAACGGGCACAGGCGGCGACGGTGTCGCCCCGCTCCAGAAACAGGCGCGCCAGTTCAGCGCCGATTCCCGAACTTGCCCCGGTGATGAGAACGAGCCGCCCCACCGATCAATAGCCCCCAGCCTTCGAATTGCCGTTATTGCAGGACATAGTCGAACCGGTTGCCGCGATAGGTAAAGGCCAGTTTCACCCATCGATCATCCGCGTCGTACCAAAGGTCGATGTCCAGGTCGCCGCGCATCTCGAATTTTTCGGCACGGATCGAGGCCCCCCTGACATCGACCGCCTCATATCCCACGGACTTCGTTTCGACATGCAGGACTTCGCCGTCCCGCGTCGCGAGAAGACGCTGCTGATAAACCGTGCGTTTATCCCAATAGGTGGTCGGAAACCAATCCGAAACAACCGCTTCGTCCGCACCGTTCACGGCAACCGCCAGGCCGCCGTCCCTCCGGTTTGCGGCGACGGTGAAGACATCCCCATCGTCGTCCGTCTTGCTCAAGAACGACGACAGGGCGCCATTTTCCCATAGGGCCCTGTTTTGCTGTTCATAGCGATAGAAAACGATCGGCCCTAATCCGACTTTAAGATCGATGTCTATGTCGACATAGGTTTTGCCGTTCTTCTGCCACAACGTGACGGCATGCCGGCCGATTTTCCGTCCATCCATGAGCACGTCGAAATCTATGACCTCGCTCGCCTGCGACTGCGGCGGCAGGGCCGCCAAAAGGTCGCCCGGCGCTTGGTCCGCCGACGCCGCCGGTGTCGAGGCGACGCAGCCAAGCGCGAGAAACGCCAAAATTCTCGGGAATGTCGTTTTCCTCATCGTCCCATCATCCAATCTGCCGGATATTCATTGAATGATACGGACGAAACAGGTTTCCGGATCGTATTTTTCGGGGATGGAACCAGACCTATCCGATGCTTCGAAAAACGCCCGTTCCGCAATGCAACCGTCACCGGATCGTAACACGAAACGGCTAAGTTCCCCCCGGCTTGGCGGACGGGTCGGGCCAGGATCATGCCAAGGCATGGTCGAAGCGTTTTTTGAGTATCTCGGAGATTAACGTCCCGGGTGCCGTAGACGGCGGGCCAATTCGGCCTGAGCCGCGGCCCCATCGATGATATACAGGAAAAACGTCTGGGTTCAGCCGGCCGCCGCATCACCGAACCACGGAATGTACCTTGCGTGACAAGGCCTGAAGCGAAGGAACCACCAAATGCCGAAAACCACAAAAGAGCTGCTGTCTTTCGACGAATTCGATGAGCGCCGCAACCCGCCGCCCGCGAAAACCGATTTCAGCCGGGTTGCGGAGCGCCTCGTTTCCCGCCGCGGATTCCTGGGCGGATCGGTCGCTTTCGGTGCCTCGGCCTTCGTCATGGGCACGACGGCGCTGACGTCGGCGTCCGCCTTCGCGGCGACCAGCCGCTTGGCTTTCAAGCAGGTTGCCGCCAATACGCTGGACACAGTCACGGTGCCGGACGGATACAGCTGGCACATCGTCGCCAGATGGGGCGACGCCATGTGGTCCGACAGCATCGCCTTCGACGATGCGACGCGCGGCACGGGCGCAAGCCAGGAGCGCAGCTTCGGCGACAACAATGACGGCATGGCGCTGTTCGCCGACGGCACCCGCAACATCCTGGCCGTCAACAACGAGTACACGAACCTCGAAATCATCCATGGCAACCGCGCCTCGAACGCTCCGGAAACGGAAGACGATGTCCGCAAGAGCAAGGCGGCCCACGGCGTCTCCGTCGTCGAGATCGAGCAGAAGGACGGCCAGTGGGGCATCGTGGTCGATTCCACCTACAACCGCCGAATCACCGCTGACACGCCTATGGAAATCACCGGTCCGGCGCGCGGGCACGACCTGCTGAAGACGGAAGCTGATCCGTCGGGCACCCATTCGCTCGGCACGATGAACAATTGCGGAAACGGCCGGACGCCCTGGGGCACCTATCTGACCTGCGAAGAGAATTTCAACGGCTATTTCGCCAGCAGCGATGCCAACTATGCGCCAAGCGCCGCGTTGAAGCGCTACGGTGTCGGCAACGAAGACTGGGGTTATGGCTGGTCGAAATACGACGCGCGTTTCGATATCAGCAAGAACCCGAACGAACCGAACCGCCTGGGCTACATCGTCGAAATCGATCCGATGGATCCGACTTCCACACCGAAGAAGCGCACCGCGCTGGGCCGTATCAAGCACGAGAACGCCGATGTCGTTCTGGCGGCTGACGGCCGCGTCGTCGTCTATATGGGCGATGATGAGCGCGGCGAATATCTCTACAAGTTCGTGTCCGACGGAAAATACAGCGCCGGCGGGAACAACGCCGACCTGCTGGACGCGGGGACGATCCATGTCGCCAAGTTCAACGATGACGGCAAAGGTGAATGGATCGCCCTGACGCCCGCCACGACCGGCATGGCGTCGCAGGCCGAAATCTGCATCCATACGCGCATGGCCGCGTCCGCCGTCGGCGCGACGACCATGGACCGGCCGGAATGGGTCGCCTCCAACCCGACCCGGGTTGAGGGATACTGCGCCCTCACCAACAACAAAAACCGGGGCGTGAAGCCGAATGCCGGCGGTGACGCGACGCCGGTCAACGGCCCGAACCCGCGCGAGAAGAACCTGTTCGGACAGGTCGTGCGCTGGCGCCCCGCCAATGGCGATCATGCCGCCGGCAGGTTCGATTGGGATCTGTTCGTCACGGCCGGCAACCCGGCTGTCCATTCGGGCCCGGAAGCAGGCTCGCCGAACGTCAACGCCGACAACATGTTCAACTCACCGGACGGTCTCGGTTTCGACACGACCGGCCTGCTGTGGATCCAGACCGACGGGAACTACAAGAATACGGACGGCTTTGCCGGGCAGGGCAACAACCAGATGCTGGTCGGCGACCCCGACACGGGTGAGATCAAGCGCTTCCTGGTCGGCCCGAAAGAATGCGAAATCACGGGCATCACTTGGAGTGCGGACCGTAAGACGCTGTTCGTTGGCATCCAGCATCCGGGCGAAAAGGGCGGCAGCCATTTCCCGGGCGGCGGGTCTTCCGTTCCGCGTTCCGTCGTGATCGGGATCACCCGAGACGACAATGAATTGATCGGATAAGGCGCCGAGAAGTGTTTACCCCCGTCTTTCGAGGCGGGGCATGGATGGCGTCCCCCATGGGCCTCAGGGGGACGCCTTTCCTTTTTCAGGAACACGGCCGAAAAAGCCCGATACGAATATTGTTGCGCTGCAACGAGAATGGTGATCTACAGTGCGTCATTCGCGCCGCGCGTGGAAAACGTTCAATCGTTGGCGGCGCTTGATGCAAGAACCCGGTCTTATTTTCATTCGATAGATCGTTGCCCTGCATCCGTGCTTTCAGCGCAATTGCGCCGGATAGCGCCAGAAACCCGGCAGCTGATCTACGCAAGCTTCCCCCTTGAATAAGTACTCTCGCCGGTCACGCGACAATGTTCGCATGCCCTGCAGATAAGGATTTTTTTTGAAAACGTTCCTAGACCTCGGCCTCGCCGAGCCAATTCTCCGTGCCGTCCAGAAAGAGGGCTACGAGACCCCCACCCCGATTCAGGCGGATGTGATTCCGGCCCTGTTGGAAGGGAAAGACGTGCTGGGTATCGCCCAGACCGGTACCGGCAAGACGGCCGCGTTCGTGTTGCCGCTGTTGAATTGGATTCGCGAAAGCAAGGACCGCCCCGTCAAGCGCGGCTGTTCCGCGCTGATCCTGGCGCCGACCCGCGAGTTGGCCGCCCAGATCAACGAAAGCATCCGGACCTATTCCCGTTTCATGCAATGCTCGACGTCTCTTGTCGTCGGCGGCGCCCGTCCCGGCCCGCAGATTCAGGCGATTGCGCGCGGCGTCGACATCATTGTCGCCACGCCGGGCCGCTTGATGGACCATATGTCCACCGGCAAGGTTCGCCTCGACTTCGTGGAAACGTTGATCCTGGATGAAGCAGACCAAATGCTGGACATGGGCTTCATGCCGGCGATCCGGAAAATCGTCGCGGCGCTGCCGCGCGACCGGCAAACCGTTCTGCTGTCGGCGACCATGCCGAAGCCGATCCGTGCGCTCGCCCAGGATATCCTGGTCGACCCGCAGGAAATTTCTGTTTCCCCCTCCTCGCGCCCGATCGAACAGATCGAACAGCGCATCATGCATGTACAGAAAACCGGCAAGCGTGACGCGCTGATCGGTATCCTGCGTGGGCCGGATGTGGAACGGACGGTCGTCTTCACCCGCACGAAACGGGGCGCCGACAAAGTCTGTGAACATCTTGAAAAGGCGGGTTTGCTGGCTGCCGCGATCCATGGCGACAAGAGCCAGGGTCAACGCGACCGCGCTCTGCAGGCTTTCAAGAAGGGCAAGGTAGCCACTTTGGTTGCCACCGATATTGCCGCCCGCGGCATCGATATCGACGACGTCACCCATGTGGTGAACTTCGAATTGCCGAACGTTCCGGAAGCGTATGTCCACCGGATCGGCCGTACCGGCCGTGCGGGCAAGAGCGGCATCGCGATTTCCCTTTGCGATCACACCGAAAAAGGATTGCTGCGGGATATCGAGCGTTTGATCGGCCGCCGTCTGGGCGACCCGAACGGGTCCGAACCGGCGATGGATGATCGTCCTCGTGCGCCCAAGGGTAAACCGCGCGGCGCTCGCGAAGGATTTGGCGGCAAGCCCAATCCGAAGAACCGCAATCGCAACAGAAACCAAAAGCCGCAGCAGCGGCGCGCGCCTGCCGCTCCCGCGGCACCGGCAGCACCCGCGGCCCAAGCCGGCCCCGATGGTACGCAAGGCTTGCGGCGGAAGTAACCGTTCGACATGCTGGGGCGGTGTCCAATAACGGCGCCGCCCCCCATGCCCATCGAAATTCATTACGACCCAATCTCAAAAACTCTGCACGGACGGGTCATCGGCGACCCAGTTCCGGACGAGATTGTTGCGTCCTTCGAACGGGTCCGTGCGGCGGGAGACATTCCCACGGATGCGGATGTGATCTGGGATATGCGCGCTATGGACTTCACCGCCCTCACTATCGACCGGCTGAGGGATATCGTGAAGCGGCGCAAGACGCTGAACACTCACAGAAGCAATTGTTCGTCCGCCTATGTGGTCCTGGGCCCGCAGGAAGAGCGCTTGATTCGCCTGATGATCGCCGTATCGCTCGGCGTTCAGCGTCGCGAGGCCATTTTCCAAACCATGGAAGAATCCACGGATTGGCTGCGAAGCCCGCGGGACATGCCGCCCGGCTGATGCCGTGACGGCAGTCCCGAATTCAGACTATTCCGCGGCCATCGCCTCCGGCCTGCCGAAACCACCACCGCCGGGCGTTTCGACGCAGCCGACATCACCGGCCTTCACCGGTTGAAGATCGGCGTGCTTCATTTCCACCAACGTCCCGTCGCTTCGTTCGATCCATGTCCGCCCGAGCGCGCCGGGCTCACCGCCCGCCATGCCATAGGGCGGCACGATCCGATGGTTAGACACGATCGTCAGGTCCATGTCCTCCAGGAATCGGATGCGCCGGCGCGTCCCGTCGCCGCCGTGATGCTTGCCGCGACCGCCGGACCCGGCCCGAATTTCGAAAGCCTCCAGGATCACGGGATAGCGAAATTCCAAAACTTCGGGATCGGTCAGGCGTGCATTGGTCATATGCGTGTGCACGGCATCGGTACCGTCGAAATCCGGACCGGCGCCGGAACCCCCGCAAATTGTCTCATAGTACTGATACTGGGCATTGCCGAAGATGAAGTTGTTCATCGTGCCCTGCGCCGCCCCCATGACGCCAAGCGCGCCATAGATCGAGTCCGTTACCGCCTGGGATGTCTCGACATTGCCGGCCAAGACCGCTGACGGGTATTGCGCCCGCAGCAAGCAGTTTTCCGGCAGAATGATCTCAATCGGTTTCAGACACCCCTCGTTCATGGGGATGTTGTCGTCGACTAGTGTGCGGAACACATAGAGCACCGCCGCGCGGCAAACCGCCGCCGGGGCGTTGAAGTTGTTCTGCATGGCGCCGGACGTGCCGGTGAAATCCAACACTGCGGACCGGTTCTTCTGATCGACGGTGATCTTCACCTTGATCTGGCCGCCGTTATCCATCGGATAGGTGAAGTCACCATCCTTCAGCGCGCCGATGACGCGGCGGACGGATTCTTCCGCATTGTCCTGCACATGCTTGGTATAGGCCCGCACCACGTCCCATCCGAAATGGGCGATCATCTTGTGCAGTTCCTGAATACCTTTCTCGTTCGCCGCCTGCTGGGCGATCAGGTCCGCCATATTCTTGTCGGGAACCCGGCAGGGATATTTTCCGCCGGTCAGTACCTCGCGCATTTCCTTGTCACGGAAATGGCCCTGGTCGACCATTTTGAAATTGTCGATCAGGACGCCTTCTTCATCGATATGGGTGGCGTCCGGCGGGGCCGAACCGGGCGTGCGCCCGCCGATATCCTCATGATGGCCGCGGCTTGCGACGAAAAAGCGTATCACATCCTCTTTCTCATCGAAGACCGGTGTCACCACGGTCACGTCGGGCAGATGCGTGCCGCCGTTATAGGGATTGTTGAGAACATAGCTGTCGCCGCGGAGGATCACGTCGTTGTTCCGCAGCACGGCACGAATGCTTTCGCCCATCGACCCAAGATGGACCGGCATATGCGGCGCGTTCGCGATCAGATTTCCGTCCACGTCGAAGATGGCGCAGGAGAAGTCCAGCCGTTCCTTGATGTTCACGGAATAGGACGTGTTCTGCAGTCGGAAGCCCATCTGCTCGGCAATCGACATGAAGAGATTGTTGAACACTTCCAGCATGACCGGGTCACTGTCCGTCCCGATGGCCAATTCCCGCTTCACCGGCACGATGCGTTCCAGCACCAGGTTCCCGGTATCCGTATAGGTCGCGCGCCAGCCCGGTTCGATGACCGTGGTGGCGACCGGTTCGCGGATGATCGCTGGGCCGTGAATTTGGTTGCCGGGATGCAGCGCCTCCCGGTCATAGACGGGCGTATCGCGGTGCTCGCCGGCCATATAGGCATCGACAGTCGCCAGCGGTTCCGGCAAATCCCCGACCCCACCGCCGGAGGGTTCCCCGCTCTTCGCCTGGATGCCGACCGCTTCAACGGCAACCGCTTCTACGATCAAGGGTTTGCCCTGCATCAGAAAGCCGAAGCGGCTGCGATAGGCGTCTTCGAAGCCCTTCTGCATTTCTTCGACACTACCGAAGGGTACCTCCAACGCATTGTCGGACCCCTGATAGCGCAGATGGACCCGGCGCAGCACGGTGATCCGGTCGTCGGAAACGTCCTGGCCGGTAAGTTCGCCATACGCTTCCGCCGCCAGTTCATCCAGAGCCTCGGAAACCTGCCCCAGAGAGGCTGCCCCGAAATCGGCCTCGATCGACCGCTCCCGCAAGGCACGTACATCCGCGAGGCCCATGCCATAGGCGGAAAGAACGCCGGCGAAGGGATGCAACAAGACCGATTTCATGCCCAACGTATCGGCGATCAGGCAAGCATGCTGGCCGCCCGCCCCGCCGAAACTGACAAGCGTATATTCGGTAACGTCGTAACCGCGCTGGACGGAAATCTTCTTGATCGCATTCGCCATGTTCTCGACGGCGATCTTCAGGAAGCCATCCGCGACGGCGACCGGGCTGCGGTCGTCGCCGGTGGCCTGCTTGATCTCGGCGGCAAGCGCCTCGAACTTGGTCACCACGGCGTCGCGGTCCAGGGGCTGGTCCTGGTTCGGACCGAAGACAGGCGGGAAGAATTCGGGTGTCAGCTTGCCCAGCATGACGTTGCAGTCGGTCACGCAAAGCGGGCCGCCCCGGCGATAGGCCGCCGGGCCCGGATTGGCCCCGGCGCTGTCCGGGCCGACTCGGTAGCGCGATCCGTCGAAATGACAGATCGACCCGCCCCCGGCGGCGACCGTGTGGATCAGCATCATCGGCGCGCGCATGCGCACACCGGCAACCTGGGTTTCGAAGGCGCGTTCGTATTCGCCGTCATAATGCGCAACGTCGGTCGAGGTGCCGCCCATGTCGAAGGTGATGAGCCGCTCGAAACCGGCCCGGCCGCTGGTCTGCACCGCGCCGACGATCCCCCCGGCGGGACCAGACAGAATGGCGTCCTTGCCCTGGAAAAGGTGCGCGTCGGTCAGTCCGCCGTTCGACTGCATGAATTGCAGGCGAACATCGCCCAATTCGTCCGCTACCTGTTCCACGTAGCGCCGCAGGATGGGCGACAGATAAGCGTCAACGACAGTCGTGTCCCCGCGCCCGACGAGGCGCATCAGCGGACTCGTCTGATGGCTGGTGGAAATTTGCGTGAAGCCGATTTCCCGTGCGATTTCCGCCAGGGCGGCTTCGTGATCGGTGTACTTGTAGCCATGCATGCAAACGACGGCGACAGCGCGGGTGCCGCTGTCGAACACTGCCTGCATCTTGTTTCGGGCCCCGTCCTTGTCCAGCGGCGTCAGCACGTTGCCCTGGGCGTCGACGCGCTCGTTCACTTCGACGACCTGCTCGTACAGCATTTCCGGCAGGATGATATGGCGGTCGAACAGGTTGGGCCGCGCCTGATAGCCGATGCGCAGCGAATCCTTGAACCCTTTGGTGATGACCAGCAGGGTCCGGTCGCCCTTCCGTTCCAGCAGCGCGTTGGTCGCAACCGTGGTACCCATTTTCACCGCGTCGATCCGCTCGGCCGGGATCGGGTCCTGCTGCGAAATGCCCAGCAGATCGCGAATGCCTTGCACGGCGGCGTCGGGATAGGCTTCCGGGTTTTCGGAAAGAAGCTTGTGGGTGAGAATGTCACCGTCGGGTTTCCGGGCCACGATATCGGTGAATGTGCCACCCCGATCGACCCAGAATTGCCAACCTTCCTTGGGCAGAGCCGTCGTATCCGTGGTATCCGTCGTCATCCAAACCTCCAGAACAAATGTCGCCGCGCGGGGACTAGGTCGCACACGGTCTAGAAGTCTTATCCACGATGGAAAGAGTCAAGACGGAGGTTAAAGCGGGACCTGCCGGATCAAGACCACGGTGGCGACCCCGATGGCAACGGCGACCAGGGTCGGCAACCGCATGGCAACCAGGACAGTGACCGCCGCGGCGATCGCTTCCGCGATCCCCTCGCTGAACGCCATCGGCGCGATAATCGCCGTCAGGATCGCCGGCGGCATCGCTTCCAGCGCCGCCTTCGCCCGCCCGGTGATGGCGATCCGGCGGGCCAGCGCATAACCGGTCATCCGGCACAACCAGGTGACGAACGCCATACCGGCGATCGTGATGACCGTGGCAGACTGCAAGGAGAAATGATCAAACATGCGCCAGCGCCTCGCCCCTATACAGAAACCCACCGGTCAGGGTCCCCGCCAGCCCAGCAACGAAGATGTACCAGACGCCGTCGACGAAATGATGCACCAGCAAGGCCGTGGCCAGGCTGACCACGACCACGAGGGTCTGTTTGCTGGCCCGCCAGAATCCGATGACGAGGGTGATGAAAACGGCCGGAAAGACAAAATCGAACCCGAAGACGGCGGGGTCGTCGACCAATCCGCCACTGATCGCGCCGATGCAGGTCCAGAAAGGCCATTGTAGGTAAAACAGCGCGAAGACGCCGAAGATGTAGCCCGGCGTGACCCCCGCGCTGCCATGGGCGTGGGCACGCCGCAGCGCCATCGCCCATGTTTCGTCGGAATGAACTGAGACCGTCAAGAACCGGCCCAAGGAGCTCAGCCCCCCAAGATGAGGCGCCAGGGCGGCCCCCATCAGCAAGTGCCGCAGATTGACCAGCAGGGTCGTCCCGACAATCGCCAGAATCGGCACGGGCGTCTGCCAGATATCGATGGCGATGAACTGCGCGCTGCCGGCATAGACGCTGAGGCTCATCAGCGTCACCTCGGCCGGCGACAAGCCCTTTTGCACGGCAAGCGACCCCAGCAGCAAGGCGAAGGGGGCCGCGCCCGCCATCAACGGCGAAATGTCTATCAATCCACGGATCGCATCCGCCCAGAACCCGGTCCGGGGAGCGGGCGGTTCGTGTATGTCGGTATCGGTCATCATGCACACCTATTAGCGGGGTGTATGGGACCGGTATTGGAAAAAAGTGCGGTCTTTGGCCTTGCGTGGATCAGGCGGCGAGGGCCATCCGGTAGTTTCCGGGCGTGACGCCCACGACCCCCTTGAACGCCTTGTTGAAATGGCTCTGATCGTAGAACCCGCAAGCGACGGCCGTGTCAGCCAGATCGGCGCCGCCGCGCAGCAGGTCTCGGGCCTTTTGGATGCGGACGCTGGTGCGGAAGGCATGGGGCGTAACGCCCAGTTCCGACTTGAAAGCCCGGATCAGGTGGAACCGGCTGACATTCAGGTCCTGGGCCAATTCCTGAAGGCCGACATCCTCATCCAGCCGATCCCCCAGCCTGCGGCAGACCTTCGCCACCAACCCGCGCTCCCGACCCACGGGACGAATGAAGGGTTTGTCGTCGGCGTGGCGGGCGATCAACAAACCCAACGTGCGGACCAAGGCCGCATCCGCCTGAAGGCGCGGCGCGCGCATTTCAAACAGGGTGTGCATCTGTTCGATCATCAGGGCCAGTTCCGGGTCGTCGTATAGGGGGTGGCGGAAATACGGCAAGCCAGACGGGCGGCCGCGGATCTCCTCCGCAATTGCCTGCATGAGGTCGGTGGAGGGATAAGCGGTACGATAGCGGTACCCGGCCTCCCCCGGTGCGCCGTCGTGCAGCACGTCGGGGTTCAGTGCGGTCACGTGCCCCGGCAGTCCCACATTCGTCGCGCCGTAGGCCCGGAACAGTTCGGCCCCGTCCAGGATGACGCCGACAACATAGGTATCATGGACATGCGGCGCATAGGCATGACGCGTGAACCGCGCATGAAGGCATTCCAGCCCGTCATGCTGCGCCTCGCGCCAGATCTTGGCGCGATCCTTGGCCGGATCGAACCCCTCCATGGTGTTCAGCCGGATTGCCTGTTCCTGGGTGATCGACATAGCGCGGCAGTATAAGCAGATCGCCCCGCAAGCGCTTGTAAAAATGTGCGCAGGGTTGCGCTGCATCCGGGTATCGCAATGGCGGGCTTGAAAACATCCTCGGAAGCGAGAAGGCTATATCCCCTGTAGGGGAAGGGAAAATTCCGCCATGACACAAGAAGCTTTGAGCGTCGATGCCGAGCTGACCTTGGCCCAGTCGTTTAACTTGTACGACCTGGACGCCGGTTTTCTGGAGAATCCATATCCGACCTATCACGCCCTGCGGAAACACGACCCGGTGCATCGGTTGCCCGACGACAGCTATTTTGTGACGCGCTATGACGACTGCATGGCGGTTTACCGCGATCCCCAAACCTTCATATCGGACAAGAAGGTGGAATTCGGGAAGAAATATGGCGACAGCCCGCTTTTCAAACATCACACGACAAGCTTGGTCTTCAACGATCCGCCGCTGCACACGCGCGTTCGGAAACTCCTGGCGCCGGCCTTCACCCCCCGCGCCGTAACGCGGTTGGAGCCGATTTTCACGGAGATGGTGGAAGACCTTTTGGACAAGGGCGCCGCGCAGGGCGGGTTCGATCTGATAACTGATTTTGCCTCCGCCCTGCCCGTCTGGATCATCGGCGACCTATTGAATGTGCCGCGGTCGGAACGCGGACCGCTTCGGGACTGGTCCCTGGCGATCCTCGGCGCGCTGGAACCGGTGATCACGGACGCTCAAGCCAAGGCGGGTAATGACGCAGTCGAGGAATTCTCCGCTTATTTGGAAAACTTGATCGAAGACAGGCGGCAAAACCCGGGCGACGAACACGACGTGCTGACCACCCTGATCATGGGGGAAGTGAGCGGGGACAGCGGCACTGTCGACCGGCTGACGGCGCAGGAACTGATCCAAAACTGCATCTTCCTGTTGAATGCGGGTCACGAGACAACGACGAACCTGATCGGCAACGGCACGGCCGCCTTGCTGGAGAACCCGGACCAAAAGATTTTGTTCATCTCCGCCCCGGAAACGACCAGATCGGCGGTGGAAGAGTTCCTCCGCTATGAAAGTTCCAATCAATTGGGCAACCGAAAGACATCGGTCGCGGTCACCCTGGGCGGCGTGGATATGCCGGCCGGCACCTATATCCACACTTGCATCGGCGCCGCGAACCGGGACCCGACGACCTTCCCCGACCCGGACCGGCTGGACATCCGGCGTGCCCCCAACAGACACCTGGCCTTCGGCGGCGGCATCCATGTCTGCGCCGGGAATTCGCTGGCGCGGATGGAAGGGGCGATCGCCATACGGCGCTTGTTCGACCGCTTCCCCGGACTGCGCCCCGTCGGCCAGCCGGTTCGCGGCGGACGCGCCCGGTTCCGGGGCTACCTGAGTTATCCCGTCGCGTTCGATTGAACGCAGCGCCCGCCTAAAGTCGGCCTTCCACCGCATCCAGGAATAACCCGCGCAGGTCCGCTGCCGTGACCGGCCGCGGATTGCCCCGCGCACAGGAATCCTTGGACGCGGTTTCGCCCACGGCGTCGGCTTGGTCGGTATCGACGCCGATTTCCGCCAGGGTGCCCGGAATACCCAGATGCTCGCGGAACCCGATCACCCAATCCAGAACGCCGGTGAAGTCGTGCCGCGGCAGATTGAGTGTCTGCGCCATCAGCGGAATCTTGTCGGCGATGGCGTCCCGGTTGAAAGCCATGACATACGGGAGCAGCACCGCATTGGTCAGGCCGTGATGCGTGTCATACAGGCCGCCCACCGCATGGGCGATGGCATGTACGCCCCCCAACCCCTTTTGGAATGCGACGGCGCCCATGCTGGCCGCGGCGAGCATCTTCGAGCGGGCGTCGATGTCGGCGCCGTCCCGACAGGCAATCGGCAGCGCAACCTCAACAAGGTGCATGCCGTTCAGGGCGATTCCGTCCGCCATCGGGTGGAAGACCGGCACGGAATAGGCCTCGATACAATGGGTCAGGGCATCCATGCCCGTCGCGGCCGTGACCTTTGCGGGCAGTCCCACCGTCAATTCCGGATCGGCGATCACGGTGGCGGGCAGCATGCGCGGATGGAAGATGATGACCTTGACCTTCGTTTCCTCATTCACGATCACGCCTGCACAGCCGACTTCGGACCCGGTTCCGGCGGTTGTCGGGATCGCGATAATCGGCGGAATCTTGCCGGCATCTGCCTTTTTCCAAGCGCCCGGCGTTTCGTCGAAATCCCAAATCGGGCAGTCCTGACCAGCCATCAGCGCAATGACCTTACCTGCATCCAAGCCGCTGCCGCCGCCAACTGCTATAACGCCGTCACACGCGTTTTCACGATACGCGGCCACGCCGTCATAGACGTTCTTTCCGACGGGGTTGCCTTTGACGTCCGAGAATACTGTCGCCGCGACCCCGGCCTCCCGCAGCATCTCTTCCATTCCGGTGAAGGCGGGCAGATCCCGCAATCCTGAATCGGTGACGATCAACGGCCGTTCGACCCGCACCCCCTTGAGGGTCTTGGGCAATTCGCGGATCCGCCCCGCCCCGAACTGAATTTTCGTCGGAAAGCTCCAGTTTCCCTTCAGCGCTATCGTCATTGCCGCGTCCTCTCCCAAACTCCGGCCGGCATCATTGGCCGGCGGTTAACAATATTCCGTGCCGAAAACCTGCATCGCCACCCCCAAACCTGCAAGCCCGTCACCGCCGAACCCACTTCCGATTTCCCGCGCCTGAGGCGCTCGATTTTTCCACAGACCTTGCAAGCGAAGCGTGGCACGCTTAATTCAGACGGATGGTTGTCGCGGGGGGAGGCATCCGGTCATGTGGGCATGACCGATGCGGGGCGACGAAGTCTTTTCGCCCAACAACGGGCACGGATTGCTGTATGCATATCGATATCGGGTTAGTCGTAGCCGGCCTTGTGGTCTTGACCTTGGGCGGGGAACTGGCACTACGCGGCGCAGTCGGTCTGGCCATGAAGATCGGCGTTTCGCCGGCCATGATTGGGTTGACCGTTGTCGGCTTCGGCACTTCCGCACCCGAATTGATGGTCACAGTCCAGGCGGCCCTGGCGGATCAACCGGATTTGGCCGTCGGCAACGTCGTCGGCAGCAATATCGCGAACATTCTTCTTATCCTGGGCGTCGGCGGCTGTATCACATCGTTGACCTGTAGCGCAGGCGTCGTTCGGCGTGACGCGACGGCGATGCTGCTTTCCATCGTCCTGCTGACGGTACTTGGCTGGCATGGGATCATCGAGGCATGGCATGGCGCCATCATGATAATCTTGCTTGTCGCCTACATGACCTGGTCCTACTTCATGGACAAGCGTGACGTTGCTTCCGCCGCACTGCATGAACGTGAAGCGGAAGAGACCGAAAACGTCCCCGAAAACGCCGTCGTCATCGCCGCCTTTCTGCTCGTCGGGCTTGCAGGCCTCGTCGGGGGCGCGCATTTGCTGGTCGACGGCGCCACATCCATTGCCCGCGCCTACGGCGTGCCGGAATCAATCATCGGCCTGACCTTGGTCGCCCTCGGCACGTCCCTGCCGGAATTGGCCGCGACGGTCGTCGCCGCCGTGAGGGGACACTCGGATGTCGCGATCGCCAACGTCCTCGGCAGTTGTCTGTTCAACGTTCTGTCCATCCTGGGCATCACCGCGCTCATCAAGCCGCTGACGATCTCCCCTGATATCCAATCCATCGACATGTGGGTGATGTTGGCGGCAGCAGCCGTGGTCATTCCGATGCTTTGGAAAGACAACCGCATAGCGCGCCTGGAATCAATTTTACTGCTGGCCGGCTATACAACCTATATCGGCTTCATCGGTTTCCGGCTGGGTATTGTCTGACCGTCCGCCACGCTTGTCTTCAGGAAGCGCTGGACGACCGGTCGCGAAACGGTCACAAAATCATGGTTTCCTCCGGCACGGAGGAGTTTCGATATCTGTATGCCGGCGGGGAAGCCATGGGCTCACTTAAAAACATCCTGCTCGTCACATTCGACCAGTGGCGCGGCGACAGTCTGTCCGCGGCAGGCCACCCGCTTGTGAAGACCCCCCATGTCGATGCTCTGGCCGCGGAAGGGGTCTATTTCAAACGGCACTATTCGGTGACCGCCCCTTGCGGGCCGTCCCGCGCCAGTCTGCTGACCGGCACATACCAGCATAATCACCGTTCGACGCAGAACGGCACGCCCTTGGATGCGCGCTTCACAAACATAGCGTTTGAAATGCGGAAGCTGGGATACGATCCGGCCCTGTTCGGCTATACGGATATATCGCCGGATCCGCGCGGCATGAGCACAGGCGATCCGGTCTTCAACACCTATGAAGGCGTCTTGCCGGGCATGTCCCTGATCTGCCGCCTGGACGACGATATGGGCTTCTGGTTCGCGGACTTGAAACGCAAGGGCTATACCCTGCCGGACCGCGCCTTCGACATCTTTCTGCCGGTCAAGAACTACCCGGGCGCAGAGTCGAAAGGGTACAGTTATTCTCCACCGATCTTCACCTCTGAAGACAGCAATGCGGCCTTTCTGACGGATTCGGCGATCACCTATATCGACGCTCAGCGCGGCCGGCCCTGGTTCGCTCACCTATCCTATATTTCGCCCCATCCGCCCTTCATTGCGCCCGAGCCCTACAACACACGGTATGACGCAAACGCGGTGCCCGGGCCGAAGCGCGCGCCCTCGCCGGAGGCAGAGGTGGAAGTCCATCCCTGGATGCGTCACCAGTTGGAGACCATGGGCCTCGGGACCGAGGAAGCCATAGGATGCTATGAAGGCAAGAAGATCGCTTGTCATGAGCTTGCCGGCAAGGAACTGGATCAGATCCGCGCCACCTACTACGGCATGATCAATCAGGTGGAAGACAGCTTCCAGCACCTGCTGGACCACCTGAAGGAAATCGGCGCCTATGACGATACCTTGATCGTCCTCACCTCGGACCATGGTGAGATGTTGGGCGACCATTGGATGCTCGGGAAATCGGGCTTCTACGACCAGGCCGTTCATATCCCCTTGATCATCAGGGATCCCCGCCCGCAAGCGGATGCCTCGCGCGGCAGCGTGGTGGAGGCATTCACCGAATCCGTCGATGTCATGCCGACCATTCTGGACCTTTACGGGGCGCCCATTCCACGCCAATGCGACGGCGCCCCCCTGACGGCCTGGTTGGAAGGCCGTACACCCGGGACGTGGCGCAAAGAAGTGCATCACGAATACGATTTCCGGGACAATGTCATGCGCAAGGCGGAAGGACGCTTGAACCTGCGGTCAGACGAATGCGCGTTGAGCGCCATCCGCGATGACAGGTTCAAGTATATTCATTTCGCAGCCTTGCCGCCGATCCTCTATGACCTCACGAACGATCCGGACCAGTTGAACAATGTCGCGCAGGACCCGGCCTACGCCGCTGTGGTCGCCGAATACGCCCAGAAAATGTTGAGCTGGCGCATGATGAACGACGAACGGGTCCTGACCTACACGCAGGTCCATGAGGGTATCTACGAACAGCCCGATGACCGTCACGACCATCTTTGAATAAACGCCGCGTTCCCTTGCCGAGAAGACGGCCCTACCGAGAAGATCGAATGAGCAAAATCGACGTCCCCCGTATCATCGCGCATCGCGGCGCCAGCGGTCACGCACCGGAAAACACTTTGGCCGCCATCCGCAAGGCGCACGAACTTGGCGCGACATGGGTTGAGTTCGACTGCATGCTCAGCAAGGACGGCCGTGTCTTCCTGAACCACGATGAAACGCTTGAACGGACCGCCGGCGTCGCACACCGCGCCTGCGACCTGGAACTTGCGGATCTGTTACATTTGGACGTTGGCTCCTGGTTCAGCCAGGACTATGCGGGCGAACCGATCCCAACCTTTCGGCAGACCATGATGCTGCTGTCGGAACTCGGCATGGGCGCCAATGTCGAAATCAAACCCTGCAAAGGGCACGAGAAGGCAACCGGTATAGCCGTCGCCAAGGAAATCGACGGTCATTGGCCGGCCGATATACCGCCGCCGGTCGTTTCAAGCTTCTCAAAGGACGCCTTGGCCGAGGCAATTCCGTTGCTGGGATCGGAAGTCGAGGTGGCGCAGCTTTGGGGACGTATCCCGGCCGAATGGCGCCAAGAGATCGCCGCCCTGGGAGCGACCGCCGTCCACTGCAATGCCTTCCGGCTGAAAAAGGAAATCGCAGCCCAAGTCGTCGCAAGCGGTACACCGTTGCGCTGCTATACGGTGAACGAGGTGCCCTTGGCGGAGAAACTCTTCGACTGGGGCGTAAACTGCGTCATTACCGACTACCCCGATATGTTCCTGTAATGCGAGATAGCTTGCATTTTAGCTAACTCGCCGGAATTTTTTGTCTCCGGCAGGTGACTTGCTGTCGATTTTCTGTCGTTTTCAGGCGCATGGTGAACTGAAAAAGTCGTTTTTTGTCGTTTTTCGACGCCGCGGGTCGACATGCAAGAATTGCATGGAGGAGATGCAATTTTGGTATTTCTAAAATGCTGAAATACACCCTATCTCAGCGTCACAGAGAAAGCGGCCAACGTCTCGGCTTCCAATGGGTGGGAGCGACGCGCCGCCTCCGAAACACATATTCTTTGGAGGATAGTGCGATGAAATTCAACCACACTCACCCGGAACTGATTGTAGCTCAGTCCATGGTCCCGGCGTCGGCTGACTTGGGCAAACTTATTCGTTCGGTTACCTTCCGGCTCACCAGCCGCATCACGCCCGCCAGCAACAAGCGCGTGAAAGCGGTGGCCTGATCGGCCAACTGGTCCCGGGGCAAATAGAGTTTTCATTTGTTTGTTCTTTGACCCCAGCGCGCAAGCGCACCCCTTGCGAAAAAACCCGCCGAATTCGGCGGGTTTTTTTGTTGTCATCACTTAGGTTCGAAAGATCAGGGTTTCTCGCCCGCAGCCAGGCGACGATTGATATCCGCCAGTACCGGGGCAAGCTCGCCGATGGTGGGGACCACGTAATGGGCGCCCGTCGCGTCGAGCCCTTTGCGGGCCCGAGAGAAATGACCGTCCCGCTCGGCATCCGGCAACGCCGTCCACGCGTCATAGGACAGTCCTACTTCATTTCCCGAGCAAGCCAGGCCGACCGTCCACATGCCGGCGGCCAGACCGGCCTCCAGCCCTGGGGCGCTGTCATCGACATTGACGCAGGCCTTCACGTCACTGGCGCCCACCTTCATGGCGGCAGTGAGGCACATGTCCGGATAGGGACGGCCGTGGCCAACATCGCTGGCGCAGACCATTGCGTCCGGCGCAATGCCCTGGTCCGACAGCTTGGCCGACAACACATCCATCACTTCCGATGGATAGCCCGTCGTCGTCGCAATCCCGACGCCGTCCTTCCGCAAGGACGCGAACAGTTCCGCGGTTCCCGGAATAACCGTCGAATAATCGGTCAGGCATTGGATCTGCAGCGGCAGGAAATCGGCATACATCGCATCGACATCCGCTTCGGTCGGCGCGGCGCCATGGGCCTGATTCCAGGCTTCGGCCACGCGCGCCATGGCAACCAATTGCACGATGTGATCGCGTTTGGCGGCGCCCATGGGCCGGCGCGCCTCGGCAACGGTAATGTCCACATTTCGGCGCTTGAAAATTTCGACGAAGGCCATGACAGGCGCGATACAGCCGAAATCGACGATGGTCCCCGCATTGTCGAAGATGACCGTTTCGAGCGGTCCCAAGAAGCTGCGAGCGGTTCCGTTGGACATTTGTATTCCCTTTCAATCACACAGGCGGCGGGGCACAGGGCCGGCCGGCCGCAAAGAAGAGTGGAGGTTTTTCGACTTCGTGCGTTCAGGCGGCGTGCGATTGCCCGCTCGCGACCCCCATTTCGGCAAGGACCTCGGCCACCGTCGCAACGACGCCGTCGACATCGGACGGTCCCATGGAGCCGATACAGCCGACGCGGAATGTTTCCAGCTTGGTCAGTTTGCCCGGATAGATGACATAACCGCGCTTGGCGAGCCGGCCGTAAAAGTCGAGGAAATCGTATTTCGCATCTTCCGGGGCGTGGAAACAGACGATGATCGGCGCCTGGTTCGCATCGTCCAGGAAAGTCCGGAAACCGAGCGACCGCATGCCGTTGACGAGGTGCTCGCAATTCACTTCATAACGCGCACCGCGGGCCGGCGGGCCACCTTCCGCCTCGTATTCCAGCAAGGCCTGGTGGAACGCCGCGATGACATGTGTCGGCGGCGTGAAGCGCCATTGGCGCGTTTTTTCCATGTAGGACCACTGCTCGAAGAGGTCGAGGCTGACTGAATGCGCGTTACCTTCCCGCGCCGCCAGCACCGATTTGTCGCAAATGACGAAGCCCATGCCGGGCACACCTTCCAGGCACTTGTTCGCACTGGCCGCGATCGCGTCGTAGCGCACTGTCTTTGCGTCCAGTTGCAGGGCGCCGAACGCACTCATCGCATCGACAAGCAGGCGGCGTCCCTTCTTCGCAACGACGGCCGCAACCGCTTCCACGGGGTTGCGGATGCCGCTGGTGGTCTCGCAATGAACCATGAAGACGTAATCGATCGTCTCGTCCTGCAGAAACGCCTCTACCTTGTCCGCGGCGGGCGCTTCGTCTTCGGCCGTGCGATAGACGACTGTTTCGCGGCCCATGCGTTCGCAGACCTTGATCGCCCGTTCGCCGTAAGCGCCATTGGCCAACATCAGGACCTTGCCGCCCCGCGGCACGAAAGTGCCCAGCATCGCCTCGACGACGAAGGTGCCGCTGCCCTGCAACGGGACCGCCGTGTAGGCGTCCCCGCCGCCGGAGATATCGACAAGACGCCGCCGAACGTCGGCGTTCATGTCCCGGAACGGTTCATCCCAGGACCCCCAATCCTTCAGCATGGCGCGCTTCACGCTCGCCGTGGTCGTCAGTGGCCCGGGTGTCAACAACAGCGGTTCGTCGACGGTCGGCTTCCGCCCCATCGTGTATGATTTCGCCGCTTCTTTGAGTGTCTTGGTCATGGTTCCGCCATTCATCTGTTGCGGGACGTCTGCGCGCCCAAACAATCCATGGCTCGGGTATGCCAGCCGCCATTTCATCCGTCCAATGCATATTATTGATCTTATCTATTGATCTGATAAATAGATTGGATGATCAACGTGACCCATCTGCGCGCTTTCCACGCCGTCGCGACGGAAGGCAGTTTCTCCAAGGCGGCCCGCGCCTTGAATGTTGGCCAACCGACGCTGTCCTCCCAGGTCAAGGCCTTGGAGGCCGGTTATGGCGTGCGCCTTTTCGACCGGCGCGGCCGCGGTGTGCAGCTAACGGATCTCGGCCGGTCTCTGGCAGAAGTCACCAACCGCCTGACCTCGCTTCAAGAAGAGGCGGAAGCCTTGTTGAGCGGGGCTGAAAACCTCGCCCACGGCACGCTGACAGTCGGCGCGGACAGCCCCGGCGACGCCATGGACCTGTTGGCCGGGCTGCGCGCGCGATATCCGCGTCTGGGGTTGAGGATTACGATGGGCAACATGGAATCCGTGCTGGCCGACCTGCGGGACTACCGCGTCGATGCGGCTCTGCTCTCCAATGTCCCGATCGACAATCAGCTGCACGCCCTGCCGTTCCGGCGCGCCCCCCTGGTCCTGGTCGCCCGTCGCGACCATGCCTTGGCGACAAGGGATCGCATCAATCTGATGGACCTGGCCGGCCATGCGCTGGTCTTGCGTGAACGGCGGTCGGTCACGCGGGACCTGTTCGAACGTGCGGCCGTGCGGGCCGGGCTGGCGCTGACCGAAATCCTGGAGGTGGAATCGCGCGAAGCCGTGCGGGCCGCGGTAATCGCCGGCCTGGGTGCGGGGATCGTCATCGCCAGCGAGCATGAGCCCCATGCCGACCTTGTCACCGTTCCCCTGGGGCCAACCGCCATCGACGTGACGGAATATGCCGTTTGCCTGCGCGGCCGACGGCGCCTGGCGACGATCCGCGCCTTCCTGGAACTGGCGAGAGAATTGTCGAACGCGGCCGGTTCATGACTGCTTTCCTTTCCCACAAGAGAAACGGCCCGGAACAGGTCCGGGCCATTTCCTTGACCGGCAGCTGGGGAGCGCCGCCGGGGTAGTGCCGCATGATCAATCGTCCTTCGGGCCTTCGAAACGATCATCGTCGCCGTGGCGGTAGCGGGGACGAAGTTCCTGGCGGGTGATCGTGCCGTCCTGGTCGCGGTCCATCCGAGACATCATCCAAGACGTCTTTTCATCGACCTCCGCTTTGGTGATGCGGCCGTCACCATCGTCATCGAAGCGCTGGAAGGCATCGACCATGCGGTTGCGGAGCATTTCCATCCAAACCCCTTCAAACTCCTCGAGTGAAAGCGCACCGTCGCCATCGCTGTCGTTGTCCTTCAGGCGGCGTTCGGTCCCGGCATTGATTTCCGCTGCGGTGATCGTGCCGTCCTTGTCGCTGTCGAAGGTGCGGAAGAGCATCTCGCCACGGCCACCATGACCGCCGCCGTGATGGCCGCCCCCCATGTGAGCCCCGCGCTTACAGCCGTCGAACCCGCCGGACGCCGCCGCGTGGCCGATGAAGCCTGCCGTTCCCAGCGCCGTTGCGGTTCCCAGCAAGACGACCATCCACATGGCCCCCCGGCTCTTGTGGCGCGGCGAGCGGCTTTCGTTGCTGCTTTCGGTATTCTCCGTGGTTTCCATGACACTTTCCTTTCGAGTCGCTTCGGTTGTGCTGTTGAATTCAGTGACCACAGAAAACACCCCGTTTGTCGCAGAACTATGCCCGGACAGCTGGAAAATCGTCGCAAGATCTGTCCGGATCGAATTCTGATACAGTTTGATACAGTTTTCCTGAGGGTCGGAACGCAAGGACCGGTTAATGTCCGCCTGCCTTTCCCTTTTGAGGGGCAGGCGGATGATGTTTGAGAGTTGATTGAGGCGTTACGTGCAGAGCACCGACCAGACAGCCGACGGCCCGCACATCCTGATTGTCGATGACAACCGGGAAATCCGGGAATTGCTGGCCAAATATCTGGCGAAGAACGGCATGCGTGTCAGTCAGGCCGCGAATGCCGCGGACGGTCGCCGCGCCGTGAAGGACAAGGCCATCGATCTGATCGTCCTTGACATCATGATGCCCGGCGAAGACGGTTTGAGCCTGTGCCGGCATATCCGGGAAACGACGGACAAGCCGGTCATTTTCCTGAGCGCTATGGCCGAGGATACGGACCGTATCGTCGGTCTGGAAATCGGCGCCGACGATTACCTCACCAAACCCTTCAACCCCCGTGAATTGCTCGCTCGCATCAAGGCGGTGACCCGGCGGTCGAACAATCTGCCGCAAGCCGAAGCGTCCCTGGCCGGCGCCGTGCAAATCCGCTTCGACCGTTGGCTGTTCAATCCTGAACGTCGCGAGATCAGGAGCGATGACGGAACGCTACTGAACCTGAGTACCGGCGAATTCCGGCTGCTTGCCGTCTTGCTGAACCATCCCGGCGTGGTGATGACCCGCGACCGCTTGCTGGACCTGACCCGCGGGCGCGACGCCGCCCCATACGACCGCAGCATGGACAACCAGGTCAGCCGCCTTCGCAAGAAGCTGGAGCGCGACCCCAAAAACCCCGAGATCATCAAGACCGTCTGGGGCGGCGGCTACGTCCTATCCTGCCCGGTTGAAACGCCATGACGCCCCCCAACGATGGCTCTGTGGACAGCCCCGACGGCAGGAAGCAGCCACCACGTTTCCAATGGCTTCGCGGGAAACGGCATCGCCGGGCCGGCCCCGCCGTACGGGGAGGGTTCTGGTCCCATAGCCTTGCCGCGCGTTTGATCATCCTCATCCTGTTGGCGATGGTCGTTTCTCACGCCGTCGGTTTCGCCATCCTATGGGACGAGCGGCGACTGGCCGTCCGGGAAACCATCCGCAATCTTGTCGCCGACCGTATCACAGCGGTCACCCGACTGGTCGAGTCCACCACGCCAGACTTGCACGAAAATGTCCTTGCCGCCGCCACGACGTCTGATCTTTTGTTCAGAATCGACCGGAAAGCCGCCGTCCCCTTGCAGGAAACGGATAGCCGCATAGAGGGGATCATGCGGCGGCGATTGGCCGACTACCTTGACCGGCCGGATGAGACCATCCGCTTCGCCTTTCGCGCCGACTGGGCCAAAGATCGATCCTTCTTCAGGCCCGACTGGGGACATAGCGACAACAGGCCGGACCATGACGAAGATGATGACGACCACCGGGGCAGCCGGGACGATGAACACGGCTGGAACCACAAGCACGGGGGGCCCGGAATCGGACTGCGCGCCAGCATTCAATTGAACGACGGAAACTGGCTGAATGTCGTCAGCATCCTGCGCGCACCCCCGCATAGTTGGGGCGGTCCCGGCATGATTTCCTTCCTGGTCTCCGCCATCGCCATCATCGTGATCGTGACATGGCTGGTCCGGCGCACCATGAGGCCCTTGCGCGACCTTACCGCCGCCGCCGGCGCCGTCGGGCGCGGCGACCGACCCGCCCCCGTCGTGGAGACCGGGCCGAAGGATATCCGAAACCTGATCGCCGCCTTCAACACCATGCGGGATCGTGTCGACAGGTTCGTGAACGACCGGATGCACATGCTGGCCGCCCTTTCACACGATTTGAGGACACCGCTGACCACGCTGCGTCTGCGGGCCGAGATGATGGAGGAAGGGGAGGACCGCGACCGTTTCATCGCCACGTTGGAGGAACTTCAAACAATGACCGAGGAAGTCCTGAGCTTCATTCGGTCGGAGGCGGAAACGGAAGCGGCTGTTCCGACGGACTTGAACGCTTTGGCCGCCTCGATCGTCGAGGAGAAATCCATGGGCGCTACGCCCATAACGTTTACCCAAGCCACGGAAACGGCGCCAATCGCCTGCCGGCCGATTGCCGTGAAGCGTGCTGTGCGCAACCTGATCGACAATGCCGCCCGTTTCGGGTCATCCGTCGACATTCGCGTGGAACCCAGAAGAAACGGAATCGCCATCGTCATTCGGGACAACGGACCGGGCATGCCGGAAGGAGACTTGGAACGCGCTTTCGAGCCCTTTGTCCGACTGGATCCATCGCGTGGCGCCGATACCGGCGGGGTCGGCCTGGGCCTGTCGATCTGCCGTTCAATCGCACGCAGCCATGGCGGCGACGTGCGTCTGGAAAATCGTCCGGAAGGGGGTTGAAAGCAGAATTTACCCTGCCGCGCTAGGCCCCGCACGCACCGGCGGAAGCGCCTACAACAGAACCGGCCTTTCTTCTTCACCGGACCAGCGCCAAACCGGTCCCTTGCCGGTAAGACGAATACCGCCGCGCCATTGGTCGATACCGTTGGTCCGGACCCAATCGGCTTCACCGGCCAGCAACTGCCGTCCGAAATCGGTGAGCGTGAATTCGTCACGCCAGTCTTCGGTTTCGGTCAAGGCCGGCTGGGTTGCATCGATCAACCCCGCCATGTCATGGAAGAACATGACGTCGCCGAGGAAGGGCGCCGGTTCCGTCTCCTTGTACATGGTGCGAAAAACATCGACCCCCGTCGTGGCACCGCCGGCGACGGCTTCCAGCATCAACCTTTCGGTCAGGCTCAAACCATCCCGCGTCCAAGGCAGCTCCATCATGTGGCGCAGAAGGGCAGCTTTGAGAAACGGCAAGGCATTGCCCGCGCCGGTTATGAACTGCTGCAACGCCTCCGGCGTTTCTGCTCGAAAGGCAGCCCACGCCTGCTGCGCCTCCCCGACCATATCCTCCGTCAGCGCAACATCCCAGCCATGCAGGGTACGAAGCTGATCAGGCGACAATTGTCCGAAACCGGTGAACCTATCTTCCCCGGTGAATTTATCCACCGTCATCATTCGCATGCGGGTCAAAAGTTCGGAACGATCCCGAAGCCGCGACAAAAGATCGATCAGGACGGATTGGTCAAAAAGGTCATGCTCGAACCACAGCAGGATACTGTCATATGCGTCCAGGGAGGCGAGCGCCGCTGCTTCGGACTCCAGACGATCCAAGGCTTTCGTCTCGGATAGAATGTCCCAGCCGGCGATATACCGGGCACGCATTCTACGGTAGTCTTCGTCCGCCACGCCGGAGGGAACCGGGCCGCGGCATACCGGGTCGCCCCATTCCAAAAAATCACCGTCGAAACCGGCGGTTCTCAGGTTTTCCCGAATGTCCGATCCACACCGGATGTGAAGAATGCGTTCACTCATCGCCGGTCCGCCATCCCAATTCTCCGCCCCATCGTCACATTATATGGGTAGAGGGTCGCGGCGAACCAACCCTTTGCCCCTCAACGTCCCTTGAAAACCGGCTTCCGCTTGTTCAGGAAGGCGTTGAGGCCTTCCTTACCGTCCTCGCTACCGACGCTTTTCGAAATCGCCCGGCTTTCCTTTTCCATCTGCGTTTCAAAGGAATTGGACGACCCTTCGAGAAGCAGGCGTTTGGTCCGTCCAAAAGCCGCGGTCGGCCCCGCGGCCAATTGCGCCGCCATGTCATCGACGAACGCATCCAATTCGGCGGCAGAGACCACGCGGTTGATCATGCCCCAGTCTTCCGCCTCTGCCGCCGAGAGAACCCGATTCGTGAGGGCCAGGTCATAGGCCCGGCGCAGACCGACCAGACGCGGCAGGTAAAAGGAAGAACTGCCGTCCGGCGACAAACCCGCCCGCGTATAGGCCATGGTGAATTTGGCTTCGTCCGACGCGACGATCAGATCGCATCCAAGCGCGACGCTAAGCCCACCCCCGGCCGCCGTGCCGGCCACTTTGGCAATGACAGGCGCGTCACCGCGCGCGAACCGCGACATTGCCGAATGCAGATTGGTGGTCATCGCCTTGACGAGTTGCGGAGACCTCACCCCGGCTTTTTCGAAAGCCGACAGGTCGCCGCCGGCGCAGAAAAACCGGCCGCCCGCCCCTTCCATCACGATGCACCGTGCTTCAGGCGTATGGTCCAATTCAATTGCCGCATCCATCAGATCCAGCGTCATCTGCAGATCCAGCGCGTTTGCCGCATCGGGCCTGTTCAGGACGATGCGGGCGACGCCGTTGTCGCAGATGGTCAACGTGATGGTTTCGTAAGACATGGAGGCCTCCCCGATACATGGTCCTTTTTGGTTGCCCAAATCATGACCGCGCCATCGGGGGAAACAAGTGCTAAACGTCCGCTTCGGCCCGTTCCAAGCAGGTTCTCAACCATGTCCGGCGCTTGTCCGTATGGGCGATTTCCTGGTCCAGCCATTCCGCGAACATGCCGCTGGCCCCTGTCCTGCGAAGATCCTCGAGGCGAGCCAATTCCGTTTCGGTGAGTTCAAGCAGCAAGTCGATTTGATCGGCCCTGTCTTCGGCCGCCAATTGATCCAGATAGCGCAGTTTCAAAGCCAGGACGAGTCGCTGAATATCGTTCAACGGCGCGCGGAGCGTCGAGAGCATCAGTTTGTCGAAAGTGTCCCGGCCCGCCTGCGTCAGCCGCATGGGCGCCTTATCTCCGCTGGCGCCGCCCGCCGCTTCGATCAGACCTTCGAGGCGCAAGACTTCCAGCGAAGACCCCAATAATTCCAGAGACGGTCCGACCATGCGCTCGACGAAATGCCGAACGCCGGAAGCCAGATCGGAATAGGTAACCTCGCCTTCCGTCAGCGCGCCCAGCACGGCGAGCCGCATGGTTTCCGCAGGGGTAAGGGACTTGTCACCATACATCGCGTCTATCCAATCATCGGAGAGGCTCAATCTTCACCATGCGACACATAGTGTTTGTGCGAACGGTTCGCAACAAGTGATTCAACCGACCGGGCGACATTGGGACTTCTTAGCCGGGAGACAATCCCCGCATCCGCTCGTTGCGGCGGCGCAGCAGCTCCAAGGTGATGAGAAGCAGAATGGAAATCGCAACCAGGATCGTCGCCACCGCGAGAATGGTGGGACTGATCTGTTCACGCAGGCCGGACCACATCTGCCGCGGAATCGTGCGCTGTTCGAATTCGGTCAAGAAGATGACGGCGACCACCTCATCGAATGACGTAATGAAGGCGAACAAGCCACCGGAAATCACGCCGGGTGCGATCAACGGCACGATCACCTTGAAGAAGGTGCGTTGCGGAGTTGCGCCGAGGCTGGCCGAGGCACGTACCAGATTATTGTCGAAGCCGGACAAGGTCGCCGTAACGGTAATCACGACGAAAGGCGTACCCAAGGCGGCATGCGCCAGAATGATCCCAGGAAAAGTCTGCGCCAAGCCGATATCCGAATAGAAGAAAAACATTCCGGCGGAGGAAATGATGATGGGTACGATCATCGGCGAAATCATGACCGCCGTGATCAGTTTGCGGTACGGCATGTGCGCCCGCGTGAGTCCCAACGCGGCCAAGGTTCCCAACGATGTGGAAATCAATGTCGCGAAAATCCCGATAATGAAGGAGTTCTTGGTCGAGTGAACCCACTGCGCATTGTTCCAGGAATCGGCGATGAAACCAAAACCGAATGGCTGGTCCGGGTCCGCCATGCCGTTCTTGAAGATATCCACATACCAACGCGTCGAGTAGGCGTCAGCGTTCAGGGCCAACATGTCTTTTGTATAGGTGAAGTAAGGCTCCGCATTGAAGCTGAGCGGGATCATCACCAGGATCGGCATGATCAGGAAGATCAAGACCGCGCCGCAGAATGTCCGGAAAGTATAATGCCAAACAACGTCAAGCGGTGTCGCATAGGGAGGAAGCGAAGATGCCATTTTCCGACGGTCTCCCTTATCCGAGTTTCATGTTGTTGATGCCGACGATGCGATCGTAGAGCCAATAAAGCGCAAGCACCCCTGCCAACAACATTGTCCCGAGCGCAGCCGCCAAGCCCCAGTTTAGGGAGCGCTGCATGTGGTAAGCGATGAAGTTGGAAATCATCTGGCCGTCCTGACCGCCGACAAGGGCAGGCGTGATGTAGTACCCGATGGCCAGGATGAACACCAAAATACATCCGGCACCCAGGCCAGGCACGGTCTGCGGCAGATAAACTTTCACGAAGGCAAAAGCCGGCGTTGCCCCCAAGGACCGCGCAGCCCGCATATAGGACGGCGAGACGCCCTTCATGACGCTATAGAGCGGCAGAATCATGAACGGCAAAAGAATATGCGTCATGGCGATGATCGTGCCGGTCATGTTGTAGATAAGCTGCGGTCTCTCCGCCCCCTCGCCGACGAGGCCCAGGAATCCAAGTGCCTCCAAGAACACCCCGTTTTGGCCGAGCACCACGATCCAACTTGTCGTTCGAACCAGTAGCGAGGTCCAGAAGGGCAGCAGCACGAAAATGATGAGGAGGTTTGAAATACGCAGCGGTAACGTGGCGAGCAAGTACGAGACCGGATAGGCGAGCGCGACACAAATGACCGTCACCAGGACGCCGATCCACAAAGTCCGCAGCCAAAGCGTTACATAGATCTGCCGTTCCGGGGGTTGGGATATGATATCCCCGTCCACATTCTTCTGCAGATCCAACGCCGCAAGGAACTGCAACGTGGAATATTTGCCCGACAAGCGATCGACCGTCGCCCAGACCTCAGGATCGCCCCAGGTGTCATCGGTATCCAAAAACGCTTCCTTATAGGGGGACGTGAAATTAGAGGCCCTTCGCGCCGTCTTGGTGATGACACTGCGAACACCGGCGGTTTCGTAGTTGAGCCGCGTCGCGAGTTTACCGATGAGGGCCTTGCCGTCCCCGTCCGCGCCGCCGTCGCGAAGAAACGCCAAATCTTCGGCCAGCGCGGCATAGACCGGCTCATCCGGGGGGACGCTGCGGTCGTTCCAGCTCTCCAAAGCCACAATCGTCTTTGGAAGCGCGTTGTAGACGACCGGGTCATCGACGCTGCGAAACAGCATCTGGCCGATCGGTATGATGAAGGTAAGCAAAATGAAAATAGCAAGGGGTGCGACCATCAACAGCGCTTGCATGCGCGCGCGAGCGGTCGCCTTTCGGAGCCTCTGCTTCAGACTCTGCCCGTCAGCAATGCTATAGGGGGTATTCCCAGTTGCGGCTGCATCGGTCATTCGTCTGCGGCTCCCCTCAAAACCAAATGGACAAAACCGCCGGGGACAAAACCGTCCCCGGCGAATTTAACACTGTCGACTATTGAGCCAGCCAAGCGTTGAAACGCTCGTTCAACTCGTCCTGATGGTCGGCCCAGAACTCGAAATCGTTCTGAAGCGCATTCTTGAAGTTTTCCGGCGCGGTCGGCATATGCGGAGCCATCGGGATACCCGCTTCGGCGTGGTCACCGATCAACGGGTTCGAAGACTTGCGGACCGGACCGTAGGAGATCCAGGCCGCCTGGTCAGCGAGGCGCTGCGTGCCGGTCGAATAGGCAATGAACTTCAGGGCTTCTTCCTTGTTCGGCGTGCCTTTCGGGATGACCCAGAGGTCAAGGTCCCATACCTGACCGTCCCAGACGATCTCGAACGGCTTGTTCTCGGTCGCGACCGCGTTGAAGACACGGCCGTTATACGCCGAGGACATCACAACTTCGCCATCCGCCAGCATCTGCGGCGGCTGCGCACCGGCTTCCCACCAGATCACGCTGTCCTTGATAGTATCCAGCTTCGCGAACGCGCGGTCGATGCCTTCCGGCGTACCGAGGACATCGTAAACTTCGTCAACCGGAACGCCGTCTGCGATCAGGGCGAATTCCAGGTTTGGCTTCGGCCCCTTGCGCAGACCACGCTTGCCCGGGAACGTCTTCGTGTCGAAGAAGTCAGCCATCGTCTTCGGGCCGCCTGCCGGGAACTTGGTCTTGTCATAAGCATAGATCGTCGACCAGACGATCGTGCCAACAGAACAATCCGTGATCGTGTTCGGCAGGAAGTCTTCCGAAGCGGGCGTCCCATCCGGCGCCGGAGGCAGGATCGACTTGTCGATCGGCTCCAACAGGCCTTCGTCACAACCGCGAACCGCATCGGACAATTCCACGTCGACCAGATCCCACGTGACATTGCCGGCTTCAACCTGGGCCTTCACCTCGGCAAGACCGCCGGAATAATCTTCGGATTTGATCTTCGTACCGGTCTCGGCCGTGTAGGGCTCGTGATACGCTTTGACTTGGCTCTTTGTGTAAGCACCGCCCCAGGAAACGATCGTCAGTTCGGCAGCATTGGCCGCACCGCCCATCGCGAAGGCGATTCCGGATGCCAGAATCGTACTTTTCATCCAATGGTTCATACTATAACTCCCTACATTACGCATATTGCGTTATGCAATCTGCCAGTTCATCGATAGGCTGCTAAGGTTTCCCCGCGCGGCCCATTGCTTCCAATTCCGCGCCTTCACCCCCTCGGTCGTCTATGCCGCGCTTCCAGGCGCGTCGAGCGCGCGGCAATCTTCCATGGTCCAACCGACCCGGACCTCGTCCCCAACGTTCAAGGTGGCGTGCCCATGGGCATTCGGCACCTTTACAATAAACTCGTCATTGCCGCTGACGGTCATTCGGGTCCGTATGTGGTCACCGAGGTAAATCAACTCCAGCACTTTGCCGGAGACCACATTTTCAACGGCCCCCTCCGCAGGAGAGACGATTACCCGCTCCGGACGCAGAGAAAGGGTCGTCCTGGTTCCGGGCCCCTCGGTATTTACCTTGAGGGATTTGACGACTCCGCCACCACCGTCCAGCTCCACGAAACATCCATCGCCCGAAACCTCTTTAACGGTTCCGTACAGCCGGTTGTTCTCACCGATGAAGTAGGCGACGAAGGCGTTTACCGGACGCTCGTAGAGTTCTTCCGGTGGCGCCAATTGCTGAATGATGCCGTCATCGAAGACCGCGACGCGGTTCGACATCGTCAATGCTTCCGACTGATCGTGCGTCACATAGACGACCGAGACCCCGACATTCTCGTGAATGTGCTTGATCTCGTACTGCATCTCTTCACGCAGGTTCTTGTCCAGGGCGCCGAGCGGTTCGTCCATAAGGACCAGATCGGGGTCGAACACCAAGGCGCGCGCGACAGCGACGCGTTGCTGCTGACCACCCGACAACTGGCCCGGCCTGCGTCCGCCGAACTCGGAAAGGCGCACCATGTCCAACGCGCGGCGCACTTTTTCCTCAACCTCGGATTTACCCATATTCCTAACCGTGAGCGGAAAGGCGAGGTTTTCGGCAACCGTCATATGCGGGAACAAGGCATAGTTCTGAAACACCATGCCAATGCCGCGCTTATGGGGCGGAACATTGTTGATTGGGTTTTTGTTAAGGTAAATCTCACCATGCGTGGCGGGTTCGAACCCGGCCAGCATCATCAGGCAGGTGGTTTTACCGGATCCGGACGGTCCTAACATTGTCAGGAACTCGCCCCTCTCAACGTCCAAATTCAGGTTCTTAACGACGAGGTTCTCGCCGTCGTAGCTTTTTTGGACGTTTTCAAAACGAACAATATTGTCGGTGGTCATCCCGATTTAATTAGCCTCTCGCACAACGGCCGGCCTTCCCCCTCCCCAGGGTTGAGCAGCCAAAATGCTCCTGTTCATCATTATGAGTCGTACCGATTTTTCCGGTACGCACAGCTCTATTTAGCGGCTGATTTGATTACCCTAGCGCAGTGAAATGGGAGTTGGCCAGGGCAAAGTCGAAAAAAAATTGTAACAATGCACCGCGGGCCGCACGGCCTGGTGCGCCCATATTTGTCTTTTGAAAAAGCGAAATCTACTTGCGGGATAGCGACGAAACTTCCCCGCCCGGAAGAACCGGCGGAAAAGCCGCCCTTCCGCTTCGGCTGCTGTTATTCGGCAGCCGCCCGCTGACCGGAGACCCTCGGCAGGTCCAACGCATCCCAGACGTGGTTCAAAGCATCGATCAAACGGTCCACGGCGGCGTCGTCATGATGCGGCGTCGGCGTGACGCGCAGCCGTTCCGTCCCCTTTGCCACAGTCGGGTAATTTATCGGCTGAACGTAAATGTTGAACTCGTTCAAAAGTATGTCAGACGCCTTCTTGCATTTCTCCGCATCACCGATCAACACGGGAACAATGTGGGTCACCGACGGTAGAATCGGGATTCCCGCCTCACGCAGGCGCGCCTTGACCGTCGCGGCCCGTTCCTGATGCCGGACCCGAATATCCTTCGCGTCACGCAGAATCTCGATGGCTTTCAGCGCACCGGCTGCGATTGCGGGCGGCAAAGCCGTCGTGAAAATGAACGGATTCCCGAAGGACCGGACGAAATCGACCAGTTCGGCCTTGGCGGCAATATACCCGCCGATCACACCGAAGGCCTTTCCCAGGGTCCCTTGCACGATATCAACGCGGTCCATGACGCCATCGCGCTCCGCGACTCCCGCACCGTGGTCGCCATACATGCCGACCGCATGAACCTCATCCAGAAAGGTCAGCGCATTGTGCTTTTCGGCAATCTCAAGGATTTCGGAGATCGGGGAAATATCCCCGTCCATCGAATAGACGCTTTCAAAGGCGACGATCTTCGGACGGGCCGGATCGTCGGCAGACATCAACTTATCCAAATGGGCTGGGTCATTATGGCGGAAAATACGTTTGTCGGATCGCCCCTGACGAATCCCCTCAATCATCGAATTGTGGTTTTCGCCGTCGGAATAGACGATGCAGCCCGGCAAACGCGACGCAAGTGTCGACAGGGTCGTCAGGTTCGCGACATAGCCAGACGTGAACAGCAAAGCCGCTTCCTTGCCATGCAGGGAAGCGAGCTGCCGCTCCAATTCCCCATGAAGCCGGTTGGTTCCGGAAATATTTCGGGTCCCGCCGGCGCCCGCGCCCTGGGCCTTGATCGTTTCGATCATGGCTTCCCGCACACGGGGGTCCTGACCGATCCCAAGGTAATCGTTCGAACACCAGACAAGGACGTCCTGTTCGCCATTTTCGGTATGGCGTTTGGCGTGCGGAAAAGAATCGGACCGGCGTTCCAGATTCGCGAAGACGCGATAATTGCCCTCTTCCCGGAGCTGGTCGAGGTTTTCCCGGAAAAACCCCAGGTAATCGCCGTCAAATGCCATCAGTCATTCCAATCGTTTCGCCCATTGCCCAGCGCCGGTTGCGCCTTCGGGTACACAGCGGAAGAGGGCCGATCAAGGCAACATATTCGTGAATGAACAGGATGGCACATGGCATAATTGTCGCGCCGGTCCATCCCGCCTTACAAATGACCCTCGCCCTTCAGCCAAGCATAAGTTTCCTCTAAACCTTTGCCAACGGCTTCCACGATCTGATCCAACTGAGCTTCGTTGATGATCAGCGGCGGCGAAAACGCGACGGCATCGGTGCCGATCGCCCGCGTGATCACGCCGTGTTCCTGTATCCGGCCGAACAAATAAGGTGCGACGGCAAGGGCGGGGTCGAACATTTCCCGCTTCTCCTTGTCCTTTGCCAGGTGAAGCGCCGCAATCAGGCCCGTTCCACGCACTTCACCAACCAGCGGATGGTCCGCAAATTGGCGCAACCCGTCCTGAAGGCGCGGCGCGACGGCCCTTACATGGTCGAAAATCGAGCGCTCTTCATAGATTTTCAAGGTCTCCAAGGCGACGGCAACCGATACCGGGTGTCCGGTATAGGTGTAGCCATGACCGAAAGTCCCGATCTTGCCGGAATTGTCCGAGACGACGTCCGCGACCTTGTCGTTCACCATCACCGCCGAAATCGGCAGGTAGGCGGAGGACAGCGCCTTCGCACAACTCAGGATATCCGGTTGAATGTTGAAGGTCTGCGAGCCCCAGGTATTTCCTGTCCGGCCGAAACCGCAGATGACTTCGTCGGCGATCATCAGAACGTCGTATTTCTTGAGCACAGCCTGGACCTTCTCGAAATAGGTCCTCGGCGGCAGAATGACCCCACCGGCGCCCATGATCGGCTCGGCGATGAAGGCCGCGACGGTTTCCGGGCCTTCGTCCAAGATGCGCTTCTCAAGATTCGCGGCAAGGCGGGTGGCAAAATCCTCCTCGCTCTCGCCCGCTTCGGCGAACATCCAATGATGCGGGCAATCCACGTGCATGATGTTGGCGATCGGCAGGTCGAAGTCCGCGTGATTCGCGGGAAGACCGGTCATACTGGCGGCCGCCACGGTGACGCCGTGATAGCCTTTGATTCGGGCCAGGATTTTCTTCTTTTCGGGCTTGCCGATGGCGTTGTGATAATACCACACGAGCTTCACGACCGTGTCGTTCGCTTCCGAGCCGGAATTCGCGAAGAACACCTTGGACATCGGGACCGGCGCCATGTTGATCAAGCGTTCGGCCAGGTCGATCACGGGCATCGTGCTCTTATGGGCGAAGATATGATAGTAGGGCAGCTTGCGAAGCTGTTCGGTCGCCGCGTTGACCAGGCGTTCCTCGTTGAAACCAAGCGAGGTGCACCACAGACCGGCGAGTGCTTCGATATATTCCTTGCCGCTGTCATCGTAGACATGGACGCCTTGGCCGCGCTCGATAATAAGCGGGCCCGTTTCCTTGTGCTTCTTGAGGTTCGTATAAGGGTGCATGACATAGGCAATGTCACGGCTGGCCGGCGAGTTCCCTAAATCGGTCATATTCGTATCCCTAATCAATCCACGGGATGCGGTCGGCGCAACGCCCCGCTTCTGCCATAGAAAATGTCACTGAAAGCGCTCAATCGTATGGCTTTGCCACCGCCGAACCTTTCCGACACCCTACACAGTTTGTGGTCTCCATCTCAAGGGGAGACCGGCCTTCCGGGGGAAATGGACTATTGATAAAAGGTCGCCCCACGGCGACCGGTGTCAGCCCTTACCCGGCGCCGTCTTCGGCATTCCCCTCGTCCGCTTTCGCCGCCAGGGTCGCGATCTCGTCCCCTTCGATCCGGTAGGACAAGCGATCCAACTTGAAACTGTCGGTGCAGAGCATGTCGTAGAATGTCCGAGCATCGAAATCGAGCCGGGCCGCATGCCAATCGACGCGCTGCCAACCGCGTTCCAGACAAAGTTTTGCAAAGGCCGCCATCATGTTCCGGCCGATACCATTGCGCCGGTATTCTTCGAGCACGAAGACATCGCGGATGAATGCTCCATTGCCGGGGAACAGCGTCTCGTAGACGGGGCTAAATACCAAGAAGCCGATCATCCTGGCGCCGTCGAATGCACAGACCGCGTCGAAGTCCCCGGCGCCGCCCGGACCGTCAGCGGCAAGCCTTTCCATCCATTGATCGCGCGGCAATGGCTCCGCAATACCATGGAATCCCGCCATTTCGGCACAAAGATCCGTGAATTCGGCGATGTCGTCTGATTCGAGCAGGCGATATTTGAGGGAAGCCACGGGATTGCCGACGCGCCGTTCTTATTGAACGACGCCGCTATTCCAATAAACCGACGGCCCGCCCGCGAGTTCTATCGCAAGCGCCAGGGCCCGGCGGAGTTGCTCATCCTCTTCCGTATCCGGATCGTCGCTGATCTCCACATCCGGTGCGATACCGCCTTCGACGGAATGGCCATTCGGCGTGAAATAGAGCGCGGTGGTCAACTTCATGCCGCGGCGGTCGTTCAGCGGAAAGATCGTCTGAACCGAACCCTTGCCGAAACTCTTTTCACCGACCAGCGCCGCGCGCCGGCGGTCCTGCAAAGCACCTGCGACGATTTCGGAGGCCGACGCGCTGCCCTTATTGATAAGCACGACCAGCGGCCGTTCCGTGATCAGGTCGCCGCCATGACTCTCGAATCGCTGCTCGTGGTCACGGCCTTTGGTATAGACGACGAGGCCGGCATCCAGGAACAAGTCCGCCACACGCACCGATTGGGTCAGCAACCCGCCCGGATTGTTGCGAAGGTCGAGGACGAAAGCCAAAACCTTGTCCTGCGTCTCATCCCGAATTTTCTGGATGGCATCAGCCAGATCCGCGCCCGTATCCTCGCTGAAGCTGCTGATCCGCAGGTATCCGACTTCCCCTTCCATCCGGCTCTTGACCGAGACGACTTGGATCAGCTCGCGCCGAACGCTTACGTCGAAATCCGTCGCCCCGGCGCGCGCGATCGTCAGCAGAACCGATGTACCAGGCTCGCCACGCAGCAGATCGACCGCGTCTACAAGCGTAAGCGGTTCAATAGGCGTTCCATCCGCATGGGTGATGATATCGCCAGGCATCAGTCCGGCGCGCGCTGCCGGCGTGCCTTCGATGGGGCTGACGACCTTCAGTGGTCCGTCGCGCTTGGTGATTTCAATGCCGAGGCCACCGAACCTCCCCTTGGTCTCTTCCCGCAAGCTTTGAAAGGCCCGGCGGTCCATGTACTCGCTGTAGGGATCGAGGGAACTGAGCATCGCCTTGGTCGCAACGCCGACCAGTTGATCCGACGGCAGGTCCGGCTTTTCCTTCAGCGCGTTCTTCAACCCTTCGGTCGCGGCAGCCATCAGCGCATTGTCATCGACAGGATGGACGTAGTCTTCCTTGACGACGTCGAAGGCCTGCTCGAACAGGCGCAAATCCTGTCCCACCACGCTGGTCGGCGCGGCGCCGGACCTGAGCGCCATGATTTCCTTTTCTAGCTTGTTCGCCGCCAACCGCGCGTCCGCGGCCGGATAACCGGCGTTTACGCAACCGACCACCCATCCCAGGACCGCACCAATCAAAATGGCGGTCACCAGACCACGGCGTCGTCCAAGCAGGTTTCGGAAACCAAGCATATTGGCTTTCATTCACTCTGATCCATCATTCATGGCGTCCGAATCTTGAGCATCCGGAATCGACAGCGCCGCTGCGGATTAAAACAACCCGAAGCAACCGGCCGAACTATAGCCTTTCCATGTCGGGTTTCGCCAGCATATCCGCCTGCAATCCACATACCACCAGCGATATGCGGGATTTTTCGCGTTTCCAGACAAATCGGGCGGCCCCGCGCCGGATTCAAGGCGGCAAAACGGCGCATTTAATCAGGCTTCGGCCGAAATCCCGACTTCCAGAAGTTCCAACCCATCGGCAGCGCTGTCCAATGCGAAGGCCGTGCCGGCCGGAATAACCGCCGAATCGCCTGGCGTCAGATCGAATTCACCCTCGCCTTCCACCCTGAGCGCGCCGTGGCCGGACAGCGTGAACAGGAACAGGAACTCCCCCTGATGCGACGATGTCTCGGACCCGGCCTTTGCGGCAGCCGCGGCTTTCGCCACGCGGACACGGGCCAGACCATGCGTCGCAGCTTCGATCCCCAGGTCCCGGTAGGAGAACCCATCGAAACGCCAGGGATGCCAATCCACCTTGTCCGCATCATGCCGCACGAAAAACTGCCCGCCGAAATCGCGGTCTGGTTCCATTTTGCCGGTCGGCAGGGTCATCGCATGATCCACCATGGTCGGGTGTTCCGCCGGGCATCCGATTTCCACGACCTCCAGCCCATCAGAACATTCCAGAACCCGGTGGCGGATTTCCGGCGGCTGCAGCACGCAATCACCTGCCTTCATGACGAAGGGATCGCCCTGATCCTCGTAAGCGAGCCGGACCCAACCCGCCTTGCAGTAGATCATTTGAAAGCGGACTTTGTGAAAATGCACATAGTCCGGAACCGGGCCACCAGATGGAATTTTGATGTGAGACGCGATGAAGCGACCGCCTTGCCGGTTCGGTATCAGGTCGCGGTACAGCATACCCGCCCGGCCGGCGCCCCAATCCGGCGTGTCGCCGATGGGCTGGAAGACGAAGGTTTGATCCACCGGCGGCAGGACGTAGCCCTTGTCCTTCGGGGCCACGATGATCCGCGCGCCGTTCGGGGCGGTCATGTCGATCTGCGTCGCGAAGGCCGGGTCATTGCTGGTCAGGCGCAGGGTGACCGGCGCCAGATCAAAACCCCGTTCCAGTCGAAGCCGGACGCCGTGGCCGAACACGATTGCCGTCGTCGGGCGGTCCGCCGGGTAGATCGTCTCGATCTTGAATCCCAGTTTCTCGCGGAAGAAGTCCAACGACCCGTCAAAATCCATGCAGGGCAGGACAACTTCCGCCGCTTCCATGGTTTCCGCAGCCGGGAGCCCGCCGGACCGAGCAGCGTTTTCGTGCGACGCCTGTTTCGTCACGCTCATGACACCTCCAGCTTTTTGATCGCTTCCAAGGCAATCTCCATTTCGTCTTCCGTACCGATACTGATCCGCAGGCTGCCGGGCAGTTGATAGGGGCCCATCGGCCTGACCAGCACGCCTTCCGCCATCAAGCCCTTATACAATGCCGTGGCATCAAGCGCCGCGGAAGGAGGCGGCGTCACCAGCAGGAAATTTGCCTGGCTCGGCAAAACGGTGAAGCCCAGATCCCTTTCGAGCGATCCGGCAAAGGCGTCCCGGACCCGGCGGTTCTGCGCCCGCCTTTCGTCAACCAGCGCCTGTTCCATAGCCGCCGCCTCGCTCGCCGCCAGCGACACGCTGGACAGATTTCCCGGCCGCATCACCTTGTTAAGCACTTCCGCCACCGAGGCCGGCGCATGCGCCCAACCGACGCGCAACCCGGCCAGACCGTAGATCTTGGAGAAGGTGCGCAGCACAACCGTGTTCTCGCCGGCAAGCACAAGCTCGTCGCCCGGATCGAAATCATCCGCCGTCGCGTAATCCGCATACGCGCCGTCAATCACCAGAAGCACGTCTTCAGGCAGCCGGTCCCGGAATTCGCGCAAGTCGTTCCGTGAAACATAAGTCCCCAAAGGATTGCAAGGGTTGTCCAGAAATACGATCCGCGTCTTGCGCGTGACGGCATCCAATGCAGCCTGAAGGCCGAAGCTGAGGTGATTGGCATCGCCGGATGAAACCGCATAAACCGGTGCAGCCCCGGCCATGCGCGCGCAGATCGAGAAATAGAGATAGCCGTGGCGGCCGATGATCACTTCGTCGCCAAGGCCGGCATAGGCCTGTGCCAGAAGCGCGATGATCTCGCTCGACCCATTGCCGCAGATGATATGCCCAGGGTCTGCCCCATAGGCGGCGGCAATTGCCTGTTTCAGCTCCGCATGAGTCACACTGGGATAAAAATTGGCCCCCGCCATCGCTCTTCTCGCCGCTTCCTGAGCCGCGGGAGAGGGAGGTTCCGTCGCCTCGTTATTTGCCAGGGGAATGATCCGCTTTGCCCCCGGCACGGAACTCTCACCGATCGGCAGGATCGGCAGATCAAGCAGATGAGGATGTGCGCGAGGCGGCATGATTGAAATCCCCGGAGAAGTCTATGCGCGACCGTCGCGGCACCGGCCACAGAAAAAGCGCAGCCGAAATTCACCGTAACGGATGAACGGCATTGGATACCCCGACGCCCTTTATGAAAAGACCGAATAGCGCACAGGACCGACTCCTGTGCTAAACAACCGCACCCGCTTTGAAAGACCCTGCGAGGCGCAAGGCCGTAATGTTTGTGAATTCCGCCCGCTGGATAGGGTTTGTCGCCATGTGCCTCGGCATGTTCATGGCGATTTTGGACATTCAAATCGTCGTGACGTCGCTCCCGGCGATCAGTGCGGCACTGGAAATCCCGGCCGACAGGATGAGCTGGATCCAAACCGCGTATCTGATCGCGGAGGTGATCGCGATCCCATTGACCGGCTTTTTAACACGCTGCCTCGGCCTGCGGGGACTGTTCCTGGCATCGCTGTCCGTCTTCCTGCTGGCCTCCCTGGGATGCGCCTATTCGGTCGGCTTTGAACAATTGATCGTCGCCCGAACAATCCAGGGTTTTGCGGGCGGATGCATGATCCCGCTGGTCTTTTCCGCCGTCTTTTTGATGTTTCCGGAAAAGCAGCAGGCGTTGGCGACCACCGTCGCCGGCGGGCTTGCGGTTCTGGCGCCGACGATCGGGCCGACGATCGGCGGCTATATTACCGAAACTTTCGACTGGTCGTGGCTGTTCCTGGTCAATATTGGCCCGGGCGTTGTGTCCCTGGCCGTCGCCGCCGTCACCACCCCACGTGAAGAAGCCCGCCCCGGGTTGTTGGCGCGGCTGGATTGGGCCGGTGTGCTCTTGCTGGCCACCGGGCTCACTTGCCTTGAGATCGGCCTAAAAGACGGACCTGCGGAGGGATGGACGGCAATTCCTGTTCTGACCTTGCTGACCGTGTCCGTCCTGGCGGCCGGTGGTTTTGTCGCCCGCAGCTTGTCGGTCGGAACACCGGTTGCCAGGCTTCGCCTATTCGCCGACCGGAACTTCGCCATAGCCTGCGGCCTCAGCTTTCTGTTCGGTATCGGTTTATTCGCGTCGGTCTATCTGATGCCGGTCTTTCTTGGCCTCGTCCGCGGCCATGCGCCGTTTGAGATCGGCTTGACCATGCTGGTAACCGGCGCCGCGCAACTGGCCACAGCCCCAATCGCCGTGCAATTGGAACGAAAGGTCGACCCGCGGGTCTTGAGCGCGATCGGGTTCGTCGGCTTTGCGATCGGGCTGGGGATGAGCGGTTTCCAAACCACCGCTACCGATTTCGACGAGATGTTCTGGCCGCAAATCGTCCGTGGCGTGTCCATCATGTTCTGTCTGCTTCCACCCACCCGGTTGGCGTTGGGCTTGTTGCGGCAGGAAGATATTCCCGACGGCAGCGCGCTCTTCAACCTTATGCGCAATCTTGGCGGGGCGATCGGCATCGCGCTGGTCGACACCGTTCTATGGCAGCGCGCACCGCATCATGCGGCCGAATTGGGTGACCGCGTTCTTGCAAAAGATCCTGCCGCCGCCGATTTCGTCGGCATTCCCCTGGACATGGTGCCATCGGACGGCTCCCTACCCTCGCCTGACGTGATGTCTTTCGTTCAACCGATGTTCGAGAAGGCCGGGCTTGTCATGGCCGTCAACGAAGCATGGCTGGTGATCGCCGTGTTGACCGCCATAGGCCTGGCGCTACTGCCCCGGGCGCATGCCATGAAACCGGATGGCGGGGCCTCGCTCGGTCACTGACCGGCCCGACGCGAGAGCGGCACGTTCAAATCGTCACGATTCCGCGACCTCGCAATTGACAATCACTCGCATTATCACTAGATGTGTCGTGTGGGGTTTCGGAGGAAACGCATGTACATCTGTATCTGTAATGCACTTAGCGACAGGGAATTGATGGACGCGGTCGCGGAAGGCCACGGATCAGTTGATGATGTCTATCGCGCCTGCGGCGCCGAGCGCCAATGCGGAAGCTGCGCCGAGGAAATCGCCGAAATGATGCGCGATCACCGTGCCGACAATTGGTCTGCTCCCGATGGGGAAGACCAGGTCGTGGCGGCGTAGGTAAGATGTTCATCTTCAAAACAGCGAAAGTCTGGCGTGACCTGGCCCATGAAACGCCCTCCGCGAGTGGCGGGAGCGTCCCCGCCAATGGGTCCCGGCCGAATGGCGCAAAGGACATCCTCGCAAATGAAAGGGACGGCGCCGAAACCGGAACCGCCCCAAAATCCGGTCGCTCCGACTGAAGCCCGGCGACCGATTAACTGCCTTCTTTTTCCAGCATGTGCTCCTGCAAGTAATTCGGTAGGCCGGTCTGGCTGACCAAATGCTGCTGGGTTTCAATCCAATCGATGTGCTCCTCGGTATCGTCCAGGATCTTTTCGAAGATTTCCCGTGACACGAAGTCCCGCTTTTCCTCGCATTTCACGATGGCGGTCTTGAGAGCGCCTTGATTTGCCTCCTCAAGCGCCAAATCTGCTTCGAACATCTCTGGTACGTTTTGCCCGATTTTCAGCTTGCCCAGGTCCTGCAGATTGGGAAGTCCGTCCAGCATCAGAATCCGATCGATCAGCATATCGGCGTGTTTCATCTCACCGATTGATTCATGATAAACTTTATCTGCCAGATTGAGATATCCCCAATCCTTCAGCATCCGTGCGTGCAGGAAATACTGGTTGATAGCGGTCAACTCGTTCTTGAGGATCCCGTTCAAGTGCTTGAGTACGTCCTTGTCACCCTTCATCCGATTTCCCCTTTGTTTAGCTAGAGTCCGACGCTAGATATCGCGCGAGTCGCGCTCACCATACCACGCCTTAAGAAACATAAGTGTTTCGTGTTTTTCATACGCTACACCGCCAGAAGATGGTTGTCCCAGGCAACCCCTGAATGCTTGACGAGCGGATCGCCGCCTTGCCTGACACCGCCCAAGCCATCGACCGCGACAAACCCTTTTTCGCCCGCGGCAACTCCGCAGACATCCGCAGCGTTGTGTTCCGATAGCAACCTGCGGGCGGCGGCATCCCAAACCTGCCATACACCGCCGCGCGGGCAGGTTGTTGCAACACGGCCACGACGGACATCAACAGCAACCGACCCAACATAGTGCCGCATGTTTCGGAAAACGCCCTCGGGGGCCGGGACGGCACTTACCTCTTCCCCAGGAAAGGAGACAAAAACCATGGGAACGATATCCAATGGGGAACCATGATACTGCCCGCCGATCCACACTGCGCCATTTCCATCTTCCGCCAAATGCCGAAACGACATTTGGTACAATTCCTTCGGTAAGCGCTGCAGCGCAGAGACCGCTCCAGAACCGATATCGATATACGCGAGAGTGGAGTCCATGGTGGGCAGGTTCAATTCCTCACGGGGATAATCGGGGTGGGTAATGATGCCGCCATTGGCGACCACAATCGTTTTGCCGTCACGCATGAGAATTGCTTCATGAGGCCCCACACCGCCCGATGAATACTCACCGACCCTTTCGAAGCCACGGGCTGGATCGTAAATCCCGATAACGCCGTCTTCGTTCTCGAAATCGTTTTCCGTCGCGTAGAACAATTTCCCTTCGGCGGCGAAGAAACCGTGACCATAGAACAAGCGGTCCGGTCGCGACGGCAAAATTTTGAAGGGTTCCTTCCCAGTCAGATCCATCACGGCCATATACCGTCCGGGCCGGCGGGCAATGATCACTGCGGTACCGCCATCGGGCGAGACGGCAGCGCCATGGGCCCGATCCGGCAGCGACTCTCGGCGCAGGATATCACCGGATTTCGATAGCAGGGCCACGGCGAAGCCGTCTGCGTCCTTCATAGCACAGATAAAGCCGATCCCCTTGCCCCGACCGGCCATCGCCGGCGAGACTGCCAACACGGTAAGGGAAGCCGCGCCTGACACGAAAAACCGTCTACCGATACTGGGTCCCAAAGCATCAATCCCCATCGAGTGAATTGAATCCTATGACGAGTCCCAAAGCCTGCGGCAACCGGCTTTCCACGATATCCCCGGCGCCATGCAACGGCACGGAAGCGTATTTCAACAAGCCGTGGGCTTCCTCACTGAAATTCTTGGTACTTCGGTCCGCCGCCATAAGGCTGGACACCTTGGCGATGGCCTTGCGGACCTGTTCCAATTCGAACCGCAATTCCCTCAGTAGGGTCTCATTCTCATCGTCCAATTTTGCCGCCAGAGTGTCCCCGACAAACAAATCCTCCACGAACGCGATATTGCCGTCGACAGCGCGCAGCCAATGACCGGACCGCCAAAAAGGCCCCTTCTTCAGCGTCGTCTCGTTGCTATTTTCCCCAATAACGTTGGCGATCTTGAAGTCGCGATCGATTGCCAGAATTTCCGCTGCAGATCGGAGAATTTCCTGCATTGCTTCTCCGCTGGTGCGGTAAACCTGCTGGTCCGGCCCGGCATTCTTCATCTGATTGCCAAAACCGGCAGGACCGCTCCAATCCGCATGGAGGGCATGCGCCGTCGCCGCGATCCGGCGGGACAGCGCCAAGGCATAGCCACAACGATAACTTCCCCTGATCAGCAACGCGCTTTCCGCCTCGTCGTCGGACAGCGCGAAGTCGAGCGCCAGCAAGCCCTGAACAGCGACGCTTTTCCCCGCCAGTTGATCCGCATCGAGGGCCGTGAGGTTCTGCTCCCGAATCGTGGCTTCGACTTGACGAAGACCTCGGCCCCGGCGGTCGGGCCAGAAGAACAGCTTCTCGAAACGATTTTCTTCACGCGCCGGTCCGAACCGCATTGCTTCGATCCTTGAAAATCCATCGACAAGCAAAGCAAAACCGCTGCGTGCATCGGCAAGCCGGTCGAGTTCGGGACCGCTGCACAGCGCGTCCACGGCCCGGACTTCCGCGTCCGCTCTAGCGGCGAAATCCCGATAGGCCGGAATGATCACACCATCGACCATTTCAGCAATGACGGTCGACAAGTCAGGGTCGTCGGCGAGCACAGCCGGCGTCGTAAAAATCCCGGCGCCGAGCGTGAGCGCGAAAGCCCCACTAGCCACGGCACGACCGCAAGTCCAACGAATTCCAACCATCACAAAGTCTCCAAGAAACGGACCAAATAACGACGATCACCCGGCGGCATTGCCACAAACTTGTCGCGCGACGATTGCGCTTCCCCACCGTGCCAAAGAATAGCTTCGATCAGCGACCGCGCCCTGCCGTCATGTAGAAAATAGGTGTGCCCATTGACAGTTTCGGTCAAGCCGATGCCCCAAAGGGGAGCCGTCCGCCATTCCGTCACGGGCGCCTCTCCATCGAAAAATCCGTCCGACAATCCCGCGCCCATATCGTGCAGAAGCATGTCCGTATAGGGCCAGATGAGTTGGAAGCGATGTTCCGGCTGAGCGGCTTGCCGGCTGGTGACGTATTTCGGCGTGTGACAGGCTGCGCATCCAGCCCGGTGGAAAAGCTCTTTTCCTTTTAGAACTTCCGGAGCGCCGACATCGCGGCGCGCGGGAACCGCCAAGTTCCCGGTGAAAAAGGCGACCAAGTCGAGAACAGGGTCCGGCGCCTCCGTATCTCCCAGGCGCTTCTGCACACCGGTTCGCAAGTTCCGGCAGTCGGTCTGCGCTTCCGTACAGTCCCCGTGCGGGTCGGGCATCCTCGGGCTCGAAATGCCGATGTCTACGGCAAAGGCTTCGGCGGATTGTTCCGCAATCCCGGCCGTCGACGCCGTCCATCCAAACCGGCCAAGAGCCAAGTCACCGGACGATTTGTCGCGCACCATCCCGGCACGCCCGGATATGCCGTCGCCGTCCCGGTCTTCCGGGTCGGCCGTGGAGAGGATGTCAGCGGGATGAACCGCTTCCAGCAGCCCCAGGCCAATCATGGGCGGCGCGACACGGGGAGATACCACCACGTCGTCCCGCATCGGACCATAGGCCAAATCGACAATATCATAGACCGGTCTTCTGAGCCGGATCACCTCGCCGCCGTTCAATTCGACGACCACGGCTTCGTATGACACCGTCATGCGTCCTTCCGGCTGCAAACCCGGCAAAGCGCGTTCCTGCAACTGGCCGCCATAGGTCGGCTCCGGCAGCCGAAACAGTGATTTGCTGTGGAACAGATTTTCTTCTTCCAGCGTCGGAAGCGGGACCGAAAGGCGCAACACCATCGACGCCGATGTATTGCCCCCCTCTTCCGGCGGGCGTCCGCGCCCGTCATTCACATGGCAGCGTTGGCAAGATCGGGCATTGTAAAGCGGTCCAAGGCCGTCGGAGGCCTGGGTCGATGATGGCGCTGAAACCCAAAGTTTCTTGAACAACCCCTTGCCCAGGGCAAAGTCCTGGCGCTTGTCCGCCGGAAGGTTCGCCGATGGATGCGAGAAGGCATTCCGATCGACCGGCGCCAGCGAGGTCCCGGCCCCGCCAGCCATGGTTTCGTATTGTTCGGGTTTGGAAAAATCCACCGGCGTCGCGGTAACCGCCGCAACGCGCGCGGCCTCGTCCTGGGTCAAATCGGTCCGCGTCAAACCTGTCTGGGCCGCCGGCCTATCGGCCTGCGCTGAAAGGGCGGGCAGAAACAGCATCAGCCACAGAAAAGAAACGGCAATCAAACCGCTGCCGAGAGGCAGGCATTCGACCCCATTGCTTCTGGTTTGAACCGTCATGAAGCACCGTCGCTTGCACCCGCGCCTAACGCGGTCGATGCGCGGGCATTTACCCGCGCGCCGGTATTCCCCGGTCGAAATCCCTACGCGCCTATTGGAAGACGGCGTTCGGATTGTCCAGACTGTCTGACCCTTCGAAATTGATCGATCCAAGATCAAGCGCCACTACCGCCCGTTCGATTGACCGCGCCTGATCGACCAAGCCGTCGATCGCCGCTTGAACGACCGCATTTCCTTGTTCGTTCCCTTCACCGATCATCTGGTCATAGGCTTCAATCGTTTCGCCACGGGATTTCATTGCCGCCATCGCGGTGACCGTAGCATCCAGCTTCGCGGCAATTTCCGCATCCAACGCCTTGTCCTTCGCGGCAATAATATCGCCAACGGACGGGCCGGAAACGACGGAGCCATCGACGCGCAAGTAGCGGCCAGTATAGACGTTCCGAATACCCAACTGATCGAAATAGTGGGAATTGAAGGTGTTGTCCGAGAAACAGTCATGCTCTTCTTCCGGATCGTGAAGCAGCAGACCCAGTTTCATCCGCTCGCCGGCCAGTTCGCCGTAGGACAGCGACCCCATCCCGGTCAGTATTGCCGCGATACCGGTCATCGGTTCGGCAAGAAGAGCTTCCCGCGCCGCGCCGTCGGCGGTCCAGTTGGCGACCATCTCCTCAAGGTCGGCAAGGAGCAAGGTGTTTGCCGCCTTCAGATAGGCTGCCCGTCGGTCGCAATTCCCGCCGGTGCAATTGCTTGTGCTGAAATCCGTCGCCGGTCGCACACCTGCCCCCGGGCCGGTGCCGTTCAGGTCCTGCCCCCAAAGCAAAAATTCTATGGCATGATATCCGGTGGCCACGTTCGCTTCGACCTCTTCGGCCTCATGAAGCGTTTCGGACAGCAGCGCCGGCGTAATGGCGGAAGCGTCAACCGTCTGACCATTGATGGCCAACAAAGGGTTAGCGACGACGTTCGTTGTATAAAGAGCGTTCTCGTCGGATTCCGACCCGTAGGACGCATCGACATAGTCGATCAGCCCTTCATCCAACGGCCAAGCATTTACGCGCCCTTCCCAGTCGTCGACAATCGGATTTCCAAAGCGGAAAACCTCCGTCTGCTGATACGGCGCGCGCGCGGCGATCCAAGCTTCCCGCGCAGCAAGCAGCGTCGCCGCGCTGGGAGTGGAGATCAGGTTGTCCACAGCGGCGTCCAGCGCATGGGCGGTCGTCAAAGAGTCCTCGAACCCCGCCAACGCGATATCGGCATACGTGTTCAGGACGTCTTCCGCAGAAGGTTCAGCGGCAACCGCCTGGCCCGCGATCAATCCGGCCGCCAAGGCGCCCACCGCCAGACTGCGGGCAAACCCCCGACCGTTCATCGATGTTTTCAAACTCATTTCACTTTTCCTCCGGCCAGTCTCTAGATCCAAATCGCAACTCGATATTTGCATTGTGGTTACAGGGCCGTGTATCGCCGTAGGCCTCTTCTTCGGCAGTCCTCAAAATGCGATTGCCACGCATTCGCGACAAGAAGCGGCATCACCGCTACAATCCCATAGTTCCCTGTTACTTTCCCGCCTGGCTGATTGGCCCTTTTAGAGCCCCGCCCAGCGGTACCGTCCCTTAGCCAGTGTGAATAACGCCTCGATGCTTCAGTTGCAACTGATTATCATTACGGATAAGTCATTCCTAAGGGAAAGCGGCTCTGCCGTGCATGTCGAGGTCAATCTGCGGCGATCTCGACCGTAATTGTCAGGTGACTTGCCTGTTGCGCTGGGACGCTGTCTGAGCCAAGACAAGTCGGGTGGGTAGAGAGACCGGGAACCGTCATGATCGCTGGACTTCCAAAGGCAAAACCGCCCCAAACCCTTGTCCGGCAGATCGCCGGCGCCATGCTTGTTCTGCTCATGGCGACTTTGTCAGCGCCCGGGACCGCGGTTTCAGAAGAACCGCCCCCCACTTCTGTCTTGTCGCAAAACCAGATCCGGTCGTTGAAACTCCTGGAACATTTCGCTGTCGTCAGGATCGACTGGAACCGGAGCACCGTGGGAAGACCCTTGGCCTATTCGCTGCGTGGCGAAGCCCTGAATTCGTTCAAGGCATACTTGCCGGAGGTTTCCTACGAACCGGACACCAAGCCGCAGAGAGAGCGGCTGAACGTGCAGGGCATTCTGGTTTGCCGTTTGATTCTGCGAACCTTGCAGGACGTTTGGGCCCTGTTCATGCGATGTGAATTGGGCAACCAGCTTACGGTTATTATCCGCCGGGAGGACCTAGTATTGTTCAATCACGAGCCGATGCGCGAAGAGGCCAGGCAATTGATGAACAAGCAGATCCAACGCTTGGCGCATACTTTTCAGGAAGCGAAACAGCGGGCTGTCCGGATCGCCGACTGACAACGCGGCTACTTGCTGTTACTCAACCTTCCCGTGCAAGGTCAACCGTGGTGTTGCGCGCCAGTTCCCTGGAACATGGTCCGAATATCGACAGTCGACGATTCGCCCAATCGATCGAAATTGCGATCGATCCAATCGCCGGTCACCTTTCGCCCTATTTCGAACAGATGCTGCAGGAATGACCATTCGGCGTTCATCTTGGACGACGCACCCAGATCTTTCAGATTCTCGTGGGCTTCGATGATATGGACCAACGGATACCGGTATTTGACGGAATCCAAGGCTTCGTCTTCCAACAAACGATGGACGAAATCGATCGCGCGCAATTCCTTCAACATGCTGCTGTTGAAGGTGATCTCATTCACACGGTCCAAAATTTCCCGTGCGCTGCGGGGCGTACCCTTTCGCACAACCGGATTGATTTGAACGATGACAATATCGTCGGATTTACTTTGTCGATAGAAAGGGAAAAGCACCGGGTTTCCCATGTAACCGCCATCCCAATAGGGTACCCCGTCGATTTCCACCGCATGGAACATGAAGGGAAGACAGGCCGATGCGAGAACGACGTCGCTGGTTATTTCTTCACGGTTGAAGACGCGCACGCGCCCTGTTTCAACATTTGTTGCCGACAGGTAGACATGCATCTTGTCGCAGGATTCGACACTGTCGAAATCGATGGTGCTTTCAAGAATACTGCGGAGCGGGTTGAAGTTCATCGGGTTCATGTCATACGGGGACGTAACCCGGTTGAGCAGGTCGAAGAACATATAGCTCGGGCTGTTTTCCAAGCTCCAGTTCCCCATGAACACATCAACGACGCTTCGCTGGATCGGACTCATCCGGCCGACATCGCTGACCGCCTTCCAAAAATCGTGCAGAACCTGGCGCGCGCCCTCCTCTCCGCCCCGCATCAATCCGTCGGCCACCGCGACAGCGTTCATGGCCCCGGCCGAGGTCCCGCTGATCGCTTCAATATAGATCCGTCCGTCTTCGAGTATCCGGTCGAGCACCCCCCAGGTAAAAGCGCCGTGCGCGCCGCCCCCCTGAAGCGCCAAGTTGACCGATTTTTCGAATGTCTTGCCATTCCGTTTGGGCACTTGGCTCTCCTCAACGTTGGTTTGGTCAAAATACAGGGCGGCAAATCCATTTTCGCCGCTCCGATCCACTTTCCTCCGCCGACAAGGTGCAGTTCATTTCGATCAGAACTTTGAAACGACTATAGCCCGTTCCACCGAATGGCTTGAGAACCAAACTGCGATATCTCGAAAGTTTTTTTGCGAAACGAGAAAGTCAGTCAACAGGCCTTTCTAACAATTTGCTATTAATTGTCATTCGCAATATAAGATGTCATCTGTGGATGCTGTAGAAAGTCCATTCTGCCTTGCCCTTCCATACGAAATGACTGGCAAAAAGATGCCGCCCGGATGACATACGCACTTCCCCTATCCGAGTCCTCGAAGGTCGATGCCCGGCATTGGCTGGCCGCGTTCGCCGTCGCAGCGGCGCTGCACGCCGCCGCCTTCCTGCAATGGCCGGACAGGGACCAAAACAGCGCCAAGGCGCCGGGCGTGGGCGGCAGCAGCGTTTCCATTGCCATGACAGCATCACGCGCCGGCGTGGAACATACTTTGCCGGAACCCACCCTCGCGGAAACGATTCCGGTTGATGTAGCCAGCCCCCGGATCCCGGTTGTTCCGGCCGCCTCATCACCCGCGACGGAAGCCACGGAGGAATCGTTTCTCGTGCCGCCGCCTCCCGCGGCACTTGGAGTCGACGAAATTGTTACCCCTGCAATACCCGCCGAAGACGCCATTGACGTTGTCACGGGCGAGGGCCCCCCACCCGAATTGGTTCCCATGATGGAACCCACCCCTGATTTTCCAGCCGAACCGGTAGCGGAAATCAGCGCGCAACCACGGCCTCCACTAAGGCCGTTAGCGGGGCAAACCGAGACCGTGGACTCGATGAGAATACCGGCCCCCGCCATTCCGACCAAATCGAACCAGGTATCGAAAGCGGACGGCCCGCCAGCGGTGCCTGCAAGCGCATGGAAACCACACCCCATCAGCCAGGTCGCCCCTACGGAAAAGGCGGCCCTCGCTTCGGGGACAGCCTCACCGGTCGGATACGCCCGGGTTCCTGACGCTTCTGCCGGATCGATGGTCGATGCTGAGAGTTCGACCGGGGGCGCGGCAACACTGACCCCTTTCACGGACTACGCAGCAACGCTGCGCGATTGGCTGGAACGCCACAAGGACTATCCCAAGCTGGCGCGGCGCAAACGCATGCAAGGATCGGTCTTGCTGTATTTTCGGTTTGGACGGGACGGAAAGGTTTTGGCGCAAGAGATCAGAAAAACATCGGGCTACTGGCTGCTCGATGACGCGGCCTTGGAAATGCTGGCCCGCGCGGCCCCTCTTCCAGACTTTCCACACGAAATGTCCGGAGACTATTTGGATGTTGTCCTTCCCATTGAATACTCACTAGCGGGAAAAAACTGAAGTCATGGCGTGATCAATTGGAAGAGGTCATCCCTTTATCCAGCCATTGACTTAGAAAGACCCCTTTTCGCATTCACGTTAGTGTTGCGATTAATTATTATTTGCGTAATGTTTCGCTAAGGGAAATCCCCAGAAACCAACTCTGTGGGGGAGTAGATGGAAGTCAGTACAACCATGACGACGGACTTGGGAACAACAACATTCTCATTCCAAGAATTACGATCGTTGATCGATGCCGGCGGACCGGTCGTCGTCCTCTTGATGGCGTTGTCCTTGGTCGCGCTGACGGTCGTGATCCTGAAGCTGATCCAATTCCGGGGGTCCCGGATCGGAGACTGCGCGGCGGCCCAAAGGGCGATCCACCACTATCGCCAGGGAAATCTTGGCGAGGCCATCGCCTTGACCGAGAACGCACGCAATCCGATTTGCCAATTACTGCTGGTCGCGCTTCGCGCACGTGGCCGGAAACTTCCCGATGCACTCATCCGGGAGGAATTGGAGCGTCAGGCCGCCGAGGTCCTGGAATCGTTACGCAGCTGGTTCCGTCCGCTGGAAGTGATCGCTTCACTCGCCCCGCTACTGGGCCTTTTCGGAACGGTGTTGGGCATGATTTCCGCCTTCCAGCAATTGGAGCAGGCCGGCAACCGCGTAGACCCCGCTATTCTCTCAGGCGGCATCTGGGAAGCATTACTGACGACCGCTGTCGGGCTTGCCGTCGCCATTCCCACGGTTGTCGCCTTGAACTGGCTGGAAAGGAAGGTCGACCGGTTAGCGCATGACATGAACGCGACGGTGACGCAGGTTTTCACAGCCGAATTGTTCAGCGACGCCCCGGCCAAAAAGCCCGAAGAGACACCGTTTCTGCACGCGGCGCGATCTGCACATGCGGGCTGACCTTCTGCCCAGGCGCCGCGCGCTGATCAGCCTGACGCCACTGATCGATGTGGTCTTCATTTTGCTGATCTTCTTCATGCTCGCCTCGAACTTCCTGGAATGGCGGGCGATCAATCTCAGCGCTCCGGCTAAGGCCGAGGGCAGTACCAACAGCATTGAAGGTTCCCTTTTGGTGGAAATCCGCGCCGACGGCCTGCGTATGTCGGGCTTGGCACTTTCCTTGGAAGAACTACTCGGCGAGGTGGGCGAACACCTCAGCAAGGCACCAGATCGCAGGATATTCGTAAAACCGGCGCCGGAGATTTCATTACAGGAAACGATCACCGTCTTGGACGCCCTGAACGACGCCGGCGCGTCAACCATATCGCTGATCAAGGCGGCGGGAGATTAGGAAGGAGCCATGCGCATCGGACGATCCCGCCCCAACCACAGAAAGAGGCCTCGAAACGACGATGACGCGGTGATGCCGCTGATCAATATCGTCTTCCTGCTGCTGATTTTCTTCATGATCGCGGGCAAGCTTTCCTCTTCCGATCCGTTCGAGATTTCGCCTCCGTCTTCTGTCAGCGGCGAGAACGATGCTGCCGGAGAGTTAACCCTGCTCGTCGGGTCCGCCGGGGAACTCGCCCTGGATGGGGAGGTGATGACCGAAACGGAACTGAAAGCGGCCCTCGCCGACCGTTTACAGGGAAATCTCGAACCCGTCATGCGCCTAAAGGCCGATGGCGGATCAAAGGCAACCGATATCATCCGGATAATGGAAATCGTCCGCGATGCGGGCGTCGGCGAGATGAATCTGCTGACCTTGCCTGAGAAAAGCTAGTCAGGCTGATGCGCTGCCGCGGCAGGCTCCGCAGACGCCGCGTAATTCGACGGTAGATTTCTTCAGCTGAAACCCCGCCCTGCCCGCTATCTTGCTCAACTCATCCGACAGCGAGTCGTCCGATATTTCCGCCACCTGTCCGCAATCCGCGCAGATGGCAAAGGCAATGGTTTCTTCATGGGTGTCACAGCCGGGGTGACGGCAGGCAACGAAGGCATTCAGACTTTCCAATCTATGGACCATGCCGAGTTCCAGAAGCTTCTCGAGCGCCCGGTAGACCTGCGGCGGCGCCCGAAATCCGCGATCTCGCAACTGATCAAGAATGGTATACGCGCTGAGCGGGCCTTCGGCACAGGACAGCGCATCCAGCACCAGTTGCTGGTTTTTTGTCAGGTCGGCAACTGCGTGTGTGTCTGAGCCCATATCAGTTACCCTCCTTTGCGGTCGCCGTTCCGCCTTTCCGGAGCCATGCCAGCAAACGCGGCAGCGGCGACAGGCTGACGATGAACAGGAAGAGCGCAGCAACAACGATCGACGGACCGGAAGGCGTATCCCATTCAAGCGATCCAAACAGCCCACCGACAACGGCGAGTGCCCCGGCAACCGACGCAATGATCGCCATCTGCTCGGGCCCAACGGCGAAACGCCGAGCAGTCGCCGCCGGTATGATCAGCATTGCCGTGATAAGTAGGACGCCGACGATCTTCATCGAAATCGCAATCACGGTCGCCATCAGCAACATAAGCACGATATTGGCGCGGTCCGGATTCATGCCTTCGGCTTCCGCCAGTTCCCGGTTGACCGTCGCCGCAAACAGCGGCGTCCAGATCAAGGCCAGAACGACGAGTACAGCCGCCCCGCCCAGATAGATAACGAGAATGTCCATGCGCGAGACAGATAGAATATCGCCGAAGAGGAAGCCCATCAAATCGACCCGCACCCAGGTCAGAAAGGCCAAGACGACAAGGCCCAGCGCCAAGGCGGAATGCGCCAGCAGCCCGAGCAGGGAATCCGAAGATACCGTCGCCCGGCGTTGCAAAAACAGCAACGCCATCGAGACGGCCGCGGAAACAAGGAAGACCGCAATGGTAAAATTTATATCCAGCAGGAAGGCCATCGCCACGCCGAGCAATGCGGCATGCGACAGCGTATCACCAAAATAGGCCAACCGGCGCCAGACGATGAAACAGCCAAGCGGCCCAGTCACCACCGCGACGCCGATCCCGGCAAGCATGGCCCGGATGAAGAAATCATCCAGCATGGTGCGTTTCCTTTCGCCGGTTTTCCGAGTCGACGGGCTCCTCCGGCGTAAGCGGGTGGATATGCCCATGGGGATGATCGTGATGATGACCGTCATCCTGATGACAATGGTCGGTCACCGTGCCGTCGGAATGGCGGACACGCCCGTCAGGCAGATGGGTATGGTCATGATCATGCTCGTAAACCGCCAGCGTCGATGCCGCTCGTCTGCCGAACAATGTCTGGTATTCCGCGCTGGAGGCAACGGCTGTCGGCGTGCCCTGGCAGCAGATATGGCCGTTCAGACACAACACGCGATCCGTCGCGGCCATCACGACATGGAGGTCATGGGATATCAGCAGGATGCCGCAGCCGATGTCGTCTCGAATCCGCTTGATCAAATCGTACAGCGCGATCTCCCCGGAGAAATCCACGCCCTGAACCGGCTCGTCGAGCACAAGCAGGTCCGGTTCCCGGGCCATGGCACGGGCCAGCAGGACCCTTTGAAATTCGCCACCAGACAGGGTGCGTACTTCCGCTGAGTCCAAGTGCTTTATGCCTGTCGCCGTCATCGCGGCGTCGGCTTCGGAGCGCGGCACCCGGCCGGTGAGGTGCATGAAGCGTGCGACGGTAAGCGGCAGCGTCCAATCGACGGAGACCTTCTGCGGCACGTAACCGACGACGAGGTCTTTCCTGCGCGACGCGGACCCTTCGTCCGGGCTTAAAATGCCCAGCGCCATCTTCGCCGTCGTCGACTTTCCCGACCCATTCGGCCCGATCAGGGTGACGATTTCGCCCGGCTCCACCGAAAGATCGACGCCGCGCACGAGCCAGCGCTCCGCCCGTTCCACGCCAGCACCAGTCAAGGAAACAAGGGGATCCGAATTCCGTGGCACGATGGCCCGCTCCATCAAAATCTTATATTGATCGCATTTATGCCTTACGTTATACCATCACACAAGGAACGTTATCTTATAACATACACCTTCGTGCTGGAGCCCCGCATGCGACATTTTGCTTCCCTTGCCGCCGCCGCCGGCCTTTTTTCGGCCCTCACATTCCCGTCCCTCGCGGAGGGTCCACCTGTAGTATTGGCGTCGATCAAGCCGATTCACTCCCTGGTCGCCGCTGTTATGCAAGGCGTGGCGGAACCAGGTTTGATCGTCGAAGGCGCGGCCACGCCGCATTCCTATGCCTTGAAGCCTTCGCAGGCGGCGCAACTGTCGAAAGCCACGCATGTTTTCTGGATCGGCCACGAATTGGAAGCTTTCCTGGAAAAGCCGATCGAAACCATTGGCGATCATGCAACCACGGTCGATCTACTGGCAACGCCCGGGTTGAACACGCTCGCATTCCGCGAAGGGGGCGCCTTCGAAGCACATGAGGACGATGGTGAAGAACACAAGGGGGAAGCCCATGACGGCGATCACGCCGAGCACGGTAAGGATGGGCACGAACAAGTCGGGCACGAACAAGACGGGCACGACGAGCATCATCACGACGGGCTGGATCCCCATGTCTGGCTAGACCCGCTAAACGCCGTTGTTATCGTCCGTGAAATCGCGGCGGTGCTGTCGGCGGACGATCCCGCCAATGCCAGCCGCTATGCTGCGAATGCCGCGAGGACCGTCGCCGCGCTTGAGGCATTGACGGTCGAGATCGCCGAACAACTGGCCCCGGTGCAAGGCGCCGCCTTCATCGTCTTTCACGACGGCTACCGCTATTTCGAGGAACGGTTCGGCCTGCATGCCGCCGGGTCCATCACCATCAGCCCGGAAATCACGCCCGGCGCCGAACGGATACATGAAATCAGGGACCGGGTGAGCGAGCTCGGCGCATCCTGCGTCTTTGCCGAACCACAATTTGAACCGCGGCTGATCGCCATCGTCATGGAAGGCAGCCAGGCAAAGGCAGGCACGCTGGACCCGCTGGGCGCGGGCCTGGAGGACGGACCGGACCTCTATTTCAAACTCATCCGCAACATGGCAGGAGCAATGCGCGATTGTTTATCGTGACCCTACAAAACATTTCCGGATGGAAAACAAAAACCCCCAGGTTTCCCTGGGGGTTTTTCATGGTGGGCACGACTGGGATTGAACCAGTGACCCCCTCGATGTCAACGAGGTGCTCTCCCGCTGAGCTACGCGCCCTATTTTCCCGCCAACGCCGCGTCATCCGGTGGTGCCGCAGCGCATATTTCCTGGCAAGGCGCGCGATTTAGCACCCTCTCGCCGGGGTGGCAAGCCTTTTGCCCCCGCTAATTGACCGTCCGGCACGCCGGAGCCTCCACGGCGGCGGCTTGGGCTTTGGCACGGCGATTGCTGTGTCTTCCAATGAGAGATTGAGAGAGGGTAAACCATGCCTGCCTGGCCACGATTCCCGGCCGCCATTTCGGCCTTCGCCATCGCACTCGCCTTGTCGAGTTCCGCCGCGGCCACATCCCCAGCGAAAGCCCCGCAGCAGGCCGCAGCGCCGGAACATTTGTGCCGTGAGGCGGTCGCAGCTGCAGAAGGTCTGACCGGCATCCCCCAGCATTTGATGCAAGCGATCTCACTGGTCGAATCGGGAATATTCAGGCCCGAAGCTGGCGGACGGATCGCCTGGCCCTGGACGGTCATGGCGCAGGGGCGAGGGCGCTATTTCGGGTCCCGGCAAGACGCGGTGAACGCGGTGCGCGGACTGCTGAAAGCCGGCGTCACCAATATCGATGTCGGGTGCATGCAGATTAACCTGCAATATCACGGATTGGCGTTCTCCTCCCTGCAGGAAGCTTTCGACCCCGTCACGAATGTCGCCTATGCCGCGAGCTTCCTGCTGAACCTGAAAGACCGGCACGGCAATTGGGACAAGGCGGTCCGCTACTACCACTCATCGACTCCGGCCCGAAACCAACCCTATAAAAAGAAAGTCCGTGCGGAACTGGTCGCGCTTAGAAGCACCGGAACGCCGATGTCCGCCGCGGAGCATTCCCGCCAGGCCAGCCTGTATGCGCCGGATGTAGCGGGCCAGGATTCGCGCCCCACGGGCAAAGCCCCTTATGGCGGGGTCATGGATACCGGCCCGACCGGCGCGCCGCTGATATCAAAGACCGGTCAATCGCCCATCGCGTCCGTGCCGAACGGTGCGCCGAATACCGGCTCGGAAGACCGCAGGATGGACTATCTGAAGACCGCACAATGGCCTCCGAGAAGCCTGAAAGCGCAATATCAGGCCGAATATAATGCCCGTGCCCGCGTGATGCATCCCAACACAGGCGGAGCGGGACCAGCGGACAAGGTCTTGTCGAACCCGTTCCTGAGCAAACCGAGTGTCCGAACAGCCGTCAATCCAGCGCCGTCTTGAGCCGCCTGCACAGGGTGCAACTAAAGCACCGGAGATACGCAGATCGCATTTACTACCAAGGTCCAACGGGGCTAGGGTCTGTTCTGAGTTCTGTGAGCAAGTCCTAGAACACCCTAAGGCTTCTGGTAAGTTCGGACCGGCTTCCGCCGGACAAGGACGGTAATGGTTGTAAAAGCGGAAATAGCCGATCATTTGCAGGAGCTGTTGGATGCCGACGACTCGGAATTCGGCTTCGTTCTGTTGGATCCGGACGACATCCTGGTCTATGCAAGCAAGGGGTTGCGAGAAGCCTTTCCCGAAGTCGACATGCCAGCGAAGCTATACCAGCCGTACATTGAGGTCCTTGGGGATTTGATCCGGACAGGAACGCAAACCGGAAAAGACCTTACGCCCGACCAGCAGCTCAACTCCCACATGAAATGGCACAAGGATCCCAAATATCCTTTGGAAGTTCTGTCCAACAAGGGACAGTGGATTCGCTACCGCGAACGGCGCCTCAAAGGCGGATATACGGCAGGCGTCTTCATCGACATCACCGACGTCAAGAAGCGGGAACTGGCGCTTGCGGCGCGCGAACAGCGGCTTGCCGATTACGCGGAAGCCGGTTCCGAGTGGCTTTGGCAGACCGATGAAGAGCATCGATATACGTATTTTTCGGAGGGGCTGCTGCCCGCGACAGGGTTTACTTCAGAAGACTTGGTGGGAAAGCGCCGCCAGGACATCATAGAGAACAACGCATCACACGAGACGCTTGAGCATTTCGCCTCCTTGGAGGAACACCGTCCGTTTCGGGATTTCCGATATCCCACGAAGTCGCGAGACGGAAAGACCCACTACATCGCCGTGAGCGGCGTACCCTTTTTCGACAAGGATGGGGATTTTAAAGGATATCGCGGCGTCGGCCGGGACGTGACCGCCCAGGTAATGGCCGAGCAGCGGGAAGAATTGGCGCATACGCGCCTGTCCGACGCCGTCAATGGATTGCACGGCGGTATTTTGATGTTCGACCAGAACGAACGGCTGGTCGTCACAAACATTCAGAACCGAAACCTTTACTCCGACGTCGCGGACCGGATCAAAGTCGGTGTTCCCATGGAAGATGCGGTAGCCGCCCTGCTGGAACGCGATTACAAGACCACCGGCGCACCGTTGACCCCGGCGGCGATAGACCGGGAACTTGCGCGATGGCGCAGCGGCCAATTGTCCGAACTGCAATTCCAATTGGGGGATGCTTGGGTCGAACGACGGGTCGCGCCGACAAAGGCCGGCGGCGCGCTGATCATGGAAATCGATGTGACCGCGTTGAAACGGCGCGAGCGTGATTTGGAGGTTGCGAAGGAAGAAGCGGAACGCGCCAATCGGACCCGAACCCAGTTCATGGCGCAAATGAGCCACGAGTTGCGGACGCCGCTGAACTCCATCATCGGATTCGCCGAAGTCATTCATGACGAATTGTATGGGGAATTGCCGTCGCCGAAATACAAGGACTTCGCCAACGATATCCGTGAAAGCGGACGACACTTGCTATCCATCATCAATGACATCCTCGACCTCTCGAAAGGCGAAGCTGGACAACGCACGCTGAATCCGGAACCCGTTTCGATCCCAGAGGCCGTGGAAGCGAGCTTGAAACTCGTCAGACAGCGGGCGGATGCCATCGGCGTCACCCTGATAAACCGCATTCCAGGCGATATTCCCGCCCTGTTGAGCGAAGACAAGTTGGTCCGTCAAATGCTCATCAACCTCGTCTCCAACGCGGTCAAATTCACGGAAGGCGGCGGCACGGTAACCATCTCAGCCGAAAGAGCGCGCGACGGCGGCATGAATATCGTCGTCGAAGACACCGGTATCGGGATTGATCACGCCGACATCGAAAAGGCACTGATGCCGTTCATTCAAATCGATTCAGACCTATCACGCCAATACGAGGGCACCGGTCTCGGCCTGCCTTTGGTCGACAGCCTCATGAAATTGCATGACGGGATATTTCTTCTTGAAAGCACCGTCGGCGTTGGTACGAAAGCCTCGCTTTGCTTCCCCGCCAAGGCCATCGTCACAGGTTCCAACAGGACCGATCAAGCAACCGGGACAACGTGACGGGCATGCTGTCAGGAGAACGCTGATGAGTTTTTCACTCGACGACGTACGGCAGGACACACCGGCCTGTGCAAATAGGTTGATCCACCTGAACAATGCGGGAGCGTCGCTTATGCCTCGCCCGGTCCACCAATCGCTGTTGGATCATCTTCAACTCGAATGCGATATCGGCGGCTATGAGGCCAAAGCCGCGCATAACGCACTGCTTGAGCATTTCTACAATGCCGCAGCCATCGCGGTCGGCGGCAAACCTGAAGAGATCGCATTCATCGAGAACGCAACGCGCGCCTGGGACATGGTGTTCTACGCCTTCGACTGGCGCCCCGGTGACAGAATACTGACGTCACGCTCCGACTACAGCTCGAACATGATTTCCTATATCCAAGTCGCGCGGCGCTATGGGGCCATTGTGGACATGGCGCCGGACGACGAGAGCGGCCAGGTCGATGTCGCTGCATTGGAAAACCTGATCACCGACCGCACGCGGCTGATCACCCTCACTCATATCCCGACCAATGGCGGCCTTATCAACCCGGCGGAACAGGTCGGCAAAGTCGCGCGGAAGCATCACATCCCCTATCTTCTGGACGCCTGCCAATCGGTCGGCCAAATGCCAGTCGACGTCAACGATATCGGCTGTGACATGCTGTCGACGACGGGTCGCAAATACATAAGAGGCCCGCGCGGGACCGGATTTCTATGGATCCGGAAAGAATGGATCGAAAAGCTGGAGCCGCCGTTCCTCGACACTCACGCCGCGACCTGGACCGACATCACCGAGATTGAAATCCGCGCCGACGCGCGCCGTTTCGAAAATTGGGAATGCTACTTTGCAGGAAAAATCGGTTTGGCCGTAGCGCTGGACTATGGCCAGGGGTTGGGCGTTGCCGAAACCTGGGCCCGCATCCAATCGCTGGCGAATGGCCTTCGCGACACTTTATGCCGCCTCCCCGGCGTCACGGTTTGGGACAGGGGCGAGAGACAATGCGGGATCGTAACCTTCTCCAAGGCCGGCGTCGGTGCGGACAGCATCAAGGCGGTCCTGGCGGCGCAGAAGATCAACGTCTCCACCTCCAGCAGCCAACTGACGCGCGAGGACCTCGCCGCCGCCCAGGTCGGATCTATGGTTCGCGCATCCGTACACTATTTCAATACGGAAGAAGAGTTGGAGAAACTGTGTGCCATTGTCCGTTCGGCAAGCTGAATTAAGGGCGGTCGCCGTCGCCCGTCTCACCCGCCACATTCTGCGTAACCGTCGACCCACGGCGGGCGCTGTTGGAAATCTGCTTATAGATTGACGACAACACGGATATGAAGACGCCGACAGCAAGCAAATTGAAAAATGCACGCGGCAACGTTTCGGCTATGACTGTCACGAGGCCCGGCAATCCAACGGTAAGTGCAACGGCAATATCACTCAACGCGGAGAACCCATAACCGAAGATCGTCATCAGGACGCCGCAAACCAAATACACGCCGACGATTCTACCCGCGATGCCTTTGGTCATGCCCAGAAGTTCTAAGAGCCCCTCCTGGGCGCCTATGGAGGCGGCCGGCAGGAACATGACGCACCGCGCCAAAATCCACATCAGCAGCAGCACGAACAATATCTGAACCGCAACCCCGAAATCCGGCACCGGCGCGATCGCTGCTGCAGTGGCCAAACCCACGGCAACGCCGAGCACATAAGCGGCACAACTGATCAGAAGGAAACGCAGTTCCCGCAATCCGAACACGAACTGAAACCAATATAGTTTTTGATCGGGAAGCAGCGCGAAACGGTGCCAAGCCGTCGCCTGCGGAGCCACCGCGGCCAGGATCAGGACATTGAAGAGCGGGTCGCCCCATCCCTTCATGTCGAGGATGTCGAACAATTGGACCATCTTCTGGGCATTGGTCAAAAAGACCGAAAATATGAACGGTGTGATCGAGATCTTCAGCAAGGACCCGAAATTGTGGAAAACGAAGCCAATCGCCCACCGCACCGTTCCCAACGCGGCGAGGCCGCGCGGCTCATCCGGGTCGATTTGGGTAGCGGTCGTCATGTCCGGTATCCTAGCCGTTCATGCCAGTGTCATCCCCAACCAGTGTCATCCCCAGAGAGATCCAGCCGGTGGGGAAATCACGCTTCCGTTGAACGTCAACCCGCCGTCCCGGTCCTTGGCCAGCAGCAAAGGGCCGTCCAGGTCGACCACGGCCGCGCCTTGCGCCAGAAGCACCGCCGGCGCCATGGAAAGAGATGTCCCGACCATGCATCCAACCATGATGCCCAGACCCGCAGCTTCGGCCTCCCGCTTCAGCGCGAGGCCTTCGGTCAAACCGCCCGTCTTATCCAGCTTGATGTTGATCATGTCGTAGCGGTCGGCTAGCGCAGCCAGTCCGTCGCGGGTATGCACCGATTCATCGGCGCAAATCGGGATGGGATGGGCCAGCGACGCCAGGACAGCATCGTCGGATGCCGGTAAGGGCTGTTCGATCATTTTGACGCCCAGGGCTGCTAATTCCGCCGAAAACGGTTCCACCATGTCCGGCGACCAACCTTCGTTCGCATCAACAACGAGTTCGGTATTCGGGGCGTTCTCACGCACTGCCGCCACACGGTCCAGGTCACCGGTACCGGTCAGCTTCAGCTTCATCAACGGCCGGGCCGCGTTGGCTTTTGCGGAGGCACCCATCTTTTCGGGCGTATCGAGGCTAATCGTATAAACCGTCGTCACCGGTCCCGGCTCCGACAACCCTGCCAATTGCCAGGCGCGGCTGCCGGACATCTTGGCCTCAAGATCCCAGAAAGCGGCATCCAACGCACACCGTGCCGCACCGGCGGGCATGACGGTCTGCAGCGCCATCCGATCCATGCCGTTGGTCAATTCGTTCCTGACCGACTCAATCTGCGCCATAACGCTCTCGATTGATTCCCCATACCGGGGATAGGGAACGCATTCCCCTCTGCCCCGGTGATCCCCATCGACAATTTCAACTACCACGACCTCAGCAGAGGTCTTGGTACCGCGGGAGATGGAAAAGGCGGCCGCAAGCGGCCAACTTTCATGGCAAACGGATTTGAGCAGAACCATGACGGTCTACAACACGTCCACGATCGGCGCGGCGCCAAACCGGAACGTATCCGTGGTCGGCAGACCAGTCTCATCCGCAATCTTGGCCAGCAAATCCTTGGCCTCGGCCTCGCCAAGCGCCACGGTGTTCACCGACACGCCCACGACTTTGCAATCCGGGTTTGTGAGCCGGCCACATTGCTCGTTCAAAGCAATGCATTCCTGCAAGCTCGGCAACGGGAAGTCGGGAAGGCCGCGCATATGGGTGCGGGTCGGTTCATGGCACATGACCAATGCATCGGCCTGTGACCCGTGCAGCAGGCCCATGCTGACGCCGGCGAAGGATGCATGGAACAGACTGCCCTGCCCTTCGATGACGTCCCAATGATCCTCGTCATTCGCTGGGCAAAGCCATTCGGTGGCCCCGGAAATGAAATCGGCCACGACGGCATCGACGGAGACGCCGTCACCGGCAATGAAAATACCGGTCTGGCCGGTAGCGCGGAAGGATACTTTCATTCCACGGGCCTTCATTTCCTGCTCTACGGCCAGGGCCGCGAACATTTTTCCGACCGAACAATCCGTCCCGACGGCCAACAAACGCTTGCCGGGGCGCTTTGAGCCCTTGGCGACGTCGAAAGCACGGGTCGGATGCCGTACGTCAAAGAGCCTCCGGCCGTTGGCTTTAGCCGCATCCGCAATCGCGGGGATTTCGGCAACCTTGTTGTGCAGGCCGCTTGCCACGTCCATACCCAGTTCCACGCCCTGGACGAGGCTTTTCACCCAAGAGTCGGGTATCAAACCGCCCCGGTTCGCCACGCCGACCACGATCGTCTTGACGCCGGCCGCAGCCGCTTCCTCGATCGTCATGTTGGGAAGTCCAAGGTCCGCGTTGCACCCCGGAAGCTTGAACTGACCGACACACCATTCCGGCCGCCACATCCTGACACCGTTAGCGACTTTCGCTGCAAGTTGATCCGCTGCATCCCCTAGGAACATCAGGTACGGATGTTCAATCGCCATGAATTGGCTCCCTTTGACTAGAATCTCGCCCCACCGCCATTTTGCGGCGCTTCTGCGGCGCACGATACTGCCCGAATGGAAGCATGCACAAGCGGAATGGCTGTCTGAAAGAACGGATTAGGCATCAAAACCCGCAGTAAGTCCGCCATAGCGGCGGATTGTCTTTGTGTTATCGAACAAATCAGGCAGAATCTTTGAAATTGATCGGTTTTGGTTGCTGGTATGACTCTGTACGTCGCGCCCTTGGGAGAGTTCCGCGTTACGGCGCTTTGCCAAAGGTCTTTTTTTTCGCGGTGGACGCATGCGATGCGGCACTTGCCATCAATCCTTCTCATCGCAGCCATGGTTTCCCTGCCTTATCAATCCGCCAAGGGCAGTTCGGATATGGTGGCCGCTGTACAGCTCTCCCCTTCCGGAACTCCAGATATTGAGGGCGATTCCAAGGCACAGCTTGAAGAAGCACTCCGTTCCCTGAAGAGCACGAAACGGGTTGCCCGCGGCGAGGCTGAGCGCATTCTGGCCTCAATCGGTGCGTTTCAGGCGGCACGGGAAAAACGCCGGCCGCCCCAGCCATTGGACTCGGTCTTAGACACCTGCATTGCCGCGCCGTCGTCGGCATGCTTGCTGGAAGAAGCGTTCGCCCAAGCCTATCGCGTGCCGGATGAATCGCGCCGGGACTGGGCGCTGAGCGCCGTTGCGGCGGCGTATCACGAGGGTGGCGATAGCGAGAGCGTATATTCCGTCCTCGCCCTGATGGACGACCCGCGCACCGCGCTACGCCTGCTGGAAAAGACGGTTGGGCTGGAAGGCGATACGGTAAGGAACACCGCAGCCATCGCGAACGATCCGTCTGCCGACGCCGAGAGCGAAAGCGTCGATTGGGCGGCATCGGTCAATAAGGGCGACTGGGCAGGTGCCCAACGGGCAATCGATTCCATCTCGGAAAGCCGTTACCGGACCGTCGCTTGGGCACGTCTCTCCCGAATGGCAATCGATGCCGGTGAAACGGCCTTGGCGGCGCAGGCGCTGCAGGCAAGCGAGGAACTGATCGATGATATCGGTCTCTCCTACGCGAGGTCCTTTGCCCATTACGAGGCGAGTCTGGCGCATATCGCACTGGTTTCCCACTCGAATGGCGGTGAGGTGGAAACACGGGCAGCGGCGGCGGCCGCGTCGAAAATCGAACAACCCCATTTGCGCGCCGATGCTTATTGGCGGCTGGCGCAAGTCGGGTCCAAGACCCTTGCGCCGAGCATCCACGAACGGGCCGAAACGTCCTTCACACAGATCGCGTCGCGCCTTCGCCAAGTTTTTGTCCTGACTTTCGACGAGGTCAAGAACCCGCAGCGGCAAGAGCGCGCCATGGCCATTGCCGCGACCATTTCCGACCCGCTCGATCGTGCCAGGGCGTTCACCCGTTTGGCGCGCTACGTTCGGTAGCTCCATACCGCCCCTGCTGGAAGAAGAGAGTCACTTTGCCCCCGACAATGAATATCCGAACAGCCACTGCGGAAGATTTGCCAACACTCGTCGCCATGTTGGCGGACGACGTCTTAGGACAGACGCGGGAAGACGCGAGTTTACCCCTCAACCAAGCTTACAGGGATGCCTTCGCGGCGATTGAGGCGGACCCCTACAACGACATCATGGTCGGGGAAATCGACGGCATGGTGATGGCGATGATGCAGTTTACCGTCATTCCTTCGATCAGCTTCACGGGACGGTCCCGCGCGCAAATTGAATCCGTCCGCGTCGCCGAAGGTTACCGTGGAAAAGGATATGGCAGAAAGATGTTCGAATGGGCGATCGAGGAAGGACGGCGCCGCAACTGCCATCTAGCCCAATTGTCCACGAATGCTGCCCGTAAAGACGCGGCCCGGTTCTATGAGGATCTCGGATTCGTCGCATCCCATGTCGGGATGAAAATGGTCCTTTAACGGACGCGGAAAGAACCCTGCACCGCGCTATCCCAAACGCCGCTCGGCCGGCAACCGCACCGTGACGGTCGTTCCAACACCGATCGTCGAATCGATGATTAGTTCGCCACCATGCATGTCGACGAGCGATTTCACGATCGGCAGTCCCAAACCCGTTCCACCGGACCGGTAGGCATCATTATTCCCCAATCTTCCGAATGGCGTCAGGATAAAATCCATTCTTTCTTGCGGAATGCCATCGCCGGAATCGGAAATAGAAATCGAAACGCCGGAATCCGGATCAGGTTCGGTTACGGTAACTTGCACGACACTGTGGTCGCTTCCGTATTTCACAGCATTACTGAGCAAATTCAGCACGACTTGCAGCATCGCCCTTTCGTCGGCGACGACCTTGACTTCACTATCCGTCAGCCCCGCTGTTTCGACGATGACGCTGCGGGATTGGGCCAATCCCGAAACCATCTCCCGCGCACGGATGATGACGTCTCGCAAGCTGACGGGTCCTTCCTCCAATTCGTACCGCCCGGCTTCGATCTTCGACAGATCCAGTATCTCATTCACGATGTGGAGAAGATGTTCCGCTCCATCCTGAATATAGCCGGTATATTCCGTCAGGCGGTCTTCGGTAAGCGACGCCAATCCTTGCGTTCCCAGCGACTGCGAGAATCCGATGATCGCGTTCAGCGGCGTTCGAAGCTCATGACTCATTTTAGCCAGGAAGTCCGACTTCAATTTGTTCGCGCGCTCCGCGTCTCGGCGCGCGGCCAGCATCGCTTCCTCGTTGGCGCGCCGTTCGGATATATCGATGACAAGCCCCAGGTAACCTGTCCCACCTTTCCAGCGTGGCGTGGAAACGCGAACTTCGGCCCACATGACCGACCCGTCCCGCCGAAGCATCTGGCATTGGTATGTATTGGGGGCGGCCACCCCTTTTGAACGGCTGTCACGGTATGATTTCAGCCGAACCGCTTCATCTTCCGGGAACAGGGTCCAAATCGAGCCGAGCGCGATCAGGTCCTTAGCGCCGGGATAGCCCAACATCGACGCCAAGGCTGCGTTTGCATAGCCGATCAACTCGCCATCGTGCACGAAAATGCCCTGTACGGAACTATCGATAAGTTCAAGGTACTGCAGCGATGTTTGAGCGATTTCCAGATTGTTCAACGCGACGGTGTGTTCAAGGTCTTCTTTCGCCGAACGAAGTTCGTCGTGTAGATGACGCTCGCGCGTCACATCGGCAAGAAGGTAGAGGCTTTCGCATTTGTCCCGGTCACAGTCCCGAAACAGCAATTCCTCCCGCAGCCAGAACCATCCGTCCTTGTCACCCGTCGAGCCGCACCGGATCCTATATTCCTTGCGTATTCCTGCCTGAGAGGCGGGGTCGCCTTTGCCAGCGGTCACGATCGACCAATCGTCGGGATGAACGTGCTTTTGCAGCCACGAGACCAAGGAAACCGGGAAGCAGGCTTCGGAAACACCGGTCAATCCGCAAAACGCCTCACTACCCCATATAACGGAGGCGTCCTTGCCGGTTCCTGCCACCCGAAACAGGGCAGCGCCGGGGACGGGCGTGCCGGAGATTTCCGCTGCACTGCCATTCCCCGCAGGAACAAGCGGTCCGCGTTGTTCGCGCTCGGACAAGAAAGTCCCCCTTGTATAGGATCACTGTCGGAAACCTATACAACAGGTTGATCTTAAACCAGAGCCTTTCGCAATCGTGCGGAGATGATGTCGATCACGGAAACGACGATGACCACAACGAGAATGATCGCTCCCGCCTTGTCGTATTGGAAGCTGCGGAAGGACTCGTAGAAGGTGAAACCGATCCCACCCGCCCCGACGATCCCGAGCACCGTCGCCGACCGCACCAGGGTTTCGAATCGATAGAGCGAAAAACTCGACCAAAGGGGAAGAACTTGCGGGATCACACCATAGATAATTTCCTGTACGCGACTTGCCCCGGTCGAACGGATCCCTTCCACCGGGCGGCTATCAATCGCCTCGACAGCTTCCGAGAACAGCTTCGAGATGATACCGAGATTGTGGATGAACAGCGCCATGACGCCGGCGAAAGGCCCCAAACCAACCGCGGCAACAAAGAGAATCGCGAAAACCAGCTCATTGATTGCTCGACAGGCATCCATCATCCGCCGCATCGGTTGCACGACCCAAATCGGTGAGATGTTGCTGGAACACAGCAAGGCGGCCGGGATGCCGAACAAAATCGACAGGAAGGTCCCCCAGAGAGCGATCTGAACGGTTTCCAGCATCTTCAGAAGATACATTTCCAGATCCAGGAAGTTCGGCTTCAGGAAATCACTGATGAACGTCGCCATATTTCCGGCATCGCTGATCAGGAACGTCCAATTGTTGACCTCCGCTGGATAGTAGGAGAACCCCAAAAGCGCCGCGATGAAGCTGACGATCCCCATCTTCACGAGGAAGCTTTTCATGTCCGGTTTCAGTTGTTCCTGAATTGCCGGCGACAGGACGGTGGCGGATCGATCTAGTTCGGTCGTGGTCATGGGGTCACCGCATTTCTGAAAAGGAACGGACAAAAGAATCGGGGGCTCCGCGATGGAGCCCCCGATACAGCCTATCGACTTAGTAGCCGGCCGGGCCGACGATCTTGGAATAGGCCTGCAGTTCGGCCAGTTCCTTTTCGGCCGCCGCGACGGCTGCCTTCTTCTCGTCATCGGAAAGCTTGTCGTTGTTCTGGGCCTTCAGTTTCGCCTTGAAGGCTTCGATCTGACGGACATCCAGCAACTGCGCATTGGAAGAGGCCAGGAACGGACCCCACCCGTCGGAGACATTCGCCAGGACTTCACGCTCGTGCTTGACCTTGGCGACATCACCGAAACGGCCGTACTGCATGAAGAAGAAATAGATCTTCTCCTTGGCGACCTGCGGCAGTTCCTTCCGCCAAACGATCGGGTCGGACGGGATCATCGGCGAACGCCAGATTTCCTTGATGTTTGCGGCGGCTTCCGGGTTGGTCTTGCCGAGGCGCGCATAGATGGACTCGGTGTTGTTGGTCGCAACGTCCACCTTCTCATTGGCGACGGCCATCGCGTTGCCTTCATGGTTGGAACTGACCACGCGCTTGAAGCACTCTTCCGGCGTCTTGTTGTTGAGCGCCCAGACATAGTAGCCGGGGATCGCGAAACCCGACGTGGAATTCGGGTCGCCGTTGCCGAAGGTCAGCGTCTTGTCGCATTTCAGGACGTCGTCCAGGCTGTTGATGCCGCTGTCCTTATGCGTGATCAGCAGGGAGTGATAGCCTTTGGAGCCGTCATCCTTGATGGTTTGCGCGAAAACTTCGCCGCCGGCGCGGTCGACCGCCGCGATCGCCGACTTGTTGCCGAACCAGGCCACGTCGACTTTGCCGAAACGCATGCCTTCAATGACGCCCGCATAGTCGCTGGCGAAGAACGGCTTCACCTCGACACCGAGGGTCTTGGACATGTCTTCCAGGAACGGACCGAAGCTGGCCTCCAGCGCGGAGGATGATTCCGTGGAAATAATGCCGAAATTGAGCTGCTTCGGCATATCTTCGGCCAAAGCGGCCGTCGCCGTCATGCCCGCAGCGGCGATCGTGGCCGCGGCAAAGAGTTTCTTGAACATGGTAATGACACTCCCTTCCAAGTGTGGATGTAAATGAACGGATACTTACGCTTGCGGCTTCCGGCCTTTTCCAGTGGTCAGGAAGCCACGGCAACGGGTCTCAGATGCCGGGGAGCGCGGTGGTCCGCCGCGACTTCCTCGTCATCCGCCGGACGCGCGTCCTTGACGAGATCCAAGCCCTCGACGCCGTACAGGCTGGCAATGTCCTCCGGCGTGATGCCCTCGGTCGTTCCGTCATAGGCGACGGCGCCGTCCTTGAGGGCGATGATCCGGCGGCAATGTTTGAAGGCGTGATCGATCTGATGCAGAGACACGACCACCGTCACGCCGTCCTCTCGATTGATCGCGCTGAGGGTTTCCATCACGCTTTCGGCAGACGCAGGGTCCAGGGACGCGATCGGTTCGTCCGCCAGGATCAGCCGTGCTTCCTGCGTCAGGGCCCGTGCGATGGCCCCTCGCTGCTGTTGACCGCCCGACAGGGTGGAAGCGCGCTGGCGTGCCTTATCGGCCATGCCGACGCGTTCCAGGGCCTTCAGAGCCTTGATACGGTCGCTTTCCGGGAACAGGCCCAGCAGGCCGCGCCATTTCGGGATGCGCCCCAAACGGCCGACCAGGACATTCGTCAACAGAGAGAGGCGGGTCACAAGATTGAACTGTTGGAAGATCACGCCGACATGGGACCGCAAGGCGCGCTGCGCCGGCAGGCGCTTACCCCCCGATTGCGTGACCTGCCCGAAAAGCGAGATACGGCCGACGCCCGTGTCAGCCATTTCGAGGCCGCATATCGTCCTCAAGAGAGTGGATTTTCCGGACCCGGACGCCCCGATCAAGGCGACCATCTCGCCCTCGGCGATCGTCACATTGATGTCGTTCAATACGACCGGACCACGTCCGAAACGCTTATTGACGGACCTAACCTCGACGATGTTCGTCATACTGACCCCGATACCTGAGAAAAACCAACCGCCTGCGCGAGGGCCGGTTCTTGCGGCCGCTTGCTGCGCTTAGGGGGCGACCCGCCGCAGCCCTTCGGCGCAACGGATCAACAGGTTCTCGGATACACGGTGGAGGTGACCCATCCGTTACCGGGGTGTTACGAATTTATTGCGATGCGGATGAATGCCAAAAATCGTCCGGTGCGGTGCACGGCGATCGCTTGCAGGCGTCAATCGCCGTCCGGGGTCCGGTCCCGGCGCAACTTGTTCCAATACTCGAGCCGTTTCCGAATCTCGCGCTCGAAACCGCGTTCCACCGGGTTATACAGATTCTGACGGGCCATCTGATCGGGGAAATAGTCCTGGCCTGAGAAGCCTTCCGGCTGATCATGGTCATAGGCATACCCCTCGCCATAGCCGATTTCCTTCATCAGCTTGGTGGGCGCGTTCAGGATGTGTTTGGGCGGTGCCAGCGACCCGGTTTCTTTCGCCACCCGTTTCGCTGCGCTGAAAGCCTTATAGGCCGCGTTTGATTTCGGTGCCGTCGCCAGGTAGATGACGACCTGGACCAATGCCAGCTCGCCCTCGGGCGATCCCAGCCGCTCGAACGTATCCCACCCGGCAAGCGCCTGGACGGCGGCATTCGGGTCCGCGAGGCCGATATCCTCATAGGCGAAACGGACAAGCCGTCGGGCGATGTATAGGGGGTCTTCGCCCCCAATCAGCATGCGCCCGAACCAATAAAGGGCTGCGTCACAGTCGGAACCGCGCAAGGATTTGTGCAGCGCGCTGATCAGATTGTAATGACTTTCCTGCGACTTGTCGTAGACCGGCATGCGCCGTTGAACGATGGTCAGCAGTTCCTCCGGCGTCATCTTCTTCGACAGGCCGGTATTGAACAGGGCTTCCGCCATGTTCAACAGATACCGCCCATCCCCATCCGCCATGGCCACGACGGCGGCTCGGGCATCGACGTCCAGCGGCAGGCTGCGTCCCTCCTCCGCCTCCGCCCGCGCCAACAGGCCGGCCAGCGCCGTCGCATCCAGCCGGTTCAAAACGAAGACCTGGCAGCGTGACAGCAAGGCCGCATTCAATTCGAAACTGGGGTTTTCCGTGGTGGCGCCGACTAGCACGACCGTGCCGTCTTCCACATAGGGCAGGAAACCGTCCTGCTGAGCCCTGTTGAACCGGTGGATTTCGTCCACAAAGAGGAGCGTCCCCTGGCCGCCTACCCGCCGCTCACGCGCCCTTTCGAACACTTGTCGAAGATCGGCAACGCCGGAGAAGACGGCCGAAAGCGGCTCGAACGCCAAATCGGTCACATCGGCCAGCAGGCGGGCGATCGTCGTCTTGCCGCAGCCCGGTCCTCCCCAAAGGATGATGGAAGTCAGACGGCCCTGGTTCACCATCCGGCGAAGCGGTCCTTCCGGACCCAGCAAGTGATCCTGCCCGACGACGTCATCCAGGGTTTTGGGCCGCAGGCGGTCCGCCAGAGGCCGGGGCGCCAGGTCGCCGAATAAGCCGGGCCCTTCACCGGAAGATGCCGGCTTGCGGGCCACGTCAGCGAACCTCCAAGACCAGCCGCTCGCCCTGGCGGTTCAGCACGACCAGCCATTCAGGCGGACCATCCTCGACAATCGCGACCAACTGCGAGACCAGCGAGATTTCCTCGCCATTGACTTCGGTGATGATGTCCAGTGGCCGGATCCCAACACGGTGCGCGACCGAGCCGCGCTGTACGCCCTCGACGATCACGCCGGTCAAATCCGTCGGGATGCCCAGTTCATCGGCGACGCGGGGTGACAGGTTCACCACACGGATGCCGGAAATCGGGAAATTCCCGACGATATCGGTGCGGTCCCTGGGCGGCACCTCGGGCGGGGCCATGAGGGAGAAGTCCATTTTGACGGGCTTGCCGTCGCGCAGAGCGGTAATCGAGGTCGTGCCCCCCAGTTCGCGGGTGGCGAAGAAGAACCGGAGCCCTTGCCCGTCATCCACCGGCCGACCTTCCACCTCGACGATGATATCGCCCCGCTCGAGACCAGCATCCGCCGCAGGCCCCGTCGGGTGGACATTCTCGACAATAACGCCGCCGGGGGTTTCCAGGCCCAGTGCATCGGATATTTCCGCATCGACATCACGGCCCGAGAATCCGAGCCACGGCCGGATCAAGGGCTCTCCCGCGATGGCGCTGGAGACGACGCGGCGCACCATATTCGACGGGACAGCGAAACCGATTCCCTGCGATCCGCCGGATTTCGAAAAAATCGCCGTATTGATCCCCACGAGGCGCCCTTTAACATCCACGAGCGCCCCGCCGGAATTGCCGGGATTGATCGCGGCGTCGGTTTGTATGAAAGACCGGAAATCGGTGATTCCAACGGATGTTCGCGCCAGGCCGGATACGATCCCACTGGTCACAGTCTGCCCAACGCCGAATGGGTTTCCGATGGCCAAGACAAGGTCTCCGACTTCAAGATCGTCGGAATCCCCGAACACGACGATCGGCAACTCTCCTTTCGGCTCTTGGAGTTTGAGGACGGCTATATCAGTCCGTTCGTCGCTCAACAGGATATCCGCGGCGAATTCCCGCTTGTCGGTCAGTACCACCTTGATTTCATCCGCACCACGAATGACGTGGTGATTGGTCACGATGATTCCGTCCGGGCGCAGAATAACGCCGGAACCAAGGGAATTTTCGACCCTTTCCCGGCTAGGCCCGATCGAAAAGGGGAAAGTTTCCCCGAAAAAGCGCCGAAAGAAGGGATCGTCGAAAAGCCGGTTTCCCTGCTGCCGGACGACTTTGCTGGTGTAGATATTGACCACGGCCGGTGATGTCGCGCGGACAAGCGGTGCAAAGGACAGCGTGATTTCCTGATCGTTCTCGGGAACCTGCTTCGCGAGGACCGCATTGCACAGGCCAAGCGCCACGGCGAAGGCCAACAGCGCACCAAATGCCTTCGACAAGTGAGGCGGTTTTTTCTGAGACGTCATCATGCGGGTATCCTAGCGACCGGATGTCCTTGTTTAAAGATGGCGATCATGGCCCGGGATGAAAGCTCCAAGGCCCATTTTGGAGTACCAACCCTGGCGGAAAATGAAAACGCCCCGCAGGTATGTCCATGCGGGGCGTCTTACTGTCACTCAATGCCAGGGTGACATGTCTTTCAAGGCGGGATTATTCCTCGCCTTCGTCCATTTCGACGACCTGGACCGGACCTGAATCCTGACCCTTGGCGTCTTCATCGCGGTCAACCAGTTCGATGATGGCCATCGGAGCGCTGTCGCCGTAACGGAAGCCGGCCTTCAGAACGCGGGTGTAGCCGCCGGGACGATCCTGATAACGATCGGCCAGCCCGTCGAACAGCTTCGCAACCATCGCATCGTCGCGCAGCTGGGCGAAGGCCTGACGGCGGCGGTGAAGGCCGCCCTTCTTGCCAAGCGTGATAAGACGGTCCGCGACGCGGCGCAGTTCTTTCGCCTTCGGCAGGGTCGTCTTGATTTGTTCGTGTTTGATCAGCGCATTCGCCATATTGGCGAACATTGCCTTACGATGGGAGGCCGTGCGGTTAAGCTTCCGGCCATGCATACCGTGACGCATTTACTTTTCTCCTGGTCTTCTTTGCTCAATAACCGTCGGTCGCCTGTTATTGCTTTTCGTGGCTACAGCCGACGGTGGAGATTAATGGGTCAAGCCGTTTGCCGGCCCGCCCGCCTTAGAACGGCTCTTCGAGCCGCTTCGCCAAATCCTCGATGTTTTCCGGGGGCCAGGCAGGAATTTCCATGCCAAGCGCCAAGCCCATCTGGGTCAGGACTTCTTTGATTTCGTTCAGCGACTTGCGGCCGAAGTTCGGGGTCCGGAGCATTTCCGATTCCGTCTTCTGAACCAGGTCGCCGATATAGACGATATTGTCGTTCTTCAGGCAATTCGCCGAGCGAACGCTGAGTTCCAACTCGTCCACCTTGCGGAGCAGGTTCCGGTTGAACGGCAGCTCGGAGGCCTTCTCTTCTTCGACGCGCTGCTGCGGCTCTTCGAAGTTGATGAAGATCTGCAACTGGTCCTGCATGATGCGTGCGGCAAGCGCCGTCGCATCTTCCGGGGTTACCGCACCGTTGGTCTCGATCGCCATGCTCAGCTTGTCATAGTCCGTGACCTGGCCGACGCGGGTATTTTCCACTTTGTACGACACTTTGCGAACCGGGCTGAAGATCGAGTCGACCGGGATCAGGCCGATCGGCGCATCTTCCGGACGGTTTTGGGAAGCCGGGACATAGCCCTTGCCGTTGGCGACCGTGAACTCGACATTGAGCGCGGCACCCTTGTCGAGCGTGCAGATGACCAGATCCGGGTTCATGACTTCAATGTCGTGACCGGTTTCGATCATGCCCGCGGTGACTTCAGCCGGCCCCTGAACGGACAAACGCATGCGCTTGGGCCCGTCGCCGTGCATACGCAGCGCCAAGGCCTTGACGTTCAAAACGATGTCGGTGACGTCTTCGCGGACACCCGGGATCGACGAGAATTCATGCAGAACGCCTTCGATCTGCAGGGACGTAACAGCAGCCCCCTGCAGGGAGGACAGGAGAATGCGACGAAGCGCATTGCCAAGCGTCATGCCGAAGCCGCGTTCCAGCGGATCTGCTACGACGGTGGCGATACGGTTCGGGTCGACGCCAGGCGTAACTTCCAACTTCTTCGGCTTAATCAAGGATTGCCAGTTTCGCTGAACACTCGCCAGGGAGGTATCGCTCATTCTTATGTCACCGGCCGGAAAGCCGGCGTCCCTTCTTAAGTCTTGCTTTCAGATCTACCCGTTTAGGCCGAACCGGACCGCAGTGAAAACGTCTGCACGCCGGCTGACCGCCTGCAGGCGATCGACCAGCCCGCCGGTTACCCGACGAGCATTCGAATGATTAAACGCGACGGCGCTTGCGCGGACGGCAGCCGTTATGCGGGATCGGCGTGACGTCCTTGATCGCGGTGATCGTGAAACCGACGGACTGCAACGCACGCAGCGCAGATTCGCGACCCGAACCGGGGCCCTTCACGTTCACTTCCAAGGTTTTCATGCCGTGGTCGGCTGCCTTCTTGCCGGCGTCTTCAGCGGCGATCTGCGCGGCATAGGGCGTCGATTTACGGCTACCCTTGAAACCCTGCATACCGGCACTGGACCAGGAAATGGCATTACCCTGCACGTCGGTAATGGTGATCATCGTGTTGTTGAACGACGCGTTCACATGGGCAATCCCAGAGGTGATGTTTTTCTTCTCGCGACGCTTACGAACGGGAGCGCGTGCCATAGTCAGTTCCACCTATCATACGTGGGGCGGGCTTAGGGCCACCCCCGAACATTTTTTCCAAGAATAGAGACGATTACTTCTTCTTACCGGCAATCGCCTTGGCCGGGCCCTTGCGGGTCCGTGCGTTGGTGTGGGTCCGCTGACCCCGGACCGGCAGGCCCTTACGGTGACGAAGACCACGGTAGCAACCAAGGTCCATGAGACGCTTGATATTCATCGCGACTTCACGGCGCAGATCGCCTTCCACCATGTGATCGCGGTCGATCACTTCGCGGATGCGGGCCACTTCGTCTTCACCCAGCGTGTTCACGCGGGTAGATTCATCGATACCGCAGGTTTTCAGGATTTGCTCTGACTTGTGGCGGCCGATCCCATGAATATAGGTCAGCGCGATCACAACCCGCTTATTGGTCGGGAGGTTAACACCCGCGATACGTGCCATCGTCTCAGTCCTCTACCAAAATTCCGCCGACATATGCCGAAAAAGCACAGTGGCGTCCTCGTTTCTAACGCGGGCCGCTGCGATCATGCCGAACTGGGAATAGTCCCTTACGGGAAATCTTCAATCGGCAACCGAAATGTCACTTCCGTGACATACAGCCATGCCGAAGCGCGCGGAGTATACGGAAACCCGTTCCTCTGTCAACGCCCCGGCCGAACCGAGAAGAAGATAATTTACGCCCTCGTCGACCTGATCCGCCTAACCCAATATCTGGTTGATGGCCGCAGTCACCTTGTCGATGTCCTGCATGCCGTCAACTTTCCGCAAAACGCCCTTCGCTTCATAGTAGGGAAGCAAGGGGGCTGTTTGATCGTGATACACACCCAAACGCTTCTTGAGCGTCTCCGCATTGTCGTCCGCGCGGCGCTCGCTCTCCGGCGTCTGCGCAACACGCATTTCGATGCGGTTGTACAATTCCTGGTCATTGACGGTCAGTTCGATGACGTGATCGATCTTCTTGCCCTTCCGCGCGAGCAAGGCGTCCAGACCCTCGGCTTGTGCGACAGTACGCGGGAAACCGTCCAAAATAACGCCCTTGGCGCAATCCGGTTCTTCCATGCGTTCGTCGATGATGCCGATCATGGTCTCGTCGTCGACCAACTTGCCGGCATCCATGATTGCCTTGGCCTGCTTACCCAACGCCGTCCCTTCGGCGACAGCGGCGCGCAGCATGTCGCCGGTGGAAAGCTGCACAAAACCGCGCGAATCTTCAATCAGCTTCGCCTGGGTGCCCTTACCCGCCCCCGGCGGCCCGAACATCAAAATGATCATCGACGTCTTCCCCTCAACTTCGATTTTTTCACCAGGCCTTCATATTGGTGTGCCAGGAGGTGACTTTGTATTTGTGCGACCGTATCCATCGTCACCGTAACGCAGATCAGCAGACTGGTGCCGCCAAAATAGAACGGCACGGCGTACTGCGAGATCAGCAGTTCCGGCAACATACAAACCGCGGCCAAGTACAAAGCACCGATCGCAGTGAGGCGCGTCAGGACATAATCGAGATATTCGGACGTATTCTTGCCGGGACGGATGCCCGGTACGAAACCGCCGTACTTCTTCAAATTGTCGGCCGTTTCCTCGGGGTTGAAGACAACTGCCGTATAGAAGAAGGCGAAGAACACGATCAATCCGATATAGATACCCAGATACAAAGGTTGCCCACGGCCGAGCATGGCCGTGATGTCCTGCATCCACGCCGGCCCCGAACCGCCGCTGAAGTTGGCGATGGTGAGCGGCATAAGCAGCAGGGAACTCGCAAAAATCGGCGGAATGACCCCGGGTGTGTTGATCTTCATCGGCAGATGCGAGCTTTCGCCACCAAACATCTTATTGCCGACCTGGCGCTTCGGATATTGAACGATGATCCGGCGTTGAGCGCGCTCAACAAAGACGATGAAGGCGATGACCGCGATCGACATGACCAGCAGGAACAGAATAAAGGCGGTGGACATCGCGCCCGTCCGGCCCAATTCCAGCAGCCCGGCCAGGGCGCCCGGAAGACCGGCGACAATTCCCGAGAAGATAATCAAGGAAATCCCGTTCCCGACACCACGCTGCGTGATCTGCTCACCCAGCCACATCAGGAACATCGTACCGCCGACCAGGGTAATAACCGTGGAGGCCCGGAAGAACAGACCGGGGTCTTGAACCGCAGGTCCTTGGGAACCGCTGGCCCCTTCAAGGCCGACGGCAATACCGTAGGCTTGCACGGCAGCCAACAAGACCGTGAGATAACGGGTGTATTGGTTGATCTTCTTGCGGCCGCTTTCGCCTTCCTTTTTCATCTGCTCCAACGACGGCGAAATCGCGGTCATGAGCTGCATGATAATCGATGCGGAAATATACGGCATGATGTTCAAAGCGAAGATCGACATCCGACTGACGGCACCGCCCGCGAATGTGTCGAACATACCGAGGATACCGCCGGCCTGCTGCTCGAACAGCTCCGACAGGACCGAAGCGTCAATCCCGGGCAGGGGCAAATAAGTACCCAGCCGATACACGATAAGCGCACCCAGTGTGAACCAGATGCGCTTCTTCAGTTCGGTCGCCTTTGCGAGAGTTCCAAAATTGAAATTCGCGGCGAGTTGCTCAGCGGCGGATGCCATACGATACCTGTTCCCGTTACCTGATCGTTCCAACCCGCGCTTTGAACCCGTTAACCGGCCCGTAACTGACCGGGACCCTTCAGCGCGTGTCCTATTTACCGGCTCGTTGCCTGTTAAAGGACGTTGGGTGTCGATGCAACGATTGCAACGGGAAAGACGCAGCCCTTTTGCTGCGCCCTTCCCAATGCATCAAACTTATTCGGCGCCCCGGTTCTTCATCGCCAGATGGCGACGCTTACGCGAGGGGGCCTTTTCGGCTTCGACCGGAAGCTCGACCGTTCCGCCCGCCTTTTCGACCGCGGCAATCGCGGCCTGACTGGCTTTGGCGGCCTGGATCGTCAGCTTGGCGGACAGTTCGCCCTTGGCCAGGATCTTAACCCCGTCCAATACCTTGCTGATGATGCCTGAGGCGAGCAACGCGTCCGCGTCGATCGGCTTGCCGGCGTCGATCTTCTTGGCATCGACCGCTTCCTGCAACCGGCCCAGGTTCACCGTCGCGAATTCCTTGCGGAACGGCGCATTGGTGAAACCACGCTTCGGCAGGCGACGATACAGCGGCATCTGACCGCCTTCGAAACCTTTAATGGATACGCCCGAGCGGGACTTCTGACCCTTGACACCACGGCCGGCGGTCTTGCCCTTGCCGGAACCGATACCACGGCCCACGCGCATGCGTTCCTTGGCTGCGCCCGGATTGTCGGACAGTTCGTTGAGTTTCATTGCCTGACTTCCTTCTGACCTGCGGGTCAACTGGCCGGCTTGGCGCCGGCCAGCGATCAACCGAGTTCTTCGACCCGAACCATGTGGCGAACCTTGCGGATCATGCCACGGATGGACGGGGTATCTTCGAGTTCACGCGTGCGGCCGATCTTGTTCAGACCAAGCCCGACCAGCGTCGCGCGCTGGCTCTTTTCACGCCGGATCGGGCTGCCCGTCTGGGTCACCCGGACCTTATTCGCTTCCGCCATAGACTCTCTCCCGGCCAGACTTTAAGCCGCGCTCTCTTCGGTAGCAGCTTGACCATCGCGGCGGCCAACGATGTCGTTGACCTTTTTGCCGCGACGCGCCGCAACCATGCGCGGGGAACTGCTGCTCTTGAGACCCTCAAAAGCGGCTTTCACCATGTTGTAGGGGTTCGACGAACCGGTCGATTTCGCGACAACGTCCTGGACACCCAGGGCTTCGAACACCGCACGGGTCGGACCGCCCGCGATGATGCCTGTCCCGGAAGGCGCAGCCCGCATCACGACACGGCCGGCACCGAAGCGGCCATGAACGTCATGGTGTAGCGTACGGCCTTCGCGCAGCGGAACACGAACCATGGTTTTCTTCGCCTGGTCGGTCGCCTTGCGGATCGCTTCGGGCACTTCGCGTGCCTTACCGTGGCCGAAACCGACCCGACCGCGACCGTCGCCAACGACGACAAGGGCAGCAAAGCCGAAACGACGACCACCTTTAACAACTTTCGCAACACGGTTGATCGCGACCAGCTTTTCAACCAGATCGGATTCGGAATCCTTGTTGCGTTCTTCTCTCGGTCCACGTGCCATCGCTCGGATCCCCTTAGAACTTCAAACCGGCTTCACGCGCGGCATCGGCCAACGCCTTCACCCGGCCATGAAAACGAAAACCGCCGCGGTCGAAAACGACCAGCTCGACGCCCGCCGCCTTGGCGCGCTCGGCGATCAGCTTGCCGACAACCGCCGCAGCATCGGAATTACCACCGGACTTGCCTTCGGCCCGGAAGTCTTTTTCCACAGACGACGCGGCAGCGACCGTGACACCGGCGACATCGTCGATGACCTGGGCGTAAATCTGCTTGTTCGTGCGGTGCACGGAAAGTCGCGGCTTGCCACCGCCCAGTTTCCGAACTTGGTACCGCGTGCGGGCTCTGCGCCGCTGGAAGAGTTTATTGGTACTCAGCATTTTTCCTGTCCTCGCTGTGCGCCCACCGCGGTTTGTCTTTTGGACTATCCGCAGCCCGGATGCGGCGCGATTTACCGTGTCGGAGACATCCCCGTCCGGCCTATTTCTTCTTACCTTCCTTACGAAGGACGGTCTCGTCGCTATACTTCACGCCCTTGCCCTTGTAGGGCTCCGGCGGACGATAGCTACGGATCTCACTGGCGACCTGGCCGACGCGCTGCTTATCAACGCCGGAGACGGCAATCACATTGCCGCGGTCGCCTTCGATCGCGATCTTCACGTCCAAAGGAATGGGAAAGTTCACGTCGTGGCTGAAGCCAAGCTGCAGCTTCAGGGTGGAACCCTGAACCTGAGCGCGGTAACCGACGCCGTTCACTTCAAGCCGCTTAACGAAACCTTCCGACGCGCCCGTTACCGCATTGCTGATCATGGCGCGAACCATGCCCCAGTGCTGGCGTGCTTTCTTGGTCTGGTTTGCCGGTTCTACGGAAACCTTATTATCGGCCAATGATACGGTGACGTAGTCGGTAAACGCTACCTTCTGCTCACCGTTCTTGCCTTTCGCGGTCACCAGCCCCTCGACGATCGAAATATCGACGCCGTTCGGAACTTCAACCGGATATTTGCCAACGCGTGACATGGTTCAAAACCCTTATCTTCGTATAGCTTTCAGGTAACGTGCCTCAACCCGGTCTTAGTAGACCCGGCAGAGGACCTCGCCACCCACGTTATTCTCGCGCGCTTCCGCGTCCGACATCACGCCCTTCGGCGTACTCAGGATCGAAATGCCCAGACCGTTGTAGATACGGCCCAGATCCTTGATCCCGGAATACACGCGCCGGCCCGGCTTGGACACGCGCGCAATTTCCCGGATAACCGGCTCACCGTCGAAATACTTCAGTTCGACGTTCAGCTCGGAAATACCCTTCTTGAGTTCGGACTCGCTGTAGCCACGGATATACCCTTCGCGCTGCAACACATCCAGCACACGAGCGCGCAGTTTGCTCGAGGGAACCGGTACAGCAGCTTTACGGGCCGCCTGACCGTTCCGGATGCGGGTCAGCATATCGCCGAGAGGATCACTCATCGCCATCTTATTTGTCCTCCGTTACCAGCTCGACTTAACCACGCCCGGGATCTGACCTTGAGAGGCCAGTTCACGCAGCGCGATACGCGAGATGCGGAATTTGCGATAGAACGCTTTCGGGCGCCCGCTCAGTTCGCACCGATTGTGCAGACGAACGGGAGATGCGTTCTTCGCGATCTTGTTCAGATCCATCGCTGCCTTGAACCGGTCTTCCGGCGGCAGTTCGCGGTCATGCAGGATCGCTTTCAACTTTGTCCGGCGATTGGCCGCGGACTTGGTCAGGCGTTCCCGCTTCTTGTTCCGCTCAATGGCGCTTTTTTTGGCCATTTGACGTCACTCCCGTCTATTTCTGAAACGGCATATTGAATTCGGTCAGAAGCGCGCGTGCTTCGTCGTCCGAACTCGCCGTGGTGCAAATCACGATGTCCATGCCCCGGATAGCGTCGACCTTGTCGTAGTCGATTTCCGTGAACACGATCTGTTCCTTCAAGCCCATGGCATAGTTGCCGCGGCCATCGAAGCTTTTGCTGCTGATCCCGCGGAAGTCACGGACACGCGGCAGAGCCACGTTGATCAAGCGATCAAGAAATTCATACATGCGCTCGCGCCGCAGCGTTACCTTGGCGCCAACAGCCATGCCTTCACGCAGCTTGAAGCCGGCGATGGATTTCTTGGCCTTGGTCGTTACCGGTTTTTGACCGGTGATCAGCGACAGTTCATCAACAGCACCGTTCAGGTTCTTACGGTCGGAAACCGCTTCCCCAACGCCCATGTTAATGACGATCTTGTCCAGCTTCGGCACCTGCATCGAGGATTTGTAGCCGAACTGCTCCTGCATCTTGCCGCGAACAACGTCCTTGTAGAACTGTTCGAGGCGCGGAGTATATTCTCTTACCGACATATTTCTCGATCCTTCCGCTTACGCGTCGATGACTTCGCCGGACCGCTTCGCAAAGCGGACCTTGCGGCCGTCGTCGAGAACCTTGAAACCGACGCGGGTCGGTTTGTTGTCCTTGGGATCCAGGTGCGCGACGTTGGAAACAGCCAACGGCGCTTCCTTTTCCACGATACCGCCCTGGTCGCTCATGCTCGGACGCTGATGGCGTTTCACAACGTTGACGCCCCGCACGAGGATACGGCCTTCGGAAGGACGAACTTCGATGACTTCGCCTTCCTTACCCTTGTCGCGACCGGTCAAGACGACGACCTTGTCACCCTTTTTGATCTTGGCAGCCATTACAGCACCTCCGGCGCGAGCGAGACGATCTTCATGAAACGCTTCGCACGCAATTCGCGAACGACCGGTCCGAAGATACGGGTACCGATCGGCTCGTTCTGCTTGTTGACGAGGACCGCCGCGTTCGAGTCGAAACGGATCGTCGATCCATCCTGACGGCGAACCGGCTGCGCGGTGCGGACGATAACGGCTTTCAGCACGTCGCCCTTCTTCACACGGCCGCGCGGAATTGCTTCCTTCACGGAAACGACAATGACATCGCCAACCGACGCGGTCCGCCGCTTCGAGCCCCCGAGCACCTTGATGCACTGGACCCGACGGGCGCCCGAGTTGTCGGCGACATCAAGGTTAGTTTGCATCTGGATCATATGTCCGATCCTTTCATCCCAAATGTCCGGGCGTCAGTGCCCGTCCAAACAACTATCACTACACGCGATCCGCCCGGCGGATGCCGCGCAAATCCCAAACCTTACGCGGACGCTTCGTCTGTCAGCACTTCCCAAGTCTTACGCTTGGAATAGGGCCGGCATTCGACGATGCGAACCGTGTCACCCGTCTTGTGGGTGTTTTTCTCGTCGTGCGCCATGAAGCGTTTGGACTTCCGCACGATTTTATTCAGCAGTGGGTGCTTAAAGCGGCGCTCAACCTGCACGACGACTGTTTTCTCGCCGTGGTCAGACACCACCGTGCCCTGCATAATCCGTTTTGGCATCGCTCTAAACTCCGCCCTTACTCGTTTCTATCCGTTCGGCTCCGGCCCTACGGCCTCGGCTTAAATTCAGCTCGCCGCAGTCGGACGCTGACCCATCAGCGTCTTAATGCGAGCGATGTCGCGCCGCACTTCCCGCGAGCGCGCAGTGTTTTCCAGCTGACCGCTGGCTGCCTGAAAACGCAGGTTGAACTGCTCCTTCTTGAGATCAAGAAGCTGCCCGTTCAATTCGTCATCCGTCTTCTGACGCAGGTCTTCGGCTTTCATGGCCCTATCCTTCGCCTTTTTCCGTCTTGCCGCTCTAGCTGCCGATTACGCTGTTAAGCGCCGGCGCCGAGGCGGGTAATGATCTTGCAGCGGATCGGCAGTTTAGCCGCCGCCAGTTCGAACGCTTCCTTACCGGTCAGGTGTTCGACACCATCCATCTCGAACATGACCCGGCCAGGCTTCACACGGGCCGCCCAGTATTCCGGCGTCCCCTTACCCTTACCCATACGGACTTCCGCGGGCTTCGAGCTGACGGGCACATCCGGGAATATCCGGATCCAGACCTTACCCTGACGGCGGATCCGGCGAACGATCGCACGACGCGCCGCTTCGATCTGGCGCGAGGTGATCCGCCCCGGTTCCATGGCCTTAAGACCAATGGAGCCGAAATTGAGGGCCGTCCCGCCCTTGGCGTTACCATGGATACGGCCCTTATGGGCCTTCCGGAACTTTGTACGTTTCGGGCTCAGCATCTCAAAAACCCTCGAATATGCTCAATACGTTCAATTAACCGTTCAGACCCAACGGGCCCTCCGGTTTCTTAGGACCGGCCGCCCGCGGGAGAACCCGAGTCAGCCATCCGCTTGTCTTGCGCCATCGGGTCGTGGGCCATGATCTCGCCCTTGAAGACCCAAACCTTGACACCACAGACGCCGTAGGTCGTGTGGGCTTCGGCCAACCCGTAGTCGATATCCGCGCGAAGCGTGTGCAGCGGAACCCGGCCTTCACGGTACCACTCGGTCCGCGCGATTTCCGCGCCGCCCAAACGACCGCCACAGTTGATCCGGATGCCTTCCGCGCCGAGGCGCATCGCGCTCTGCACGGCGCGTTTCATGGCGCGGCGGAACGCAACGCGGCGTTCCAGCTGCTGCGCGATGTTCTCCGCAACCAATTTCGCGTCGATTTCGGGCTTGCGCACTTCAACGATGTTCAGCGCGACGTCCTTGCCCGTAATCTTGTTCAGCTCCAAACGAAGCTTTTCGATGTCCTGGCCCTTCTTGCCGATAACCACACCCGGACGCGCCGAATGAATGGTGATCCGCGCACGACCGGCCGGACGTTCGATAATGATCCGCGAAATACCCGCCTGCTTCAGCTTGTCATGCAGGTAATCCCGCAAGCTGAGATCTTCGTGCAGCAGGTCCGCATAGTTCTTGCCAGCGAACCAACGGGAATCCCATGTCCGGTTGATCCCGAGGCGCAGACCGATCGGGTTAACTTTCTGACCCATGATAGCTTCCTTTACCCGCTGCCTATTCCGCGTCTTCGCGCTCGCGCACGACGATCGTCAAATTCGAAAACGGCTTCACAATCCGAGCGCCGCGACCGCGTGCCCGTGCTTTGAAACGCTTCATTATGAAGGCCTTGCCTACGTAGGCTTCCTTCACGAACAACCGGTCCACGTCGAGCTGGTGGTTGTTTTCGGCATTCGCAATCGCCGCTTCCAACACCTTCTTCACGTCCCCGGCGATCCGACGGCGCGAAAAAGCCAGTTCGGCGACCGCGTCGCTGGCATTCTTGCCGCGGATCGAAGCCGCAACCAGGTTGAGCTTCTGAGGGCTGATCCGGATCGAGCTGGCCAGCGCCATCGCTTCCGTTTCGTCCAAACGGCGCTCTGTAGTTGCCTTACTCATGACCGTTAACCCCTCTTCGCCTTCTTGTCGGCCGCATGACCGTAGTAGGTCCGCGACGGGGCGAACTCACCCAGTTTGTGGCCGATCATGTGTTCGGTCACCAGAACCGGCACGAACTTCCGACCATTGTGGACGCCAAACGTCAGGCCCACGAATTGCGGCAGAATCGTCGACCGGCGAGACCAGGTCTTGATTACATCCTTCCGACCCGACGACGCGGAGTCGTCGGCTTTTTTCAGAAGGTAATGGTCCACGAAAGGACCTTTCCAAACGGAGCGTGCCACCTTGCCTTCTCCTACTTCTTCGCGTGCCGGCGACGGATAATGTACTTGTCCGTCGACTTGTTCGACCGCGTGCGCTTACCTTTGGTCGGCTTGCCCCACGGCGTCACCGGATGGCGCCCGCCCGAGGTCCGGCCTTCACCACCGCCATGCGGATGGTCGACCGGGTTCATGACAACGCCGCGAACCGACGGGCGCTTGCCGAGCCAGCGATTACGACCGGCCTTGCCGAGCTTGATGTTCTGCTGGTCCGGGTTACTCACCGCACCGACCGTCGCCATGCATTCGGAACGCACGACGCGGAGTTCACCGGACATCAACTTCAACTGGGCATAGCCCTGATCACGACCGACGAGCTGGGCGTAAGTCCCGGCGGAGCGAGCGATCTGCCCGCCTTTGCCCGGCTTCATCTCCACATTGTGGACGATGGTGCCGACCGGCATCGAACCCAAACGCATGGCATTACCCGGCTTCACGTCGACGCGCGCACCGGCGACCACCGTGTCGCCCGCCTTCAGACGCTGGGGCGCCAGGATATAGGCCAACTCATCATCCGCATAACGGATCAGAGCAATGAACGCGGTCCGGTTCGGATCGTATTCCAGGCGCTCGACAGTCGCGGGTTGGTCCCACTTCAAACGCTTGAAGTCGATAATCCGATAACGGCGCTTGTGGCCACCGCCCTGACGACGCGCCGTGATACGGCCCGTGTTGTTGCGGCCGCCCTTGTTTGTCAGACCTTCGGTCAAGCTCTTGACCGGACCGCCGTTGTGGAGATCCGTCCGCTTGACCAACACCAAGCCACGTTGGCCCGGTGTGTTCGGTTTGTATTGCTTGAGCGCCATGATGCTCTCGCTCCCTTAACTCAATCCGCGTTCAACGCTGTCCAGAACCCGTCACAGGCCCGTGGTAACGTCGATCGAATGACCCTCTTCCAACCGGACGACGGCCTTTTTCCAATCGCTGCGCTGCCCGATCCGGCCGCGGTGACGTTTCGTCTTGCCCTTGACCACAAGCGTGTTCACGGACCGGACCTTGACGTCGAACAAACCTTCCACGGCAGCCTTGATTTCCGGCTTCGTGGCAGTGGTTGCGACCTTGAAGGCGATCTGGTTGTTCTCACCGCCCAGCGTCGCTTTTTCGGTAATCACCGGCGACACGATGACGTCGTACATCCGTTCTTTTGAAACGGGCTTCTTGTTGAGGTATTTCCAACTCATTTCAGTCGAGCCTCCAACCCTTCAACGGCAGCCTTGGTCAGGACCAGAAAATCCCGACGCAGAATGTCGTAGACGTTCGCACCCTGGGTCGGCAGCAGATCCACGCCCGGAATGTTCCTAACCGCGAGGGCCATGTTGCCGTCCACTTCGGCGCCGCCGACAAACAACGCGCTGGCCCAGCCGAGTCCGGCCAGTTTGTCCTTCAGCGCCTTTGTTTTGGGCGTATCCAACTTGGCGTCGTCCAGGATCACCAGCTTGCCGTCGGCCTGCTTGGCGGAAAGCGCGGAGCGCATCGCCAAGGCACGGACTTTCTTCGGCAGGCTATGTCCATGGTCGCGCGGATGCGGACCGAAAACCTGGCCGCCGCCACGGAACTGCGGCGCCTTCTTGTCGCCATGACGGGCACGACCGGTGCCCTTCTGACGGTAGATCTTCGCCGTGGACCCGTTGACTTCGCTGCGCCCTTTGACTTTGTGCGTGCCGGCGCGCCGCTTGGCCAACTGATAGTTGACCATGCGGGACATGATGTCCTTCCGGACAGCGACACCGAACACGTCGTCCGCGAGATCGATCTCGCCAGCCGCAGCGTTGTCGAGGGTGATGATTTTCGCCTTCATGACCTTCGCACCTACTTACGAGTTCTGTTCTTCGGCAGCAGCCGCGTCATCCGCGACTTCAACCGCCGGCTCAACTGCCGGAGCTTCTTCGGCAACCGCGTTCGGATTCGCCGCCAGCTTGAACGCGCCCGGGAAGGGAACGCCTTCCGGCAGGGAACGCTTGCCCGCATCGCGAACCATGACCCAGCCCGTCTTCGACCCGGGAACCGCACCGCGAACCAGGATCAACCCGCGATCCACGTCCGTCGCGACTACTTCCAGGTTCTGGACGGTCACGCGTTCGGCACCCATGTGTCCGGCCATCTTCTTGCCCTTGAACACCTTACCGGGGTCCTGGCACTGACCTGTGGAACCGTGCGACCGGTGCGAAACCGACACACCGTGGCTGGCCCGAAGACCGCCGAAGTTATGCCGCTTCATGGCACCGGCAAAACCCTTACCGATGCTTGTACCCGTCACGTCCACATACTGGCCGGTGACAAAGTGGTCAGCCGTGAGTTCGGCGCCGACATCGATCAAAGCGTCGTCGGAAACCCGGAATTCAGCCAGTTTCCGCTTCGGCTCGACCTGAGCTTTTGCGAAATGTCCCCGCATCGGCTTTGTCGTGTGCTTCACCTTACGGCGTCCGCCACCAATCTGAAGAGCGGTATAGCCGTGCTTATCCTCGGTCCGTTGAGCGACGATTTGCAATTCGTCGATCTTCAGAACCGTTACCGGTACGCTGGCGCCGTCTTCCTTGAAGACACGCGACATACCGACCTTTTGTGCGATTAGCCCGCAACGCATCACGAAATCCCCCGCACTTACAGCTTGATCTCGACATCGACGCCGGCTGCCAAGTCTAGCTTCATCAAAGCATCAACCGTTTGCGGCGTCGGGTCGACGATGTCCAGCACCCGCTTATGGGTCCGTATCTCGAACTGTTCACGGCTCTTTTTATCGATGTGCGGAGACCGCAACACCGTGAACTTCTCGATTCGGGTCGGAAGCGGAATCGGTCCGCGAACCTCGGCACCCGTGCGCTTCGCCGTGGACACGATCTCCCGCGTCGACTGGTCGAGGACGCGATGATCGAACGCCTTAAGGCGAATGCGAATGTTCTGGCTTTCCATGCCGTTTCACCCCTGTGAAATAGCGCTACACAAGAACGCCGCCCGGAACTTTGTCTGGTCCGGGCGGCAGCCCTACTCAGTTACTCGATGATGCCCGCGACGACGCCGGCACCAACGGTGCGGCCGCCTTCACGG
>CAYGKA010000012.1:0-90028 GCA_964350445.1 uncultured Flavobacteriaceae bacterium
AATCGACGCGGTCGGCCGTCATCGCGGCGCCGGTCTGGGCGGCGGCAATGACGAACGCGAGCAGACATTGAACCAGTTGCTGGTCGAGATGGATGGCTTCGAAGCGAATGAAGGCGTCATCCTGATCGCCGCGACCAACCGTCCCGACGTGTTGGATCCCGCCCTGTTGCGTCCCGGCCGTTTCGACCGCCAGGTCATCGTGCCGAACCCCGACATCATTGGGCGTGAGAAGATTCTGCGTGTCCACCTGCGCAAGGTTCCGCAAGCGCCGGATGTCGATGCCAAGACGATTGCGCGCGGCACCCCCGGTTTCTCCGGCGCCGACCTCGCCAATCTGGTGAACGAAGCCGCCTTGCTGGCAGCCCGCCGGAACCGCCGTGTCGTTTCCATGCAGGAATTGGAAGACGCCAAGGACAAGGTCATGCTCGGTACCGAGCGCCGGTCCATGGTGATGACCGAGGACGAGAAGAAGCTGACCGCCTATCACGAAGCGGGCCATGCGGTCGTCATGCTCCACGCGGAAGGCCATGAACCGCTGCACAAGGTGACGATCATCCCGCGCGGACGCGCCTTGGGCGTGACTTTCGCTCTGCCGGAACGCGACAAGCTTTCGCAATCTGAAAAGGAATTGAAGGCGCAGATCACCAGTCTGTTCGGCGGTCGTCTGGCGGAAGAGATGATTTTCGGCAAGGAAAACATCACCACCGGCGCTGCGCACGATATCCAGCAGGCGACCAAGATCGCCCGCGCGATGGTCACCAAGTTTGGCTATTCGGACAAGCTGGGCCGTTTGCAGTACAGCGAAGACGAACAGGAAGTATTCCTGGGCCACTCGGTAACGCAGCGGAAGCACGTATCCGATGCCACCGCCAAGATCATTGACGAAGAGGTACGTCGTTTCGTCGAGGAAGGCGAAAACCGCGCCCGCGAAATTCTGAATTCCTATTCGAATGAGCTTGAGATGATCGCCCAGGGCTTGTTGGAGTTCGAAACGCTCGACCGGAAGGACATCGATCGTCTATTGCGCGGTGAACCGGTCGAACGGGACAATGACAGCGGCGGCTCGCCGGCCGATAGCGGCGGCTGGTCCTCTGTTCCCAATACGGGACCGATCGGCAATGCCGACCCGGAACCCGGCCCGGCGTAACCCGGCCAATCGACAAATACCAGGAAGGCCCGCCGTTTGGCGGGCCTTTCCATTTTCAGGGTCGGCTGTTCGTTTTGTTTTGCCGTTTGGTTCAGAATGTCAGACGGCGGGCACGGATACGCGGCAATGCCCATAGTCCGACCCCGATGACGATCGGGACGGCCGGAAGGATGTAGCGGATTTCCAAGTGGATGAGGCTGTAATAGGCAAACAACGCCATCGTCCCCATCCATAGAGTGAACACGGACAGGTGGTCCCGGCGGTTCCCGCCTTTCGCGCATCGGATCGGTGCGGCGATCAGGAAGGATGCGAACAGGATCGTCGAAACGATCGCGCCAACCGAATAGATCACCGCATACAGGACCGTTCCGGCACTTTGGGTCGAGATCGATTTAAAAATCTTGGAGGCGCCCGGAAACAATCGCTGCGCCGTGATCATGTGATGGCCTTCCGACACCGCCAGGGCCGGGTTGAACAGCGACCGGATCACGGTAAACCCGAACGCGCGCCCGGCGTTGCGCATCAGGGCCAATGGTTCCGAAAAGGCAGCGTCGACAAAAACCTTGGTGCCTGCCTCCGCGATCTCAACCGATGTCCAGCCATGCTCCGCCTTAAGGCGTCGGTTCATGAGGTCGATATCGGCATAGTCGTAGGTCGTCGTCGTTTCCCGGACTGTCCGTGACAGAACGCTGTCATCCGTGAACACATTCGTACCGTGTTGCGCCATCTCGTAGAGGGGTTGGAACGCGACGATCTGGGCGCTGGTCGACAGGAAGCGCACTCCGGTCCGATATTGGTTCCACTGCATATAAGTCTGAACCGTGATCACCATCGGCAGGATGAGGGCCAAGGCCAGGGAGAACCGGTTCGTTCGCGCTTGGCTCAGCCAAACGACGGCGAGCGGCAGGAAAAGAATGGCGATATGCACCCCATTGGCCCGCAACAGGCTCGTCGCCGCGACGCCGGCGCCGCAAAGAAGGGCGGTGGAGAGGGCAGGGCCGGACTGACCCGGCGCGGGTCGGCCGCTCAAGGTGCAGAGGATCATGATCGCGATGCTGGAAAACAAGCTGTCTGGCAGAAGCAGGGGGTCGTAGATCGCCGATTGCCCGACGGCGATCGACAAGCCGCCGATTATCGCGCGTGTTGTTGAACCGGTAAGGCGATAGACCCATAGTGTCACCATCGCGACGGAGGCCAATGATACCCCGATTTGCAGCCCGACGACCGCATCGCGCCAGGCGTCTGCGGCCACGATCTGCGCCAGTGCCAAGACGGCGGGGTATCCGATCATCCGCAAACCCGTAACGGGCGTGGGATCGTCGAAGAACGTGTACTGCCAGGACCAGTCGTCCTGCATCAGCATCTGGGCGAAAGCCGCGTAAAGTGCTGTGTCGTTGACCGGGACGGGGCCGTAATAGGCCCAAACGGACAGTTTCACGGCCAGAGCAACCGCGACGGTCAGGGCCATGGCTGCAACGGCGTTCAAGGGCGCCGCCTTGGCGTGCTCTGACAAAACACTCTCCCCAAATCCGTACCGCGTCGACCTCAACCGACGATGCCGCGCACCGCGCGGCGGCGCAAGGGCCCGGATCGTCAGGACGTGTACCGGCCAATTCAAGGAGCCCGCCGACCCGCGCCGAAAACCCTCATGGCGGAGACGCTTGCAACCTCACCGACTGTGAACTATCCGTGCTGTATGACTAGGAATTATTTCGGTACCGATGGTATGCGCGGTACGGCCAACCGGGACCCGATCACCCCGGAGATCATATTGCGGCTTGCCATGGCGGCGGGACAGCGTTTCAGGCGCGGCCCGCATCGGCATCTTGTGGTCATCGGCAAGGATACGCGGCTGTCGGGCTACATGCTCGAACCGGCGCTCACCTCCGGTTTCATTTCAATGGGGATGGACGTCGTGTTGGTCGGGCCGATGCCGACACCGGCGATCGGGATGCTGACGACGTCCCTCCGCGCCGACCTGGGGGTGATGATTTCGGCCTCGCACAATCCGTATCAGGACAACGGCATCAAGCTGTTCGGTCCGGACGGGTTCAAATTGTCCGATGCCGAGGAAACGGCGATAGAACGGCTGATGGACAACGGCTCGTTCGAACTGGCGGACCCGGCGAAACTGGGCCGGGCAAAACGCCTTGAAGATGCCGGCGGCCGGTATATCGAAGCCGTCAAACGAACCTTCCCGGCAAACCTCCGGCTCGACGGTCTCAAGATCGTCGTCGATTGCGCCCATGGGGCATCTTACAAGACGGCACCGGCGGTCCTGTTCGAATTGGGGGCGGAAGTCGTGCCGGTGGCGGTCGAGCCTGACGGGACCAACATCAACCGCGACTGCGGCGCCACGGCGACGCGCACCATGTGCGAACAGGTCGTGGCCCATGGCGCGGATCTCGGCATCGCGCTGGACGGGGACGCGGACCGTGTGATCATCGCCGATGAGCACGGGCATGTCGTCGACGGCGACCAGGTTATGGCGGTCATTGCGTCTTCCTGGGCCAAGACCGGCAGGCTGCGCGGCAATTTGGTGGCGACCGTGATGTCCAACCTGGGTCTCGAACGTATCCTTCAATCCCAGGGCATCGGGCTGACGCGGACCGCGGTCGGCGACCGTTACGTGGTGGAGGCGATGCGCCGCGACGGCTGCAATCTGGGTGGCGAGCAGTCCGGCCATGTGATTTTGAGCGATTATGCGACCACCGGCGACGGGCTCGTCGCTGCCTTGCAGGTCCTGGCCGTGCTGGTCGGGTCGGACCAACCTATGAGCAGGCTCGGCCGGGTTTTCGAACCGGTGCCGCAACTGTTGAAGAACGTACGCTACGACGGCGGTGCGCCATTGACCGCCAGCGCCGTTCAGGCGGCGATTGCCGACGGGGAAAACCGGCTGGGTGCGACCGGCCGATTGGTCATTCGTCCGTCCGGAACGGAACCGGTGATCCGCGTCATGGCCGAAGGGGATGATCGTACATTGGTCACGGCTGTCGTCGACGATATCTGCAAAGTGATCGGCGAAAGCGCTTAACGAATCCTCGTATTCGCCTACAGAACCTGTGCCGCTTCGACCCGTGTCGTGCCGTTGAGAAGATTGAGAAGGGCGTCGAGCCCGTCGCGCAGTCTGTTTCTGTGGCGTGGCGGGCAGAAGGACAGGCGGATCGCATGCGGGGTTTCGCCGCCGCCGACCATGAAGGAATCCGTCGGGGGTAGGATGACGCCTTGGTTCTGTGCCTCGGCGACGAATTCGCCGACACGCCAGGGGCTGGGCAAGGTGATCCAGGCATGAAGGGCGCCCCGCGGGCAGGTCACGTCGCAGCCGTTGAAGGCGTCCAAGACCATCGTGCGCCGGACCTCGATCTCCCGCAGATGGGAATCCAGAATACGGTCCGCCGCGCCATTCTCAATCCAACGCGCCGCAATTTCCGCCGTAAACGGGGAAGCCATCCAACTGCTGGTTCTTACGGCCGCAGCGATCTGGCCGGTCTGACGCCTTGGTCCGTGAATGAAGCCGACGCGCAGGCCCGGCGCCAAAGTCTTGGAAACGCTGCAGACATAATAGGCGATATCGTCGGGCAGATAGGATGACAGCGCGGGGGGCGATCCCTTGGCCAGCATGCCGAAAATATCGTCCTCCAGCACCGGCAGGCCGTGCCGCGCGGCTATTTCGGCGATCTCCTGCCGGCGCGCATCCGACATGATGGCGTTTGTGGGGTTCTGCAAAGTCGGAACCGTATAGAGCGCCGCGATCTTCTGCTGCCGGCAGAGTGCATCCAATGCTTCGGGGACAAGGCCTTCATCGTCCAGCACGACCGGTGCGATGCGCAGGCCCAGCATCCCGGCTATGGCCTTGATCCCGGGGTAGGAGAGTGCCTCGGCGGCAATGGTGTCTCCGGTCCGTGTGATTGCGGACAACGTCGCCAGGACTCCGTTATGGGCGCCGGCGGATACGACGATGTTCTCGCCGTCCGCCTTGACGCCTTGTCGGCCGATCCAGGCGGCGCCCGCATCACGGTGGCGCTTCAGCCCCGCATGCGGCTGATAGGACAGCATCTCCGCCAAGATCGGGTCGGCGGCAAGTTCGGTCATCGTCCGGGACGTTTCCAGGCAGTCCGCGCCGAGCGGCGGATAGTCGTGGTTCAGGCGGATGGGCCCGCTTTCCCTTGCCGAGGGGCCTGCGTCGGGCGTCCAATCCGCGATCGCATCCATTGCCGGGGACATATCCCGCTGACCCTGGTTGCTCTCCAGACTTGGCGAGTGCCATTGGTTCGCGATCCCGCGGCCGTCACGGTGGCGGCTTTCATCCTCTTCGCGGATATAGGTTCCCCGGCCGACCTCGCCGCCCAGCAACCCGCGTTTCTCCGCCTCGGCATAAGCGCGGGATATTGTGCCGACCGTGCAGTCCAACGCCCAGGCAAGCTCACGCTGCGGCGGCAGCCGGTCGCCGGGTTTGAGCACGCCGTCCGCAACCGCATGGGCGATCTTGAAGGCGATGGCTTTGTATTTCGGGCCGGGCGCCGACTCTACGCCGCTCAGCCAAGGGGGAATTGAAATTGTCATGGTGACAATATTAGAATTGACGGGTTCAATTTGTCAACATATTTCTCAATGCACCCGATCAATTCAGGGTTATTGTTACCATTCTCGAGGCAAAGGAGAAATTGTATGCGTACAATTTGGATCATGCCGGGATGGTTGGGCTTAATTGTTCCGCCATCCGGGCGATTGGATATCGTCGCGGTGCTACGTTGCTGGTGGGAGCGCCGCGTGCAACGCGTAGCCTTGGCGGAACTGGATAAACGCATGTTGGACGATATCGGCGTTAACGTGGCCGAGCAGCGGCGTGAGGTGAACAAGCCGTTCTGGGTTCAATAGAGAACGGATTAGGGGCTAAAGTTCGAGCGGCCGGGCAGGGACCCCTGAAATTATTCCGCCGGCGCTCGAAAGTGCCCCAGGCTCGGAGAAATCCGGCCGGGTTGCGGCGGGCCGGAATGTTTGCATCCGGCCCAGCCGCCGATCCCGCGGCTGTGATTGAGTAAAAATCTGCTTGGAACCCGTAAGAAGAGAGGGAAGTCATGACCATTGTTTCGAAACAGAAGCTCGAAGAAGCGGCCGAACTGGTCTACGGCGTGTTCAAGGGAACACCGCAATACAATTGGCCCCTACTGTCCAAGCATTGCGGTCTGGAGGTTTGGGTAAAGCACGAAAACCATACGCCTATTGGCGCCTTCAAGGTGCGCGGCGGCCTGGTTTTCATGACCGATTACAAAAAGGGCGGCGGGACCGCGGGGGTCATCACCGCGACGCGCGGCAATCATGGCCAGTCGATCGCCCTTGCCGCATCGCGGGTGGGTTTGAAATCCACCATCGTGGTGCCGGAAGGCAACAGCGTTGAAAAGAACGCCGCGATGAAGGCGTTCGGCGGCGAGTTGGTCGTCCATGGCCATGATTTTCAAGCCGCCGCCGAATACGCCGCGGCACGGGCGCAGGACGAGGGGTTGGCCATGGTGCCGTCCTTCGACAGCCGCTTGGTGCAGGGTGTCGGCACTTACGGTATGGAATTCTTCGCGAATGCGCCCGACTTGGACCGCGTCTATGTACCGATCGGTCTGGGGTCGGGCATCTGCGGTGTTGTTTCCGCGCGCGATGCGCTGGGCCTGAAGACGAAGGTCTACGGCGTGGTGATGGAAGGGGCGCCGGCCTACGGACTGTCCTTCAAGGCGGGGCAGGCGGTCTCCACCAATACGGCCGAGACGATCGCCGACGGCATGGCCTGCCGAGTGCCGGTTCCCGAAGCGGTCGAGACGATCTGCAAGAGCGTGGAGGACATCGTCATGGTCAGCGATGAAGACGTCAAACATGCGATGCGGGTCTATTATTCGCATACCCATAACATCGCGGAAGGGGCGGGCGCCGCGCCCTTGGCCGCCATGCTGAAGGATAGAGGCGCGCTGCAAGGCAAACGCGCCGGCGTCGTCCTGTCAGGGGGAAACATCGATATGTCGCTCTTCATGAGCGTGTTGTCGGAAGCCGACCCGGCCGCCGCTCCGATCTGGATATAAACCGGGAAAGTCGGCGTAGGTCTGGCTCAAGCTGCGCGTACCGATAAAACATAACGCAATTTTTGAAAAATGGGGGATTCCCATGTCACGCATGCATGCGGATTATGACGCATTGCCGGAGCTGTTGGCGGAGGCACGCCGTCTTGCACTCGATTTTCACGCGGGTCTGAAGGACCGTCCCGTGGGCGCGCCGGATACGCGCATTGCGCAGCAAGAACTGCGGGACGCCGGCGTCGGCGGGCTCGCTGCGTTGAAGGAGTACGAGGACTCCGTGGCGCCGCGTTTGAGCGGCAGCGCCGGTCCGCGCTATTTCGGTTTTGTCACCGGGGGGGCTACGCCGGCGGCGCTCGCCGCGGATTGGTTGGTCTCCTCCACGGATCAGAATTCACCCGATCCGGGCGACTCGATCGGGCCCGCGCTTGGCCACCAGACGATTGCCATGATGGCAGATCTTTTCGGGCTGCCGTATCGGCAGGGCGGCGGAAAGGCAGGGTTCGACGGCACCTTCACGACAGGGGCGATCGGGGCGAACTATCTCGGTGCGGCATGCTTCCGTGAATGGGCCGGCCGGTTGAACGGTCTGGAAGTGACGCGGGACGGTATGGGCGACCTGCTCCAGCCAGGCGCGGTAGAAGTCTTTTCCGCATCGCCGCATGTGACAATGGTCAAGGCGCTGGGCGTTCTCGGTTTCGGACGCAAGGGCTATACCGATATCGGCAAGCTTAAGGGGCGGGAGGCGATGGACGTCGTCGCTCTCGACCGGGCGCTGTCCGCCAGCGGCGCGCGGGCAAAGGTCGTGATCGCCAGCGCGGGTATTGTCTCGACCGGCGATTTCGAAGACCTGGAGGCGATTGCCGACCTGTGCGACCGGCATGAGGCATGGCTGCATGTCGACGGCGCTTTCGGGCTTTTCGCCCGCTGTTCGCCGCGGCTGGCCTTCTTGGGGAAGGGCATGGAACGGGCGGACTCGATCACGACCGACTGTCATAAATGGCTGAACGTGCCCTACGACTGCGGCCTGTTCTTCACCCGCCATATCGATCTGCTGGAAACCGCGATGCTGCTGACCGCGCCCTATTTGGAAATGGACGGTGTGGTGCCCAGTTTCATCAACCGGACGATGGAAAGCTCTCAGCGGTTCCGGGCGCTTCCGGTTTGGATGAGCCTGAAGGCCTATGGCCGGGACGGCGTGCGGGAGATCGTCGAGCGGACCTGCGACTTGGCGGCGGATTTGGCTGCGCGGATCGACGCGCTGGCGGGATATGAGCTGTTGGCCCCGGTCCGGCTGAACATCGTGATGTTCCGCGGCCTGCTGGGCGACGATGCGGCGTCGAATGCAGGCCAGAAGGCATTGATGGAGGCGATCAACGCAACCGGAAAAGTCTATCTGACGCCGGGTATGCTGTACGGAAAATCCGGGATTCGAGCCGCCTTCAGCAACTGGATGACCGGGCCGGGGGACATCGACATTGTCGTCGCCGCCCTCAAGGAAGCCCATGCGAAGAGCGTGACCGAGGGGAACAAGTAAATGGAACTGACGATCTATCAGGTGGACGCTTTCACAGATCGTGTGTTTGCGGGAAATCCCGCCGCCGTGATGCCTTTGACCGAATGGCTGCCGGACGATGTTCTGCAGACGATCGCGCTCGAAAACAATCTGTCGGAAACGGCCTTCTTCCTCCCGACACCGGATGACCCCGATCATGACTTTCATTTGCGTTGGTTCACACCGGCGATCGAGGTTGAACTGTGTGGACATGCCACCCTGGCAAGTGCCGCTGTCCTGTACCGTGAACTTGGCTGGACGCATGACGAAATCCGCTTCAAGGCCCTGGCCGGGGACCTGATCGTCCGCAAACGCAAGGATCTGTTGGAATTGGATTTCCCAATGCGGACAGCACGGCCAATAGACGCGCCGGAAGGGCTGACGGAGGCGCTGGGCGTCGCGCCGCTCGAATTCCTCAAGGCGGCAAAATTCATGGCGGTGCTGGAAAACGAGGCGGCCGTGAAATCGGTGCAGCCCGATATGGACTTCATTGCCGGGCTGCCGGGCGACGGGCTTATCGTCACCGCAAAAGGCGAATCGGCAGATTGCGTATCCCGCTATTTCGCCCCGCATGCTGGTATTCCCGAAGATCCGGTCACAGGATCGGCGCATTGCACCGTCATCCCCTATTGGGCGGAAAAGCTGGGCAGGAAAGAACTGCATGCGCGGCAAATTTCGGCGCGTGGCGGCGATCTCTATTGTACTCTGGTCGATGATCGCGTTCTGATCGCGGGACAGGCTGTCTTGTACATGAAAGGGAACGTGCATGTCGGCAATGGGTGGCGCGCAAACGGTAGAGACAACGCCGGCGGTTGAGGTCATTCCCGTCACCGGCGGCGATGATTTGCTGCTGTTGAAGACCCTGATGGTCGAATACGCGGATGCCTTTGACCGCCGGCTTTGCTTTGATGCGTTCGAGGTTGAGCTCGAGGCTCTGCCTGCCCCCTATACCGATCCCGGCGGGGCCCTGTTCCTGGCCAAGGTCGACGGTGTGTCTGCCGGATGCGTCGCTTTGAAGAAAATCTCCAAGAAGAAGGCGGAAATGAAGCGTCTTTTCGTGCGTCAGGGTTTTCGCGGGCATGCGCTGGGCCGGCGGCTGACGGAGGCCGCGGCGGATGCGGCACGCGAACGCGGCTACAAGACACTGCGAGTCGAAACCGTCCCGGCGACGATGGATGTTGCCGAAGCCCTGTACCGGCAGCTCGGTTTCGTGCCGAGCGGCACTATGGGAAACGGGGATATCGCGGTCTACGAACTTCCCCTCTGAACGCCTCTTGAAAGTCGATCTCTGCGCAAGAAACGGGTGGGGCGCGCCGTCGCGGCGGCGTAATGTCCCTTCAAGACGAAGCGATGATGCGTATGGAGGCCGCCAATGTTGATCGATACCGATACGATGACAGCCGATGAGGCCGATGGCGTGGACACGTCCAACGGTGATTATCGGCGTATTGCCGAAGCCCTCGCCTATATCGTCGACCGGTTCGAGGACCAACCGCCGCTTGAGGACATCGCCGCGCATATCGGCTTGAGCCCCTTTCATTTCCAGCGCCTCTTCACGCGCTGGGCGGGATTGAGCCCCAAAAAATTCCTGCAGGCCCTGTCGCTGGAAGAAGCCAAGCGCCGGCTTGAGGAACATGGCAGCGTGTTGGATGCTGCGTTCGATGCGGGGCTATCAGGGCCCGGCCGGCTGCACGACCTGTTCGTCGCGCATGAGGCGCTGACGCCGGGCGAATACAAGGCGCTCGGCCGCGGATTGGAAATCCGGTACGGCTTCCACGAAGGGCCGTTCGGGGAGACTTTGCTGATGGAGGCCGATCGCGGCCTCTGCGGCTTGGCTTTCGTCGACGATCGCGGCAGGGATGGGTGTTACGAAGACATGGCGTCCCGCTTCGCGGCGGCGACGCTGGTCGAGGACCCCTCGGCGACGGAAGTGACGATGGCGCGCATCTTCACCCGCCCGGGAATGAAGCCGACATCCGCCCAAGCGCCCCTGCGCCTGCTGCTGAAAGGAACAGAGTTTCAGATCAAGGTCTGGCGCGCGCTGATGGCGATCCCGCCCGGCACGTTGACGACCTATGGCACGGTGGCCGAAGCGCTTGGCATGAAAGGGGCGGCGGCGCGCGCCGTCGGCACGGCGGTCGGCGCAAATCCGATTTCCTGGCTCATCCCCTGTCACCGGGTGATCCGAAATTCCGGCATGCTCGGCGGCTATCGCTGGGGCCTTCCCCGCAAGCTCGCCATGATGGGGTGGGAACGAAACGGCTTGCCGGCACCGGAACGCGGCGAATTGCGGGACGTGGCCTAGCGGCGAGACCGCGTTCTAGGCCGATTGGCACGTATCTCTGAGCCACGAGAGGAAGCGGCGCACCTTCGAGAGTTCGAGGCTGCCCTTCGTCACGACGCATGAATATGAAAATCCGGGCACCTTCCCGGCATTGGTGAGCCGATTGAGCCATCCCCGCTTTACGCTGTCCGAGACTAGGATATCGCTGATCAGGATCAGCCCTTGGCCGGCCAACCCGGCGCTGATCACATGCTGTTCGTCTTCAAACGATCTGTAGTTCGCTTTCTCGGGAGCGTCGGTTCCAGACGCCTTGAACCAATCTTCCCAAGTAATGGGATCCAGCGATGGCGAGTGCCAACGGGTATCGATAAGGGTGGTGTCTTCCAGGTTGGTTAATCCGTCGACGAGGTCCGGCGCGCCGTATACGCCAATCTTTTCTTCGAGCATCGTTTCCTGGTGAACATCCACATAGGTTTGTTGGCCATAACGTATGGCGATATCCACGCGCCGGTCCCGGTCCAAATTAACCGGCGCCATCGACGTATCCACGTGCACCTGTATCCCCGGATTTCCCGCCTCGAACTCGCGCAGGCGCGGCACCAGCCACAGCGCGGCAAAAGCGGGGGTTGTCGAGACGGTCAATATTTTCTCGGCCGAACTGATCTCCTCGAGCGCGTCGCTTATCTGTCGGAACGCCGCCCGTGTGGATTGCGCCAATCGATCGCCCGCATGCGTGAGTTCCACCTTGCGGGTTCTTCGGACGAACAGAGCGATCCCAAGCTGATCCTCAAGACGCCGAATTTGGTGGGAGACTGCCGTCGGGGACACGTTCAGTTCCTCAGCGGCACTTTTGAAGCTGCCGGTGCGGGCCGCAGCGTCGAAAACGCGCAAAGCGGAAGCCGAGGGAAATGTCATTCATGACCTATAGATGAGATAATTGTATCCATAGATGAAGTCATGCCTTTTGTAAATGTCACCCTTCCGCGCGATCTCTCTCTCGTAACGGGGCTCAAGGGGAGCACCGCAACCAACCGGCAGGAACGGGCGGTCAAGAAGGGTGATTTTTCTGAGAACCGGCATTTAGGAGAAGTCGGCACTGTCGTTGGCATCAGCAAACTTGAAGATATGGCAGCGATACCAACGGCGGGTACTGGATCAAGAATGCCTTCATCCAGGCGGCCGTATCCGCACGGAGTATCAATGAAAAATCCCTCATCCGTAGGACCCGGATCGAACGAGTTGCCGGCGAGGTGGACCAAACCTGGGTCGCGGCGACGGGCTGGTGCCGCCAGCCTGCGCGTTAACGCCTGACTCGCACAAACGGAATGGAACTGGAAAATGACCAAAGTACTTCGTATTGACGCCTCGGCGCGCTTATCAGGATCGCGGACCCGGGCTCTCGCGAACACGCTGGAAGCGGCATTGACCGCAGTGGATTCAAACGCCGAATTCACCTATCGCGACGTCGGGCGCGCACCTCCGCCGTTTATTTCGGAGGACTGGATTGCCGCGGCTTTCACCGACCGTTCTGCGCGCACGCCGGCCCAAGTCGACGTTTTGGCGATCTCGGACTACCTGATCGAGGAAGTTCGGTCGGCGGAAATAATCGTGGTTGCTTCGCCGATGTATAACTATGGAATGCCCGCCGCCCTCAAGGCGTGGTTCGATCAGGTCATCCGTGTCAATGAGACCTTCAGTTTCGACCTTGCACGCGGCGATCGTCCATTGGAGCCGACGCTTGCGGGAAAGACCCTCATCCTTCTAACATCGGTTGGCGAATTCGGCTTCACCTCAGGCGGGATGAATGCCGAGCACAATCATCTTGAACCGCACCTCCGGACAGTCAGCAAATATCTCGGCGTCTGCCGCGTCCACGAGATCACAATAGAATATCAGGAATTCGGTGACGAGCGGCATGCATCTTCCATTGCCCGCGCGCACCAGGCGGCCGAGACGCTCGCCGCAGAACTGACATTTCTCGAGACAGCTTAGAGGAAGAAGACGAGATGACTGAGACTTTGAAGCTTGTCACCAAGACCGGATGCCCATTTGCGGAGCGCACACGAGTGGTGTTGGCTTGGCTGGAGCTCGACCATGTTGTCGTCGAAATCGACGTGGAGAACAAACCGGACTGGTTCAAGACGCTGTCTCCGCTCAGCAAGGTCCCTTTGTTGATTCACAGTGGCGAGGCGCTATTCGAGTCGACGGCGATAAACGAGTATCTCATCGAGAGCTTTGGGCCGGACAGCAGCCTTATTCCAAACAACCCTATGGAAAGAGCGAGGATGAGGGCGTGGATACAATTCGACGAGACGGCGCTGGTCCCGGCCTTCTACCGGCTGCTTTTGACCGAGGACGAACTCGTGCCGCAGCGCCGGTCCGCCTATCTTGCGAGATTGCAGGTTCTGGCTGGGCATCTCGTCAAGGGCGGTCCGTTTGTCCTGGGGGCCAACCCTTCGCTCGCGGATATTTCCTTGCATACGCATGTTTCCCGTTTGCCGGTGTTGGAGGCGGAGAGAGGGGTTGCCCTTGGAGAAGAGTTCGCCGCGTTGGAGTCTTGGCGTGCCGCGATGATGGAGATACCGGCGGTGCGGCAAACCACAATCTCGTTCGAGGAGATGAACGAGGATCTTGCGCCGTATATTGCTAATAGTGCGTCCGGCAGCACGGCCAAAGACATGGTGGGCCCGAAAGTCGCGTAGACTTTTGTCTCGACGGATAGGAACCCGTCCTATTCGTCGGTCAAACCTCTGTATTCCTTCAAACCCTTGGGGCTGAATTCGACGACCCGCGTTTCTGGCACGCGCCAAGCCCATTTCCGGTCGGTGAAGTGACTCAGGATCGCGGCGCCAAGCCCGCCCGCCAGATGAGTGCGCCGCGCACTCCAGTCCAGACAGGGGCGGCAGACCGGGCGGCGGGCTGTTTCGAGCGCCTCCATGTCCAAGCCGAAGCCGGCGAAAAAGAGGTGGCCCTTTTCCGTCACGGCAAGGTCGTCGCTGCTGTCCGCGATGAAGCCGCGATCGACGAAGGCTGAGAACAGGTCAACCCCCATTTCGCCGGCTAGATGGTCGTAGCATATCCGTGCCTTGCGCAGGCCAGGGTCTCTCGGTCCCGTCCGGACCGGCTTGGCCAAGGTCCGCTCCGCCAGTCCCATCAGACCTTCCAGCACCCGGGCGACATCGTCACCGGACAGCGTGAAATAACGGTGGCGGCCTTGTTTTCGGGCGATGATCAATCCGCCGTCCGACAGTTTGGAAAGGTGCGAACTGGCCGTCTGGACGGTCACGCCCGCGACCTGCGCCAATTCGCTGGCCGTCAGCGCGCGGCCCGCCATCAGGGCGCTCAACATGCTTGCCCTGGCCGGGTCGCCGACAAGGCCGGCAATGATTGCGATATTGGGTCCAACCGACATGCTTCGATGATAATCGAATTGTCTGCGGCGTGTAAAGGTTAGAACAAGGCATCAACCTTTTTGGAGAGCCCGGTATGATTACCTGTTTCATTCGATACGAGATTGATCCCTACAAGAAGGATCTGTTCGAGCATTACGCGCGGAACTGGGGGCAAGCGATACCCAAATGCGGGGCCGACCTGATCGGATATTTCAGCCCGCATGAAGGATCGGCCACCACGGCCTATGGTGTCTACAACATCGAAAACCTGGCGGCCTATGAGGCCTATCGAGAACGCTTGCGTTTGGACCCGCTAGGGCGGGAGAATTACGAGATGGCGCAGCGGGAGCGCTTTATCCTGAAGGAAGACAGGATATTCCTGCGCCTAGCATCGGCGCCGCATGCAATTCTAAAGACGGGGCCAAACGACCGGGAGAGGAAACAACCATGATTGCCGTCATTTTCGAAGTCGAACCCGCCGATGGAAAGATTCAGAGCTATTTGGACATTGCGGCTACCCTGAAACCGGAGTTGGAGGCTCATGACGGATTCATCTCCGTGGAACGGTTCGAGAGCATCAGTAATCCCGGCAAGTATCTGTCCCTTTCCTTCTTTCGCGACGAAGAAGCCGTTGCGGCCTGGCGCAACCGCGAGCGCCATCGAAGCGCCCAAAGCGCGGGTCGAACCGGGATATTCGAGGATTATAGAATTCGCATTGCCTCCGTCATCCGCGACTACTCGATGGAAAGCCGTGACGCGGCGCCCGCAGATAGCCGCGCGTTGCACGACGGTGTGGCGGACTGATCGTCGCAGGGCGGATCAGCGGACTCCGCCCCAGCCGATGAAGTGCGGGTTTTCGAAGATCTCGTTCTTGGCATAGGTGAGGGGCGCGCCGTCCTCCATCGTCACCAAACCGCCGGCGGCCAACAACACGGCATGGCCGGCGGCCGTGTCCCATTCCATCGTGCGGCCGAAGCGCGGGTAGAGATCCGCTTCTCCGGAAGCCAACAGACAGAATTTAAGGGAACTGCCCGCGTTCCTTGTCTCCGCTACCACACGGCCGCTCAAGAATTTCTCCAGCACTGCCGGATCGCCGTGCCGACGGCTGGCAACGATTGTCAGCCCCGCCGCCGGTTCCGGGCGCACAATGATGTCCTCAGCCGGTTGTTCGCCGGTCTTGCGTGTCGCGCCCGCGCCTTTCGCCCCGGCGTACAGGGTATCCAATGCCGGGGCATAGACGACGCCCAAGACCGGTTCACGGTCCTGGATGAGGCCGATATTCACCGTGAATTCGCCGTTCCGGTTCAGAAACTCTTTCGTCCCGTCCAATGGATCTACAAGCCAGAACGCACCGTCGCCCACATGCGGGATTTTTCCTGCCGAGGCGGCTTCCTCCGCGACAATCGGAATGCCGGGCTCAAGCGAGGCCAGCGCGGGCGCGATGATCGCCTCCGCCGCCGTATCCGCTTCCGTCACGGGGGAAGAGTCATCCTTGATCGCCACGTCGAAGTCCGTGCCGTAGATCTCCATGATCTTCTCGCCGGCTTTCAGCGCGATGGCGCAGACGACGGGTAGGAGATTCATAAGTTCGGCTTCGGTAAGGCGGGTCATGCGGCGAGGCTCCCAAGGGTGGTCTGATACCCGGAAATTGGCAGGACTCGGCTGCCGTGCAAAGCCGACCTTGGCGTCAGCTGCGGGCGGCCTCCGCGGTTGCAAAATCGACCGGCGGCAATTTTCTGACGGTGAAGCGCCAGGCCCTGAACATGGGCGACCAATGGGATTGGCTCATGCCTGCCTTCGCTTTCAGCCGCCTCAGGAAGTCTTCCCTGGCCGGCAATTGCTCCCATACTTGAGGTAGGAAGACGGAGCGTGCGTCATTGTCCTGGATCATCAGCCCGTCTTCGCCGGGGCGCAGTTGCGCCAGCAGATCGGCCTCGTCCTCGAACGTCATCTGTGCCATCGGGCTCAAAACCGAGAGCGACAGCGTCAGATCCGAAAGCTCGTTAGGCATCAGTTTCGGGAATCGCGGGTCGCGAAACGCCGCGCGGAAGGCGTTTTCCACAACGTCCAGGACCAGCGGGCGATTTGGGACGACGCTGCCGATGCAGCCGCGCAATTGGCCGTTTCGTTCAAGGGTGACGAAGGTGGCGCGTTCCTGCTGTAGTTCCGACACAAAGCTGCCCACGGCGACCTTGGGCGGTTCGTCGCTGTTGAAGCCGTAGCGGATGGTGCGCGCCATAAGGTGCAGCAAATCATGGCCGTGACGGTCAAGGATGGCCTGGTCAGCATCGCCTGGATCGTCTTTGGCGGGAGTTTCTTCCTCCCGGGGTGCGACACCGGCCATGGTGTCGGGTCGAAAAACCCAGGCGCCGTAGCCGACGACGCGGCTCTTGTCGCCGGCGGTATCCCCGCTGTTGCACAGCGCGACCCGTTCCGCATGCAGGTGATGCTTGCGGGCACTGGACAGCAGGCCGGAAATCGGGATGCTCCCGCAGGCCTGATCCTGGCTTATCCGGGTCTCGTCCAGGGCTTCGATGGCCTGCGCCGTATGGGTGTCCAGGCGCACGGCTTCGGAATACGGGTGATAATGGCTCAGGTCCGAACTGATCAGGATGAAGGTTTCCGGCCCACCCCACAGGGTTTCTAAAACCTCGGCCACTTCATCGCGGCTTGCCGAACCGACGACGAAGGGAACCAGGGAAAAGCTCGGCAGGATGCGCTGTAGGAAAGGCAGGTGAACCTCCAGGCAATGTTCCTGTGCGTGCGCGGTATCGTCGATTGTGACCTGCTGCAGGTGCGAAACGGCCTCTATCGCTTGCCGGTCTATGCGCACCGGGCCGAGTGGCGTTTGCCATGTATCGGCGCTTGTCGTGCACAACCCGCGGATGGCGACGCGATGCGCGGGTCCCAGCAGGACCACGCGCTCTATGCTGTCTCGGATCGGCGCCAGTTCCGCATAAGCGCGGGCGGCCGGCGCACCGGAATAGACATATCCCGCATGCGGCGCGATCAGCGCTTTGGGTGGCAGGGCGTCGCTCTGTTGAGCGGCAACCTCCTGAAGCGCCTTCAACCCGTCTTGCAAGAACTGGCCGACGGTCTGGTTCAAGCTGGCACCGTCACGCGGATAGAATATGCCGGCAACGGCGGGGGGACGTACAACGGCCATGGCGAAAATTAATCCCGTAACCATATTATGGTTATTAATGTAGGTAGTATCCGATGAGTATAGGTCAAGCCATGGTATAGGAATAGTCATGGCCTTGGCCTGATAGGCTCTGATCGGGAAGGCAGAGAAGACTATGGAGCAAGTGAAATTGCCCGCCGGTGAAGAAACCGTACGGGGCCGGTATTGGCAAAAACTAGAAGACGGCCGCGTGCAATGCGACCTGTGTCCGCGCGAATGCAAGTTGCGGGACGGTCAGCGTGGCTTGTGCTTCGTTAGGGCCGCGCAAGACGGCGGCATGGTGCTGACCACCTATGGGCGGTCGAGCGGTTTTTGCGTCGATCCGATCGAGAAGAAGCCGCTCAACCATTTCCTCCCCGGAACGCCGGTCTTCTCTTTCGGCACTGCGGGATGCAACCTGACCTGCAAGTTCTGCCAGAACTGGGACATTTCCAAATCGCGTGAGATGGACCGCCTGATGGACGCGGCCTCACCCGACCAGATCGCGGAGGCGGCGCAGCGGACCGGCTGCCGGTCGGTCGCCTATACCTATAACGATCCGGTCATTTTCCTTGAATACGCGGTCGATGTTGCGGCGGCGTGCCGGAAGCGGGGCCTGAAAAACGTCGCCGTTACCGCGGGCTATATCAAGCCGGAAGCGCGCCGGGAATTCTTCGCCGCCATGGATGCGGTAAACCTGGATCTGAAGAGCTTTACGGAAGATTTTTATCACAGCCTTTGCACGGCGCATCTGAAGGACGTCCTGGAAACGGCGACCTACATCAAGCACGAGACGGATGCTTGGCTGGAACTGACAACGCTGCTGATTCCGGGAAAGAACGACAGCGACGCGGAATTGAAGGCGCTGACCGCCTGGGTCAGAGAAAATCTGGGACCGGACGTACCTTTGCATTTTTCCGCATTTCATCCGGATTTCAGGATGAAGGACATTCCGCGGACGCCACCGGAAACGCTGTTCCGCGCCCACAAGATCGGGCGGGATGCAGGACTTCATTACGTTTATACCGGCAATATCCACGACGAAGCGACGGGCAGTACCTACTGCCCCGGCTGCGGCGAAAAACTGATCGGCCGCGATTGGTTCGAGATCACCCAATGGGGCATCAACAACGTTGGACTGGGCCAGGGCGGGCATTGCACGGCCTGCGGCACCGCGGTGGCCGGCGTTTTCGAACATCAGGCAGGCAATTGGGGCAGAAAGCGGCGGCCGGTACGGCTGTCGCCCCGATAAAGAAGGGAGAACGGTCCCCCCTGTGCTGCACCGCCCGGTACGTGTCAGCCGAACTGGGCGATATGCTTGGTCAGGATCTTGTCCCATTTCGGGTGGGGCGCATCGTAGTGGACCGCCAATCGGTTCTCGTCGGTGCGGACGACGGTCCCCGTCGATGCGATGTAGGTGTCCTGTCCATTCACATCGACGACAAAATGGAAGCTGACCCCTTGGCCCGGCACCATCCAGTCTGGTCCCTGTGTGAGCAGGAATCCGGTCACGGAGATGTCCGTGATATCATACACGTCGCCGGCTATCAGGACGCGGATCGTATAAGTTCGCATCCGGTCATGTTGGCGGCTCGCTTGTTGTCCGTCATTACTCATGGGGGCGTACCTGTCTTCTGGGGAGAGAGGACAAAGGTGGATAAATCCATTTGCGATGGAGTTTTTGGATTTCCGATCGGAACATCACCTCAATTCTAGCGACCTCGTCAGGCTACACAAGACGCCGATGTAAGTTGCGCGGAAATGTTACCATGCGCCTTTAAGCGCGGCGCTCCAAACCATCGGCCTATCGAGGGCCGGCAATGCGCCGGACGGCCGTCACGCTTTCTTCCAAGTTTCTTTCATTTCGGCGTCCAGCTTGCGATGGCGTTCCAGGCTCTCTTGCGACAAGTCGGCCTGCGCCGGGATCTCCTTATGGAAATGTCCGAACCCGTCTTTTCCGCGAACCAGCATGGCTGTCTCGCTCTTGCCGACCGATTGGCGGGCATCGGGCGTTATGAACTGGGCGTTCAAACCGATCCGCCGATCGTCGCTTCGGTTCGGCAGGGAAGCGTGAAGAACCCAGCCGTGATGGAAAGACGCTTCGCCGGGCCGCAATGGGACGAGGACGGCGTTCTCCTCCCCGACGTCGGGGACTTCCTGTCCGCGATACAGGACGTTGTCCGGATCGCCGCGGTCGACATGGCCGCGCCGGCCGGCTGAATGGCTGCCCGGCACCATGCGCATGCAACCGCTTTGCTCGCTGGCCGGCGATAGAGCCAGCCACATGGAAACCTGATCGCCGCCATTCAGGCCCCAATAGGTCAGATCCTGGTGCCAGCTCACAAAACTCGGCGTGTGCGGTTCCTTCACGATATAGGTGGCGTCCAACAGCAGTATATCGGGACCGATCAGGGCTTCGACGGCATCCAACACCGCCGGTGCGGTCGCCAGTTCTAGGGGAGAGGTCAGAATTGTGTGCACCTTGCTGACATAGTGGAGCGGCGCGCCGTATTCCGATTCCGCCTGTTCGAACCGGCGGCGATGCCGGGCGGCGTCTGCCGCCGTCAGGATCGGGACACCGCCGACGAAACCATCCCGCCGGTAGGTCTCGGCAAGCGGCGTCGCAGGAAAGGTTTGCTGGGGTCGTTGCATGTTACCTCCTGCCGGAACCCTTTTGGGCTGATAGGGGCAAGATCGCAGGAAGCAGGCCGCGTGCGGAATACAGATTTTCTCGCCGGGGGGAAACGTGGCGTCGTGGTCAGATTGACTCAAAGGCTTGGAAAAAAAGTCAGCCCGGGCCGTTGCGGCGGCGCCGGGCCAGTCGCGGCGACGCGTGCCGCGGGTACAGGGGTCAATCCGAATTGCGCCCGCCGCCTAGGACACGGGCCCTCACAACCGAAAACTCAGTCGAAGGCCTCGGCCCAGGAGCCTTGCGTCGATGCCTTCGAATATTCGGTAGAGCGGTTTTCGAAGAAGTTCGTGTGTTCCACGCCGTTCAACATCTCGTCCATCCAACGCAGCGGATTGCGGTCCACGCCGAACATCGGATTCAGTCCGAGCTGACCCAAGCGACGGTCGGCGATATAGCGGATGTACTGTTTGACTTCTTCAGCCGACAGCCCTTCCACCGGTCCCAGCTCAAAGGCGAGGTCGATGAAGGCGTCTTCGTGGTCGACGATCGTATTACAGGCGACATACAGGTCGCGTTCGAATTCCTCGGTCCAAACCTCCGGGTTTTCGCTGACGAAGGTCCGGAACATTTTGATGATCGACTGGGTGTGCAGGGTTTCGTCGCGGACGGACCAACTGACGATCTGCCCCATGCCCTTCATCTTGTTGAAGCGCGGGAAGTTCATCAGCATCGCGAAACTGGCGAAGAGCTGCAGTCCTTCGGTGAAGGCGCCGAAAACGGCCATCGTCTTGGCGATGTCTTCCTTCGTGTCTACGCCCCATTGCTGCATGTAGTCGTACTTGTCCTTCATCGCCTTGTAGTCGAGGAAGGCGTGGTACTCTGTCTCCGGCATGCCGATCGTGTCGAGCAGGTGACTATAAGCCGCGACATGGATCGTCTCCGTGTTGGAGAAGGCAGCCAACATCATCTGAACCTCGGTCGGTTGGATGACGCGTGAATAGTGCCGCATGTAGCAGTTGTTTACTTCGACATCAGCCTGGGTGAAGAAACGGAAGATCTGCGACAGCAGATTGCGTTCGCCTTCGGTCAGCGTCTTGTGCCAATCCTTGACGTCGTCGGCCAACGGCACTTCCTCGGGCAGCCAGTGAATGCGCTGCTGCATCAGCCAAGCTTCGTAGGCCCATGGGTATTTGAACGGCTTGTAGACCGGGCTGGCGTCCAACAACGACATGATACTCTTACTCCCTCTCGCCGGCATTCGCCGGCTGCCGAAAACCCGCTCTTATTGGCAGGCCAGGCATTCCTCGTAATCGTTCGAATTTTGCGGCGCCTCGGCCGGCCGTTCATTGCCGTTGACCCGGCCCATCAGCGGAACCGCGGCAACGCCGCCTTCGGGGCGCACGCTGTGCTCGGCACCGGCTTCCGCCCGTTGGATCGATTTGGAGCGACAGTAGTACAGGCTTTTCACGCCCTTCTTCCAGGCCTGGAAATGGACCTGATGCAGATCACGCTTATGGACATTCGCCGGCAGGAACACGTTGACCGACTGGGCCTGGCAAATGAAGGGCGCCCGGTCGGCGGCATGTTCCACCACCCAGCGCTGGTCCAGTTCGAAAGCGGTTTTGAAGACGTCTTTCTCGTCATCGGACAGGAAATCCAGATGTTGGACCGAGCCTTCATGGACAGAGATCGAAGACCAAGTGTCGTCGTCGTCCCGGCCTTTTTCCTGTAGCAGCTTTTTCAGATACTTGTTCCGGACGTTGAAGGAGCCGGACAGCGTCTTATGCGTGAAGGAATTGGCGGCAATCGGTTCGATCCCCGGGCTGGCCCCGCCGCAGATGATGGAGATGGACGCGGTCGGCGCGATGGCCAACTTGTTCGAGAACCGTTCCATGATTCCGTAATCGGCCGCGTCGGGGCAGGCGCCGCGCTCCTCTGCGAGCATGACGCTCGCCGCGTCGGCCTGCGCACGGATATGCTTGTGCATCCGCTTGTTCCACACTTTACCCATCACGCCTTCAAAGGGGATGCCCTTGGCTTGAAGGAAGCTGTGGAATCCCATGACGCCCAGTCCGACGGAGCGCTCGCGCGTCGCACTGTATTTGGCGCGGGAGAACTCGTCGGGTGCGTTGTCGATGAAGTCCTGCAGCACGTTGTCCAGGAACCGCATGACGTCGGGAATGAACTGGTCTTCGCCTTCCCACTGTTCGAAATTTTCAAGGTTCAGGGAAGAAAGGCAGCAAACCGCCGTGCGGTCGACGCCGAACCGATCGATACCGGTCGGCAGCGTAATCTCCGAACACAGATTGCTGGTCTTGACCTGCAAGCCCTGCAATTTCTGATGTTCCGGCAGGTTTCGGTTCACATGATCGATATTGATGATATAGGGCTCGCCCGTCTCGATCCGCGCCGTCAGCAGCCGGACCCACAAATCGCGTGCCCGCACCTTGCGGACGACCGCCCTGTCCTTCGGGCTGGTCAGCGCCCATTCGGCGTCGTCCTCGACCGCGCGCATGAAGTCGTCGGGAACCAAAACGCCGTGATGGAGATTCATCGCCTTCCGGTTGGGGTCGCCGCCGGTCGGCCGGCGGATTTCGATGAATTCTTCGATCTCCGGGTGCCAAATCGGCAGATACACCGCCGCCGAGCCGCGGCGAAGCGAGCCTTGGCTGATCGCCAGCGTCAGCGAATCCATGACGCGGATGAAGGGAACGACGCCGGAGGTTTTTCCGTTGGCGCCGACCTTTTCCCCGATCGAGCGCAGGTTGCCCCAATAGCTGCCGATGCCGCCGCCACGGGCCGCAAGCCAGACATTCTCTGTCCACAGGCCGACGATACCTTCCAGGCTGTCTTCGGTTTCATTGAGGAAGCAGGAGATCGGCAGGCCGCGTTTCGTCCCGCCGTTCGACAGAACGGGCGTCGCCGGCATGAACCAAAGATTGGATATATAGTCGTACAGCCGCTGTGCGTGGTCTGAATCGTCGGCGTAATGCATCGCGACCCGGGCAAAGAGGTCCTGAAAAGTCTCACCCGGCATCAGGTAGCGATCGCTCAGCGTCCCCTTGCCGAACGTCGTCAGCAGGCTGTCGCGGGAATGGTCCACATGGACGCGAATACCGCGCTCGTTCTGCTTCAACTCACGTGTTTCGCCGGGAAGCTCGTCATCATGCGCGGCCGATGCGTCCGTTTGGGGCCCCGGGGCGGAACCGGCATCATCCAACAGCAGGTCGGCCGTATGCATGGCCATGGCTTCGGCGCTGGCGTCGGTGGCCGTTGCGTCGCCATCCGGCGCGGACCGTGATTGTTGAAACGATTCTGTTAGTCCGTCAGGCACGGCTTCATTCCCCTCTGCTCTTCACTCAACCCGTTATCCACAATTGGTGCCCACCGGAGACCGGCATTTTTGGGGCCTTAGTCCAGGTTTTCCCCGGAATTCACAGGTGACAAGCTGTGGATAATTCCACCGCCTCCACTACATCCTGTGGCCCTTTCGTTATGTTGAACAAGATATAGCGATCTCGAAATTGTGTCAAAATGGTTTCTATGAAATCTTCCGGTGAAAATCGGTTTTCTTCGGGGTGACGCAAAATGGCCTCACCATGGATCGCCGAACGCCTTCATCGGCCTTGAGTACCGTTCTTTTGCGCACCAGTACCCGCATTACCGGTTGCCACGGGCCACCCCCCGTTTCACCATGCGGACCGTCGGCATTGGGCATGCGAAGCGATGCGTGTATGGCCGGACTCGACCTGGGGATTACCGGAATATGTGCGGGCGATTCTCGCTGACCACACCTGTAGAAGGCATTCGCCGGTTGTTTGGATTCTCCCAGATTCCGAACCTTCCTGCGCGCTATAACATTGCGCCGACGCAAGCCGTCCTGAATGTCCGTGCCTCGAAACCCGGCAAGGTAGGGACTGTTTCACCCGAAAGACAGAGCGGTGACGGCATGCGCGATGCCTTCCTGGCGCGCTGGGGGCTCATACCGTCCTGGGCGAAAGACCCGTCCATCGGGGCGAAGATGATCAATGCCCGCGCCGAAACCATCACAGAGAAACCCTCTTTCCGCGCAGCGTTTCGCCGCCGCCGCTGCCTGATCCCGGCCGACAGCTTCTATGAATGGAAGACCTTGGACGGCGGCAAGCAGGCTTTCCGTATAACCTTCGATGACGGCGAACCGTTTGCGTTCGCGGCGTTGTGGGAGGATTGGCTCGGCGCCGACGGCAGCGAAATCGAAAGCTGTACCATCGTAACGACGGAAGCCTCCAAGGCGATCGAGGACATTCACCATCGTATGCCGGTTATCCTGGATCCTGAAGGATTCGAGACTTGGTTGACCGGCACGCCGGAGGATGCCGAAGCGCTGCTGCGGCCCTATGCCGGGGGACGCCGGTTGATGTCCGGGCCGATCAGTGCCCGCGTCAACAATGTCCGGAACGACGGGCCCGACCTGTGGGACCCGGTCGACCTGGGGGCCGACGGAGACAAAGGGGGCGCGCCGAAGGACGATGCGGCGCATAAACCTAATGCTGCGGGGAAGCCTGACAAAGGTCAGCTGTCGTTGTTCTGAGTCTGAGCCTTGGATTGTATGGCCCCTGGCGTCGGCGGGGTCGATGGCGGCGACGGCGCCAAGCGTCTTTTTTCGGCCGCATCCTTGTAATACAGGGTCGCCCCCGGATGCAGGGGAATTCCGATCGACCATGCCCCACGGGTTTCGTCCGCGAATTTTGCGTCCGGCGTGTTGCGCTCGAATATTCGTCTTGCGTCGCCACGCCACAGTGCCCGGGTGATCTTGCGGATCAGGTCTTCGGGTTGCCGCGCCAAGGTGACCCATTTTGCGCTGATGCTGATGCTGGTCGTCGCGCTGGACATTCCGTAGAAGCCCGCCGGAATTTCTGCCGCCGTGATAAAGGGATACTGATTGTAGAGGCGTTCCAATTCCGACGCGTCGATCGACAGGAATCGCAACGGCACTTCCCGCTGCAGGTCCTTGATCACTTGGTCGGGGACCGCGCCGACGTGGAAGAACGCGTCGATTTGCCCGGCGGCGAGGGCATCCGCGGCTGGGCCGGGTTTCAAGAAACTTTCGTCTATTTGATCTAGGGTGATGCCGTACACGTCCAAGGCATTGATGGCCGTGGAAACGGTACCGGACCCTTCCGTTCCAAGGGAGACCTTCTTGCCCGCCAGATCTCCGATGCCCTCGATGCCGGAATCGGCATCGACGACGATATAAAGAACGAAGGAGATCAAATTCGCGATCACCCGCAGGTCTTCTACCGGGAACAGGTCACTGAACGGCCCGCCGCCCGTATAGGCCCAAAAGGCGATGTCCGATGGAACGATGGCCGATTCCAGATCTCCATCCAGCATGGAACGGACGGCTGCGAAGCCGCTTTCCGTTGAAAGGGCGACCGCGATCAGGCCGGGAACGCCGCAAACCTTGGCTTCATCGCAGGCAGGACTGCGCGGCGGCTTGCTGATGCCTGCCGAAATCGCCGTTCCGAGTGCGTAGGAGGTGGTTGCCGTTGGTCCCGTGCCGATGCGGAAAAAGGTCAGTCCGCCTTCCGCCGCTTCGGCCGCGTTTTCCCCTCGGCCGCCCAACAGCAAAGCCGCGGCGAGCATCAATGCCGCGATCGGCAGACGGGCGGGAACCGGAGTCATGGCAATGTCTGGTTTTTGCGTTGCAGCGAAGTTTGCGCTTTTCACAGCATAGCGTCAATGTCGGCGGGCCCAGCGGACCGAATTCAGGCAGGCGGTTCGTAACAGCCGGCGACGGAGGCGCGCATCCGCACGATTGCGTATAGCATATCGATGGCCGGCGTCTCGATCCCCACAAGACCACCGATTTCCGAGACAACGCCCAGAATGGCGTCCAACTCGATCGGTCGGCCCTTGTCGAAGTCCTGCAGCATCGAGGTCCGGAACGGCCCCAGTTTTGCGCCTTCGACCAGCCTGTCCTCGATGGTCATCGGAAACGCGATGCCGACAGCGTTCGCGACGGCTTGCGTCTCGCGCATGATCCGGCGGCTGACGTCGGAGACCTGAGCATCGGTACAGATCTGTTCCATCGTGCCCATGGTCGCGACCGACAGCGGATTGGAATGGACGTTGCCCCAAAGTTTGATCCAAGCGGCCGCCCGAATATCGTCGGCGACCGGTGCATCGAAGCCGGATCGTTTGAGCAGGTCCGCAACCTTTTGCGTGGCGTCACCGTTCTTTCCGCTGGCGTCGCCGATCAGCAAGGTCTTCGGACCGACGGTATCGACGCGGCCGGGCGTGGGAATGGACGCGGCTAGATAAACCACGGCGCCCAGCACACGGTCGACCGGGATCAGTTGTCCGATACGTCCGGACGGGTCGCAACTCGTCAGGTCTCGGTCGGCGATCATCGCCGTCTCCGGACCGGACACACCCTTGCAATACCACCACGGAATCCCGTTGATCGCGGGCATCACGAGAGTATCCGGGCCGATCAAAGGCGTGAGTGCGGGCAAGGCGTGGATGATCTGATGCGCCTTCGTTGTCAGGATGACGAGGTCCTGCGGGCCGGCCGATGTCGTGTCGTCGGTCGCTTGGATGGGGACAGTGAAATCCGCGCCCTCGAATTTCACGGTCAACCCTTTGGTGCGAACGGCTTCCAGCATTGCGCCGCGGGCGATCAGGGTCGGCGACAATCCCGCGCGCGCCATCATGCCGGCCACGAAACAGCCGATCGCGCCGGCGCCGAAGACTGCGATCTTCACTTTATCACCTCGTTCGAATGGGCGTTCAGGTGGGGGAAAGGGAACGGGCGAACGCAGCGTTACGACAGATGTCGATCGGCTACGTTCGCCCGCCCTCAAGCCAGACCTCCCCTCTGAATCGCTAGGGAGCCAGCTGCCATGTGGCTACGACCTAGTGATGCAGGATCTGGCTTAAGAAGAGCTTTGTGCGCTCGGACTGCGGATTATTGAAAAACTCCTCCGGTTCGTTCTGTTCGATGACTTGTCCGCCATCCATGAAGATGACCCGGTTCGCCACTTTGCGTGCGAATCCCATTTCGTGGGTGACGCAAAGCATGGTCATACCGGATTCGGCCAAGTCGATCATTGTGTCCAGCACTTCGGAGATCATTTCCGGATCGAGGGCCGATGTCGGTTCATCGAACAGCATGATGGCGGGGTTCATGCACAGCGAACGCGCGATGGCGACACGCTGTTGTTGACCGCCGGACAACTGCCCCGGAAACTTCTTCGCCTGTTCGGGAATTTTCACCTTTTCCAGGAAATGCATGGCGGTTTCCTCGGCTTCCTTCCGAGGTGTTTTGCGAACCCAGATGGGCGCCAGCACGCAATTCTCCAGCACCGTCAGATGCGGGAACAGGTTGAAGTGCTGGAACACCATGCCAACTTCGCGGCGGATCGCGTCGATGTTTTTCAAGTCGTTTGTCAACTCGATGCCATCGACGAAAATGTCACCCTTCTGATGCTCCTCCAGCCGGTTGATGCAGCGGATCATCGTCGACTTGCCGGAACCGGACGGGCCGCAGATGACGATACGCTCGCCCCGGTGAACCGTCAGATCGATATCCTTCAAGACGTGAAAATCGCCGTACCATTTGTGCATGGAATTGATCTGGATCGCGATTTCGTCGGAAATCTTAAGTCCGGATGCTTGTACTTCAGCCATAATATTGCCCTCCAAATCCTAGCGTTTGTGCCCGGTGTGCAGTTTTTTCTCGAGATAGATCGAGTACCGCGACATACCGAAACAGCAGACCAGGTAGATTGATCCAACGAAGATGTAGCCCGTGTGTTCCATGCCCAGCCATTGGGTCGACGTGACCGACTGTTTCATGGTCAGCAACAGGTCCAGAAGACCGATGATCGAAACCAGCGTCGTGTCCTTGAACAGGCCGATGAAGGTGGAAACGATGTTCGGTATGACGATCTTCAAGGCTTGCGGCAGAACCACCAGACGCATCGACATATTGTAGTTCAGACCGAGCGCATCGGCCGCCTCGAACTGCCCCTTTGGAATGGCCTGCAGCCCGCCGCGAACGACCTCCGCCATATAGGCAGACGAGAACAGCGACATGCCGACCAGCGCCCTGACCAGGTTGTCGAAGTCCACCCCTTCGGGCAGGAACAGCGGCAACATGAACTGGGCCATGAACAGGACGGTAATCAGTGGGACGGATCGGATCAGTTCGATGAACCCGATGCAGAGCATCTGGATCAGCGGCATGTTGTTGGCCCGACGCCCCAGCGCCAGCACGATACCGAACGGCAAGGAAACGCCGATCGCCACCGTCGAGAGGACGAGGGTCAGCATGAAGCCGCCGAACTTGTTCGTCCCGATAACCTCCAGCCCGAATCCGAAGGACAGGAAGTACATGACGGCAATCACATAGGCGAGGCCGAAGCCGAACATGGACTGCCCGGGATTGTGCTGTTGCTTGCCCCTGAAGCCCAGGAACAGTCCGCCGGCGCCCAGGGCCAACGAGATGACGATTCCCGCTGTGGACTGCAGCGTCGTCATTTCAATCGGGCCGTGCAGCAATGCCGTGGCGACCCAAGGGAAGATGAAGAGCATCAGCGGTCCGGCGATTTTCCGGCCCGGAATCTTTTCGAACATCACGGGCAGAAGCCCGATGATCAGCAGGATGCCGGTCAGGTTCGGCCGCCAATAGGCTGTGGGGTCATACGGCCCATACATGAATTGGTCGAAACGGGCGTCCACGAACCCCCAGCACGCGCCCACGGGTTCGCCGACATAGCGCTCGAGACAATCCTGGAAGTCCTTGGCGTCCCATACAGCCTTCAGAATGGCCCAGTCGAAGATGGCCCAAGCCAGCCACGCGATGAGCCCTGCGGAGACCACTGTCCCCAAGCCGTAATACCAGGTACTGAACAAGTTCACCCGGATCCAATGAATGGGGCCGACCTCGCTAGCGGGCGGCGGTAGAGCCGGATGCAGTTCGGTTCTTACGTACGCGATGTTTTCTTTGGACATGGCTTATCTCTCCACCAGCGCGACGCTCTTGTTGTACCAGTTCATGAACAGTGAAATCACCAGCGAGATCGTGAGGTAGACCCCCATGGTCATGGCAATGATTTCCACCGCGTTGCCGGTTTGGTTGAGAGAAACGCCCGTGAAGATGTTGACCAGATCGGGATATCCGATGGCAACGGCGAGCGACGAGTTCTTGGTCAGGTTCAGATACTGGCTGGTCATCGGCGGGACGATGACGCGCATCGCCTGCGGGATGATGACCTTCCGCATCGTGATGTTGGGACGAAGCCCGAGGGCGAACGCCGCCTCCGTCTGTCCGTGACTGACCGATTGGATGCCCGAGCGAACTGATTCCGCGATGAAGGCGCCGGTATAGACGACAAGCGCCAGCAGAAGCCCCATCATGCCGCCCGGAAGCGTGGCGCCCCCGCGGAGGTTGAACCTACCGGGTTCGGGAAGGTCCCACCCGATCGGGCCGCCCATGACCAAATACGCGACGACGGGGAACAGGATGAGCATCGCGATCGATGTCAATAGAACGGGGAAGGGCTGTCCTGTCGCGTCCTGTCGCTTCTTTGCCCATTTGGCGATGAAGACGATCCCGACGATCGCGAGTGCGAATGCGATCGGGATGGCCTGCCAGCCGGGATTCAGAATTGCGTTCGGATAGTTGATGCCGCGTTGGGAGATGAAGACCATATCCAGGCCAAAGAGGTTGAACGCCCCCAATTCCCGCTTGCCGTCGATCGTTTCGAACAATTCCGGCAATGTCAGCCAAACCGCAAAATACCAAATGAAAATATGAAGCAGCAGCGGAATGTTCCGCATAACTTCGACATAGCAGGACGCCAGAAAATTGATCAGCGGGTTCTTGCTCAATCGCAGAACCCCCATAATGAACCCGACGATCGTCGCCAGGACCACACCAATCGCGGAAATCACCAGCGTATTCACCAGGCCGAGAAAGAACACGTCGCCGTGGGTTGACGAGTTCACGTCGAAATCAGTGAGATTGAACTCCGCACTCGTCGGATTGAATCCGGCGATTTGGCTCAAGAACCCGAAACCCGGGCTCAATCCCCGCGACGCCATGTTCGTGGCCGTGTTATTTACGATATAGCCGATAAATGCGACGAAAAGCGAAATCACCAGCACCTGCATGATGATTGCTCTCGTGCGTCTATCGTACCACCAACTTGCGCCGCCTCCGGCGCGTTCGGCTTCGACCGCCATTTTCTTACCTCGCCTCTACGTCACCCAATAAAACCTGTTCGTATCATTTTTGGTAACCAGCCCATCTGATCCGTAGGCCTTTGGTTCCCTAAGTCTGTCACCGGGCGTTTCGCTATCGGCCCGGAAAGTCCATTCCTCCCCCACTTGAACTACGCTGCGTAAAATCGACAAACGAAATACGGATTAAATTAGAATTTTAACACACGCCCGAGGCCTGAAATTCGCGGCCGGTAGCGCCAGTCTGCAAGGATTCGCCAGTCAGCAAGAGTTTCGAAGGAAGCGTGCCCGGAAACGACACGAGGCGGGCCATCGGCGCAGTTTCGCCGAAGACCCGCCTCGCACTTAGGCTATTTCACAACAAGCCCCGTTCGGTAAGCTTGTTCTTACCGGAACGGCGGGGAATACAGGATCCCGCCCTTGGTCCACAGCGCGTTCACGCCACGGGCCAGACCGAGAGCCGTATTCGGGCCGATGTTACGGTCATAGCTTTCGCCATAGTTGCCAACCGCTGCAATCGCGCGGGCAGCCCACTCGTTGTCCAGACCGATCATCGTGCCGAGATCGCCTTCAACGCCCATCAGACGACGGATTTCCGGGTTGTTGGAACCCTTCATCTGTTCAACGTTGGCGGCGGTAACGCCCAGCTCTTCGGCCGTGATCATCGCGTTCAGCGTCCAGCGAGCGATATCGCCCCATTGGTTGTCGCCATGGCGAACCAGCGGGCCGAGAGGCTCCTTGGAGATGATTTCCGGCAGAACAACGTGCTCGTCCGGATTGGACAGAACGACACGTGTCGCGGCCAGACCCGACCGGTCGGTCGTGTAAACGTCGCAGGCACCGCTTTCGTAGTTCTGGCGGGCTTCGGCGTTGTCTTCGATGACGATCGGCGTGAAGGTCATGTTGTTGGCGCGGAAGTAGTCGGCCAAGTTCAACTCGGTCGTCGTACCGGTCTGAATGCAGACGGAAGCGCCGTCCAGTTCCAGGGCGGATTTGACGCCGAGATCGGCCTTCACCATGAAGCCCTGGCCGTCATAGTAGTTGACGCCGATGAACTCGAAACCGAGGTCGGTGTCACGGCTGAAGGTCCACGTGGTGTTACGGGCCAGAACGTCGATTTCGCCGGACTGCAACGCGGGGAAGCGCGTCTTACCGGTGGTCGGCGTAAACTTGACCGCTTTCGGGTCGCCGAGAACGGCGGCGGCCATGGCGCGGCAGAAGTCGACGTCGAAGCCGGCCCACTCGCCCTTGTCGTCGGGCGACGCGAAACCGGCGAGACCGGTCGTCACGCCACAATCGATGTAACCTTTTGCCTTCACGTCATCGAGCGTCCCAGCGCTCGCAACGGTCGAGCACAGCAGCGATGCTGCGCCCGCAGTCAGAAGGGTTTTGAGCTTCATTATGCAGATACCCCTATATCCTCAGGTTTAAGAACCTACGCGGCTTCAACGCCCGACCGACCTAACGGCGTGCGGCCCGACAGAAGCGGGAATGCAAGCACTGCAATGGAATCGGTCAAGTAAAGAAGCCCCCTAGCTTAAAGCCGGTTGGCTGGTAATTTCGCCCGCGCCCCCTGGATCTGATGCCCTGGGTGGCCGGGCCCCAGCCTTCCGCCTGAATTAAGAGTGGCACCGCAAATCTGGTTTGGCCAGACGTTAATTTGCTGATTGTTGCCGATTTGTGGCCCTATTCGTGAGTTCAGCGAACAAACGGCACCGTTCTGCGGGGGTGCAGTCCGGGATTCAGCAGGTTTTGGCGCTTTGGCATGGATTCTGCTTTCCATTTTCGTGCGGCTAATTCCGCAGGAGGATTGAACTATGCTTATTCGTAAAGACAGCCCCGCAGAAGCGGATCCGGATGTCGGGTTCTCCCGGGCGGCCGATGAGGAGCACCTGATCGACGACCTGGCACGACCCTTTCTGGATCTTGCGCAAAAATTCGAAACGGCCCAACGGAACGAGGTCGATACCGAGACGTGGTATGCGATCCTGGATGCGAACGTCTTCTTCTGGCGGTTCGTGGCAAACTATTTGCCCGGACAATTGGACAAGACGGCGTCCGCTGAAACCGGCGAAATGCTGGTCCGCATCGGCGATTTCATGCAGCACGCCTGCCTGAAGCTTCGGCGCGGTCGTGACGATGTACTGGAACAGCGCGTGATCGAACTGAACCTGAACATGTGCGGACAGATATTGAGCCTGCGGCAGGAAATGCTTGGCCTGCAGGAGGCATGAGACGCTATGGCGGGCCTGTTTGGTGCTGTTGAGGGCAGCACCATCCAGGGCCGCTAAAGCCTCTCACCCGTAATTCCGCATTCCGCCGATTGCCGGTGGTTCGGACTGTGATGTTGAAGGATGGACTGTGTCCGGCCGACTCGGCACGTCGGCGCTGGCCGCCGCACGATGACGTGATCTGCGGTCAACAGTGAATTCCGCCCGAGGGCGGAGAAACCGGCCATCCAGCCGTTGCTCCCCACACTTCTGCACCTATGATGTCTTCCGGCGGCCTTTGGCCGGCGGCACAATCATATCCAAGCATATCAAAGTGAAGGCCGGTACAGCCGGCCTCCGGGGGAGAAGCGATGAAGGTAGTGATCACGGGTGGTACCGGTTTCATCGGCACACGGCTGGCGCGGAAGATTTTGGACAAGGGCACGTTGACCGGCCCATCCGGGAAGCAGGAGAGGGTCGACGAAATCGTCTTGTTTGATGTCGCGCTGCCCCCGGAATTGCCGGCCGGGATGGATGAACGCGTTTCCATGCGCCAGGGCGAAATCGCCGACAAGGCAACCGTGGATTCCCTGATTGATCAGCCCGATATCGGCGTTTTCCATTTGGCCTCGGTCGTCAGCGGCGGCGGGGAAAAGGACTTCGACCTCGCCATGCGCGTCAATCTGGACGGTGGGCGATACGTCTTGGATGCATGCCGCGCGCAGGGCTCGAAACCGCGGATACTCTTCACGAGTTCGATTGCGACCTTCGGCGGGGCGGCGATGCCCGACGTCGTGGGGGATTTGGTCAAACAAACACCGCAAACCACTTACGGCATGACCAAGGCCGTCCTGGAACTGATGATAAACGACTATACGCGCAAGGGGTTCCTGGACGGGCGAAGCGCGCGCCTGCCGACGGTCATCATCCGTCCGGGCAAGCCGAACGCGGCCGCCAGCAGCTTCTTCAGCGGCATGTTCCGCGAACCGTTGGCCGGCGTCGACTGCAAGATACCGGTTCCGCTGGATGTCCGGCATCCGGTGATCGGATACAGAACGGTCGTCGATGGGATCCTGGCCTTGTACGAGGCCGGCAGCGACGCGATCGGCGACGACCGCACCTTCACCCTTCCGAGCACCAGCGCCACCGTCGCGGAATTGATGGAGGCGCTGAACCGTGTGGCTGGTGATCGACCCTTGGGCAAACTGACGGTGGAGCCGGACCCGTTCATTCAGGAAATCGTCAAGAACTGGCCGCGCGCGGCAAGTGCGGAACGGGCATTGGCGTTGGGATTGCCGCATGACGACAGTCTCGACGACATCGTCCGCGCCTATATCGCCGACTATGTGGATGCATAGTCACGCGGACGGGTAATTTAAAGGGCGTGTAGGCCGCGGCCGGCACGAGACGGAACGTTTGGGGGAGTATCGTCATGGGAAACAAGGCAGTCATCGTCGGGGCGCTTGGCGTCATCGGCCGGAATCTGATGAACCATCTTGCCGAAGTCGGCGGATGGGAGATCGTCGGCCTGTCCCGGCGGGCGCCGGACTTCGAGGCACCGGCGGAGTTCATCTCCGTGGATCTGCTGGATCGCGCCGATGCGGAGGCGAAACTCGCGCATCTGTCGGATGTGACCCATATTTTCTACACGGCCTTCCAGGGCCGGAAGGTCTGGGCCGAGCACGGCGCGCCCAATCTCGCCATGCTGGTGAATTCGGTTGAGCCGATCGCGGCTGCGTCCCCGGGCCTGAAGCATGTCCATCTGGTTCAGGGGAACAAGATCTACGGATCGCATCTAGGGCCCTTCAAGACCCCCGCCCGCGAAGATGACCCGCCGCACATGCTGCCCAACTTCTATTGGGATCAGGAAAACTGGCTGCGCACCGTCCAGCAAGGCAAGGATTGGACATGGTCCGCATCCCGGCCGCAAACCGTGTGCGGTTTCGCGCTGGGCAACCCGATGAATATCACGACCTGCATCGCGGTTTACGCGGCAATTTCCAAGGAACTTGGATTGCCGCTTCGTTTCCCGGGTAAGCGGGGGGCTTATGAGGCCGTCTACCAGGTTACGGATTCGCATTTGCTGGCGCGGTCCATGGCATGGTGCGCGAACAACGCGGATGATGCGGCCGCCAACCAGGTCTTCAACGTCACGAACACGGATTTCTTCCGCTGGAAGAATGTTTGGCCGGTTTTTGCGAAGTTCTTTGATCTTCCGTTGGAAGATGTGCAGACGATTTCGTTGACCGAGTTCATGGCCGACAAGGAACCGGTGTGGAACCGCATCGTTGAGAAACATGGATTGCAGAAAGTTCCTTATGCGGACATTGCGGCATGGCCCTTCGCTGATTATGTGTTCGGGACCGATTGGGACGTTATGACCTCAACGATCAAGATCCGGCAGGCCGGTTTCAACGACTGCATCGATTCCGAGGAAATGTTCCTGCGCGTCTTCAAGGAATTCCAGGACCGGAATGTCATTCCGCGGTAGGGCCAGCCGCCGAACAAGGATCCAAACAAGGATAATGCCGCGATGATCACTGTCTACGGATCCATTAACCTGGATGTCGTAAGCAAGATGACCCATTTTCCCGCGGCGGGCGAAACCGTGTTGACCCCGGAGGCCGTGCCGTCACCGGGCGGCAAGGGCGCAAACCAGGCCGTTGCCGCCGCACGTGCGGGCGGGTCGGTCTACATGGTCGGCGCTGTCGGCGCCGACGGGTTGAGCGCCATTCCGCTGGAAGCCTTTCGGAAAGCCGGCGTCGATATGCGCGGCGTGGCCGTGCTGCCCGGCGCGACGACGGCCATCGCCAGTGTGATGGTCGACGCGGCAGGGGAGAACCGCATCGTCGTGGCGTCCAACGCCAACGGCAGGGCGCCCGCACTGACGGCGGATCATTTGGCGCCTGGCGGAACCTTGCTGATGCAGATGGAGATTCCCCACCAATCGAATTGGGACGCATTGACGGTTGCGAAGAAACGCGGCTCGAAAGTGATCCTTAATCTGGCCCCTTTCGGCCCGGTTGATCGTGATGTTCTTTCCCTCGTCGATATCCTGGTCGTAAACGAGGGAGAGGCGGCGTCGCTGATCCGGCATCTGGACATGGGCGCGGGCAATCCGGAGACGCAGGCCCTTGCCTTGTCCGCGCTCGGTCCCGTCACCGTGGTGACGCTGGGCGGGGACGGCTATGTCTGTTCGGATAAGAAGGCGCTGATCCGGGGCGAAGCGCATGCTGTCGATGTCATCGACACGACAGGGGCGGGGGATGCCTTTTGCGGCTGTCTCGCGGCGGCTCTCGACGGCCACCGTATGCCGCTGGCCGATGCCTTGAGTTTCGCATCGGCAGGCGCGTCGCTTGCCTGTACGAAGCTCGGCGCGCAGGCCGCCTATGCGACGAAGGATGAAATCTTCACGCGGCTCAACGCCTCCTAAAGCGCCTTTTCGAACCGGAGGGATGTCGGACGATCGAAGCCGTCATGCGTGAATGTGTCCACCTGACGGAAACCCATATTCGTGAAGAAGGTGTGCACATCCGTGAGTTCGATCCTCGACATCACTTGTAGGCGGTCGACATTCCGTGCCTTGGCCAATGTCACGACGGTATCGAACAAGCGGTGACCGATGCCCTTGCCTTGATGCATTGGTTCGACCGCCAAATGATAGGCATAAAGAACCCGCCCGGCATCATCCGCATCTATTTTGGTGAAAAGGCAGCCGAGGATTTCCCCGTCCGGGGTTTCGGCGGTCAGCAGATCGCCATTCCCTGCATCGCGGATCACGCCCTCCACCGTCATTCGCGTGACGGAGGAGGGAGGATCGACGATACCATCCTGGACGGCGAAGGCCGCCTTCAGGATTTCAAGAACCCGGTCATGCTGGTCAAATGCCCCGCCGGCGATGGCGATGAGCAGATCCTGAACCGTATCCCGCACGACCGTGTCCCGTATCCGGCAGCGATCAGTGATTGTCGCGAGGCAGGCCGCGCAACTGGCTGATCCGCTGATATTTGACCGCGTCTTCCAGAACCATGCCGGTGTCCAACTGACCCGTATGGTTTCGGAAGATTTCCTGCCACGGCGTTTGGCTCTTCAACTCCGCCTGCTGGAACGCATCCCGGCGGCGCTGCATTTCCGCATCGTCGACCAGAAGGTCCAATGTCCGCTTGTTGAGGTCTAGTTCGATCAGGTCCCCGGTTTGCATCAGGGCAAGACCGCCGCCCGCCGCGGATTCGGGAGAAATATGCAGGATGGAGGGACTGCCGCTCGTGCCGCTCTGGCGGCCGTCGCCGGCGACCGGCAGTTCGTCGACGCCCGCCTTGATCAGCGCATCCGGCGGCTGCATGTTCACCACTTCCGCCGAGCCGGGCCAGCCGAGCGGACCCGTTCCGCGAATGAAGAGCATGCAATTCTCGTCGATATTCAGCGACGGATCGTTGATTCGGTCGTGGTAGTCTTCCGACCCTTCGAAGACGATCGCTCGCGCCTCCAAGATGTTCTCCTTGCCCGGGCGGGAAAGGTATTTTTTGCGGAAATCCTTGTTGATAACGGAAATCTTCATCACCGCCGTATCGAAGAAGTTGCCCCGAAGGACGGCATAACCCGCTTCCTTCATCATCGGTGCGTCGAACGGATAAATCACGTCGGTATTGAAGTTTTCCGCTTCGCTGACATTTTCGGAAACGGATTTGCCGGTGACGGTCTTGGCCCCGCCGTTCAATTTTCCATGTTCAAGCAGGTCGCGCATCACCGGGGGAACGCCGCCCGCCTTGTGGAAGGCTTCGCCCAGATATTTGCCGGCGGGCTGCATGTTGACCACCAGTGGCACGCCTTCGCCATAGGTCTGCCAATCGTCGACGGTCAATTCGACGCCCATATGGCGTGCGATCGCGATCAGATGCCAAACACAGTTCGAACTGGCGCCAAGCGCGGTGACAATACGGATCGCGTTTTCAAAGGCCTCCCGCGTCATGATGTCGGACGGGCGCAGATCCTCGTTCACCATCTCGACGATCCGAAGGCCGGTGGCATAAGCCATTTGGCCGCGTTCGCGATAGGGGCCGGGAATCATGGCGCAACCCGGCAATGACATGCCCAGCGCTTCGGCCATCGAGTTCATCGACGACGCCGTGCCCATCGTGTTGCAGTGACCGACGGACGGCGCACTCGCCGCTGCGATTTCCATGAACTCGTTCTCGCCGATCTTGCCGGCGGACATGTCCTTGCGCGCCTGCCAGACCGCCGTCCCGGACCCGATCAGTTCCTGACCGCGATAGTATCCGTCCAGCATCGGCCCGCCGCTCAGAACAATGGCGGGGATGTTGACCGTCGCCGCCGCCATCAGGCAGGCGGGGGTGGTCTTGTCGCATCCCGTCGTCAGCACGACGCCGTCGATCGGATAGCCATAGAGCAGTTCCACGAGGCCGAGATAGGCGAGGTTTCGGTCCAGCGCCGCCGTCGGGCGTTTGCCTGTTTCCTGGATCGGGTGGGTCGGGAATTCGAAGCAAATGCCGCCGGCCGCTCGGATCGCTTCCCGTGTCCTTATGGCAAGGTCCAGGTGGTGCCGATTGCAGGGGCTTAGGTCACTGCCCGTTTGGGCGATGCCGATGATCGGCTTGCCGGATTGTAGTTCTCCCCGGGTCAGGCCGAAGTTGAGATAGCGTTCCATATAGAGCGCGGTCATGCCCGGATTGTCGGGATTGTCCCACCATTCCTGGCTGCGCAGCTTTCTCGGGCGTCCGCTATAGGTCTTGTCGGTGCGCTCCATGTTGGTTTCCTCCCAGTGATCTCTCGTTAAATTCCGTTGCTCTTCCAGATGCCGTCAGCGAATGGGCTGATCGACGTAATCTTTGTCCTGACCGACTTCTGTGCGGTGCCGCCGGCAAATGCCGATTTTGGTGTAGACATCTTCGTAACCGATATTCTCACCATCTTGGTCCACATAATACATGCAGCCTGTGATGTTGAAGAAAGTGATCATTTCTTAACAGTCCACGGGGACGATATGGAAATGGGTTTCCCCCGGACGGTGTCTAATCTTTATGCAGGCAGGTATCCGCCGTCTACGGGTATGAACCGGGCCTGTCGCGAATCCAGCTCTTTTCTTGCACCGACAATGCACCGTTCTGGCGTGTTCTCCGGGCAGACCCCGGCGGCCTATCCTTATCCCTCGGATCAGGTCGACCATTTTCTTGCGAAACCAAGGTTTTGAACCGAAAAGGGCCGCCCTGGATGAGGCGGCCCTTTCCGTAATCGTAGTGCCGTTACGTTAGTCCAGCAGGACGCTCGGCAGCCAGAGTGCGATCTCCGGGAAGATCACGACCGCCGCGAGGCCGATCAGCTGTAGGACAACGAAGGGGATGATCCCCGAGTAGATGTCCTGCATCTTCACTTCCGGCGGCGCCACGCCCTTCATATAGAACAGCGCAAATCCGAATGGAGGCGTGAGGAAGGATGTCTGCAGGTTGATCGCCACAAGGATGGCGTACCAGTAGATCATCTCCTCTTCCAAATCCAAATGGAAGGCGCCTTCCATGCCCAGATGACCTGCGAAGGTTGGGGACATCGCCTTCACCACTGTCGAGAAGACCGGCAGCACGATGAGGGTGATTTCCAACCAATCGAAGAAGAAGCCCAGGATGAAGACGACGAACATCAGAAGGAACAAGAGCGCCCATTCGTGGAAGTCCAGGAAGTCGATGAATTCCAGGATCAGGTCTTCCCCGTAGACGGCGCGGAAGATGAAGGAGAAGGTCGTCGCACCGACGAAGATGAAGAAGATCATCGCTGTCGTCATGGTGGTGCGGTTGACCACGTCCGTCAGGACGTCCTTCGTCAGCGTGCTGTTGAAAGCCGCCAGCACGATCGAACCGAAGGCGCCGACACCGGCCGCTTCCGTCGGGGTCGCCCAACCGCCAAGAATGGAGCCCAGAACCATGGTCACCAGGAAGATCGGCGGAATGAAGCCCTTCAGGACCGACCCGAACAGCGAGTCGCCCTCCCGGCGTCCCATGATCATCGAAATCGCGAAGATCAGCAGGAAGGCGGTGAGGCCCAGGTTCATGTGCTCTTCCAGGCCCGTGTAGGATAGTGCCACCGCGGCCACAATGAGCCCACCCGTGATCATAAGGTACCGCCGTACGCGGGCCATGTCGGACGGCTTCAACTGGATTGCGTCTTCAGGCAGCGGCGGAGCGCTTTCCGGCCAAACGCGAGAAACGATGGAGATGTAGACGAAGTAAAGCGCCGACAACAACAGACCCGGCAACAACGCGCCGACGAAGAGGTTCCCGACCGAAACCGACAACAGGCTGGCCATGATGACGAGCATGATGGAGGGCGGGATCAGGATGCCCAATGTCGCCGAGGATGCGATCGTCCCGGTGGCGAGGGCCTTGCTGTAATTCTGCTGAAGCATGGTCGGCAGGGCCAGCAGGGTCATCATGACGACGGACGCCCCGATGATCCCGGTGGTGGCCGCCATGATGGTGCCCATCACCGTCACCGACAGGGCGAGGCCGCCCGGCACGCGGCGCAACAGAACCTGCAGGATGTGCAGCAGGTCGGCGGCGACACGGGACCGTTCCAACATCGTCCCCATGAAGATGAAGCAGGGAATAGCCACAAGGACCGGGTTCTGAACTGCGCCCGATGCCCCGTCACCGCCCCATATACGGGTTAGGATGATGAAGAAGGCCTTGAAGTCCATGTAGCCGAATTCGATCGCGAGAATACCGAAGATGAAGGCAACGCCACCCAAGGCGAAGGCGACCGGCAGACCCGTGAACAGCGATACGGCCAGACCAAGGAACATATAGGCACCGAGGAATTCCTCGAAATGCTCGAAAATAGCGTGAAAAATTTCCATCGGGGCCCCCTATGCGAACGGCTTGGATTGCGACGTGTCTTCGGTCAGCGAATGGCCTTGATGGCCTTCGTGATCCGGGTCGATCGCAAAAATCTGCAAGTCGTCGCGCGCTTGCCGGTGTAGTTCCGGCCCGCCCCAAAGGTAGGCGCAAAGACGGATCAACGTCGTCAGGACGGAGAGTATCGCCAATGCGAACCCAATAATCGTGAACGATTTCACGATATAGCGCATGGGAATGCCGGTCAGGGATTCCGACCCTTCACCTTGCGAATATGATGCGTAGACGAAGATGCACGCATAGTAGAACACCGTGAAGAGGTAGGGGATCGCAAAGATCAAGAGACCCCAGAGTTCCACTTTGGCCTGGTTCCGCGCCGTCAGTTTTTCCCGGAAAATGTCCACGCGGACGTGGGCATTCACAAGATATCCGAAACCGAAGGACAGCAGCAGAAGAACACCGTGCAGGTGCCACTCCATGTCTTGAAGTTTTATGGGCTCGATCAACCAGTACCAGCTGAGCTCCGACATGCCGATCCGCAGGAAGTCGATTTTCCGTCCGATGACGTCTAACATGATGATGGCGATCAGCGGCAGTATGAGCCAACCGCCTGCCATACCAATCCTACGTGGCAGCACGTCGATTTGATTGGCCACCTTTAGAATACTGCTCATGACTTTCCGTATCTTTCAACTCCGCGCGGCGATGCTCGAAAGTCTTCGGCGAATGCGCGCGTTTTTAATTGGATGGGCCCTGGCGATGCCGCGGGGCCTTGTCGCTGGACAGGCAGATAAGAAAGTGGGGTCGGTAGGGTATTCCGACCGACCCCGCATCCTTAGCTAAACATGGACCTCTTAGAGGTAGCCCATGTCCTTCCAGATCTTGTAGTTGTCGCGGAAGACGGTGATCGATTCCCAAACTTTCTTGGAATCCGGGTTCGTCGCCAGTTCTTCTGCGAGAACTTCACCCCAAGCCGCCTCGAACTGGTCGAGGATTTCTTTCGGCCAACGATGGTTGGTCACGCCGGCTGCGACGTTGTCCTTCATCGCCTGGAACTGGGACGCTTCACCTTCTGCGATCATTTCCGCTATCTGCGCGGTGCAGGACGTGTTCAGCATCGCACGTTGCGCGTCGGTCAGGCTGTTCCAGGAGTCCATGTTGACCAACAATTCGTTGGACGTGGACTGCTGGTGCCATCCCGGGAAGTAGTTGTGCTTCGCGATCTGGTTCAGGCCCAGGGTCCGGTCGATCGCGGGCATGGAGAACTCGGTCGCGTCGATCGTACCGCGCTCAAGAGCCGGATAGATATCAGCGGCAGCCAGCTGCTGCGTGGAAACGCCGAACTTCTGCATGACCTTCGCGCCGACGCCGAAGAAGCGCATTTTCAGGCCCTTCAGCTGATCGAGGCTGTTGATCGGCTCACGGAACCAACCGGAGGTTTCCGGAGGAATCATGCCGCAAAGGACGAACTTGATGTTGTCGCGGGCATAGACTTCTTCGGCCAACTCGGTGCCGCCGCCATACTTGAACCATGCCACGAATTCCGGCGCGGCCGGGCCGAACGGCCAGGTCGAGAAGAATGCGTAGACGGAGTTCTTACCTTGGTTCGCACCGGAGGTGCCCCAGGCCGCTTCGAAGGCGCCCTGCGCTACCGGGTCGAAATAGGCATAGCCGCCGACCAATGCGCCCGGCTCTTCAACCTTGATGGCGAAGTCGCCGTCCGACATGGCGTCGACAGCAGCTGCCACGCGACGCGACGGCGGTCCGATAACCGCAACCGTCGACGCGAACGCCGCATGCATTTTCCAACGCGTCTTCGCGTCGGCCGGGTCAGACGCCGCCGTGAGCGACATCGCTCCGACGAGGCCGGCCATAGCCGCAGATTTCAAAAGATTAGAAAACTTCATCCGTAACCTCCCAGTTCCGGGCCAGCCTCCACTATTGTGGAAACCGGCTTTCTTGATGAATGCCACGTCGATGCTCATGACCGTGGCGATATGAATGAGGAACCCTACCTCTTCTTCCGGAGGCTTGTGACGGCGCCGATCAAATCCTTACAGTCAGAATGTACTGATGCAAGAACATTAAACGGTCGCTCGGTTCAACGGATGCAATATTGCGGAAACAGCCCGGCAAACGCCAGAAAAAATTGGTATTACCTTTCAAAGGAGGTCATGCCTTGGTTTTGGATAGCTCGAACGCCGGGTTTCGGCAGCGGAATCGCGCGCTTCGCTTGTCCTTTGAAATCAGGTGGTTGATCGATTCCGGCGCGGCCCTATCCTGGTCATTCAGAGACTGGGTTTACGGTTGAAATCTTGGTGCGAACACCGGTGAATTTCCGTGCTTTTCCGTATGATGGAGAGGCCATTTGTCGAGGGAGATGACATGAAACAAGCGAAGCTGATTGCGATCGGGGACCCGGCGAGTTCCGTCCGATGCGAGGAGGTTCCCGCACCGGGCGAACCTGGAGAAGGTCAGGTTTTAGTGGATGTGGCGGCGGCGCCCATCAATCCGGCCGAAGTCCTGATCATGAAGGGCGAATATGCCGCCACGCCGGACTTGCCCGCGACTCTCGGCATTGAAGGGGCGGGGACGGTCGCGTCGGTCGGGCCTGGGGTTTCTGGTCTCTCTATCGGCGACAAGGTCATGATCATGCCGCGCGCGAACTGGGCGCAACAGGTGCTGGTCGCAGCCGGCGACGTCATCAAGCTTCCCGCGGGAATCGATATGCGGCAGGCGGCGATGCTGAAAGTGAACCCGGCAACGGCTTTCTTGATGTTGAAAAATTACGTCACGCTTTCGCCGGGTGATTGGGTTGTCCAAAACTCCGCGAATTCAGGGGTGGGGACTTCGCTGATCAGGATTGCAAAGCAACGCGGGTTGAAGACTGTAAATATCGTCCGGCGGCAGGATGCTGCCGATTATTGCACCGGAATCGGCGGCGATGTGGCGGTGATCGACGGCGATGACGTCGCGGCGCATGTCGCGGCCGCCACCGGCGGGGCGGCGATCAAGCTGGGTATCGACGCCGTCGGCGGGGAAGCTGTGATTCGGTTGGCCTCGTGCCTGTCCGATGGGGGCATGGTGGTGAATTACGGCATGTTGTCGGGCAAGCCGTGCATGATGACGACAGACCAGACTGTCTTTCAATCCAAGACCCTGACCGGGTTCTGGCTGGCGAAGGTGCTGGGCGGCATGGACACGGCCGGCAAGGATGCGCTGTACGGGGAATTGGCGCCGCTGGTGGAGAACGGAACGATCTATGTGCCTGTCGAGGCCGCCTATCCGATTGAACAGGTGCAGGATGCGGTCGCCCATGCCTGTCGGGAAGGCCGGGGCGGAAAGGTACTTGTTCTGCCCAATGGGTAATCGGTATGGAGTTGAAAGGCGGCCCGGGCGAATCGCAAGGGCCGCCGGGGTGGTGCAATGGCTGACAAGCTGACCAGTTACCGGGATTTCTGGCCGTACTATCTGCGGGAACATGCCCGTCCCGCCACAAGGGGACTGCATTATGCGGGGACCGCCTGCGGCCTATGCCTGTTGATCGCGGCCGGCGTGGTCGGAAATCCCTGGCTGGTTCTACCGGCCGTGTTGTCCGGCTATGCCTTCGCCTGGCTGGCGCATTTGTCGATTGAACGAAACCGACCTGCCACGTTCACATACCCGGTCTGGTCTTTGATCAGCGATTTCCGGATGTTTTTCCTCTGGGCGAGCGGGCGGCTGGGCCCGGAACTGCGAAAGGCCGGGGTCGATGAGACCGGCTAGCGCGGCTCCAGGCGCAGGATGCGACCGTCATAATCGTCGGTCAGCAGATACAGCAAACCATCCGGCCCCTGCCTAATGTCCCGGACACGGTCGTCCAATCCGTCCAGTAAACGTTCCTCGTGCGTGATGCGGGTCCCGTCCAATCCAAGACGGACCAGCAATCCGAATTTCAGCGATCCGATGAAAAGATCGCCCCGCCACTTTGGGAAGGCGTCGCCGGTATAGAATGCCATGCCGGAAGGCGCGATGGAGGGGTCCCAATAATAAAGCGGCTGTTCGAGGCCGGCCTTTTGCGTGCCGACCCCGATCTCGCCGCCGGAATAGTGACGGCCATAGGAAATGACGGGCCATCCATAATTCTTGCCTGCTTCGGGCAGGTTGATCTCATCACCGCCGCGCGCACCATGCTCCACGGTCCATACGCGCCCGGTCTGCGGATGACGGGCGGCGCCTTGCGGATTGCGATGCCCATAGGACCAGACCTCAGGCCGTCGGCCCGCCACGCCGACGAAAGGATTATTGGCCGGGATCGTCCCATCCGGATTGATCCGAACGACCTGTCCCCGGTTGATCGTGAAGTCCTGGGTTCGGTCCCTCTCGCCGCGGTCTCCGATGGTGATAAAAAGTGTCCCGTCCGGTGCGAAGACCAGCCGCGACCCGAAATGGCGGCCGCCGCCAGTCTTCGGTTCCTGACGGAAGATGATTTTGCCGTCGGACAGACTGTGCCGGTCAATATCCAGCAGTGCGCGCAAAACGGCCGTACCCGCGCCGCCGGGCCCCGGTTCGGAGAAGGAGATGTAGAGAAGGTTGTTTTCGGCGAAATTCGGGTCGAGGGCGACGTCCAGTAGCCCGCCTTGGCCGCCGACATAGGCTTTTGGGACGCCTTCAAGCGGCCGGGATTTTTCGCCGTCCATGGTCACCAGGCGGACATCGCCTTCGCGTTCGGTCACGATCATGCGGCCGTCGGGAAGGAACGCCATGCCCCAGGGGTTCCGCAGTCCGTCTGTGATCGTGACCAGCTTGAGCGCATAGTCGCTGCTCTGGAAAGCGCGGGTTTCCTGGGCCATCGCGTGCGGCGCAAGTCCGGCGGCGGCCAGGCCGAGCGTCAGGAGTGCGGCAGGCAGCCAGTGTCGAGCGAAGGACGACCGGGAACGGGGCAGTGCAGTAGAGGGCAGGCGTGTGGGGGGCAATCGTCTCTCCGTCGGCGGTTGTCCCTTGTCACTTAGCCTCGCCGAAGGTCACGTCAACCATCACCGCCGACCCTATTTCCTCCAACGCGTCGGCCAGAACGTCCTCCGACAGACCGGATGGAAGCCGCAAGGAGAGGGCGGCTCGGAACAGCTTTCCGCCGGCGAAGGGCGCGTCCTCGAGGGAAGTTTCCAATTCCTCCACGCTGACATTGTGCTGGGCCAGGCAATGGGAAATCTCATGCACGATCCCGGGTTGGTCGGGCCCTAGAATCTCAAGGCTCAGCATCTGTCCGTCCGGGGCCGGCTCCGACGATGCGCGGGCTTCCTCGACCGTGACCCGAAATCCGTGGTTGGACAGGCCCGCCAATGCGTCGGCCATCGCCTCGGCCTTGTCGTCCGGCGCCTGTACGCGGACGATACCGGCGAACTTCTCTGCCAGATGGGCCATCCGGCTCTCAAGCCAGTTGCCGTCATGGGCGGTGACCACTTCGGACATGATGTCGACCAGACCGGGTCGGTCCCTGGCGACGAACGTCACGACAAAATCCTTCGGCATTCTCTCCCTGGTCCTTTCCCGGGTTTTCCGGTGCACTTGCTCTTATGGCGGGCATCTCTTGGTTGGATCGTATCAGGCTGTTGTGACAGGGACTATAGGGCTAATGGTGCGGTCCGAATTGGACCGTGGCGTCATGGATTTGTCTATCCCAGCAGGATGTCTTTGGCTTCGTTGACCTTCGCCGCCAGGTAATCCGAACCGCCGGCATCCGGATGGGCCGATTTCATCATCCGCTTGTGGGCAGTGCGGATTTCCTCCGGCGTGCATCCTTCCTTCAGCCCCAGCACCGCCAGCGCCTCCGTCCGGGACATGCCGCCGGAAGCGCCGGCCGCGTTCTGCTGCCCGTCCGAACCGGCCCCCGCACCCGCCTGCTCGGCCTCTCGCCATTCGGGGCCGTGCGCCCGGTCGATATAGGCTTCCAGAAGATCGGCGGATTTCCTGTCCGCCGTCCGGACTGCGGCATAGAGAGAAACGAGATCGGAGAGTGAAAGCGCCGACAGCATTCGTCCTTCATAGGGGCCTTCGAGCACCCTGCCGTCCATCTCGCCCGTTTCATGATCCAACTTCATGGCGAAGAACCGCGACTGGACGGAACTGTTCGCGCCCGGCCTTGGCCCTTGCATGTTTTTCCACATCCGCCGCAAGTTTAGGAACCGCGACAGCCAGGGCAGGAACCCGATCATCACCATCCAGATCAAGGCGAACCGTCCGGTAGCGATCAACCCGACGCCGATGATGAGGGCCAGAATGCCTAGGATCCATTTGCCGCTGTTGAGGAGGGAGCGCGGCGGCGCATTCGCCGCCCAATTGAGCAGCAGAAAAAGCAGCAGGAAGAGCCCGATACCGAGCAGCAGGTAGGTCATCGCCGCCTATTTGCCCGACAGGGTGTGGGTCAGTTGCAGGGCCATGCCGCCATGGCGCTTGCCATGCTCCAGCAAGGCTGTCCTGCCGCCCGCGGCATAGACCGCGACAGCCGACAGCAATTCCCGCAACTGCCGGGCGCTTCCGGTGTCGAACGGGCAATAGGCGCCGCCGGTCAGCCGGGCGATCTCCCGGAATGCCCGCGCGGCGACAGGATCGGGTCCTTCGTGGAACATGAAGGCTGGAACGCCGAGCAGCCCCAATTCGCCGGCGGTATGGCAGACGGAATCGATATCCTCCTCGAAGCAGTCACCGACATAGACCAAGGCGCCGACCTTTGCTTTCGACGCTTCGGCGGCGGCGTGCGACAGGACCCGGCCGATTTGCGTTCGTCCGGCGCGGCACATGACACTGGTCATCAAGCGCGCCAACGCCTTGCCGTCGGAAGCCCATTTGCTGGCCTTGCATTCCCCGAACCCGCGGAAGAAGACCAGTTGCACGTCCAGCCCGCCCAGGTCGGCGGTGGCGGTGAACATCTCGCCCTGAATCTGGCATGCCCGGTCCCAAGTCGGTTCGCGGCTTGCTGTGGCGTCCATCCCAAAAATCAGCCGACCGCGCGTTCCCGCCGCCTTGTTCGCCGGCGGCGCGGTTTTGACCTTCTGCAGGAAGGCGTCGATTTCGGAATCGCTGCTGGCGGGCGTGGCTGCGCCCTCGCCATGCTGCACTTCCGTTCTTGTCCGGTCTGTCGGTGTTTTCGCCATCCCTTATAGTATAGGCATGCTTCGATCCGATTTCGATATCTTGCAGCGATGGAACGGTGCGGTGTGAGGGCGGTCCTGGGCAGCCGTATCGCTTTTCCTTCACAAAACGGCCATTGTCGGAGACAATACCGAGGTAACGGTCCTCGGGTTGGGGTTTGAAACGCCTCCGTTTGATCCCGACGAAGACCGAGCGCCATTTCGAGGACCGTGCGAGCCCGCCGCATCAACGCGGCCGGGACGGATAAGCACAGGGAGATTGAAATGGCCGATACACAAACTGGTCCCACCGTGACCAGCGCGCGTTGCGCCGCCCTCGCGGGACCTTACCAATCGGGAAAAACCAGCCTTATGGAAGCGCTCCTGTTCGCGAGCGGCTCCAGTCACCGGAAAGGATCCGTGAAGGACGGCTCCACGATCGGCGACGCCTCGCCGGAAGCGCGCGACAAGCAGATGACGGTCGAAATGACGACCGCCGCCGGCTCCTACCTCGATCAGGACTGGTTCTTCATCGACACGCCGGGGTCTATTGAGTTTATGCAGGACGCGCTCGCCGGCATGGCGGCCGCCGACGTCGTGATCCTGGTTTGCGAGCCGGACATCCAGAAGGCGGTGATGCTGTCGCCGTACCTCAAGTTTCTTGAGGAGCGGGACATCCCCCACATGATTTTCGTGAACAAGATGGACCATATGCATGTCCGCGTTCGCGACCTTATGGAGGCCATCCAGACCTATTCCACGAAAAAGCTCGTGCTTCGCCATGTGCCGATCCGGGATGGGGAAACGGTGACCGGCTATGTCGATCTGACGTCCGAGCGCGCCTATCACTACCGCACGGACTCGGAATCGGATCGGACCGATATTCCCGAAGCCCTTCTCGACCGTGAGGAAGAAGCCCGCCAGGAATTGCTGGAGACATTGGCCGATTTCGATGACGGGCTGCTGGAACGGCTGCTGGAGGAAGTCGATATCGACAAGGCGGACATATACGAACAACTCGCAAAGGATCTTCAGGACGATCTGATCGTGCCGGTATTTCTGGGCGCGGCGGAAACGGAAAACGGCGTGCGGCGCCTGTTGAAGGCCTTGCGGCATGAGGCACCGGCCGTATCCAAAGGCTATGAGCGGCTGGCGGCGCTTGGATCGCTGCCGGATTCCGGAACCGTCGCCCAGGTCTTCAAGACATTTTATCTTCCCCATGTGGGCAAGATATCAATGGCGCGCGTCTGGCATGGTGCGATGAAGGACGGCGACAAACTTGGCGATTTCAATGTGGGGAACCTGTCGCGGGCTGTCGGCATGAACCTCGACAAGATCAATGCGGCGGCGGCCGGCGACATTGTGGCCGTCGGCCGGCATGACGATTTGTCGACCGGCCACGTCATTACCGCGGACGGGATTGTGCCCGACCCGCTCTGGCCGGCGCCATTGCTGCCGGTCTATTCCCAGTCGATCGTAGCCCCGAAGCGCGAGGACGAGGTGAAACTGTCCAGCGGCCTAGCCAAACTGGTCGATGAGGATGCGTCGCTGTCCTTCGGGCAGGACCCCGATACGCATGAAACCTTGTTGCATGGTCGGGGCGAGGCCCATCTGCGTCTGGCAATCGAGCGCCTGCAGTCGCGCTACCATGTGGGGGTGGAGGCGGCGTGGCCGAAGACGCCCTACAAGGAGACGATCCGGAAATCTGTCCAGCAGCACGCGCGCCACAAAAAGCAAAGCGGCGGCCATGGGGAATTCGGGGACGTGACGGTCGAGGTGAAACCGCTGCCGAGGGGCGAAGGGTTCGCGTTCATCGACGAGATCACCGGCGGTGTCGTGCCGCGACAGTACATTCCCGCGGTCGAGGCGGGGATTAAGGAATACATGACCGAAGGGCCGCTGGGCTTCAAGGTCGTGGACGTCGCCGTCCGGTTGTTCGACGGCAAACACCATGCGGTCGACAGTTCGGAAATGGCGTTCAAGAGGGCAGGCATTCTGGCCATGAAGGATGCCTTGCCGCAGTGTTCGCCCGTGCTGCTCGAACCGGTCGCCGCCGTGACCATTGCCGTGCCGAGCGAGTTCACGTCACGCGCCCAGGCGGTTGTGACGAAAAGGCGCGGCCAGATCCTTGGGTTCGACACACGGGCCGGATGGTCGGGTTGGGACGAGTTGAAGGCGCAGATGCCTCAGTCGGAACTGGGCGATCTGATCTTCGAATTGCGATCTCTCAGCCTCGGCGTTGCCGACTATACGTGGGAATTCGACCATTTGGCGGAATTGAGCGGCCGTCTCTCCGACGACGTCATCGAGCAACGGCGGTCCCAAGCGGCCTGACCCACAGGCATCGGTCCAAAGCGTGCGGGGTGGTATCCAAAATAGGACCCACCCCGCCCGGTTTTTTCCTGAAAATTGCTTTTTCGGGCGTCGCGACCTGGCCGGATTCACATTCTGTAAATCATTCTGGGCTAGCTTCGCGACGCATCGGGGACGCGGTGGATTTCGCCTCAAACGTCCTCTTGCCTGTCGAACCTTTTCTAAAACGGGAGTTAGGGAATGCCTGCCGGCTCTGAAACGCAATTTTCGGTTTCACCGCGTAAGCAGTTTCGAATTGAGAAACTGTTGAAGTCGGGCGGAACGCCAGGCAGCGGCCTGGATAGGACGGTAAGTCTTGAAGGGTCCGCCGGCTTGTTGTTGGCGCGTCTCGAGGCCTTGCACGAGAAAATCGACGGGATCACGGAAGCAGGCGGCGGCGCCGGGCCCAACGGTGGCGGACGCAGCGGCGATGATGATATCGAAATCCGTATCGAAATCACCCGTCTGGTGAAGGAAATCGGCAAGACCAAGGCGGAGCTTGCGTCGCTTCGCCATCCGATGGCCGATGAGGAAGAGGACAAAATCGTCACGGCGACGAACGAGTTGGACGCCATCGTCGAAGCCACGGAAAAGGCGACCGACGAAATCCTGCGCTCCAGTGAGGAAATTAACGAGATTCTGGAAAAATTCCGCGGCGATTTAGGGCTGGATGAAGAGCATAGGGCGGCGCTCGACATGATCGAGGCCCGAACCATCGCCATCCTCGAAGCCTGCAACTTCCAAGACATTACCGGTCAGCGCATCACCAAGGTCGTCACGACCATGCAGTTCATCGAAGAACGTGTGAAGGCGATGATCGATATCTGGGGCGTCGAAGCCTTCGCCCATCTGCCGCTGCCGGAAATCGAACATATCGACGAAGATGCGGCGCTGCTGCAAGGCCCGCAGCTGGAAAACGGGCTCACCCAGGACGACATAGACGCGATGTTCGACTGATATCCGAAGCGCCCGTCTATGGGCTTTTCCCCGCCGGATTACCGGCGGCATTTGCCAGAAGTCGCTCGATATCGGGATGACGCTGTCGGGCGCGCGGGCGGCTGTCCAGACGGGGCGGGGTCGCCGATCGTCGTTGAAGCGCGGGCGAACGATTGCTGATCTGATCGAGCATCGCCGCGATCGCCGAATCCGAATTGGGACCGATCATGTCCTCGAAACGAACGCGGACAAGGTTGTCAGTCGGGATTTTCGACAGTTCCGCCTGAATGACCTTTTCCAATCCAAGCTGCTGTTCTGCCGCAAGCCGGAGAGCGGCGTCCTTAGGGGTGTTGCCCGCCACCGCGCGCCGCGGAAAGGCAGGGTGGGGTCGCAGCCCCCAAACCCAGGATTCGTCGCCGTAGAAGTGCTTGTTCGCTTCCAAAACGGACGCGACGACATCGGCCGCATCCCGCTCTACATAAACGAATAAAGCGTTTGGCATGGCGGCGGACAAGAGACCCGCACTCAAGGTGGCCCTGTTGTTCTTCGCCAAAACGGGCATCCCCGACGCAGCCGCGAGCCGGTGAAAATAGGTCGGAATATCGGAACTCAGGATGTCCTGCGACGGCGTTCTGGGAAAGCTGTGGTCCCGCCCGAACCACTTGTCCCAAACTTCATAGCAGTCGGAGAGTCCAAACAGACCGCTGCTGTGACCGTAGTAGTTTTTCAGCGAATCCGAGGGAATCCTGCGCTGCAGGAACGGACGAAAAATTCTGAACACGACCGTCGCGTTCGGGAACAGAGTCAACAGATTGCACACGGGCGCGACCTTGTAAGCACGGTCGAGCAGTTGGGCCACCACTGTGGTGCCGCTGCGGTGGTTGCCGATAACGATGACAAGCGATTTGCCGTCGGTTTTCTCAGGCCCGCCTATTTTCCATGAAACAAAGAAAAGAAGCAGGTCCAGCGGCCAAAACACAAACCGGACCAATTTGTACAAGAGCACCGCATTGGCTGTCTTGTTTCCGCTGGCGACGATGGAGAAAACCGTAAACAGAACCTTCCGATGCGCGCTTTGGCGAAACAGGTCCCAAGAGTTCATCGCCATCCATCGGCCGCTCATGGCGGTCAACAGGGCCAGGGCACCGGACATCGGCGTCCTGAACCTGGAATCCAGGCCGCTGCTCGATGACAGCAACAGGAAATACATGGACAGGATCAGCAATGTGACGATCAGGGTGCGTTCCCGGCTTCCGGCATGCGGAAGATAAAAAACGCTACCGATCGTGCCGGCGACGATCACCGTTGCGAACCCCCCGGACAGGAGCAGCAGAAAAAGGTATCCCGGCGCAATCCCGCCATAGTGAGCCCAGTTTTCCACGACGCGGGCGTCGAAACCGAGAAAATCGACAGACGCCACACTGTCCTCGCCGAACGCGTCGGGAAACAACAACTGCAGTGGACCTTGAGAGGGGTCGAGAAGCAGCTTCGCGCCGCCCAATACGGTGTCCTGCAAGAATGACAGGGGTTCCTCTTGGATGACATCCAGGAAATAGGCCCGCTGATAGGCGTCGCGGTCGACGGTGGACGCGAAATCGATCGCCGCCAGGTCGGCGAGCAATCGGTTCCTGATTTCATCTGCACTTTCCCCGGTCGCGCGGCTGAGGATGAAGGGGACACGCCACGTGTACAAATGCTTCCCGAATTCGCGCGTGCTGCCGATGCCCAACGCCTGCTCGTTATAGGCGCTCCAGCCTTGCGCCAAGCCGGCAACGGGGGCTGCGCCCAAGAACGCGACGATCATGGCCTGTTTCCATCCGACCCGGCCCGCCAAATAGCTAGCGGCCACCAAGGCGAACAAGAGTATGGGAGAAAGCAGCATCACGTGCCGTGTCGCCAAGGATGCAGCCAGGACGATGCCCAGCAGGGCGGCTTTGGCCGATATGACCGTGATCGATTGCCTGCCGGCGAAACAGTGCTGAAGCAACCAGAGCGCCAGACAAACCAGAAACTGAAAAAGCGTTTCCGTCAGGACCAGCATTTGAAAGGCGAACAGTGTCGGATCGAAAAGCACGAGCAGCATTGCTGCCCATGCGACGACAAGATGAGAGTACCGTCGGCCGATATCGAAGACCAACAGGGCCGTCCCGGCGGACAGGCCGACATTCGCGACCAGGAAGCCCGGTGGCTGGTCGATGCCGAGAAGCCGCAAAACGGCCAGAAATGCCGGATATCCCGGCGCGCGGATAAGGTAATCTTCCGTATACCAGTCCGGGCTTCCCGCCGAGATCAACGCGGACAGTTTCAAATAGTCGGTCGCGTCTCCCATATGGATGATCGCGTCCCGACTGTCGCCGAAACTGAAAATAAACAGGATTTTGCCCAATGAAACGACGGCCGTCGCGAAAAGCGCGCCAATCAGTTGGTGCTTCACCAGGGGCACGGGAAAATTCCGGCCGCCGGCCTAAATTTGTCGCCTGTCGGTTTGGCGATCCGACAGGCCGGCGGTACGGGGCAGGCCAATCCGCTTGGCGGTTTTCGTTGGATTGCGCGCGCCATTACACTTTCACGTCGCTCAGGCCGATGGCGGTAAGAAGGTCGCGCAATTCCTGTCGCGCGGCGATATGGGACATGCTCATCTTGGTGGATTCCACCGTCTTCAAGTCCAGCAGCGTCAGGCCTTCCAGAAACATTTCCCGGAACACGACGCGCTCGGAAAAGCCGGGTGCGACGCGGAAACCGATCCGTCTGGAAAGCTCTGCCAGGGCCTGGTCCATTGCCTGACGGTTCCGTGAGTCAAGCTGGCTCAACCGGTTCCGGATGACGATCCAGTCGAAGGTCCGGTTCGCACCCAGACGGCGCGCGCGGGACATCTTCTCCTGGAAAACCGCTTCGGCGTACTTGCTGGGGCGGCGGACGCGATAGGTATCCGGATCGACGATGGCGAGTACGTCCAGGTCAACGAAACTGTCGTTGATCGGGGTGATCAGCGTGTCCGCTTGGGCGTGGCCGAGGCGGCTCAGATACGAATCGCGCCCCGGTGTGTCGATGACGATAACTTCGCAGTCGCTCAATTCCTGAACGGTCCGGTGGAAGGTCGTGGCTTCCTCGGCTTCCGCCTCCGCCTTGATGTCGGCGCGGCTTTCCAGCACGGCATGGTGCTCCGGCATCGCCAGGGTGATGCCGTGTTTATCGGCGAAGTCGCGCCGATTCTCGATATACCGGGTCAGGGTTCCCTGCCGGGAATCGAGATCCATGCTGCCGACACGCATACCGTTCGCCAGGAAACCGGCAATCAGGTGCATCGTTGTGGTCGATTTTCCCGTGCCGCCCTTTTCGTTGCCGACGACGAAAAAATGCGGACCCGCCGGTTTCGAGGCGGTCGCCGGCAGGCGAGGGGAGGCGTCATCCGACGGCATGTTGCATAAACCTTTTCGTCTTCCGGATTCCGTCGCGGGTTTGTGGGCTCGTTCCGTAATGCTCTAGTCCGATGCGCCACGATGATCAACAGTCGGAAGGCGATGCTTCGCCTTGGCGGCGGTGGTGTCCGCGGCACCCTGTACTGGGCCGCGTTTCGTTCTAGATAGTCACTGAAGAGGCCATAAATTGGCCGCATTGCTGAACTATGATGCACAAATGATAAGAACGACTGCCCGACATTTCTTTCGCTGGCTGCGCCGCGTTGCCGTTGCGCTGCTGATTCTGCTGCTGGGACCCGGGGCCATGCTTCTGACCGGCGATGTCGTCGGGGCCGATTGGCGCAGCGCCAGCCGGGAACCCGCCGGCCTAGCGCCCGACCCGGCGGAAAACCGCCAAGCCGTCGTTCAAGTCTATGCAGCGCGCGCCTTCAGTTGGCGGGGCGCCTTTGGCGTCCATACCTGGATCGCGGTCAAACCGACGGATGCGCGGCAGTATACGATTTATCATATTTTAGGCTGGCGGACGCGCTATTCCGGAAGCGGGTTGGCCATCGGCCATGATCGGCCGGACCGGCATTGGTTCGGCTCTGCGCCTCAGGTTCTTGCGCATTTGGAAGGCGATGGTGTGGACCAGATCATCGCGCGGATCGATGCGGCGGCCAGGCGCTATCCCTATGCCCGCGAATACGGTCTCTGGCCCGGCCCGAATTCGAACACGTTCACCAGCTGGGTCGCACGGCAAGTGCCGGAGCTTCGCTTGGACTTGCCCCCGACGGCGATCGGCAAGGATTATCTGGGGCATGACACATTTTTTGACGCTTCCGTCAGCGGCACCGGCTATCAGGCGTCATTGTTCGGCCTCATCGGCGTCACCCTGGCCGTGGAGGAGGGGTTGGAGATCAACCTGGCCGGCCTGACTTTCGGTATCGATCCGAATGACCTGAACCTGAAGCTGCCGGGCGTCGGACGTGTCGGTCCCGCGCCGGACCCGATCCGTATGCTGCGGCAAGGCGCGGGCGGCTGATCGTCTGGCGACGGAAACAGTTTTCGTCGCGGCGGGTATTCAAGTGGTTGGAACCAACGCCGCCAAAGGGTATTACCGAAGAGAATTGGCGGGGGTATTAACGGGCCACTGTTATCTGCTAATCATGAATATACTGAAGGCGGCTGCCGGTTTCGACGTGCGGCGGTTCCGAACGTTTGGGCATACGGTCTCTAAGACATGAGCATTTGGGGTAAAATTCTCGGCGGAGCGGCCGGCTTCGCGATTGGCGGGCCTTTGGGCGCGTTGATAGGGGCCGTGGGCGGCCATTTCGTCGACCGCCTCAAGTCAGAGGCGGGTGACGGTCGCGATAGTCAGAAAACCGTCACCTTCACGATCGCCGTCATCGTGCTTGGCGCCAAGATGGCAAAGGCGGACGGACAGGTCACGCCGGACGAAATCTCCGCCTTCAAGGAGGTTTTCCGAGTCCCGCCGGATGAAATGAAGAATGTATCGCGCATCTTCAATCAGGCGCGCAGGGATTCTGCCGGATACGAGCCCTATGCGCGGCAGGTCGCCGGCATGTTCAAGGACGATCAGGCCGTTTTGGAAGAATTGCTGTGGTGCCTGGCCTATATCGCGAAAGCAGACGGCCACATCCATCCCGGTGAATTGCAGTTCCTGCGCGGCGTGGCCGACATTTTCGGTTTCGACCATGCGACCGTCGAACGGGTGACGATGATCGCCATGGCGGACGCGGAGTCGGAGGATCCCTACGTCATCCTGGGGGTCCCCCGGTCGTCCACCGACGCCGAGTTAAAGGCCGCGCACCGCAAGCTCGTCATCGAACATCATCCGGACAAACTGATCGCCCAGGGTCTTCCCGAAGAATTCGTCGAAATCGCGAATCGGAAGCTGGCGGCAGTCAACGCGGCGTTTGACAAGATCAAACGGGAACGGGGGCTCACCTGAAGCCCATCCATCTTCTCGTTTCCGTCCTGATCATGATGGTATGGGGCGGAAACTTCGCTGTGATGAAGACGGCGATCGAGTATGTTCCGCCCTTTAGCCTGCTCGCCCTGCGCTATGGGCTGGTGGCGTTGGTGCTGGTGCCTTTCATCAAGGTCCCGCGGGAGCATTTGAAACAGATATTCATCTACGCCTTCCTGATGGGGGGGCTGCATTTCGGGTTCATCATGACCGGCCTGCGCTATGTCGATGCGGCGACTGTCGCGCTGTTGACGCAGGTCGGCGTGCCGTTTTCGACAATCCTGGCGGCGATTATTTTCAAGGACTATCCAGGTTGGCGCCGTTGGCTCGGGATCGGACTGGCCTTCGTCGGTGCCGCCGTCATCGCCGGCGAACCCCGGTTCGAGGGTGAGGCGCTGTGGATCGGCATGGTCGTCTTTGCCGCGCTGGTTTGGGCGGTCGGCAATACACAGGTCAAGGCCATGTCCGGCGTGGACGGTCTGGCCTTGAATGGATGGATGGCGTTGTTCGCCGCCCCGATGCTGGCGCTTTGGTCGTTTATTTTCGAAGAAGGCCAGGTCGACGCCTATATCGCGGCGGGATGGATCGGCGGCGCGGCGCTGTTTTACCAATCAGCCATGGTGACGCTGTTCGGATACGGATTCTGGTTCTGGTTGATGAAGAAATACCCGATCAGCCTGTTGATGCCCTTCACCCTGCTGGGCCCGACCTTCGGTGTCGCGGCAGGGGTTCTGTTCCTGGGTGAGCCGTTTACCTACAACATGATCGTCGGCGGCGTTTTGACGCTCGGCGGGGTCGGCATCATCGTGCTGCGCAGGCCGTCTCTGCTCGCTGAAACGAAACGGTACAGGGCGGAGCCTTAATCCATGCCCAACGGCGAAATCAGGATTGTCGACCGGCTATCCCCGAACTTCGGCGAACGGAAGGGCGGAGCCACGCCTGACATGCTGGTTCTGCACTATACGGACACGCAAACGGCCGAGGACGCCCTGGGCATTCTGACCGATCCGGTCGCCCAGGTGAGTGCCCATTACCTGATCGACGAGGACGGCACGGTCTTCCGTCTGGTCGCCGAAGAGCAGCGCGCCTGGCATGCCGGTCTGTCTTATTGGCGCGGGGAGCGGGACGTGAACTCCCGTTCTATCGGTATCGAATTGCAGAACCCGGGCGAGCGCTTCGGCTACCGCGCCTTTCCCGAGATGCAGATGAGTGCCTTGATCGCGCTGGTGAAGGGCATTCTGGCCCGCTGGCCGATCGAAAGCCGTAACATCCTTGGCCATTCGGATGTCGCTTGCGACAGGAAACACGACCCGGGACACCTGTTCGACTGGAAGGGCTTGGCGCGGGCCGGCATTGGCCTTTGGCCGGAACCTGCCGCGTTGGAATCGGACGCGGCGCCACTGGAAAACCTTCCGGAAATGCTGGTGAAGATCGGCTACGATCCCAATTGCGAACGTGCGATTGAGGCGTTTCAGCGACGCTACCGGCCGGGGGGTATCGACAATCTTCCGGATATGGAGACGGCGGCTTTGGCCGCGGCTCTCTTGCGGCTCATCCCTCAGCCGATTACATAGGCCCCGGGTCAGACGGTTGGATGGCTGCGGGCCGCGCTTGGGAAACCATGCGGCCTGAGGAAAGTCCGGGCTCCACGAAAACACGGTGCCGGATAACCTCCGGCGGGGGAAACCCCAGGGAAAGTGCCACAGAAAGCAAACCGCCGTACCTTTTCTCGCGCCTTTGGGTTTGGGGAAAGTGTCCGGTAAGGGTGAAAGGGTGCGGTAAGAGCGCACCGCCGCGCCGGCGACGGGGCGGGCATGGTAAACCCCACCGGGAGCAAGACCGAGTAGGGACGGCCGTTCCTTTATCGTCTTCGGGCGGTGGAGGGGCAGGCGGGTTTTCGCGCCGTCGTCCGGGTGGGTTGCGTGAGGGGCATGGCGACATGCCCCCCAGATGAATAGCCATCTATCGTTCCGCGCGGGGAAATCCGCAACGAGCGGGGACAGAACCCGGCTTACAGACCGTCTGACCCATTTTCCGGACGCGAAACGCGGCTTCGGATCGGTGGGGCATCGCCCCTCATCAGAGTTTCACAGTCTTTCCGGGCCAATCTTCTTGCCCTGGCTTGTCCGGGTGTGGCAGATAATTCCTGCCTTTAACCGACTGTCGGCCCGAGAGGGCCGCAATTCTGTCCGGAGAGATGTGCTCATGTCTTCGTCCGTGAAAACGGCCGTTTTCCCGGTTGCCGGGTTTGGTACCCGCGTTCTTCCTGCAACAAAAGCGTTCCCGAAAGAAATGCTGCCCGTGGTCGATAAACCGCTGATCCATTATGCGGTCGAGCAGGCGGTCGAGGCGGGTATCGAGAAGCTGGTTCTCGTCACCGGCCGGAACAAGCAGGCGATGGAAGACTATTTCGACATCGCGTACGAACTGGACCGGACGCTGGAGGAACGGGGCAAGGACGACATCCGCAAGAGCGTCCGGGATTTCCTGCTGGAGCCGGGCCGGATCATGTATGTCCGGCAGATGGAACCGCTTGGCCTCGGCCACGCCGTCTGGTGCGCTCGCCATATGGCCGGCGACGGCCCTTTCCTGGTGATGTCGCCGGACGATCTGGTGATGAGCGACGTCTCGACCGCAAAGCAGTTGATCGACGCGCACGACCAGACGGGCGGCAATGTCGTTGCCGTCATGGACGTGCCGCGCGAACACACGAACCGGTACGGCGTCCTCGATACGGACAATGCGGAGGACAAGCTGCCGGTGGTCAAAGGCATGGTGGAAAAGCCCGACCCGGCGGTCGCGCCGTCGACTTTGTCGATCATCGCGCATTATCTGCTGATGCCGGAAGTGTTTGATGAATTGGCCCGCCACGAACGCGGCGCGGGAAACGAGATTCAATTGACCGACGCCATGGCCCGCCTGATCGGCAAGCAGCCTTTCCACGGATTGAGGTTCGAGGGAACGCGCTTCGACTGCGGCACCAAGGAAGGTTGGCTTGAAGCGAATATCGCCTTCGGTTTGAAACGGGCCGATCTGGGCGGGAAAGTCGCTGACATCGTCAAGAAATACGCGAGTTGATAACGGAGGCGCGGTGCGGCGGCATGCCGCCCCGCGCCGGTTACTTGGACTGTGTTGGGGGCATGGCGCGCCAGACCCGGCACCCAGGGTTAAGGAATAGAGTTTTATGCGACTAGCGATGATTGGGACCGGATATGTCGGTCTTGTTAGCGGTGCATGTTTTGCTGAATTCGGCCATGATGTCGTGTGCGTTGATATCGATCCCGGCAAGATCGAGAAGCTCAAAAAGGGCGTGATACCGATTTACGAGCCGGGTCTGGACGAATTGGTCACGCGGAACCATGCGGCCGGGCGGTTGACCTTCACGCAGGACCTTGCGGAAGGGATCGTGGACTGTGAATGCGTCTTTATCTGTGTCGGCACGCCGCCGCGGCCGGAAGACGGACATGCGGACCTGAAATACGTTTATCAGGCGGCGAAGGACATCGCGGGGGCGATTGGGCGCTACACGGTGATCGTCGATAAATCGACTGTTCCGGTCGGCACCGCCCGCGAGGTGGACGCCATCGTCCGGGCTGCCAATCCGACCGCCGAATGGGACACCGTGTCCAATCCCGAATTCCTGCGGGAGGGCGCGGCCATCGAGGATTTCATGGAGCCGGACCGGGTGGTGATCGGTGCCGATTCCGAACGTGCGCGCTCGGTCATGCGGCAGCTGTATGCTCCGCTTTCCGACAAGGGCGTGCCGATCCTGATGACCGGCCGGGAAACCGCGGAGGTCATCAAATATGCGACCAACGCTTTCCTGGCGACCAAGGTCACCTTCATCAACGAGATGGCGGATTTGTGCGAAAAGGTCGGCGGCAACGTGGAAGACGTCGCCCGTGGGCTGGGTCTGGACGACCGGATCGGGCCGCGCTTTCTGCGCGCCGGGCCCGGCTATGGCGGGTCATGTTTCCCGAAGGATACGATGGCGCTGGTGAAGACGGCCGAGATGGTCGGGTCTCCTACCTGGATCGTCGATGCCGTCGTCAAGAAGAACGATGTCCGCAAGCGCCAGATGGCCCATCGTGTCGCCGAGATTTGCGGTGGCAGCGTTGACGGCAAAAAGGTCGCCGTCCTGGGACTGACCTTCAAACCGGATACGGACGACATGCGGGAAAGCCCCGCCATCGACATCGTGGACGAATTGCTGGCCAATGGCGCGACCGTTCGGGCCTATGACCCGGAAGGCATGGAACAGGCCAAAGCGGTCATCAAAGGTACGGAATTCTGCGCCAGCGCGATGGACGCCTTGACCGGTGCCGACGCGGCTGTCCTCGTTACCGAATGGGCGGAGTTCGAGGACCTAGACCTCGATATCGTGAAGGCGGTCATGACGTCCGCCAATTTCGTGGATTTGCGCAATGTATTCAGCCCCGCCAAGATGGAAGCTGCGGGGTTCAAGTATGTCAGCATCGGCCGTCCGCCGGCGATCAAATAGCGGTCGGGACGCTTTGTCGGCAGGGTGATGGTCTCAGATTGATGTCTATTGGGGGATTTAAAGAATGTCTGTGAAGGGTCATCGGTTCCATCCCTCTATCTTGCGGGAATATGACATCCGCGGGACGGTCGGGCGCACACTGACGTCATCCGACGCATTGGCCTTGGGCCGCACGCTCGGGACGATATCCGTCGCGGCGGGAGGGCGAGTGGCCGTCGTCGGTTACGACGGACGGCATTCCTCCCCGATGCTTGAGGAAGAACTGTGCCGCGGCCTGGCGTCATGCGGGCTTTTCGTCCTGCGCATCGGGCTGTGTCCGACGCCGATGGTCTATTTCGCCGCCCGCGTGCTGAACGCGTCCGTCGGTGTCATGGTTACCGGGTCGCATAACCCACCGGAATACAACGGTTTCAAGATGGTGTTGGGCAACAAGCCCTTCTATGGAGACAACATCACGCGCCTCGGTGAGCAGGCCCTGCGCGGCGTTTGGGTCACCGGGACAGGCGGTATCGTCGATGTCGAGGCGGGCGACGCCTATGTCGAGCGCATGTTGAACGACTATACGGGCAAGAAGGGCCTGAGCGTCGCCTGGGATCCGGGCAACGGGTCGTCCGGCAATGTGCTGATCAAGATGCTTCGGCGAATGCCCGGCGAGCATACGGTCATCAACGAAAAGGTGGACGGATCTTTCCCCGCCCATCATCCCGACCCGACGGTCGAGAAGAATTTGGAGCAGTTGCGCGATACGGTCTTGGCGGAAGGCTGCGATCTGGGCATCGCCTTCGATGGGGATGCGGACCGGATCGGCGTAATCGACGGCAAGGGCCGCGTGATTTGGGGCGATCAGTTGCTGGCCATCCTGGCGCGCGATGTTCTGAGCACGTCGCCGGGGGCCTCGGTCATCGCGGATGTAAAGGCGAGCCAGGTTCTGTTTGACGAAATCACGCGTCTGGGCGGCAAGCCGGTAATGAGCCCGACGGGCCATTCCATCATCAAGACCAAGATGGCGGAAATCGGGTCGCCGCTGGCCGGGGAGATGAGCGGCCATATCTTCATGGCGGACAAATATTACGGCTTCGACGACGCACTCTATGTCGCTGTCCGCCTGGTCGATTATCTGGTCCGTTCCGGGGAATCCATTGCCGATATCCGCGACAGTCTGCCGGAGATGATCAATACGCCGGAAATCCGCATCGAAGTGCCCGACGAAGAAAAGTTCGATATCGTCGACCGCGTCAAGGAACGGGTCAAAGCAGACAACCTGGACGTCAACGATATCGACGGCGTGCGGGTGAATGAAGGCGGCGGTTGGTGGCTGCTGCGGGCTTCGAACACGCAGAATTGCCTGGTCATTCGCTGCGAAGCGACCGACCAGGATGTTCTGGAAACCCTCAAGGGGCGTGTTTGCGAGGAACTGGAAAGGGCCGGCGTCAAGGATGTCGATCTGGACGCTTCCGTCGGTCACTAGTCTGCTGCAGGCAAACAACGGCCTTTTTTGCGCGATTGCTTAACCTTGCATCCGTTCATAGACTTGCACTCATACCCGCCGCCTGAAATCGACGGCGGGACAGCAAACAATATTTTCAAACAGGCGGACTCTAAAGGGGGACTGATTCCATGATCAAATCCGTACTGCGCGGCGGCGCAATGGCCGCAGCACTCGTGATGATGGCCGGCGGCGCTTACGCCGCGGACCCGGCAAGCTGCAAGACGGTGCGGTTTTCGGATGTCGGCTGGACCGACATCACCGCGACGACGGCGGCGACTTCGGAAGTGCTGATCGCGTTGGGCTACGAGCCGGATGCCAAGGTTCTGTCCGTGCCGGTGACCTATGCCAGCCTGAAGAACAATGATATCGACGTTTTCCTCGGCAACTGGATGCCGACGATGGAAGGCGATATTGCGGCATATCGCGATGAAGGCTCGGTCGAGTCGTTGCCGACCCCGAACTTGGAAGGCGCGAAATACACGCTGGCGACCAATGCCAAAGGGGCGGAAGCCGGCATCAAGGACTTCGCCGATATCGCCAAGCATGCTGACCTGCTGGACGGCAAAATCTATGGCATCGAGCCGGGAAATGACGGCAACCGCCTGATTCAGGGCATGATCGACGGCGACGCCTTCGGCCTCAAAGGGTTCGAGGTGGTGGAAAGTTCGGAACAAGGCATGCTGGCGCAGGTCGCCCGCGCGAAACGGCGCGGCGAAGCTGTCGTTTTCCTGGCCTGGGAACCGCACCCGATGAACGCCAATTTCGACCTGACATATCTGTCCGGCGGCGATGACGTGTTTGGCCCGAACTATGGCGGCGCGACGGTCTTCACCAACGTCCGGAAGGGTTATTTGGACGAATGCCCAAATGTCGGTGCGCTGCTCAGCAATCTGCAGTTCACGTTGGCGATGGAAAACGAGATCATGGGCGCGATCCTCGACGATGGCGTCGATCCCAACAAGGCGGCAAAAGCCTGGCTCTCCAAGCATGGTGACGTCGTCACGGCGTGGGTTTCCGGTGTGACGACCTTCGACGGCGGCGACGCCGGCGCGGCCGTCAAGTCGCATTTCGGACTCTGATACGAATGGTGTGACGGGGGTGCTTCGGCGTCCCCGTCCATCTCTCTTCCGGTTGTTTTCGGCCGGCAAGGCATGGAGGCAGTCTGATGGATTGGCTCACCGACAATAAGATCCCCATCGGCAAATGGATCGAAGCCGCGGTCGACTTCTTCTACGCCCATTTTGCCTGGTTTTTCGACGGCATCACCTACGGTTTCGAGTTCCTGATCGAGGGAACGGCGGATGTCCTGGGTTGGCTGCACCCCATAGTGCTGATCGCCTTGATCGCGGCCCTGGCCTATGTGCTTCAGCGATCCTGGAAACTTCTGGTTTTTCTGGTTCCTTCCCTGCTCTTGATCGTCAATCTGGGCTATTGGGAAGATACGATCCTGACCCTATCGCTGGTCACCTGGGCCACTGCGCTGAGTATGGTCATTGGTGTGCCGATCGGGATCTCCGCGGCGCACCGGCCGCGGTTTTGGCTGTTTCTGCGCCCGGTCCTGGACATGATGCAGACAATCCCGACATTCGTGTATTTGATACCGGCCTTGATTTTCTTCGGCCTTGGCGTGGTTGCCGGCATGGTTGCAACAATCATCTTCGCGTTGCCCGCGCCGATCCGGCTGACCTATCTCGGTATCAGCTCCGCGCCCAAACCGCTGCTCGAAGCGGCGGAGAGTTTCGGCGCTACGAAACGGCAGTTGCTCTGGATGGTCGAAGTTCCCCACGCCCTGCCGACCATCATGGCGGGCCTTACTCAATGCATCATGCTCTCGCTTTCGATGGTGGTGATCGCGGCCATGGTCGGCGCGGACGGTCTGGGCATCCCGGTGCTTCGGGCGATCAACACGGTGAACGTGGCGAAAGGGTTCGAAGCCGGTCTGGCGATCGTCATCGTCGCGATCCTGATGGACCGTATCTGCAAGCGGTCCGGTGCCGGACCGGGCGGGCAATAGGGGCGGGAGGCTTCGACCATGGATGCGCGGACTGCGGTGGAATTTCAGAACGTCGATATTGTCTTCGCGGACTCGGAGGCCGAACGGCGGCGGGCGCTGTCATTGCTCGACGAAGGACAGGGGCGCGAGAAAATCCTGGAGGAAACAGGTGCCGTCATCGGCGTCGCCGGGGCCTCGCTCGAGGTGCGGGAAGGGGAGATCAGCGTTCTCATGGGCCTCTCGGGCTCGGGCAAATCCACCCTGCTGCGTGCGGTCAACGGGTTGAACAAGGTAACCCGGGGGTCGATCATCGTACGGGACGGCGAGACCCAGTTGGACATGGCAACCTGTTCCGACGCGGAATTGCGGCACATGCGCATGCACCGTGTCGCAATGGTCTTCCAGCAATTCGGCCTGCTGCCGTGGCGGACGGTGGAAGAGAATGTCGGTCTGGGGTTGGAGCTTCGCGGTGTCGCAAAGGAAGAGCGCCACCGTATCGTTGCGGAAAAGCTGAAGCTGGTGGAATTGGATAAGTGGGCGGACAAATACGCCCACGAGTTGTCCGGCGGCATGCAACAGCGGGTCGGGCTGGCCCGCGCTTTCGCGACGGATGCCGACCTGTTGCTGATGGACGAACCATTCTCGGCGCTGGACCCCTTGATCCGAACGCATTTGCAGGACGAGCTTCTGGACCTGCAAAAGCGCCTGAAGAAGACGATCATCTTCGTCAGTCACGACTTGGACGAGGCACTCAAGATCGGGAACCGGATCGCGATCATGGAAGCCGGCCGTGTCGTGCAGTATGGCGAGGCGGAAGAAATCGTCCTCAACCCGGCCAGCGACTATGTCGCCGAATTTGTCGCCCATATGAATCCGCTGGATGTTTTGCGGGGCGGGTCGCTGATGACGCCCGCATCGGACCTGCGCCGCGAGGGGGACGATTTGCTGCTCGACGCGGCAGGGCGGTTCCGGCTGCGCGTGGACGCGGACGGCAAGGTCGCGTCCGCCAGCGCCGGCGGCGTGCCGATCACCCTGGCCGATCCGGACACGCGGGTCGGCGACGGGCCCTGCATCGTGCTTGCCCCTGCCGAATTGACGATGCGCCGGGCGATTGAACTGCGCTATCGGACGGGAACGCCCGTAGCCCTTGTTGCGGACGGCCGATTGGTCGGGATCTGCGGCGATGAGGAAATCTATCGGGGCATTCTCAGGCAGGCGACGCTGAACAATCCTCAAGCCGCGAAGGCCATGTAATCTTGGAAACAGCTTTGATCGATGTGGCCGGCATTCTGTTCGACAAGGACGGAACCCTGATCGACTACGAGGCAACGTGGAGCGGCGCCAACTGGCGCGCGGCCTATTTCTTCGCCGACGGCCGTCAGGACGTCGCAGAGGCGATGATGGAGGCCGGCGGTTGGGACCGTGAGACGGGCAAGACCCGTCCGGGGTCGCCCTTGGTCGTCGATACGATCGAAGAGATTGCGGCGGTTTGGACAGCCGTTCTGCCGCCGCACAAACGCGACGTCGACGCCATGAAGTCACTGCTGCATGTCATGATGTCGACCGATTTGAGCGCGGAGCCGTTGGTGGACCTGCACGCCCTGTTCGACGGTTTGCGGGGAATGGGGCTCCACCTCGGAATCGCAACCAACGATACCGAGGCTGGGGCGAAGGCCACGCTCGAACCACTCGATGTCATTGGAAAGCTCGATTTCATTGCGGGATACGACAGCGGCCATGGCGCCAAACCCGCCCCCGGGATGGTGCTTGCCTTTGCCGATCACATCAATGCCGCGCCGGAACGGGTGATGATGGTGGGCGACAATGTCCACGACCTGGAATCGGGCCGAGGCGCCGGCGCGATTACCGTCGGTGTGTTGACCGGCAACACGCCGCGCGACGCCTTGGCGCCCTTGGCGGATCACATCCTCGACGATGTCAGCGGCCTTATGGCGCTGCTGACGGGGGCGCCATACCGCGCCGCCTGATCGACCCCGCCGGCCCAAGGCCGGAATCCAGGGAGAGTCGGTTTCAACAGGGGGCTTCTAATTTTTGCCCCGGTTCCAATGACTTCCCGGTCATCATGGCCCATGCTTGAAACAGGCGGGGCCTGAAACCAGCGGGGCTTGAAACCAGCGGGGCAACCCGGAAACAAGACGGGAGGCGGCGTGGCCAAGTCCGAAGCGGCGGTAATTTCGGAAAGCAGCGATCAGATTGGGTTGGGGATCGGCGCCATCCAGGCGGCCGTGTTGTTGTTCGTCTTCGCCGACCTGATGATGAAGGATCTGCTGGGTACGTTTCCGGTTTGGCAGTTGCAGTTCCTGCGCAGCTTCCTGGGTCTGATACCGTTCGCGCTCATCGCCTGGATATTCATGGGGACCGACGCTTTCAAGGCATCGCGGCCCAGCCTGCATCTGATCCGGGGCGTCCTGGGATTCATAGCGTATTCGACATACTACGTTGCGCTCTCCTACATGCCGATCGCGCAGACGGCGGCTCTCTTTTACACCAGTCCCATCCTGATCACGCTTTTCAGCGTGCCGATGTTGGGGGAGAAGCTGGGACCGCATCGCATCCTGGCCGTCGTAATCGGGTTCTGCGGCGTGTTGGTGATTACCCGTCCCGACGCGGACGGCTTCAACCCCTACAGCCTTTTGCCCATTCTTTGCGCGGTTTGTTATGCGATCAGCATGATCATCATCAGACGCGCCGCCGTCTCGGAATCGGCGGTCAGCGTCGCATTCTACACCAATGTCTCTTTTGCGTCCTTCAGTCTCCTGGCGTCGGGCATTGGGTGGAGCTTCCTGCCGGAACTGCCGCCCGACGGGCCGTTGAACGCCTTGCTGAAACCCTGGTCCGCCCCGCAAGGCACACAATGGATAATGTTCGGCGTGCTTGCGCTGGCGGGGGTCGGCGGCCACCTGCTGATTGCTAAGGCCTACCGGTCCGCACCGGCCAGCGTGATCGCACCGTTCGACTATACCTACCTCATCTGGGCGCCGATCCTGGCCTATTTCATCCTGGGAGAGACGCCGGCCCGGTCCACCTTGGTAGGGATCGCGATGATCGCCGGATCGGGGCTCTATATCGGCTATCGGGAAACCCAAACACGGCGGGCCGGCCGACGGCCGCCGACGGCCGAATCCGTCATCCTGCCTAGCACCACGCCGCGGACGCCGCCCGCATCGCCGGCGGAAGAGATCCGCCGGGATACGGAATAGGTTCAGGCGATATATATTCTCCGGTCAGTACATGTGCTGCCCGCCGGTCACGAAGATTTCCGTGCCGGTGACGTAGGAAAAGTCCGGATTGCATAATTGATAGACAGCGCCCGCCACTTCCGCCGGGGTTCCCATGCGCTGCATCGGGATGCGGCTGATCAGCGGTTCGTATTCCGGGCCGATCATTTCCGTTTCGATTTCACCGGGGGCGACGGCGTTGACGCGCACGCCCAGTTGGGCGAACTCGACCGCCATTTCCCGCGTCAGGGCCGACAGGCCCGCTTTCGACGTTGAATAGGCGCTGCCCGCAAAGGGATGGATGGCGTGCCCGGCGATCGAAGTGATGTTGACGATCGCGCCGCCTGTTCCCTTGGCGCCCCGGCCCAAGGCCTGCGCGAAGCCGCGCGCCAGCGTCAGCGGGGTGAAGAAATTCAGTTCGAAGACCTGCCGCCAAAGGTCGATATCGCCGTTCAACACCCCCAAACGTTCCTTGAAACTGGTCTTGGGGGAGACGGCCGCGTTGTTCACCAAGGCGTTCAACGGGTTGGGGCCGAGCGCCGCATTGGCTTCCTCGATAAAGGCCGCGACGGAATCCTTGTCCCCCAAATCGGTCGGAATATGGTGCGTCCAGTTCGGATCAGCCTTGCAGGCTTCCGGAATGGCATCCCGGGAGCAGGTGATGATCCGCCAGCCTTCGCTCGAAAAACGCCGCACGGTGGCATGCCCTATACCCCGGCTTGCGCCGGTCAGGATCACCGTCTTGGGAGGTTGGCCGTTTCCGGTTCCGTCTGTCATATCAAAACCTTAACGCTTTTCTGGTGAGCAATGATCAAGTCTGCCCTTTTTGGGAGTCCGGCAAGGGGGCCGTGTCTTCATGCCAGTCCGGCGTGGCCGGGTCCTGGTGGGCGATGACTTCCGAGCCCGGGAATTCTTCCATGACCTGCATTTCAACCGCTTCCGCGACGGCGTGCGACCGATTCAGGCTCAACCGGCCGTTGAACTCCAAATGAATCTGGATGAAGCGGTAGGGCCCGGACCGGCGCGTGCGCAAATCATGCATGTCCAGGACTTCCGGGTACGACAGTGCGATTTCCTTGATTCGAGCCCGATCTTCTTCGGGCAGTTCCCGGTCCAGCAACATGTCCAGGGCTTCCGCTGCGACGGACCGCGCGTTCCACAGGATATAGGCGGCGATCGCCAGACCGAACAGCGGATCGATCAAGGGCAGGCCCAGGAAATCGGTCAGCACCAGGGCCGCGATTACCCCGGCATTGGCCAAAAGGTCCCCCTTGTAGTGCAGAGAATCCGCCTTGATGGCAACGGAACTGGATTTGCGGATGACATAAGTTTGGAAGGCGACAAGGCCCATGGTCGCGACGATGGAAATTACCATGACGGCGATGCCGATTTCCGATGCGGTGACCGGTTGCGGATTGAACAGCCGCTCAACCGCCTGCAAGGTCAGTAGCACGGCCGATCCCGCGATAAACGCAGCTTGCGTCAGCGCGGCCAGCGGTTCCGCCTTGCCCAGGCCAAACCGATATTCCTGTGTCGCCGGCGCCGACGCCTTGCGCACGGCAACCAGGGTGACGATGGAGGCGAAGGCGTCCATCAGCGAATCGACGAGGCTGGCCAGGATGGCAACGGACCCCGTATAAGACCAAGCGCCGATCTTGCAGGCGATCAACATGGCCGCGACCGCCACCGACGCATAGGTCGCCTGGCGCGCAAGCCCTTGTGTCTTGGCGTTCGAAAAAGGATCGATCTGTTTCGCCGCGTCTTCGTTCACGTGGCCCTCTGGCGTTTGTTGACGTGACGTTTCGTGTCGGACAAATCCGGTGAACCCACCTAGGGGAACAGTTGTTCCACCGTCCAGGGCTGGGTTTCGGCGCTCCGGCTGAAGACGTGCCGGTCATGCAACCGGAACGCGCCGTCCTTCCAGAACTCGATGCGCCTGGGGCTGATCCTGAAACCGGACCAATGCGCCGGCCGGGGCACCGTGCCCAACCCAAATTTCGCCGTGAAACTGGCCACCCGCTTTTCCAGCGCGAAGCGCCCTTCCAGCGGGCGCGATTGTTCGCTCGCCCAAGCGCCTATTTGGCTGCCGCGCGCCCGGCTCGCAAAATACTCGTCGGCTTCTGCGTCGGTTACCGAGGTCACCGGACCTTCGATCCGAACTTGCCGACGCAGGCTTTTCCAGTGGAAAAGCATGGCTGCTTTCGGATTCTCGGCCAGGTCCAACCCTTTGTTGCTTTCCAAATTGGTATAGAAAACAAAGCCTTGTTCGTCATAACCTTTCAGCAGCACCATTCGAACGGACGGTTGCCCGTCCGCCCCCGCCGTGGCGACTGCGACGGCATTGGGGTCGTTCGGCTCTGATTCGCCCGCTTCCGCGAACCAATCGGCAAAAACATCAAATGGATTGCGGTCTTTAATATCCGCCATGGTATCGCCATATTTCCCAGTAAGGATGTATTCGTGTCCCTAGATAGAGCATAATCCGCGCTCGGAAAATGCGTATCTAATGCGAATCTCTGGGGATTTGGCGATTTCATGCGGAGCACCGGCCCGGTGACAGTGCCGGGCGGTTGATTGCGTCGGGTGGCAGGCTAGGACACGGATGGGCCGGCGCATGGCCCGGAATATGCTACCGCATGAACGGTTGATTTTGAAAAGAGAAGGATGTCTCTGAATGAAAGCTAAACCCATTATTGCAATCGCGATGTCGGCATCACTGCTGGCGTTGACAGCCTGCGAAACCAATTCCGGACCGAAACAAACGATCGGTGGACTGGGCGGCGCGGTCCTCGGCGGGCTGCTCGGCTCGCAAGTCGGCGGTGGACGCGGACAATTGGTGGCCGTTGGCGTAGGCGCCGTGCTTGGCGGCCTGCTCGGCTCCAGCATCGGCAAGTCGCTCGACGAGACCGACAAACTGATGATGGAACGGACCACCCAGGCGTCTCTGGAGCATGTTCAGACCGGTCAGACCTCCACATGGAGCAACCCCGATTCGGGACATTCCGGTTCTGTGACCCCGGTGAAGACGTATGAAACGAACAGCGGACAATACTGCCGCGAATATCAGCAGACGGTAGTGGTGGGCGGTCAGGAAGAGCAGGCCTACGGGACTGCATGCCGCCAGCCGGATGGTAGCTGGAAGATCGTCGCCAGCTAACCTACATTAAGGCTTGAGAAGGTGGGGGCCGGTCGATATCGGCTTCGCCTCTCCGGCTGTTCGGCCGGGCCATTGTAACCACAGTATCGGTTCTGGAGCGTATGAAGGATCCTTATTCCGTTTTGGGCGTCTCGAAAGACGCGGATGCGGCGCATATCAAGTCGGCGTATCGCAAGCTGGCGAAGGAATTGCACCCGGATGTCAATCCGGGTGATTCCATTGTCGAGCAACGGTTCAAGGAAGTTACGGCGGCCTATAAACTGCTGTCCGATCCGGAAAAGAAAGCCCAATACGACCGTGGCGAAATCGGAGCCGACGGTACGCCCAACCGCGGTTACGGAGCACGCCAACGCGCCGGCGCAGGTGGTGGTTTCGGTGGTTTCGGCGGCGGTTTCGAGGCCGAGGATGTCGAAGATTTCTTTGGTGATATCTTTGGCCGTCAGCGCCAGCGTCAGCGGAGCCGCACCGTGCGAATGCGCGGCAAGGACGTCAACTACACGATCAATGTGACCTTCGAGGAGGCGGCGCTGGGCGTCCGCCGGCGTCTGAAACTCTATGACGGTACCCATGTCGACGTGGATATTCCGCCCGGCACGTCCGATGGACAAAGCCTGCGCTTGCGCGGCAAGGGCATGCCCGGCATGGGTGGCGGTGAGGCCGGCGATGCCTTCGTGGAGATTCAGGTTCAGCCGCACAAGCTGTTCGAGCGGGACGGCAACGATGTTTTCCTGGAACTGCCGGTAACGATCACGGAAGCGCTGCTGGGCGCCCGAGTCAGGGTGCCGACGATCCACGGGCCGGTCGCGGTAAAAATCCCGGCCGGGTCGAATACCGGCACCTCGTTGCGCCTCAACGGCAAGGGCGTCGGCGGACGCAAGGGCGGGCCGGGCGACCAATATGTGCAGCTGAAGGTGATGTTGCCGGACAAACCGGATGCGGATCTCAACGACTTCGTCCGCCAATGGTCCGCCAAGGGCGACTACGACGTCCGCAAGAAGCTCGGCTTTCCCGAATAGGCCAGCCCCGATCCGCTAGAAACTATCCTCGGCGGGAAAGGCTTCCGCCGTTTCCAGTGTTTCCAACTGGACCAAGGCCAGCAGGGCCTTCGGCAATTCCCAGCGGAAGACGAAGCGGCAGGTTTCGATCTTCCCGTTGCGGAACGTGTCCCCGATATAGGGTCGATCTGCCTTTGAAGCGGCAACCGCCTGTTTCAGCCATATCCAGGCCAGCACGACGCCGCCGAAGCCGTCCATATAGGCTTGCGCCGGGGCGAGGGCCTTTTCCGGCCCTTGTTCGGCTTGGCGCTTCAAAAGGATTTCCGTGACCGCCAGCAAGCGTTTCCAGGCGTCCGCGAGCGCGTCGGCCTGGCCGGCAAAGGCGTTGCTGGCCGCCGACACGGTGACGGCGATCTCCTCTCCAAACGCGGAAAGGGCGGCGCCATCCTGAAGGGCGGCTTTGCGACCGAGCAGGTCGAGCGCCTGAATGGCATTGGCGCCTTCGTGGATCGGATTCAGGCGGTTGTCCCGGTAGATCTGCTCGACCGGGAAGTCGCGGGTATATCCATAGCCACCATGGATCTGGATCGCCGCCTCGTTCGCCCGCAAGGCCGCGTCCGAAAACCAGGATTTCAGCACCGGCGTGACGAGTTCCAGTTTTAACTGCGCCTCCGCGCGCAAGGTTTCGTCGGGCGCCCATCGTCGTTCGTCCACCCAGCGGGCGCAGAGCAGCCCCAGGGCCAGGGTTCCTTCCGCGACGGCCTTTTGAGTTACCAGCAGACGACGTACATCCGCATGGCCGATCAATGGAATTTGCGAGGCGGTGGGATCCTTCGCACCAGGGGGGCGGCCCTGCAGGCGCTCGCGCGCATAGAACAGGCTCTCACGGTAACCGGCATAGGCCAGCATGCCGGCCCCCATGCCGACGCCGATCCGCGCCTCGTTCATCATATGGAACATGTAGCCGAGCCCCTTGTTTGGCTCACCGACCAATTCCCCGATGCAATTGCCGTTTTCCCCGAAACTCATCACCGTGTTGACGGTGCCGCGGTAGCCCATCTTGTGGTTCAGGCCGGCGATAGTGACGTCGTTCGCCTCCGCCGGCGCGCCGTCCGGGGCCAGGCGGAAGCGCGGCACGATGAACAGGGACAGGCCCTTCACCCCGGCGGGCGCCCCGTCGATCCGCGCCAGCAGCATATGGACAATATTGCGGCCCATTTCGTGTTCCCCGCCGGACGTCCACATCTTGCCGCCCTTGATCGCGTAGGTCCCGTTCCGCCCGTTCTTTACTTCCAAAGGTGTTGCTGTGGTCCTGATATCCGACAGCGACGAGCCTGCATGCGGTTCGGACAACGCCATGGTTCCGAAAAACGCGCCGCTGAGCATGCGGGGGAGATATCGGCTCTTTTGTTCGTCGGATCCGTGCGCCTCGATCAGGTTGGCTGCGGCGATGGTCAGAAAAGGATAGGCAGCGGTGGAAATGTTGGCGGCCTGAAAATAGGCGAAGGCGGCTTGAACGATGGTCCAGGGCAGTTGCAGACCGCCAGTCTCGCTGTCGTGATGGGCCGCGGCGAAACCGGCATCGTGAAAGGCCTGAACACCTTCGGCGATCTCAGTCGGCAGAACGACCCCACCGTTTCGCAGAACCGGTTCTTCGCGATCGCTCTTGGCGTAATGGTTCAGGAATTTTTCCACCGCGATCGTGCGTGCGGTTTCCAGGATCGCATCATAATCGGCACGGTCCTGGCCGGCGAAGCGCTCGAACTGCAAGAGCGTGTCAACGTCGGCGACTTCATCGAGTTGGAAGGCGAGGTCCGCCGGATCGACCAATCTGTCGTTCATGTTGTTCCCGCCAATATGCCGTCATGCCGGTTCGTGCCGGATCATGCCCGTGGCGCGGGAAGGGGACAAGCGGGGCCGCGGCGGTATTGCGGCCGGTTCTTGTCCGGGTACTACAGCGGCGCGCGGTTGAAAGCACACAACGGCAACGTATCGGCGGAGTGCTTCCGCACCCCGTATCTGTCAGTGGCTGGTCGCTTCCTCCGGCAGCAAGTCCATGACCTGCTCCAAGGTTCTTTCCCAGCCATGCTCGCAGCAAACGGCGACAGCGGCATCGAAACCCAGTTCATTGATCAGGCTGATCGCCATCTCGCGCTGGACCTCGCTGCTGTCTTCCCTTTCCCGCGATTGCATCATCATCATTTCGGTTCTCCGTACAGTCGCATTCGTAACGATGCGACCGTTTCAGGTGTTGGCGCCGTCAACTCTCTCGAGCGTGTCGGCGCCTTTCCTCGAAAAACCTCTCGCAACCGCTGTGCCAAATGCGTTGTACGGCAAGGCGCGTTAACAAAGAGTTTCTTCGACCGTTATCAAACTGAACGATCTCGCGCTCTTTGCCTGTGTTCGCCATCACATTGATTTTAACCAACATTTATGATGTCAATGAACGTATATATATGTGACGCGGCATATTTATTCTGATAATTTCAACTATTGCGGTCATGACCTCCAATGATAGTTAAGGGATTGTTAATTTAACTGTGGCGAAATTTGTTGATGACTGACCCGATTGAAGGCGCGCCCGGGACCCCCGACGGTTCCGACGCGGTTGATCACAATGCAACATCCACTTTCGCTCCGGTTGAAAGCGAAGCGGACATTCATGACCCGGAACAGCGGGCGCTCTACGATTATTGGGTTGAGCTCAAGGGTGACCGGCAAGCCCCTGAATACAAGGATTTCGATGTAGTCGACGTACCCAGACGGGTGCTTCCACATATCTTCTTTTTGGAATACCTGCCGAAGGAAGACGATTTCCTTCACCGGGTGGTCGGCGCGGAGATTGATGAAGGGAATGGCTTCTCTGCTTCCGGCAAAAAGCTTAAATCCTTCGAGGTCATTCGGAAAAGCGACATGATAGACGCTTTGCGCAAGTCGCTCTTCGCGGTTCGGCCTTGTTTCTCTCAAAACAGGTATTACGGCCATGACCCCAAGGGTGAATCAATCGAACGGTTGTCCTTGCCGTTGATGCGGGACGACAATCCATCGCATCTGATCGGTGTGGCGAAGATCAGGTTCTCGGACTCGGGCAACCGTTGGAATTTTGGACCACGATCGCAAAGGATCTGACAGAACATTCAATCGGCGCGAGCCGGAAGCCTTCCCGCGCGCACCGGTCCCGCGGCGAATCCCGGCGATTGTTCGGTTTGTCGTATCGCCTTCAATATCTGTTCCGAAAACGCTTGGATCGGTACCGCTGTGTTCGTCTTTCCCTTGGACGTGTCGATACCTGAGGCGCTGTTGACAGCGACGACCGCCAGCCCGCCCGCGAACAGAAGTGAGATGGGCGCGCCGGAATCGCCGTTCACGATCCTGCAATTGTGGCTGACCAAATTGATCCCGCTGAAAAAGGCCTCGATCGTGCACTTGTCGTCGATCGATATCGCGTGTGCGCGGTCTCGCGGATAGCCTGTAAGCGCGAATTTTCTGTCCTGTTTTTTGAAGTCCCGCAGTTGCGCTTCCGTCATTGCGAGAAGTCCCAGATATCCGACCTTCAACCCGATCGGCTGCGCCAGGATGACGACGGCCCAGTCATTGGGATAGTTCTCGGGATGCGCCCATTTTTCGGGATCGAAACCGGGTGAGATGATCAAATCCGAGGCCAGGGAATGGGCCTCGTATTCTCCGCGCTGATATCCGGCGACGAAATGAACGGCGGTCGGTTCAGCCCATTTCTTGATATCCATCCGATAGAGGCAGTGCGCGGCGGTTATGACCACGCGGAACCCGATCAGGGCGCCGGTGCAGTGGGACCGCGACCGGATTCCGGCGATATTTATCCGACCGATTGCGCTCCATGGGTATTGACTAGCGTCGACCAGACTGCGGTGCCCGGTGGTGCTCGGTTCCTGCGCCGCGGCGGGACGGAACAGGCAGGCCATGGCCAATACGAAAGCTAGGCCGACCAACGATATCATGTCCCGGCGTCTTATAGTCTGCGTTCCCTTGCCGAACATGTCATGCGGCCCTGGGGCCTATCCTTCGACCGGCAGGACTTCAATATCGTAGGCTTGCTTGAGGCTGCGGCCCAACACCGGGTCTTCCAACTCCATCTCGAATCGATCCGCGGGTCTTATGCCGCCGATGGCGGCGAAAGTGCCACCGAAAATCGCCGATTGTTCAGGCAGGGTGCCGCCGTTCGCGCCGCCGCAGAAGTCTCGGTCGTATTGCGCGATCAATTCAAGCGGATGGATCATCGCGGTAACCGCCCCTTCCTGATATAGCACGCGCTCGCCGCCGATGACGGCATGGCTCCGCAGAATCAGCCGGTCCCAGTGGTCTTCGATATCGGCAAAGCGCCACAGCTTTTCGCTCACCGGCTTATCGCACATCTGCTTGGAGATGGTGACGCCGACCGCCTCGACCGCGCGTTCCGTATGATCGGACCCGACGCCGACCCACAATTCGCCATCCATGCCGTCGCTGCCGTCCGCAAGGCCGCGATAGATCAGGAATTCCACTTCGCCACTCGATTCCGTGCCCGGTACCTGAATGTCGCGCGCCTGGGTGATGCATGTGGTCGAACACCGGTAGAAGACGGGTAGGGTTTTCGGTCGCTTTATCCCAAGCTCTTCCAATTCCACGATATGGCTTTCCATCGCGGCGCGGTCGCGGCCGGTCCAGCCGGCGACGATGAGTTTCTTGATGGTAAGGTCTACCGTACGCGGCGCGCCGCTGGCCGGTGCAAGGGTGAACAGCATTCAAATACTCCCGGAGATTTCTGATCTAGACAGTTGATCTTCATAGCACCGGCTTCAAGCCCGGTGCACAAGCTTCTTCATGCCGCACTGTTGGCGGGCAGGGGGCTGTAGGGTCCGAAACCGCCATGTTGGGCCGCATTTCTGCCATAATTTTGCGTTTTGGTCGCGTGGGCTCCCGCTTGGCTGTCAAAAGCGGGCCCGGGATGTATAGTCCGCTCAAACATGCATGACACAGAACGTTTGGCTGAAAGGCGAGAAGTATGAGCGACACATTCAAAGCCCTGCTTTTGACGGAAAACGACGATGGCGTCACCGCTGCGGTATCGGACCTTGCGGTCGGCGATTTGCCGGATGGGGATGTCACGGTCGCGGTCGAGTATTCGACGTTGAATTACAAGGACGGAATGGTCGTGAACGGGAATATCGGGCGTCTGGCCCGCAAATTCCCGCATGTGCCGGGCATCGACTTCGCCGGCACCGTCGAATCGTCGAGCGACGGCCGCTACAAGCCGGGCGACAAGGTTGTCCTCACCGGCTGGCGCGTGGGTGAAATGTATTGGGGCGGCTTTGCGCAAAAGGCGCGGGTCGATGCGGACTGGCTGGTGCCGCTGCCGGAAGGGCTGTCGGCGCGCCATGCCATGACGGTCGGTACCGCCGGTCTTACCGCGATGCTGTGCGTTCAAGCCTTGGAAGATCACGGATTGAAGCCTGGAAACGGACCGGTTCTGGTCACCGGCGCCGCGGGCGGTGTCGGTTCCGTCGCGGTCGCGATTTTGTCCAACCTGGGCTACGAAGTAGCAGGGTCCACCGGCCGGCCTGAGCAGGCGGACTACCTCAAGAGCCTCGGGGCGACCCAGATCGTTCCCCGCGCAGAACTCGCGGAACCGACGAAGAAGCCGCTTGAAGGCGAAAGCTGGGCCGGCTGCGTCGATACGGTTGCCGGCACGGTCCTGGCCCGCGCCATGGGGCAGATGAAGTACGGTGCTTCCATTGCCTGCTGCGGCCTCGCAGCCGGACCGAAACTGGATACGACGGTGGTGCCGCTGTTGCTGCGTGGGGTGAACCTTCTGGGGATCGATTCTGTCATGCAACCCTATGAAAACCGGCTCCGGGCCTGGAACAGAATCGTGGAAGTCCTTCCGACGGAGAAACTCGATGCGATGGCTGAGACTTGCGGTTTGGCGGACTTGCCCGCCAAGGCAAAAGATATCCTGGCGGGTCAGGTGCGCGGCCGTTTGGTGGTCGACGTCAATGCCTAGACGCGTCGTGGGTGGCATCCTGGCCGGGATGTTCGCCGTTCTTTCCCCGGCCATCATCCCTACCGTTGCCTGGGCGGACGACGACCCGGGCGAAAGGGGCACGTTCAGCTTCACGCTGGAAAACGACCTTTTCGCCGGGACAGACCGTGACTACACGAATGGGGCCCTTTTTCAGTATATCGGCCCGGCCAACGACCTTCCCGGATGGGCGGAGTGGACAACGGACCGTTTGGACTGGCTGACCCCGGCGCGCCGCTGGCGGGTCAGCTATGGCTTGGGGCAGAACATGTATACGCCCCAGGACATCACGTTGAAGAACCCGCCGTTGGACGACCGGCCCTATGCCGGTTTCCTGTATGCGTCCGTGGGCTTAATCGGGGATGCGGGCAACCAATTGGACATTATCCAGCTCGATGTCGGTGTGGTGGGGGAGCCCTCCCTGGCCGAGCAATCGCAGAAATTCGTCCATTCGGTTATCGGCAGCCCCAATCCGGAAGGCTGGGACACCCAGTTGGAGGACGAGGTCGCTTTCCGCCTGCTATATGAACGGACTTGGCGCGCGGGCCGCAAACTGCCCATCGACCTGTTCGACCTATCGGTGGACATCACCCCGCATGTCGGCGGCGCCTTGGGCACGATAGAAACATATCTGGCCGGCGGTTTCTCCGCCCGGATCGGGCAAGACCTCGGTGACGATTACGGTCCTCCGCGGGTGCGGCCGGCGCTGAGCGGGCCCGGTTTCTTTCAGGATCAGGATGGCTTCTCCTGGTATCTGTTCGCCGGCCTGCAGGGCAGAGCCGTCGCCCGTGATCTGTTTGTCGAGGGGAATACTTTTACCGATAGCCGCGGCCTGGACTTGAAGCACATCCAAGGTGACCTGCAAGCGGGAGTGGCCGTGCAGGTCTACCGTACCGAGGTCGCCTTCACTTACGTGCTCCGGTCGCCGCAATATGTCGGGCAAACTCACTATTCCCGTTTCGGCTCCCTCAATCTGCGGTTCAGGCTCTAGCCGAAACACCGGCCCTTTTGGCCTAATGCTTTGATACCCTGGCGGAATCGTCCTAGCTTTACCCACTGGTGATTGGGGAAGTCGAGGGGCCGCCGGTGTTCAGTTGTATCAGCATCGACATGTGTCGAAGGACCTTGATGGCGGCTCTGTTAGCGGGGCTGGCTGGGCTGGCTGGGCTGACGTCGGCGCTGCCCGGTGGCGCCGCCTTGGCCCAGGCCAATACCGCCGAACCTTGGCAGACGATGAGCGGAGAGGAACAAATCCGCCTTTTCTATCTGCCCCGCGCCCGGGCCGGCGATGCGACGGCGCAGTATTACCTCGGCCATATGTATCAGAACGGGCTCGGCGTTTCCGTCGACAAGAAGACAGCGGCGGAATGGTATGGCCGGGCCGCGGAACAGAATGACGGGCGTGCGCTGTACCGCCTCGCCGTCATGCTGCAGACCGGCGACGGCGTCGGCAAGGATTTGCCGAGCGCGCTGACGCTCTACCGCCGCGCGGCCGAACAGGGGGTTCTGGAAGCCTATTTCAACATGGCCCAAATGGTCGAACGCGGCGAAGGGACGGGGGCCGATCCGTCCGCCGCGGCCGTCATGTTCGAGCAACTGGCCGATGCCGGCATGACGGAAGCCATGCGCGAGCTGGGCCGGATGAATGCCCAGAATGAAGACCGGGATCTTGCCGCGGCATGGTTCTGGTTCGCGCTTGCCGCGGCAAACGGGGACGCGCAGGCCGGCGAGCTGGCGCGTTTGATCGCCGGCAACATGTCCGAAGAAGAACTCACGGCCGGCCAAAAAAGGCTCGGTAAGTCTCTGAATAAATAAGGTAATTTTGTTTCGCGAGGGCGCGTGGCGGATGGCTTCCGCCGCGCTTTTTTCTGTCTTCGCGCCGTCTGCGTCGTGCCATGGATAGGAAGTGTCGCCTTGGCGTGAGTGCGAAAAGGCCCCTGACCTCATTAGGGTATATGGACGGGGAGGCCGTGAACGACCGCCCTGTTAGGTGCGTTCGACGCATGGTGAAAGGGATTGTGTTCCAGGACCTCTCTTTCCCGGTTAGGGTTTTTCGACCGACCAGATTGATACGGGATATACGCGATGGCCGACGAAGACGACGATCTCGACCTCAATGAACTCGATGACCAGGAACTGGTCGAACAGATGTGGGACGACCTGTACGATGGCCTCGCCGACGAGATCACCGCCGGGACGAATATCCTGCTTGGACGCGGTTGGACGCCGTACAAGGTTCTGACCGAAGCGCTGGTCGAAGGCATGCGTATCGTCGGGGTCGACTTCCGTGACGGTATTTTGTTCGTGCCGGAAGTGCTGATGGCCGCCAACTCCATGAAGGCGGGCATGAACATCCTTCGGCCGTTGCTGGCCGAAACCGGCGCGCCGCCGCAGGGCAAGATGGTCATCGGCACCGTCAAGGGCGACATCCACGATATCGGCAAGAATCTGGTCTCCATGATGATGGAAGGCGCGGGTTTCGAAGTCATCGACCTGGGGATCAACAACCCGGTCGAGAAATATCTCGAGGCCATCGAGGAACATAAGCCCGATATTCTCGGCATGTCCGCGCTGCTCACCACCACGATGCCCTATATGAAGGTCGTGATCGACACGATGAAGGAAAAGGGTATTCGCGACGATTATGTGGTCCTGGTCGGCGGTGCGCCGCTGAACGAGGAATTCGCGCGCGAAGTCGGCGCCGATGCCTATTGCCGTGATGCGGCCGTCGCCGTGGAAACCGCGAAGGAATACATGACGCGCAAGCACAACCAGCGCGCCGCCGGCTGATCCGATAGCCGCCGCGTATCGACGGGGCACCATGACCGGGCCGGAAAATCATGAAGGGTCGCTTCTTCCCGAGGAGGAAGCGACTTTCGCCGGTTCCGGGGAAGCGGTCCCGGGACGTGCGGATAAGAACACGACGATCATCGCCTGCGGCGCCCTGGCGCGTGAGGTTCTGGACATCATTCGGCTCAACGGATTGTCCGGGTTGTCGGTAACTTGCCTGCCCGCGAAACTGCACAATCAGCCGCAATTCATTCCCGATCGCCTGCGGGCGAAGATCCGCGAGGCGCGCCCGACGGCGAACCGGATTCTTATCGGCTATGCGGATTGCGGAACTGGCGGATTGATCGACAAGGTCATCGCGGAGGAAGCGACGGAGGATTGCCCGATCGAACGGATCGGCGGTGCGCATTGCTACGCCTTCTTCGCCGGACAGACCGCTTTTGCGGACCTGGCCGAACAGGAATTGGGAACTTTCTATCTGACCGACTATCTGGCCCGTCACTTCGACACATTGGTGGTGAAGGGCATGGGGCTCGACAAATATCCGGGCATGATCGAAATGATGTTCGGGAACTACACGCGGCTGGTCTATCTCGCCCAAACCGACGATCCGGTTCTGGACGAAAAGGCGCAGCAGGCGGCGGACAAGCTTGGCCTTTCCTTCCTGCGCGTGCGTACGGGCTATGGCGAATTGGCCGATTTTCTGGAAATCTCGCTGGGGCGGGACGACACAAATCCATAGGGTGGGAGCGCGGACAGATGGCGCAGTTGATCGTGGTGTATTGGCGGGACATTCCGGCCCAGGTAATCGTGAAAAAAGGCCGTCGGGACCAGGTCAAGATCCAGCTCAATGAGCGGTTCGAGAAAGCGATCGACCGCGCGGCGATGCGCGGTGGGGCGCGCTCCACCGATGATTATCTGGCCGAGTGGCGCAAAGCGGACCCCGTCGAGGTTTCGGACGACCTGCAGGCGGAAGCGGACAAGGCCGCCGCGGCGCTGGAGGCGGAGTTCGACGACGCCCGCGTGAAGGCCTTGGTGGCGGGCCAGGGCTGGGCGTCGCCCGACTAAGCATCTTTATACATATGGAACTTCTCTGCGGCCCGTCGAATCCGTTACACTGTCACCCTTGCGGCGTATGGAGTGGACGATGGCGGTGAACCCTGCGGTATTCAGCGATCAACAAGGATTGCTCGACGACGGGGCGCTCGCCTTCTTGTTGAAAACGATCTTCAGCGACCCGGGAATCCAGACCTATCTGTTCCAGCAAATATCGGCCGCTCCCAACCGGGTGCGGACTTACGATGAATTTATGGAAGTGCTGGACGGTTTCTTCGAACAGACGATTCCGGCGGCGCAAGGGGCGGATCGCGAACGATTGGTCGCGTCGGCCGCGGAATATCAACGCCACCGCGAAGAAACCGACACGGCGTCAAACGCCTATACCAGTGTGGGTAAAGCGAATCCAGAGGGCGTGTTCTGGCCCAACCCGACACGGGCCGGCGGCGTCAGTCTGAAACAGGTGACGCCGGTGGCGAAACGGTTTCCGCTGGTCGATCGAACGACACCCATCGGGTCGGCGGGCAGTTGCTTCGCTTTTGAGATCGCCCGCAATCTGCAGCGCCGCGGCTTCAACTATGTGGTGACCGAAGGCGAACATGACGGATCGGACGGCGTCGTGGTGGATGGTTACGATGCCGACAATCCCTATCCCCGTTTCAGCGCGACGTGGGGGCTGATTTTCAATACGCCGAGTTTGCGCCAATTGGCGCAACGCGCCTTCGGTGAAGAGACGGGAACGCCTGTTCTTCTGGAAGAAAGGTTCAAGGACGGCGGCGTGATCTACACCGATCCCTATCGGGAAGGTCTGGCCTTTGCCGGGCCCGGATCCTTCGCCGCGGACCTGCCCCGGCATTTGGAAGCGGTGCGGCGCGCCCTAACGGATACCGAGGTCTTCATTGTCACGCTGGGCTTGAACGAGTGTTGGGAGTTGAAGCAGAACGGGGCCGCTCTTTCAAACACGCCGCGCCGCGGCTGGATGTATGCATTGTCGCGTCCCCGGACGCTGACGGTTGCCGAGAATATTGCGGAAGTGGAACGCTTCCTGTCCCTGGTGCGGAAGCATAATCCCGGTTTCAAGCTGATCCTGTCCTTGTCTCCTATACCTTTGATGGCGACGCACCGGTCCGATCAGCACGTCATCACCGCGAACACGCATTCCAAGGCGGTCCTGCGTGTGGCCGCCGAAGAGATCGTGGCGCGGAACGAGAATGTCTTCTATTTCCCAAGCTACGAATACGTCATGCATTGCACCGACGATGCCTGGTGCCCGGATGAGCGGCATGTGACCGACGAGACGGTGGGCAAGATCATGACCATGTTCGACGACATGTTCATGAAGGAAGGGGCGGTCTAGACGCCCTTATGCCTGGTTCCGCAGATAGAGGTTCATGACATAGTCGATCGGCGGTGTCAGGAAATCGGCCGGCAGGTTCGGGGTCGTTTCAGGCGACAGGGTTACGGGCAGGCAGTCGGCCACCCGCTGCGGCGTTATTCCATAGGCTATCTGGCAAATCAGCCGGTTCTTCGTTTTTGGCAGCAAGCCTTTGTGAATGCCGCGCGTGCAGGCAATGAAACTGGTGCCGGCCTTACCGACCAGTTTGACCGGGTCGATGCCGAACGCCGCCATCACATCCTCGTCGCTCTTTCTCAGCGTTCCCAGCCAAGCATCGAAAGCCTCGGGTGAGGGAGAGGCCTGCCGCGCCTGGATTAGTATTTCCGGCCTATGCGTCATTGGAACATAGACATGCGGACCGGATTCCTCATCGACATCGGTGAGATAGATGAAGAACTTGAAGAAGCGGTAATCGTCCAGATCCAGATGGAACAATTGCGCGTCCTTTGCCTGGTTCGCCTGGGCGAAACTCCACCAAGCGGCGCAGGTGATGACCTGCGGCACCGTGCCCAGAAAGCTCTGGGCAATTCCCAAATGCAACGGGTCGGTGGCAAGCTCCAGCAGATGGGGGCAGTTGAGGACATCCTGCTCCCCAAAATGGCCGATGTTGAGGGATGCTTCCGCGTCTTCCAGCGAAAGCGCCGGGCCGGTCGCATTGGAGGATTGTTGGTAGACCGGACGTGACCTGAAATGGTCCGCCATCGCGTAAAGTTTGTCCGGCGGAATGTCCGGCAGGCCGCTGTATCCCTGTTGCCGCATTTCGGCGACATGGGCCAGGGCCTCGGCAGGGACCTCCTTAATCGGGTCCGTTACGCCATAGGTTTCCCGGATATAGGCGTCGACTGCCTTGACGGCCATCTCCTCCGACTGGGGCGAAAAAATTGTATGAACCGCGCCGCGGACATGGATCTGCCGGTACGCTTCCGGGTGCATGACCATATCCGGCGGCGCGGTGATCACGCCCGCGAGCGGCCGAAATTCCTCATGCCTCTGCACGAAGGACTGAAACCCTAGGAACCAGTGCAGGAGATGTTCATGTTGTGCCATGACGCCATCCTCTCAAGAGTCGTGCCAAGAGAACAGGGGGCAAGTCACGAGGGACGCGTGTGTCCATGATTCTATCCCAGGCCGTGTTTTTCACTTCCCGCTATCCATTTCTGCAGGAACGCCGCGAACCAATCCTGCATGGGCTGGTGGTACTCGACGCCAAGCTCTTCCTGTTGCTGTTCCGCCTGCACGCCGGCGCGGGCCTTCCAGTCCGGCACCGTCGCACGCAGGTGGCGCTGGCCCTCCAGGCTCATTTCGGCATGGAACTGCACGCCAAGCCTGTTCTCGCCGAAACGGATGATCTGGTTCGGATAGAGCGCCGATCCGGCGATCCGCTCACATCCTGCCGGCAGGTCCGCGCCGTAGTAGTGCCATTGGAAGACGTGCAATCCGTCCGGCACCAGGTCCGGGGCAGCGCTCGACAGTGGGTAGTAGCCAAACTCGGCCTGCCCATGGTCCGGCGGGCCGACGCGCCCGCCCATCGCCATGCTGGCCAGTTGGAAACCGTGGCAAATGCCGAAATAGGGCCGCTGCGTCTTCCACCATGCGTCGATCCAGCGATGTTCCTCCGCCATGCCCGGATCGCCCGGCCTTGTGACGTCGGCGAGGCTGCCATGCATCAGCGCGACGTCGTGGCCTTCGTCTGGATGGGGCAGGGCGTCGCCTTCGATCGGGAAACGCCGGTCGATTTCATACCCGGCGGCGGTCAAGGCCGCGGTCGCGGCATCGTCGAAGACCGGGCGCAGATGGTGGATGACCAGCGCCCGTTTACCCGATGCGTTGTTACCCAATCGTGTCGCCATGGCCGATCCGATGCGAATGTAGGGGAAGTGCCGGCCGGAACCGGCGTTCGACTGGATATACGGTCTGACGCGGGGCGGGATTTGCCTTCGCGCGACCATTTGTCGACCGTTTTGTCCGCGGCATCAATTTTCCCTTCTCCCGCAGCTTGGATCGGCTAAGCTTTGCGGCATCACGTCTTCATGGGGGTAGCGGAAATGGATAATGTCGGCATCGAGAAACTGCATCCGGAATTCGGGGCACGGATAACCGGTCTGAAACTCGGCGGCAGCATGTCGGCCGGTGAAATCGATTTCCTTCGCAATGCGATCGACGAATATTCCTTTCTGTGCTTCCCGGACCAGGACTTGCCGGACGACGAACTGCTGGCCTTCACGTGTGGTTTGGGAGAGCCGGAGGTCGAACATGTCGCCCTGGGCAAGACGGGTGAAGAAACCTTTTTCGGCACCATCGGCAATGTGGCCGAGGACGGGAGCAAGAAAGGCAACGAGCATATATCCACAAAGCACCAGACCGGAAACAACCTTTGGCATTCCGACAGTTCCTTCCGGCTCGTGCCGACCTTCGTGACGATAACCCAACCGCATGAGGTGCCGGAGGAGGGCGGGGCGACCGAATTCGTCAGCACAAGGGCGGCCTATGCGCGACTGTCGGACGAAATGAAGGAACGCATCGATCCGCTTGAAGTGATTCACGATTACGTCTTCTCGCGCACCCAGGTGGTAAAGATCGATCTGAACCACGGCGCCTCGCTGCCGCCGGTCCGGCATCCCCTGGTCCGAACCACTCCCGGAAACGGCGCGAAGAACTATTACACCGGATCGCATGCCAGATCCGTCAGCGGTTGGACCGGGATGGAAAGCCGTAAACTGCTCGACCAATTGAACGACTTCGCGACGGCACCGGAAAACATCTACTCCCATCCCTGGGCGATCGCCGAAACGGTGATCTGGGACAACCGATGCATCCTGCACCGCGGCACCGGCTATGACGCCGACCGCTGGCGGCGTTACCTGCGCCAGACCCGCGTCGTCGGCGAGGACCGCGGCGTAACGCTTTAGGGTACAGCCTGCGTCACGACGGGGCTCTTCCGCCATCCGATCACAGTTTGGCAAGAACACTTAAACGAAAAAAATGATATATCATATGTCATTTGTCGGTGATACTATAGGGTCAAACAAGGTGAAGCGGTATCGGGACCTCATCGCCGAATTCACTGTGAAGCTCACCACAAGAACAGGGGTATAAGTGATGATTAAAAAACTCGTTTTTGCGTCCGCGGCGTTTCTCGCGGCGTCAACGGCCGGTGCACAGGCCGACCTTCTGGACACCATCAAGGAAAGAGGCGAGCTGATTTGCGGCACGCTCGACTACCTGCCGGGTGTCGGGTTCCTCAACGACAAGGGGGAATGGTCAGGCTTCGACGTGGATTTCTGTAAGGCCGCCGCCGCCGGTATTCTCGGGGATGCGAAGAAGATCAAATTCGTGTCGACGACTGGCGCCAACAAGTTCCCGGTGCTGGAATCCGGCGAAATCGATATTCTTTCGCGCAGTGTCACGATGACGACGTCGCGCGAAACCACATTGGGCTTCGATTTTATCGGTCCCAACCATTTGACCGGTCAGGGTTTCATGGTTCACGCGGAAACCGGCGTGACGGATGCGAAGGCGCTGGACGGGGCGACGATCTGCGTCCTTTCGGGCACGACGACGGAACGGTATCTCGCCGAATGGTTCAAGGCGAACGGCATCAGCTTCAGCCCCGTCGCCGCTGAAAATTCGGACCAGATGTTCTCTATGTATTTCGACAACCGCTGCGATGCGGTGACGATGGAACCGCCCTATCTGGCGATCCGCCGTTCGCGGTCGGAAAATCCCGATGGGCACGTCATCCTGGGCAACAACATCGCCAAGTCCTTCGAAGCGCCGGTCATCCTGGAAGGCAATCCGAAATTCCGCGAAGCGCTGCAATGGATTCATTGGGGCATGGTGACGGCCGAAGAAATGGGTATCACCAGTGCGAATGTTGAGGACCTGGTGAAGACTTCCCAAGACCCTGTCGTGCGCCGTTTCCTGGGCGTGGACGAGACGATCGGTTCCGACATGGGCGTGCCGAACGACTTCATGGTCGCCGTGATCAAGGCGGTCGGCAACTATGGTGAGTTCTATGAACGCAACCTCGGTCAGGGATCGATCCTGAAAGTCGACCGCGGCATGAACGCGCCTTACAGCATGGGCGGCGCGTTGACGGCCCCTGGTTGGCAGTGACGGAACCAAGGCAAATGGAGGCGCGCGTCGAGAACGACGCGCGCCGTCCGTCCCCCGCGGGTCTGGCGGCGCGTATTCGAAATACCGTCAAGGCGCGCGGTTTCCTCTCTCAGGTTCTTTTTCTTGTTGTTGTGGCGGTCATTGCGATCGTCGTTTGGCGCACCGCCGAAGGCAATCTCTCCCGCCTCGCCGTTAAGTCCGGCTTCAGCTTCCTGTTGAACGCCGCGCCCTTCGAACTGGGCGACACCATCATTCCCTATCGCGCCGGCGACACCTACCTAAGGGCCTTCGCGGTTGGTGTGCTGAACACGGTGAAAGTCGCCATACTTGGAATCATCCTGTCGACGGTTCTGGGCCTCTTCCTCGCCCTTGGGCAGTTGTCCAAGAGCCCTGCACTGTCGCGCCTGTGTCGCGGATATGTCGAATTCGTGCGGAACGTTCCGCTGCTGCTGCAATTAATCTTTTGGCACACTTTCCTGACCAGAAGCCTGCCCAGTGTCCGGCAAGCCTTTTCCCCGTTCGAGGGCGTCTTTCTGACGAACCGCGGGCTCTATCTGCCGTTTCCGGAGCCCAACCCACTCCATATCTGGATCGGCCTCGCGGTGCTGTTGGGTGTCATTCTCGCCGCGGCGATTGTCGCGCTCGACCGCCGGGCATTGTTTCGGGAAGGACGAACCCGTCCGACCTTCCGCCGGGCCGCCATCGCCTTCGTCGTCCCGCCGGTGCTTGTCTTCCTGGCGCTCGGTGCGCCTTTGACCTGGGACCTGCCCGCGCTGAAAGGGTTCAACTTCCGGGGTGGTATGGATATCTCGCCCGAATTCGCGGCGATGCTGTTGGGATTGACCTTCTACACCGCGGCCTTCAACGCTGAGATTTTCCGCGCCGGTATTCAGAGCGTACCGAAAGGGCAGTCGGAAGCGGGTTTGGCGCTTGGCCTCTCCAAAGGGCAGGTCATGCGGATGATCGTTCTTCCCTTGGCGCTGCGGATCATCATTCCACCGATGGCCAATTCCTACTTGAACCTGACCAAGGAAAGCTCGCTGGCCGTTGCCATCGGTTATCCCGAAGTCGTCCGGGTCGCGAATATCACCTTGGCCGAGACCAGCCAGGCGCTCGAATGCATCACCATCATCATGGTGATCTACCTGACGCTCAGCCTGTTGACGGCGGCCTTTCTCAATTGGGTGAACGCCCGCGCGGCGTTGGTCGAACGATGAATATCGCCGCCTATACCCGCGGTCTGTTCCAGGCGCCGCCACTGACCATCGCCCTGAATCTGTTCGCGATTGGGCTGATGGCGTTGATTGCCGTGCCGCTCATCGACTGGGCCGTCGTCTCCGCGGTGTGGCAGGCGGAGGACATGAACGGATGTCCGCCCGGATCGGGCGCCTGCTGGGCCTTTATCGGGTCAAAACTCAGGTTGATTCTTTTCGGGCGCTTTCCGTATGACGAGCAATGGCGTGCCGCGGCCGGGACGTTGGTCATGATCGGGTTGGTGGTCGTATCCCTCAATCCCCGCTTCTGGCGCCCTTGGCTCGGCGCGGTATGGATCGTGGGACTGGCGCTTTATGCACTCTTCATGTGGGGCGGCGTGTTCGGCCTCAGCTTCATCGAAAGTTCCTATTGGGGCGGGCTGCCCTTGACGGTGCTGTTGACTGTCGTCGGAACCTTCTTCGGTCTGGTCATCGCGATTCCGGTCGCGCTGGCACGGCATTCCGGATATCCGGTGCATCGCTGGGCAGCGACGCTCTACGTGGAACTGATCCGCGGCGTGCCGTTGATCAGCGTGCTTTTCATGGCGTCCGTTCTGATGCCGATATTCCTGCCTGACGGTTTCACGCCCAACGGTATGGGCCGCGTGATGATTGGAATTGTTCTGTTCTTCGCCGCCTATATGGCGGAGGTGCTGCGCGGTGGTCTTCAGTCGATTCCGTCAGGCCAAATCGAAGCGGCCAGGGCGCTTGGCGTCCGGTATCCGGTCCTGATCTGGAAAATTGTTCTGCCGCAGGCCTTCGAAGCGATCCTGCCGGCCATGGTCAATCTGTTCATCGGTGCGCTGAAAGGCACTTCGCTGGTCGTCATCGTGTCGATGATGGATCTTCTCGGCGCGGCACAGGCATCGATGGCCGACCCCAAATGGATAGGCTTCTACGTTGAAGCCTATGCCTTCGCGGCGCTGGTCTACGTGATGATGTGCGGTTCCATCTCCTGGTATGGCCGGCGCATCGAGAAGACTCTCTCAAGAGCACGCGCAAAATGAGACTCAACCGAGGACCCGACGGTCCGAGAAAATTTCTTCAAGGAGGCAAATTGATATGACACGGGAACGTATGTCCTTTCCGAAGGGCGGGCGCGGTTGGGATGACCTGAAGGCCGAAATGGTCGGCCGCACGAAGGGCGACATCGATTGGCGCCACGGACGTACGCCACTATTTCTGTTCTGGGCTGACCAAGATACCTATGAGATTGGCAAGAAGGCCTTCTTCGAATTTTTCAGCGAAAATGCGTTGGGTGGAAAACGGGCGTTTCACAGTATTGGTGGAATGGAACGCGATATCCTTGACTTCGGCCTCTCGTTGTTCAGCGCGCCGACCGGCGCGGAGGGCGCGTTTACCACTGGTGGTAGTGAAAGTATTTTTCTGGCCATGAAAGCGGCGCGCGACAAGCTTCGCGCCGAACGTGGATTTCGACCGGGAGAGGACAAGTTGAACCTTGTGATGGGTATCACCGCCCATCCCGGCTTCGACAAAGCCGCCGCCGCGATGGATATTGAAATCCGCCGTGGCCCAGTCGATGACGGCAAACGGATCGGTGCGGAGAGTTTGCGGCCGTTGATCGACGACCGGACGCTTGCAATTGTCGGGTCGGCGCCTTGCTTCCCGCATGGTGTCGTTGACCATATCGACGCCTTGTCGGAACTCGCGTTGGACGCGGGCGTTTGGC
>CAYGKA010000013.1:0-89472 GCA_964350445.1 uncultured Flavobacteriaceae bacterium
AGGCTGGTGCGGCTCAATGGGGCGTCGGTTGCCAGGATGACGATGATCGACCCCATTTCCCGATCCCGCAGACGGTCGTCCTTCATATGCTCGCCGACCGGCACACCGCAGATCGTCAACCAGGGACGGAGACCGAAATTGGCCTGAACCAGTGCGCCGAAGGTGAAATCATGGCCGCCCTCGTAAGAGACCATGCGCGAAGAACTGCCGGTACCGCCCTTGAACTCATAACAGATCATGCCGTTGCCACCGCCGACATTGCCTTCCGCGACCGGGCCGGAGACCGCCCCGTTCAGCGCATCGATGGCATCCTGATCGGTGACGTATTGCGCGTTGATATCATTCAGCACGCCGTCATAGGTTTCCGCCACGACCGGCATCGCCCAGGAATGTTCCGAGGCATACCATTCAGGCCAGCGCTGCATCATCCAATTTGTCGCACCGTGATGGACCATGCCGATGCCATGCGTATTGGTGATACAGATTGGTCCTATGAAATAACCGGCATCGTCGATCCAATGGGTGCCGGTCATCTCCCCATTCCCATTCAACGAGTAATGACCGGCCCAGACCGGGCGCGGCTCACCCTCGTCATCACGGGGAATGATCGCCGTAACGCCGGTCCTCATGTTTTTTGATGGATCGGTGAGTGTCGTATAACCGACCTTCACCCCCGGCACGTCCGTGATGGCGTTCCACTGACCGGTTTCGCCCGGAAAGGGCAAACCGAGATCTCTGGCGCGGGGTTTGGTCATGGGCACAATCCAGATTTCACGATGCTACACTGCCCTCTTCCCGGATAAGCAGTAGCCCCCAATAGGTTAATGAATGACAGGCGCAAGAGCCGCTCAATACCGTGTAGACGAAAATAGCTTTCAGCTGCTTGCCATCAACTTGTCGATCAACAGTTCACAATTGAACAGGCTCATGTTTTCGAACCCGGCAGAATCGATCTGTCCGTCTTTTCGCAGATTGACAAAGAACTCACAGGAACCGTCCATCTTTTCTGCCAGATCAGGATTATTCGTGGCGGTATTCGCAAACCAACGGTATTTCCCCGGAGCGTCCGTACTTGTCCCGCCTAAAGATTGCGTAGCATCCGCGAGTTCGACCTTCACAGGTGGCCCCAGCTTGCGTTCCAACTCGGCCAGACCGCCGTCGACAGCAGATTTGAGGACGGCATCCAAGTATTGGGGCTCCTGTTTTGCTCGCGCAGTGGACCATCTTTCGAAAGCCGCTTCCTTATTCGTTGAAGCAAACCTTAAACAGCCTGAAACCGCCAAAGCCACAATCGCAACAATCAAAAAGACCCTGACCACAGCCCCACCACCCTGTCGATGCTGGCGGAACTCTGAACAGGGCCGCCAATTTCCGATGGAATATTACCTAACACCCTCGCGGAAAAGAAGATAGGCGTAGGCGTCGCGGAGCGCGATGTAGGATGAGTCGATGACGTTGGGGGAGACGCCGACTGTGGCCCAGCGGTGGCCGTGATGGTCGGCGCTTTCGATCACCGTGCGGGTCACCGCGTCGGTCCCGGTACTGTCGTGGCGCGGCGGCATGATGCGCACCTTGTAGTCCACCAACTGCATCTGACCGAGTTGCGGATAGACCGAGGCGAGCGCTTCGCGGAGCGCCGTGTCGAGCGCGTTGACCGGGCCGTTTCCCATGGCGACGCGCATGATCTGTTCGCCCTTCACCTGAACCGTCACGGTCGCTTCCGATTCCGTCACCAATTCGCCCTTGGCATTGCGGCGGCGGTCGTCCATGACGCGGAAGCGTTCGGTCTGGAAATAGCGCGGCACTTCGCCCAGCGCCTGTCGGGCGAGCAGTTCGAAACTGGCCTCCGCCCCGTCATAGGCATAGCCCGCGAATTCCTTTTCCTTCACCACTTCCAGCAGGCGGCGGATCTTGTCTTCATCCGTCACCTCGATGCCGATTTCCGAGAGGCGCGCCAACACGTTCGCACGGCCGGCCTGATCGGAGATGACGATGGTGCGCTTGTTCCCGACCAGCGCGGGGTCGATATGTTCGTAGGTGCGCGGGTCCTTGGCGACGGCGGAAACATGCAAGCCGCCCTTATGCGCGAAGGCCGCTTCGCCGACATAGGGCTGATGCCGGTTCGGCGCACGGTTCAGGCGTTCGTCCAACAGGCGCGACAGGTCGGTCAGTTTCTTCAACCCGCCATCCGTCAGGCCCGTCTCATACCCCATCTTCAAGGTCAGCGAGGGGATGAGAGAGATGAGGTTCGCGTTGCCGCAGCGTTCGCCCAAGCCGTTCAACGTGCCCTGGACCTGACGCGCGCCCGCGCGCACGGCGGCCAGCGAATTGGCGACCGCGTTTTCGGTGTCGTTATGTGCATGGATGCCGACCTTATCGCCGGGTATCACTTTCACGACCTCGCCCACGATCTGTTCGACCTCATGCGGCAGGGTGCCGCCATTGGTGTCGCAGAGCACCACCCAACGCGCACCCGCTTCGACTGCCGCTTTCAGGCAGTTCATCGCAAAGGCGGGATTGTCCTTGTAACCATCAAAAAAATGCTCCGCGTCATATAGCGCTTCGCCCTTTCTTTCCTTGGAAAGGGCAATGCTGTCACGGATCATCGCGACATTCTCATCCAACGGGATTTCAAGCGCGACATCGACATGGAAATCCCAGCTCTTGCCGACCAGACAGGCGGCTGTCGCCTTGGAATTCAGGATCGGCGCCAATCCCGGATCGTTTTCCGCGCTACGGCCGGGCCGGCGGGTCATGCCGAAGGCGACCAGGGTAGCGTTTTTCAGCTTCGGCGGGTTTTCGAAGAAATCGGAATCCGTCGGGTTCGCGCCCGGCCAGCCGCCTTCGATATAGTCGATGCCGATCTCGTCCAACGCCGACGCAATCGCAGCCTTGTCGGCAACGGTGAAGTCAACGCCCTGGGTCTGCGCGCCGTCGCGCAGGGTGGTGTCGAAAAGATAGACTTTGTCAGCCATCGTCGTGTCCCCTCCCGCTAGCCGCGCCGCCATTCCGTGGCGCCGCCGGGTTTGTCTTCCAGCACCACGCCTTGGGCCTTCAACTCGTCCCGGATCTCATCCGCCCTGGCGAAGTTCTTATCCTTTTTCACAGCGATCCGCTCTGCGATCAGTGCTTCGATTTCCTCAGCCGACGGACCGCTCGCAGCACTCGCCGACCCCTCCCCTTTGAGCCATTGATCGGGATCCGCCGACAACAGGCCCAGCGCCTCAGTGCAATGCAGAAGCCGATCCAAGTCGCCGATCGCGGCAATGCGCGCATTCACCTGCGTTCCCAGCTTCGCCTCATTGTCAATTTTCATCAGGCTCATATTCAGCTGACGGGCGATACCGAATACGACGGCAAGCGCCTCCGCCGTGTTGAGGTCGTCTTTCAATGCGCCATAGAAGGTTTCAATGGTCTCGTCCGACGGATCAACACCGGGGAGTTCCTCCATGAGGGGCTGCGCCTTCCTCAGCGTTCCATAAAGACGGTCCAGGGACGCCTTCGCCTCTCGGCATTTCTCCTTCGAGAAATCGAGCGGCTGGCGGTAGTGCGTTTGCAACAGGACGAGGCGCAGGGCTTCCCCCGGAAATTCTTCCAGCAACTCGGCGACGGTGTAGAAGTTGCCGAGGGATTTGGACATCTTCTCCCCCTCGCTCAACAGATAGCCGTTATGCATCCAGTACCGCGCGAAATCCGACCCTTTGTGGCCGCAGCAGCTTTGCGCCACTTCGTTCTGATGATGCGGGAAGATCAGGTCCTGGCCGCCGCCATGGATGTCGAACGTGTCACCCAGATACTTGCTGCTCATGGCCGAGCATTCGATATGCCAGCCCGGCCGGCCGAAGCCCCAGGGGCTGTCCCATCCGGGCTCGTTGCCGGAGGATGGTTTCCACAGCACGAAATCGGCCGGGTCCCGCTTGTAGGGGGCGACCTCGACCCGCGCGCCGGCGATCTGTTCGTCGCGGTCGCGGCCGGAGAATTTACCGTAGTCAGGCCAGGACGGCACGTCGAACAGAACATGCCCGTCCTTTTCATAGGCATGGCCGTTCTCGATCAGCTTGCCGATGATATCGATCATCTCCGCGATATGGTCGGTCGCGCGCGGCTCCACATCGGGCGCCTGGCAGCCCAAAGCGGCGGCGTCCTGGTGGAAAGTCTCTATTGTCGCATCGGTCAATTCGCGGATGGAAATGCCACGCTCGGCCGCCCGGTTGTTGATCTTGTCATCCACGTCCGTGATGTTCCGGACATAGGTGACCCTGCCGTCGTACTGCTGCCGCAGCAGGCGCGCCAGCACGTCGAACACCACCAAGGGACGCGCATTGCCGATATGGATGCGGTCATAGACGGTCGGGCCGCAGACATACATGCCGATGCCCGCACCCGTCGCGTCGAGCGGCGTGAACTCTTCCTTTTGCCGTGTGGCAGTGTTGTGAATCCGAATGGTCATGACCTATTGCCTCTGGGCTTTCCGCGGCGCGGCACCCTCACGAGATTTTAAGAATTGGGAAGTTAAGCGGCTTCTCGGTTCCGTCGGCCGCCGTTTCGCTGTCGAAGGGTCAACAGCACCGACAGCCGCAAATAATGCGGCAGGAGGAGATAATGATGATCGCGGTCAGGGACATGCCCAAACGCCTCGCCTCGAGTAAGAACCGGCGGCACTATAGTGAAAGCTGCACCGGCTTGGCAATCCGCCAATAGGCATAAGGATATCAAAGCTTTCGCATATCAGCATTCGGACAGCCCAGCCGATCGTTAATATTGTCAACAACCGTTGAAACCATTGGTCACGACATAGACACATTACCCGCTGGAACCTGCTACGGAGTGTAGCAGAAAGGCCGGGTCGCGCGGATTTGCCGCGACGAGCCGGCCTAATCAGTATCACGCGGGGGCGACGCCCCTATATGGATTGAGGTTGCAATGGGTTTTGTTTCAGTCATCGCGCGGACCGGTATCGCTGCCTGCGCCCTTTTCCTGGGTGCCACGGTCGCAAATGCCGCCACCACCAGTTTCGACCTGACCGGCGGCCCGAACGCGCTGTTCGCGAACGGCGATCTGGCCATTCCCTCGATCGACGGCGGCGTCAGCTTCTTCGCCTTCGATTTTGACAAACAGAACAATACCTGGGGCAGCGCCCCGACCCCGGTGGCCCATACGGCGGACGGCGTCGGCGTCTGGTCGCGCGAGGAATACGCGAATGACCTGACACACCCGCTGGCTCCCTTTGTCGACAGCTTCACCTCGCTGGAATATCTGGTGATGAAACTGCCGACGGCGCAGAGCTGGACGCCGATTTCAGCCACATTCACCTTCCACGACGATCAGAACTTCAAGATCTTCGGCTACAACGATACGACCGCAGGCAGCTTTCTGTCCTCAGGCTCGGCGTTCAGCGCGGTCCTCGGCGACCTTGATCTGATCGGCCAGCAACCGACGACATCCGGCGACACGTTTGAATTCGCGGGTGGCCTCGGGGCGTTCGACTATATCGTCTTCACCACCAGCACGGAGAGCGACAACGACAACCGCTTCTTCGTCAGCGGTTTCGAAGGCCAGGCGCAAGTCGTGCCGGTCCCCGCGGCCCTGCCCCTGCTGTTGAGCGGCCTCGGCGGTTTCGGGATTGTCGGCTTCATGCGCGGTCGTCGCCGTGCCGCCGCCTGACAGCAGGCGCCAAGAACACAGAAAAGGCCCCGGTTCCGGGGCCTTTTTTTATCTGCGAACGCCGCGCGCGTCAGCTTGCCGAACTGCCAGTGAGTGGAAAATCGACCTCAATTTTTCGGTGCTTGTAAGCATGCCGGAGGTTTTCGGTGAGTGTGTCTTCGGCCAGATCGCACTCGAAAAAGACGTTCACATCCATGATGACGTCACTATCGACACCCAACGTGCTTAGGATCACATAGCTGTATTGAGTATCCGTGACGATCGGTTCCGAAAGGCATGGCGCTTCCTCACGGATAAACGCCATCACCTCCTCGGTCACCCGATCACGGTCCGCTTTCGGAATACCGTCGACTTTCGCAACCAAGGGAAATACTTCCGTCTTCTTGGCGCGCATCATCTCCATTTCCGCATTCTGATGGATCGGCATGGGCGGCGGCGTATTGATGTATTTATAACAACCGGCGACAAAAGTGAGGGCAACAAGGCAAAGATATCTCATATTTCCCCTAAAGCGTGCGAACCCGTTTGGCGAGATGAGAGCGGAAATGGTTCGCATTGTCGATCCGATTAAGGTCGGGTGTTCTATCCTCTCAAGCGCCGCGCCGCGCGGTCCTTCCCGATCAGCGGTAGCAGGTCACGCAGTTCCGGGCCGTTGTCGCGGCCTGTAAGCGCGCGGCGCAGCGGCAGGAAGAGCTGCTTCCCCTTGCGCCCAGTCGCGTCTTTCAGCTCACCAGTCCAGGTTTTCCATGTCGTTTCGTCGTATGGCCCCGCCGGAAGCGCATCCGCGGCCTGATCCAGGAAAGCCCGGTCCTCGTCGTCGATGGCCGGATCGATCTCACCATTGCAGACCTGCCACCAATAGACGGCGTCAGCGACCTTGCCGATATTGCCGCGGATGACGGTCCAGAAGGTTTCGTCCGCCTGATCCAATCCCGCCTCCGCCAGCCGATCCTTCACCGTGCCGTAGGACATGTGGTGGATGACCTTGGCATTCAGTGTGTCCAACTCCGCCGGGTCGTAGCGCGGACCGGCGCGGCCGAAGCCGGAAATGTCGAAATTCCGTGCGAGATCCGCCATGGTTTCCGACCCGTCCGGCGCGATCGCTGTGCCGAGATGAGCGAGATAGGCGGCGAGCGCGACGGCTTCCGTCCCCTCGGCGCGGATTTCCGACAGGCCTAGACTGCCGATCCGCTTGGAGAGCGCCCGGCCATCCGCCCCCACCATCAACGGCAGATGGGCGAAGGCAGGCACGTCGAAGGCCATCGCCTGGAACAGCTGCACCTGAACGGCCGTATTCACCACATGGTCCTCACCGCGCATGACATGGGTGACGGCCATTTCCCCATCGTCGACGACCGAGCTCAGCGTATAAAGCGGGCGGCCATCCTCGCGCACCAGCACGGGATCGGACAGGTGGCCCGGTTCGAAACGGACAGGCCCACGGCCCAGATCGTCCCATTCGACCGGCTCGTCGAGCAGCCGGAAACGCCAATGGGGATTGCGGCCCTTCTGGACGAAGGCGGCCTGTTCCTCGGGACTCAACGCCAGCGCGGCGCGGTCGTAGACGGGCGGCCTACCCTGCCCCAGCAGAATCTTGCGCTTCAGGTCGAGCTCGTCCTGGGTCTCGTAGCAGGGATACAGCCGGCCAGACGCCTTAAGGCGTTCCGTCGCAAGGTCATAGCGGTCCTGGCGGGTCGATTGGCGGGCGAAATCGTCCCAATCCAGGCCGAACCATTTCAGGTCCTCGATGATCCCCAGTTCGTATTCCTTGGTCGAGCGTTCCATATCCGTGTCGTCCATGCGCAACAGCATCTCGCCGCCATGATGGCGGGCGAACAGCCAGTTGATCAGCGCGGTCCGCGCGTTCCCAACGTGGAGGGACCCGGTCGGGCTGGGCGCGAAACGGACGCGGACGGTCTTGCCGGTCATAAAATCAACTTCCTCAATACTGCTTACAGAATTTTCCGGAACGCATTGGTGATCGGATAGCGCCGGTCCTTGCCGAAGGCGCGCGAGGTCACCTTCACGCCGGGGGGCGCCTGGCGGCGCTTATACTCCGCCAAGTCCAGCATGCGCCAGACCCGTTGGACCGTTTGCGGGTCGTGCCCGCGGGCGACGATTTCGTCGACCGACTGCTCCCCTTCGATCAAACCCGCCAGAATGTCGTCCAACACGTCATAGGGCGGCAGCGAGTCCTGGTCCGTCTGATCCGGTTTCAACTCGGCGCTCGGCGGTTTGGTGATGATGCGCTCCGGCATTACCGGCCCGTCGGGGCCGAGCGCGCCCAGGGGCTTATTCTCGTTCCGCCAGCGCGACAGAGCGAAGACGTCCATCTTGTAAACGTCCTTCAACACGGAATAGCCACCGCACATATCGCCATAGAGCGTGGCGTAGCCGACCGACATTTCGGACTTGTTCCCGGTCGTCAACAACATGTAGCCAAGCTTGTTGGACATCGACATCAGGATGAGCCCCCGCGAGCGGGCCTGGATGTTTTCCTCCGTCGTATCGGCGGCCAGTCCCTCAAAAAGCGGCGCCAGCATGCCCTCGAAGGCTTTCATGGCGGGTTCGATCCCGACTTCGTCCAACTTCGCGCCCAGCAGGCGGGACGCTTCCGCCGCGTCGTCCAGGCTGTCCTGGCTGGTATAGGGCGACGGCATCATCAGGCAATGGACCTTGTCCGCACCCAGGGCGTCGACGGCGACGGCCGCCGACAATGCGGAATCGATCCCCCCGGACATACCCAGCACGATGCCCGGGAAGCCGTTCTTCTCCACATAATCCCGCAGCCCCAGCACCAGGGCCTTGTACATGCCCGTCATTCGGTCCGGCGGCGGGACTTTCGTGCCCGGTTCACAAATCCATCCATCCGGTCCACGTTGCCAATCGGTGATCAGGATCGCTTCCTCGAACGCCGGCCCTTGCACGGCCAGGCTGCGATCCGCGTTCAGGACGAAGGACGCCCCGTCGAACACCAACTCATCCTGACCACCCACCTGATTCAGATAGGCAATAGGCAGCCCGCTTTCGACCACGCGGTTGGTGACGATCTGTAGCCGGAAGTCGGGCTTGTCGACCTCGAAGGGCGACCCATTGGGCACCAACAGGATCTCAGCCCCCGATTCCTCCAAGCATTCGACCACATCGGGTTGCCAGATATCCTCGCAGATCGGAACCCCGATCCTCACGCCCTTGAAGCTGATCGGTCCGGGCATGTCGCCCGGCACGAATACGCGCTTTTCGTCGAAAACGCCGTAGTTCGGCAGATCCACCTTGTGCCGGGCGGTAACTATGTCGCCCCCGGCAAGCAGCAGAACCGAGTTGTGCGCCTTCGCGTGGGTTTCCTTTTCCGCCCGCCAGGGCGTCGTGACCAGCATCGCCGGGCCGTCATCGGCGGTATCTGCGGCAAGGTTCCGCACCGCGGCTTCGATCTTGTCCAGAAAGAACGGCTTCAGCACCAAATCTTCAGGTGGATATCCGCTTATCACCAGTTCTGTGAACACCATCAAATCGACGCCGGCTGCCGCCGCTTCGGCCCTGGCCTGACGCACTTTCTCGACATTCGCCGCAATCGCCCCGACGGTCGGGTTCGCTTGGCACAGGGCTATCCGCAATTTGTCCGTCATTGACGATCTCGCTTCCTACAAATGTCCGGCAAATACCGAATCCGGCTGGCTAGACTACGGCTCGAGGGTTACAGGCCGGTCAGAAACGCCAGCACCGCGACTATGATGAACGTTACTGGATAATCAAGGCAGGATAATCAAGCGCCACGACGCTCTTTTTCGACCCAAAAACAGGCAAGCGAGCCGCAAAACCCTTCGATTTTGCAAGAAAACCCGTGGCCCCTGCGACGCCGGCCATCCGGCACTCCATTAATATATTATTTACTGCTGTTGTGCTTGAGTCCGGCGCGTAACCCCGTCGGCTGACGGTCCCTTGCGAGGGAGCCGCCGGGGTTGCAGGTGTGGACGGGGAACTTTTCCTCGTTCGACCGCTCAGGGGGCAGCATCTGGGTCTTCCATAGCAAGAAGACAGGCGCTGGGGTGGTGAACAATTTATCTGTTTAACCAACCGGCTCGGATTCGCTGATCAACATGCCTTTCTCAGAGAAAAAAGAAGCCGACCTCGGTTGGCGGGAATTTTATGGATCCCGCCTGGGATTACGGCTCGCCGGGATCATTTTTCTGAGTGTCGTCGCATTGGAAGCTATTGTTCTGATTCCGTCTTACTTGAACGAGGACCGTATCCTTAAAAACGAGTCCGTCCGGATCGGGGAAGTCGCCAGCAACGCGCTGGAAAGCATGATCGTGGCACGAAATATCGATCAGTCGCTGGCAAGCGCCGGTGAACATTTTACGTCAGGAAACGACGTCGTTGGAGGTGCCATCTGCAAGGATGGCGAAGGATGCCTGACGCAATTTGGGGAAGGCATTGGCGACGTGGATCAAATTCCTGTCGCTGACGGAAACTATGAACGGGCGGATCAACGCCGCCTGCTTGTGGTTCGCAACCTGAAGACCGGCGACGGTGACTACAGGATCGTCGTCAGCTTGGACACGACCTGGATAAACGAAGCCCTTTTCGCTTATGTCGTCAGAGTTTCCGCGCTGGTCGCTATTATCGGCTTCGGACTTACCCTGGCCACGATGATCTGCGTCGGCAGGATTGTGCTGCGTCCGCTGATGCATCTGAGCAAGAATTTGTCGGGGGCTTTGGCCAACCCTGAGAATCCGGACGACTATAAGATTCAGCATAACAGGAACGACGAGATCGGCCGGTTGCTGAACCGCTTCAACTCGATCCTGGAGGATCATGCCGCTCGAGAAAAAAACAAACGGGAAGCCGACGAACAGGCTCTTTGGCTCGCTCGGTTTCCGGAAGAAGACCCCTCCCCCATCATCCGTCTCACGCCGGAGGGACAGGTGCTGTACGCCAATGCCGCGTCGGCGAAACTTGTTGAGGCAATTATTACAGGCGAAGCCCGGAGATCGCTTCTGGCCTCAATCGAGCTGGCCCAGGAGACGAACGCGCCGGTGACATTGACCCGCCAGGCAGGGGCGACCGTTTACCGTCTTCTTCTGACCCCGATTAAAGGGGAAAATTATCTGAACATATATGCGTCCGACATTACCGAAATGGTCCGGACACGCGATGAGCTGGCGAAATCCAAGACGGAACTTGAAGATGCCGTGGTTCAACGAACGGCTGAACTTCAGACGATACAGCAGCGCCTGACCGATGCGATCGAGTCGATGGATGATGGGTTCGCCTACTTCGGACCGGATGGAAAGCTGGCATTGTTCAATGCCCGCTACCGGGTGTCCTATGAAGGATCAGAGGCCATTATCAAGGTGGGATCGACCTTGGAGGACATCCTTCGGTTCGGCATGGCGAACGGTTGGTATCCAGGATCGGAAAAAGATCCGGAAGCATGGATTCAGAACCGCCTCTCTATCCGAAAAGAAGCGACGGGCCAGCCGTGGATCACGCGGACGAATTCTGGTCGATATTACCGTGTGCGCGATTACCGCACGAAGGATGGCGGTTGCGTCACCGTCCGTGTGGACGTCACCGATCAGTTGCGGCAAGCGGAGGAGTTCGCATCCGCAAAGGAAGCGGCGGAAGAAGCTTCACGGGCCAAGTCCGAATTCCTCGCCACCATGAGCCACGAAATCCGGACTCCCATGAATGGCGTGATGGGCATGGCCAATTTGTTGATGGACAGCGACCTGAAACCGCAACAGCGCTCGATGACCCGAACGATTCTGGAATCCGCCAACAGCCTCTTAACCGTGATAAACGACATTCTGGACTTCTCGAAAATCGAGTCCGGGAAGATCGACCTCGAAGTCGGCGAATTCCAGCTGGACTACAGTATCGAAGGCGCCGTCGAATTACTGCAGTCGCGCGCCCGCGAAAAGAATCTCGTTCTAGGCTCCATCATTGATCCGGCGATGCCGCAACTGTTCCAAGGCGATGAAGGCCGCCTTCGGCAGGTCATCATCAATCTGGCTGGCAATGGCGTAAAGTTCACCCAATCCGGTTCGGTGACGATCGAAGCGCGCGTGGTCAGCGTCGATCAGGACAAAACCCGAATACGGGTATCGGTGCATGATACGGGCCCAGGCATTCCGGAGGAGATGTTCAGCAAGCTGTTTTCCGACTTTTCCCAGCTCGACGGCTCACGCAGCCGGGAACATGAAGGAACCGGTCTGGGCTTGGCGATCAGCCGCCGCCTGATCGAACTCATGGGCGGGGAGATCGGTGTCGACAGCACCATCGGGGAAGGCAGCACATTCTGGTTCGAGATTCCCTTGGTCGCGTTGGAAGGTCCAAAATACGGCGAGAACGACGCTATTCCTTCGTTGAACGTTCTTGTCCATGCCGGCGACGGGCGGACCGACGCGGTCCTGGAACGGCAGGTCAAGGCGTGGGGTGCGAAGGCGGAGGTTTTGGGCGAAGAACACAGACAAGGTCGTGGCCTGCCGCGGGATTTCGATGCGGCGATTGTCGACGCGGCTTTTCTTGGAGACTTCAAGACCGCCAGAGAATTCGCCCTGATCCAGGCGCACGGAACGGCGATCATCGCCATGGCACAGGACGAATTCTCATCCGCCGACATCCGACCGGACCGGGTTGTCATGAAACCCGTCCGCCAATCCGACCTCTTCGACGCGGTCATGCAGGTGCACCGGGCCAATTCCGGTAAACGGCCAATCCCGAGCACGGAACACCGGCGCTTGGAGGACCGGTCGATCCGCGAGAGATCGCAAGGCGTTCCCGTGTCCCGCATTCTGGTTGCCGAAGACAATCCGGTGAACCAGCAGGTTATCCGCATGATGCTGACCAAGATGGGGCATACGATCGACGTCGCCGGCAATGGAGCGGAAGCGGTCGCGCTGGCGCGTCAGGCGCCCTACGACTTGATCCTGATGGATGTGCACATGCCTGAACAGGACGGATTCTCGGCCACGCAGGAAATACGTTCTTTAGGCGGAAGGCTGGAAACGGTTCCCATTGTCGCACTCACGGCGAATGTGGAAGCTGGGGTCGAGCAGCAATGCTTCGCATCGGGTATGACAGGCTACATTACGAAACCGGTCCGCGTTCAATCGCTTACCGATATCCTCCGGGAACAGTTGCCTCGCGAAGAACCGAACAACCGCCGAGAACGGATCGTCACCTAAACCGTCACGCGCCCGGCCGGTCTCGTCCGAGCCGATCTATTTCCTAAGAAGGAATTCGCGGCCGACCTTGACGCGCGCCTCGCCGTTATAATCGACGATATCCGCGGTGGCATACGTTTCCCGCCATGTGTCGGGCAGATAACTTCCGCTGCCGACAATGTCTATCGGTGTGTCGGCCAGGGCCATGACCTTGCACTTTTCCGGCCCGAATCCGCTCGATCCGACGATCTTCACGTTCTGAAACCCTTTTTGATTCAAGGATTCGCGCATGTGCCAGATTGACGACGCGGAAACGCCCGGGCCGATGAGGTGCCGCAATTCGACTTCCGTCCGATATCCGCGGATCGCACGCGGCGCGTTCCGATCAAGAACGGCATAGCTTGCCGCGGGGTCCAGCCCCTCGCAGAACCGCCCACCAGGCGTATCCAACCGAACGGCCAGCCTGCCGCTTTCCGCCAAATCGGGAAACCGCTCGCAGACCGCCAAAGCGTCGCTGATCTCATGCCCAAAGTAATCGACCAGAACCGTCAGATTCTGGTCCGGAAATGTCTCATGATACATTTCGGCTGCACGAACGGTCGATCCCGCATAGCCGATCAGGGCATGCGGCATGGTGCCCAGACCTTGTTCCTGGCCAAAATAATGTGACGTGGCGTTGGTCGCGTTGCCAATGAACCCAATAGCGCCCGCCTTGCGCTTGGCCCTCGCCGATCCGACGGACGCTGCATAGGCCATCAATTCGGCCATTTCGGTCCCGGCGCAATGCCGCGCATCCATCGCCAGGAAGGATACGTTCGGCAGTTCCATGCACATGGAAAAGGCGTTGTAAGCCGCCACACAGGCAGGGCCGATCTTTTGCAGAAGCAGGGTTTCCAGATCGACCAGATTGTAGAACGAACCGGAAATGTAAAGTAGCGGCTCGCCCGCCCCAACCCACCGGCTCTCGTCATACATCAGGTCAATCTTGATGTCGAAACCGCGCTCGTCCGCGACCTTGTTGAGCCATTGAATAGCCAGTCGCGGCGCGGAAACAACGGGTCTGCGCATGAAGACCGCGTAGGTTACCTGCGCATCCCCAAACTTGCCGATCGTCTGTTTCGTCCGATTGAAATAGGCATCGGTCCAGCGTCGAATGTTGTCATCGACCGCTGGGGACGCTTGCTCACCGTCCATCGGAACGCGCTCTTGAGCGTCGGACATGCCCCTCTCCCGGGATAGGGTTCGGATTCTTTGATGCGGAAGCCCTCTCGGACTATCCAGCTTTTACGACGCCTTGGCCAGCGCGCCGGCGGAACCCGCACGCTCAAGCTTCAACCCCTCGGCCAGCAAGAATGCCAGTTCCAGGGCCTGCGACGCGTTCAACCGCGGATCGCAATGCGTGTGGTATCGATGCGACAGGTCCTCATCCGAGATCGCTTGCGCACCGCCGAGACACTCCGTCACGTCTTTCCCGGTCATCTCGAAATGGACACCGCCCGCGTGGGTTCCCTCGGCCGCATGCACTTCGAAGAAGGCCTTCACCTCGGCCAGGATCCGGTCGAAAGGACGGGTCTTGAAACCGCTTGCCGACTTGATCGTGTTGCCGTGCATCGGGTCGCAGGACCAGACCACTTTTCGCCCTTCCTTTTCGACGGCGCGGATAAGCGCGGGCAGGTGCTGATGCACCTTGTCGTGGCCCATCCGGGCGATAAGGGTCAGACGTCCGGCTTCGTTCGCCGGGTTAAGCACGTCGATCAGACGCAACAGATCGTCCGGCGCAAGGGTGGGTCCGCATTTCATGCCGACGGGATTCTTGACGCCGCGGAGAAACTCCACATGGGCGCCGTCCAACTGGCGCGTCCGGTCGCCGATCCACAGCATATGGGCGGAACAGTCGTACCAATCGCCGCTCAAGCTGTCCTGACGCGTCAGCGCCTGTTCGTACCACGGCAAAAGCGCCTCGTGGCTTGTGTAGAAGTCCGTCTCGGCGATTTGCGGAACCAGCTCCGCCGTCAATCCGCATGCCGCCATGAAGTCGAGCGTTTCAGAAAGCCGGCCGGCCATTTCCTGATAACGATCGCCCTGCTTGCTGCCTTTCACGAAGTCCAGGTTCCAGCGCTGCACCTGATGCAGGTCCGCGAAACCGCCCTGAGCGAAGGCGCGCAGCAGGTTCAGCGTGGCCGATGCCTGATTGTAGGCGCTCAACATCCGGTTCGGATCGGGCACCCGCGACGTTTCCGTGAAATCGATCCCGTTGATGATATCGCCGCGGTAGCTGGGCAATTCCACACCGTCAATGACCTCGGTCGGCGCCGAGCGCGGTTTGGCGAACTGCCCCGCCATGCGGCCTACCTTAACGACCGGGAGAGACGCACCGAAGGTCAACACCACCGCCATTTGCAGCATGACCTTGAAGGTGTCGCGGATATTGTTGGCGTGGAATTCAGCGAAACTTTCAGCGCAATCCCCGCCCTGCAGCAGGAAAGCACCGCCATTTGCAACCTTCCCAAGGTCGTCCTTCAAACGGCGCGCTTCGCCGGCAAAAACCAAGGGAGGATAGTTGGCCAGCGTGCCCTCGACAGTCTCGAGTACGGCCTGATCCGGATACTCCGGAACCTGCTGGATTTTCTTGTCGCGCCAAGTCTTCGGGCTCCATGCGGCAACCATAGCCCTGTCCTCCACATAACGGTTGTTCCTGCCCACCGTGGGCCGGGACCGGTTTCTATACGCGGATCAAAGACGGTTTTCCACAGGAAAGCTTGCCTTTTTCGCCCTTTCTAACGGGTTTTCGACAATTCCACCGTCTGGTTCGACCCCTATGCCCTTGCCCGTGATGGGATGACATCGAAGGGCCGGTTGATGCGGAGGGGAAGGGCGAGGAAGGCAAAGCAGGGCTAACGGACTGGTCGAATCCTCTCTACGGGACCGCATTTCCATTGGATTTCGTATCCTGCTCCGCCTAGTGTTTCTCGCTGGGAAAATCGAAATTCCGAATGGGATACACCCGCCCGCTTTTTGCATTCACGAACTGGGAGCGTAATCATGGACAAAACGAAACTGCACGAGTTGAACAGGCTTGAAAGGCGGCTGAGGTCGCATCAGATCGATCGCCGTTCCTTCATGATGGGGGCATTGGCGCTGGGACTGACGATACCGGCAGCCAGCGCAATGGTGTCGAAGGCAGAGGCTGCGACGCCCAAGAAGGGCGGCGTTTGGCGCCAGGGCCTCACCGGTGCCGGTACCGGCGACACGATGGATCCCGCACAGATCCTCGATTCATACATGATCAATGTCAGCTTCGGGCAGTTGCGCAACTGCCTGACAGAGATCGATGCCAACAACAATCTCATCCCTGAACTGGCGGAAAGCTGGGAAGCTTCCGACGACGCGTCGCAATGGGTCTTCAAGATTCGCCAGGGCGTCGAATTCCACAACGGCAAGACCTTGGACTCCAACGATGTGGTCGAGTCGATCCGGCACCATCTGGGCGAGGACAGCAAATCCGCCGCGAAGGGCATTATCTCCGCCATCGAGGAAGTGAAGGCCGACGGCAAAGACACGGTCATCTTCAATCTGTCCGGCGGCAGTGCCGATTTCCCGTATCTGATGAGCGACTATCATCTCGGCATCTGCCCGGCTAAGGCCGAAGGCGGCATCGATTGGCAATCCGGTGTCGGCACCGGCGGTTACTCCCTGAAGTCATTCGACCCAGGCGTCCGGACGGTCACGACACGGAATCCCAACTACTGGAAAGAAGGGGCCGCGCATTTTGACGAAGTTGTGACCTTGTTCATCTCCGACGTCGGCGCCCGGACGAGCGCCCTGTTGACCGGCGAAATCGACGGGATGCAGAACGTCGATCTGAAGACGGTTGAACGCTTGAAGAAATCGCCAAAAGTTCAGGCCTTCCATACGACCGGCAACCAGCATGTCACCTTGCCGATGCTGTCCAAGTCGGCGCCGTTCGACAATATCGACCTGCAACTGGCGCTGAAATACGCCATCAACCGCGAGGAGTGGTTGAAGAAAATCCTGCAGGGTTATGGCGCAATCGGAAACGACCACCCGATCGGGCCGGCCAACCAATACAAGGCCACGGAAGATGAATTGCCTCAGCGGTCCTATGACGCCGATAAGGCGAAATTCCACCTTAAAAAGGCCGGTTATGACAGCATCGATCTGAAATTGTCGATGGCGGCCACCGCCTTCGAAGGCGCGGTCGACGCCGGGCAGCTTTATTCCGAAACCGCCAAGAAGGCGGGTATCAATATCGAAATCGTCCGCGAGGCCGATGACGGTTATTGGTCAAACGTCTGGCTGAAGAAGCCCTGGTGCTCAAGCTATTGGGGCGGCCGTCCGACGGAAGATTGGATGTTCAGCCAAGTCTATGCGTCCGGCGCGGACTGGAACGAAAGCCAGTTCGACAACGAACGTTTCATGAAACTGCTGGTCGAGGGTCGGGCAACGCTGGATCCCGCGAAGCGGCGCGAAATCTACGTCGATATGCAACGCATCGTCCACAACGAGTGCGGCTGCGTCATACCGATGTATTCCGCTTTCGTTCAGGCCGTTTCGAGCGAAGTCGCTTTGCCGGAGAACATTGCCAGCAACTGGGGCTTCGACGGCGAAAAGGCCGCCGAGCGCTGGTCTTACAAGTAGGACTGAATTGGCGCCAGTCGGTGCCGAGTAATGGAAAAGCCCGGCGGTTTCGCCGGGCTTTTTCTTTTCCACCAAATTTATTCCGTGTTGGCGGCATCAGTCCCGCATAGCGGCCAGGATTGCATGTCCATTGCGGTCGGGCGGCGTATGGAAGGGCCCATCCCGTTTGAAGGTCAGGAAGCCCGGGCCGTCCATAGCCTCCGCAGTGGCCCGGCCGTAATAGACGGCGTGCGCAATGGCCCCCGGTGAAAGCGCATCACCGGTTCGCTCAACCGTGCGGATTCCAGCATCCGCCCAATCCGCTTCGCGGTCCATCAGGGCATCGAACAGCACGCTGTTCGGCCGGCACAACCCGACGATCACCAGCGACTTGCAGGGGATTTGAGCTTCACGGTCGGTAAGAATATCGGCCAAAGTCGCCATGCCGCCGTCAAATCCGGAAACATGCTCCAAGGTGCGAATGGGAACACCCAACTCATTCAAACGCCGATGCACGAAGACCTGTTCGTTCGCGTTGATGGTCCAGGCCGACGCCCCCCCTGCCGGGGTTACATAGGTCACGGCCTGCCCGCCGGCCGCGATCCGTTCCGCGATCGCGCCCCCCATGACGTGGAAGTCGTAATCCAAAACCACGACTGGGCCTTCCGGCGTCGCGCCCGCCGCGATATCGCTTGGCGTATAAACATCCGGGTGGTTCAGTTCCCGTCCAGCGATTTCCATGGGTGTGAAAAGCGCCGGCGCCCAATGCGCGCCTGTGGCCACGACCACGCGGTCAAACCCGAATTCCAGGATTTGATCCGCGTCGAGCGCACTTCCCGGATACAGCTCCACATTCGGCATGACCCGCAGCCGGCCCATGCGGTAGTCAACTACGCGCCGCCAAGCCGACAGACCGGGCAGCGCGGATTCGAACAGCACCCTGCCCCCCATCTCCAAGCCGGCATCGGCAACCGCCACGTCGTAGCCGCGCCGGCCTAGGGTAAGTGCGCATTCCAACCCCGCCGGGCCGCCGCCGACGATCAGAACACGGTCATGCGAGCCGGCGGGCTTGACCTTCTCCGGATGCCAGCCGCGACGCCATTCCTCTCCGAAACTGGGATTTTGCGTGCAGCGGACAAGAACGCCTTCATGCCAGCTGGCGATGCACATGTTGCAGCCGATGCATTCCCGGATTTCATCCTCCCGCCCCTCGCGAATTTTGTTGGGAAGGAACGGGTCCGCGATGGATGGCCGTGCGGCGCCAATGAAGTCCAGCACGCCACGGCGCACCTGCGACACCATCGTATCGGGCGATGTAAACCGGCCAACGCCGACGACAGGCTTGTCGGTGCAGCTTTTCACGAAACCGGCCATGCGTTCGTGCGAACCTTCCGCCACGAAACGCGACGGGCCGCAATCGGTCGGGCTGGAATCCATCTTTACGTCGAAAAGATCCGTATAAGGACTCAACAAGCTGACAGCTTCATGAGCCTCGGTCTCCATCGTGGTCCCCGGCCGGGTAAGCAGTTCTTCGAGGCTGATGCGCAATGCGACGGCGACCGTGCCCCCAACCGCTTCCCGCGTTGCCTCCAACATTTCGCGGACGATGCGGACACGGTTTTCCATCGGCCCGCCATAGGCGTCGGTTCGTTCATTATACTCGGGCAGAAGAAATTCATGCGGCAGATAGCCCATGCCGGCATAGACATAGATAATGTCGAACCCAGCCTGCTTGGATCTTTTCGCGGCCTCTGCCTGCCAGCGGACGAGATCCTTCAAATCCGACGCATCCATGGCGCGCGGCCGACCGGGAGACATGAAAACCGAATGGTTTGAGGACCATCCCTTGCCGGATGGAGTCAGTGCAGGCAGGCGGGTCTGGCGGTTTAGAACGCCGCCGCCGCCGTGGAACAGCTCGACCCCTGCAAGGGCGCCATGTTCGTGCACCGCATCCGTCATCATGGCGTGGGCTCGGATGTCGTCGTCATCCCACATGGTTGCGAAAGGCAAGGGAGCGTCGTCGCATGACGGGTGGATCGAACAAGCCCCGGTGCAGATTACACCCCAGCCTCCCTCCGCCTTGACGGCCCGCAGCCCCGCCCGCACCCTGGGATTGGCATTGGTCGCGCCGCTTGCATGCGGAACCTGATAGAACCGGTTGGGTGCCGTGACGGGGCCGATCGCAACCGGGTCGAAAAGGGTCCGGAACCGAGCATCGCAATGGTCAATTGTCATGGTGATCGCAACTCCAGTTCTGGGACGGGGAATCCAGCAGGGATATAGCTATTGAACAATTGTACAATAACATGAGCGGATTTTGCTCGCCAACTGAAAACAGGCAGGGACCATGACGCAACCCATGACCGCAGGACAACCGGGCCGGCGGCTTCCGCCTGAACAACGGCGCCTCGAAATCATTGAGGGCACGGTCGCGGCCTTGGCCGCGCATGGTCCGCAGAAATGCAGCCTGCGCCAGGTTGCACGCGACATGGGCATCGCCCCGAGCCTGCTCACTTATTTCTTCAACAGTTGGGCTGAACTGCTGCTGGAGACCTATCGCTGGTTGGCCGAAATCACAGAGAGAGACGTCGCCGATCTCGCCGCCCAGCGCGGTCCAGATCCGAAGAAGAACCTGCAGAACTATCTGGACCTGTACTTCTCCGACAAGTGGACCCGCGACGAGGTTGCCGGCGCCTACATATCTCTATGGGCGCTTTCCCGAGGTGAAGTGGACCTGAAGACGGAGATGCTCGCCTTTTCCGAAAAGGACCGCGCCCATGCCCGCCCTTATCTCGAAGCTTATTTGAAATCCAAGGGCGTCGATACGAATATCGATGCGCTGAACGAGGCATTCTGCGTGATGCTGTCGGGCATTTGGTATGAGAGCGCCGTCAACCCGATCGCCATGCCCCGTGAAAAAGGCATGCAGAGCGCCTGGACCTTTCTGGACGCCGTCGCACCGGACAAAGCCGACTAGTCCGGTTGCTTGGGCACGCGCCGACCGAAGCGCCGTTCCAACAAACCAAACCGACAATCGATTGCCGCAAGGCATCTATTATTGTACACTTGTACAATAACATCGTTCAGTGAGGGCACCGAAGTGCGCAAGAGGCAGTCGAATAGGCGGAATCGCGCGGACCGGCCGGTCCGCGTGGTGGGATCGATCACGCAGAGCGCCTGGTCGCCGGTGACCTATGCCACAAAACCGACGGAGTTCCTGAGCGCGGACGCGGTGGAGGCCATCCACGATACGGCGCTGACCATCCTTGAGGAAATCGGGATGAAGGTGCTGAGCGTCAAAGCCCGAGAGCGCTTCAAGGGAGCGGGCTTCACGGTCGACGAGTCGACGGAGATGGTCCGCTTCGACAAGCAGGGTGTCGAACAGGCAATTGCATCTGCACCGCCTTCATTCCCTCTTCATGCCCGCAATCCGGAACGGGACCTGACCATCGGCGGAAACCATGCCGTTTTCTCCGTCACCGGCGGGCCGGTTTATTGCATGGACCTGGAAAAGGGGCGCCGCCGCGGCACATATGAGGAGATGTGCGATTTCATCCGTCTGGTGCAGAGCTTGAACATCCTGCACCAGGAAGGTGGAGGCGGGTTCGAGGCACTGGACCTGCCGGCGGAAACCCGCCACCTGGATCTGCTCTATGCCCAGGCCACTTTGCTGGACAAGAACTGGATGCCCTGGAACATCGGCGCACAGCAGACCATGGACTGTCTGGAAATGGCAGCAATCATGCTGGAAACCGATCTGGAAGGGTTGAAGGAAAAGCCGATCTTCACCGGCGTGATCAATACCAACTCGCCGCTGCAACTGGACATCCCGATGGCGGAAGGTTTGATTGCCATGGCCGAGTACGGCCAGGCCGCAGTGGTGACGCCATTCACACTCTCGGGGGCGATGGCGCCGGTAACCTTGGCGGGCGCGCTCGCCCAACAGCATGCCGAAGCGATGGCGGGCATCGCGCTGACTCAGATCGTCCGTCCCGGCGCGCCCGTCGTCTATGGCGGCTTCACGTCGAACGTTGATATGAAGACCGGCTCGCCCGCCTTTGGAACGCCGGAATACGTGCAGGCCGCCCAAGCTTCCGGCCAATTGGCGCGCCGCCTGGCCGTGCCCTTCCGATCCAGCAACGTGACGACCGCGAACACGACCGACGCACAGGCGGCATACGAAAGCATGATGTCCCTGTGGGGCGCGATGAGCGGCGGCGCCAATCTGATCATGCACGCCGCCGGATGGCTCGGCGGGGGTCTGACTGCATCCTTCGAAAAACTGATCCTGGATGCTGAAATGCTGCAAATGATGGCGGCCTATAACCGGCCGATGGAAGTCGACCGGGAAACGTTGGCGATGGAAGCGGTCCGGGATGTCGGTCCGGCCGGCCATTACTTCGGAACGGCGCATACGCTTGCGCGCTATGAGACGGCCTTCTATGCGCCGTTGGTCTCGAACTGGGACAATTTCGACACTTGGCAACAGGCCGGCTCGATCACGGCGGAACAGCGGGCGAACACGATTTGGAAGCAACTGCTTGCCGAATACGAGCAGCCGCCGATCGATCCCGCCATCGACGGAGCCCTGCGGGACTATCGCGACCGCCGGAAGTTTGAGGTCCACGGGCGCACAGGCTGAGAAGCTGCGACGACGCCTTTCCAGCCGCGTCCCTCTGTCCCCTGGACCCCGCACGCGGGGCGCGGCATAGTGCGCCCGCTTGAATCGGGCGGACGACGGAACCAACTCTGTCCTCGAACCGGCGTATCAGGCTCTACCGATCTTGTTCCAGGAGGATCCGATGCAGACCACAGGCAGACTTTTCGACGACATAGCCCGCGTTGCAAGCGGCGCGGCAGGTGCGCTTTCCGGCGTGCGGGAAGAGGTTGAAGCCCTGGTCAAACACCGGCTGGAACGCATGATGGCCGATATGGACCTGGTTCCCCGCGATGAATTCGAGGCCGTTAAGGAAGTCGCCGCGACCGCGCGCGCCGAACAGGAAAAGCTGGAAGCCCGTGTCGCGGCGCTGGAAGCTGCGCTTTCAGGGACGGCTTCCGCCAAAAAAACCACCCGCGGCAAGGCCGCAAGCAAAGCCGCATCCAGCAAATCGGCCCCCCCGAAGCCCGGCGCTGCCTGCCCCCCTCAAATGTCCGGGCGGCCGGCTGTCGGGCCGGCACCAGGCCAACAAGGCCTATTGGAAGCCCCTGACTCAACAGCATTTTTCAGGCCCCTATGCGGGGGCCGCAAATCACTTTGTTAAAACAGCGGCAAACCCGATTCCCAGGTTTGAGTCTCTAGGAATCGAAAAGGCTTTTATTACACAGGCTTAGCCAAGGCGTTTTTGACGCCCTTGCGGCGCTGGAATCGCGCATGGCACTCTAACCGTGGTGTTGGGACGGACCGGAGATCACAAGATCTGGCGCTCACACCAAGATGTTGAGCAGCAGTGCTGCGGCTTATTTTCGCGTCGAGGGGGACGTCCGAGTATGAATACAGCGCTTGCGTTTGGCGAAATCGGTTTCCCCAATCCCTTGGACCTCCTGGAAGCGATGTTCACGGAAAACGAATGGCCGTTCGAACGCCCCGGCGAGGATGAAATCCTCGTCGAGACAACGGGCGGATGGTGCGACTACCGACTGTTTTTCGTCTGGCGTGAAGACATGCACGCGCTTTATTTCACCTGCTCCTTCGACATGAAGATTCCGCAGGAAAACCGCGGCCGCATCAACGATTTGCTCGCCATGATTAATCAGCGCATGTGGATGGGACACTTCGACCTGTGCAGCGAAGACGGGTCACCCACCTATCGCCACACGATCCCGACGCGGGGATTAAGCCATGTATCGGTGGAAACGCTGGAAGACATGATGGATATCGCGCTTGCCGAATGCGAGCGGTTCTTCCCCGCCTTCCAATTCCTGATTTGGGGCGGCCATTCCCCGGAAGAGGCGGTCAGCGCCGCCTTGCTGGATTGCCAGGGCGAGGCGTAAACTTTCATTCTAAAGAGTTTATATGCTTGCGCGTCTTCGGGTTGGACCTAGAGTCCGCCCGGTGACGGCGTATTTTTTGGGTAGGGAGGGGCAAATGGCTGAAAGACTGGAGCGGCCGCTGCTGCTTGTCGGCTGCGGGAAAATGGGTGGCGCGATGCTGGAGGGCTGGCTTGCCAGCCGGATCGCGGCCGCCGGCGTCTTCGTCGTCGAACCCTTCGGCGCCGGCGCCTTCGACAACCGCCCCGGCGTGACGGTGGTTTCCTCTGTCGACGAACTGCCCGGCGATCTGTCGCCGCAGGTCGTCGTCCTGGCGGTAAAGCCGCAGGCCATGTCCGCCGTGGCCGGCGCTTATCGGAAATTTGCCGGCCCCGATTGTCTTTTCGTCTCCATCGCCGCCGGAACCACCATCGGCTTTTTTGAAGCCGAGCTGGGCGCCGATGCGGCGATCGTCCGGGCCATGCCGAACACGCCCGCGGCGGTGGGCCAGGGAATTACCGTAATCTGCCCGAACGCAAAGGCGACCGCACAGCAGGTGGCCGAGGCCGACGCGCTTTTGCAGGCGGTAGGTGAAACGGCGTCGATCGCCGACGAATCCCTGATGGATGCCGTGACCGGTGTTTCGGGCAGCGGCCCCGCCTATGTCTTCCTGATGATAGAATGCTTGGCGAAGGCTGGCGTCGATGCGGGCCTGCCGGAGGAACTCGCCGGGAGGCTTGCCTTGCAGACCGTCGCCGGGGCCGGTCACCTCGCCCGGCGGAGCGACGAACCGCCGGACCAGTTGCGCCGCAACGTCACCAGCCCGAACGGCACCACCCAGGCGGCCCTCGATGTTTTGATGGCGGAGGATGGCCTCCAGCCTTTGATGACACGGGCGGTTGCGGCGGCAGCGAACCGCGGACGGGAATTGGCCGGCTGACAATGAAGCCTTTGCCGGCTGACCGGGACGGATATCATGACGTGGCTGTTGACCTGCGACGCGCATCGGAAAGCGATTGCGGAGATTGAGCAGACGAAGTCGGACCGTGCCACCGTGATCGTGGCGACCTCCGTCGTTGAGAAGGATCTTGTTAGGGCGATCGAGATCCGGATGGTGCCCGACGAGCGTGAGACCAACATGCTGTTCAAGCATTCCGGTCCGCTGGGGGCTTTCGAGGCCAAGGTTCATCTTGCTTACCTGATGGGAATGATCGACGGATCATTGCGGGACGACCTGACCCGGATAGCCGATATTCGAAACCGCTTCGCCCATCAGGTAGAGCCGCTGCGTTTCAACTCCCACGCCGTCCATGCCCTATGTGACGCCCTGACGATCGTCGATGCACCCGGCTACCCGGAAATCCCCGACGCCAGCCTGTCGGAGGAACTGCGCCGCCCCGCCCGGCTTACGGCGGATGCGACGCCGCGGGCCCGGTTCGTTCAAGCGATCAAACTATGCCTGATCGCCTTGTGGCGGATTGACCATTCATCCGGCACCGGTACCTGGGAAGACGGCACCTGGATGCCGGACGCTGAAGGTGATGCGTTAAATTAGGTCCGTGATCGAAGAACCACCCTGGCGGGACCGTTTATAGCGCGTCATTTCCTCGACGCTCTCGGCAGCGGATTGAAGCCGTCCCTTACACATTGATATGGCTCCTCACCCCTTGTCCCGCGGGTATTCCGTGCCAATTTAAAAGCATGGTCAAAGCATCGAAGAAAACGTCCCGCGCGAAGAAAGCCAAGCCGGACCCGGCCGCGGCTTTCATGCGTTTGATCGCTGAGCACGGATGGCACGGCGTGACCCTGACCGATGTGGCCGAGGCGGCCGGGATGCCATTTGACGACTTCAGCCGGACCTATTGGAACAAGACTGATCTGCTGACGGCCTTCCAAAAGCGCATCGATGCGCAGGTCCTTGCCGAAACCGGTCCGCCGGATGAAGAGGAAAGCCCCCGCGACCGATTGTTTGACATCCTGATGCGCCGCTTTGATGCGCTGCAGCCATACAAGGCGGCCTTGCGCCGGTTAGGCCGGGACCTGCCGCGTGATCCTATCGCCGCCTTGGTCTGGGCCCGAGGGTTGAAGCAGTCCATGTCCTGGATATTGGCCTCCGCCGGCCTTGGCGGTAACAGAATATGTGGACATTTTACGGCTAAGGGCCTAATTATTGTATGGTTATTTGCCGATCGGGCATGGCTGTCCGACGAGAGCGCCGATATGGCAAAGACGATGGCAGCCCTGGACAAGGCCCTGGCCCGCGCCGAAACGGTCGCGGAGGCGATCCGCCGGCCTAGAGCAACCGCAACGGGTTAAGGCCCGGTGCAAGAAATCTCCAGCGCCGCCTGATCGCAGGGTGGCCACGGCGGCCGAAAGGCCAGCCAATCCGACGGGAGGTTGTTTTTTGCGCTGCACAATTTTTCTTGACGCACTGCGGTATTTGCCTATATGAGCCCTATTGTGCGGTGCAAAATTAGAAACACCGCTTAAGCAAGAAACGATAACGACATCTCACACGCCCGGAGAATGACGATGACCCAGACCTCTTTTTTCGACTTCAGCAGCAATCCGTTTTTTGATCCGAAGAACAACCCGTTCCTCGATCCGACGAAAAATCCGTTCCTGAACAAGGACCTCGCGGATGTCTTCAAGGGCCTCCAAGCTCCGGGTCTCGGCATGCAGGAAATGGTCGCCGCGCAGCGCAAGAACATGGAAGCCATTGCCGCCGCGAACAAGACTGCGGTTGAAGGTGTGCAGGCGGTCATCAAGCGCCAGGGCGAAATCCTGAAGGAAATCGTCGATGAAGCGAATGCGCTGGCCCAGGAAGCCGGTTCCAATGTCGGATCCGCCCCGGAAGACCAGGCCGCCCGTAACCTTGACGCGGTGAAGGTTTCCATCGAGGACGCCGTCGGCAATATGAAAGAGCTGAGCGAAATGCTCGCGAAATCCCAAGGCGAAGCGTTCGAAATTCTGAACGGCCGCCTGACCGAAAGCCTCGAGGAAGTGAAATCCACGATCGCCAAGGCTAAGAAGTAAGCTTCCGGCCGAAAGGCCGCGAAGGGACGCGTTCAAGAACCGCTTCGGTCACATGACCGGAGCGGTTTTGTTTTCCAAACACGGTCTTTTCACGGCAAGTCCAGGCTGCTACCCACTCCACACTGAGAGGCAGCGAAGCGGGAGAGGCGCCGATGACGATTTCCTTCGACGATTTTCTGAAAGTGGACATCCGGGTCGGTACCGTCATCAAGGCGGAGCCCTATCCGGAGGCACGCAAGCCCGCCATCAAGATGTGGATCGATTTCGGGCCGGAAATCGGGGAGCGGAAAACATCCGCCCAGGTCACCGCCCACTACACGCCGGAAACCCTTACCGGCCGTCAGGTTGCGGCGGTCGTCAACTTCCCGGCCAAGCAGATCGGCAAATTCATGTCCGAATGCCTCGTCCTGGGCTTCGCCGACGAAGACGGTGAGGTGGTCCTTGTCGCACCGGACCAGAAAGTGCCGAACGGGCAACGGCTGCATTAACGGATATTGCAATCCGCGCAAGCTGACCCTCGGCTAGAGCGGTAGGCGAATCCTGGCCCTCAGTCCGCCATGGGGCGAGTCTTCCAGAAACAGTTCCCCGCCATGAACGCGCGCGATGTCCCGCGCGATCGAAAGCCCCAATCCGGTCCCGCCCGTCTGCGGGTTGCGCGACCGGTCCAGGCGCACGAAGGGCCGGAACGCTTCCTCACGCTGATCTTCGGAAATCCCGGGCCCGTCGTCATCCACCGTCACTTCGATCGCGTCGCCCCGGCGGCCGGCCCGAACCCAAACGTTGTCGGCATAACGGTTCGCGTTGGCGATGAGGTTGTCGATGCAGCGTTTGAACGCGTCGGGCTTCACCCAGGTGACGATCCGGCCTTCCACATGGGTGTCGATCGAGGCACCGTCACGCTTCCACTGATCGCCGATATCGGAGACCAGTTCGGTCAGATCGGTTTCCAGGGATTGTTCCCCGCCTTCACCGCGGGCGAAGGTAAGATATCCTTCGATCATCTTCTCCATCTCGGAGACGTTTTCCTTCAGCTCCGCGATTTCGGGATCGGCCCCCAACATCGCCAGCTGCAGCTTCATGCGTGTCAGCGGCGTGCGCAGATCATGGCTGACGCCGGACAGCATGTCCGTCCGTTGCCGGACTTGACGGCGAATGCGCTCGCTCATCAGGTTGAAGGCCTGGGTCGCTTGGCGGACTTCCAGCGCCCCTTCCGGTTTTACGTCCGCATCGGCCTCGCGCCCCTTGCCGAAACTGTCCACCGCACCGGCAAGACGGCGAATGGGACGGACCTGGTTGCGCATGAAAACGGATGCGACCGCGAAAAGAACAAGGGAGGTTCCGACCATCCACATAATAAAAATATAGGTCGTTGAACTGAACACCCGGTTCCCGGGAACGATGACCCGCAGCACGCCATCGGCGAGTTGAACGTCCACGACCACTTCTTGGCGATAGGATCGGCTGTCGATCCGGAAGGGGCGCTTCACCCGTTCACCAAGCGCTTTGGCGAGCAAGCTGTGGATCAAGCCGCCGACGTCCTCGGCCGGTTCGTTCGGCAGGATTTCGCCGGGGCGCAGGATCAACTCCAGGCCCATATTCGCCCGCGCACTCTGAAACAAGGCTTCGGTACTTTCCGGCGCCTCGTACATGCGATCGAGGACCATCGCGATGTCGCCCGAAATCCCGCTGACAAGGCGCCATGTAATGGAATCCCAATGCCGGTCGTAGAATATCCAGGTCGAGACGATCTGGAGCAAGATCAACGGCGAGATGATGATCAGCAGCGCCCGGCCGTAAAGCGTCCGTGGCAGGAAATTTTTCAGTTGAATCCGTTCCACCGCAGCAATCCGTCAGTCCGGGCGGAGCACGTAGCCGCGCCCCCGCACCGTGTGCAAATAGCGGGGAATCCGCGTGTCCGGCTCGATCTTTCGACGAAGCCGAGTCACCTGGACGTCGATCGTGCGGTCTCCGCCGTTTATGTCGCAGAGCGCGCACAATTCCTCCCGGCTCATGATTCGTCCCGGTTCACGCGCCAGGGCGGTCAGCAATTGCGCTTCGGTCGATGTCAGGCGCATCGGCTTGTCTGATCGTGTCAAAATCTGCCGGCCGACATCGAACAGCACATCGCCCATCATGACCATCATCGGCCCGGCCGAGACCTGCGCGGTGGGCGTCCGCCGCAGGATCGATTGAATACGCAGCACCAGTTCCCTTGGTTCGAAGGGTTTGGAGAGGTAGTCGTCCGCGCCCGCTTCCAAACCGTCGATCCGGGATTCCGTCTCCCCCATCGCAGTCAACATCAGGATAGGGATCTGGTCCGAGGTCCGGACGGTGCGGGTGAATTCAAGACCACTTTCCCCGGGCAGCATGACGTCGACGATCAACAGATCGAACTGGAAAGCGGAGAGTTTGGAGCGCGCTTCGTCTGTATCCGCGGCGGAGGTGACGCGGAAGCCCTCCTCGGTCAAGAAGCGCTGCAACAGGTCGCGCAGCCGCGTGTCGTCGTCGACCACCAGGATATGCGCCGCATCTACCATGTCCTTCATGCCGCACCAACAACCCCTCGAGCCGACAACACCGGTTCCGTCACCGCTAAGGCCGGCGCTTCGCCGCGCCGAACCGGGATCTGTCCTCTTCATCCGACATAATGCCGAGCATCACCTTCCGGAACCCTTCCACCGCCTCGGCGCCAGCCTGACGGTAGGCGCGCGCCAGTCTTTGGCGCTGGCTTTCGGTCAATTGCTCTTCCAGCGCGCGGCCCTTATCGGTCAGGGTCAAAAGCCTTTGCCGCCGGTCCGACGTTCCCTGACGTTGAACAATGTAGCCCTCTTCGACCAACTGGCTCAACACGCGGCTAAGGCTTTGCTTGGTGATTTGAAGGATCGACAGCAGAGAGGAGACGGTCGAGCCCGGATACCGGCCGACGAAATAGATCACCCTGTGATGTGCCCGGCCCAGGCCCCTATCCGCCAGGATGCGGTCCGGTTCGGAAATGAAGTCCCGATACCCGAAGAACAGCATCTCAATCCCCTGGCGCAGCTCTTCTTCCCGCAAGAAAAGAGGGTTGGCGCCAGGCTTGGCGGGCGAAGGTCCCGACGAGGGGAGCGACGAACGGTTCGGAGAATTTATGTCAGCCATGTTGACTTATATGCATGACGCTGATACACCGCGCAACCACTTCGATTGTTACTTTGTGACTTTCTAAGGGGCGTTAAGGAAAGGTTCTTACCACAGAATCAGGTTCTTGGGTTAGGTCCTTTCGTTATAGAGCTATCCTAGGATACCGTGAATCGGTGTCCGAAATGGGCGGGAAACGTGTCCTCGACCGGAGGAGAAAATCACCGGCGGGGCGAAATGATTGTGGAGCACAAAATGTCGCAGCCGACATTCGATGATCGCGATGGGTTCATCTGGTTCAACGGGGAACTGAAGCCGTGGCGTGACAGCAACGTCCATGTGCTGTCGCATGCGCTGCATTACGCCTCTGCCGTTTTCGAGGGCGAGCGCGTATACGGCGGCAATATCTTCAAGCTGACCGAGCATTCGCAGCGTCTGATCCGGTCCGGCGAACTACTGGACTTCAAGGTCCCCTATACGGTCGAAGAGATCGACGCCGCCTGCAACGCCGTCGTCAAAGCGAACAACATCGTCGACGGATATGTCCGCCCGATCGCCTGGCGCGGGTCCGAGATGATGGGCGTTTCCGCACAAAGCACCCGCATCAATGTCGCTATCGCGGCTTGGGAATGGCCGTCCTACTTCTCGCCGGAAGCCCGCATGAAGGGCCTTCGGATGCAGATTTCCGACTGGCAGCGCCCGGCCCCGACAACCGCGCCGACCGCCAGCAAGGCGGCGGGCCTCTACATGATCTGCACGCTGTCCAAACACAAGGCGGAAGCCGCCGGCTACAATGACGCGCTGATGATGGACTATCGCGGCCTGGTCGCCGAAGCGACCGGCGCCAACATCTTCTTCCTGATGGATGGCAAGCTGCACACGCCGACGCCCGACTGCTTCCTGGACGGCATCACCCGCCGCACGGTCATCGACCTGGCGCAGCGCGAAGGGATCGACGTTATACAGCGGCATATCCAGCCGGAAGAAATGGCGAACGCGACGGAAGCCTTCCTGACCGGTACCGCCGTTGAGGTCACGCCGATTTCGGAAATCGGGCCCTACAAGTTCACGCCCGGCCAGTTGAGCCAGACGCTGATGGGCGCCTATGACCAAGAAGTCCGCCGTACCGACGACCGCACAGCCCTCGTCAGCACAAGCGCCGCCTAGGGAACCGCCCAAGAACGGGAGTCATCGCCATGCCGTTTGAAATCGCCGATCATTGGTTCGATTTCAAACGGCTGGACGATGGCATCACCCAATTCTGGGAGCCGCATGTCATCCCGCTCATGCGGTGCAATATCTGGCATGTCCGCGGCCGCGACCGCGACATGATCGTCGATACGGGCATGGGCGTCGTCTCGCTCCGCGACGCCACCAGCCACCTTATCGACAAGCCGGTCACCGCCGCCGCCACGCATGCGCATGTCGACCATGTCGGGTCCCACCACGAATTCGACGAATGCCTTGTCCATCGGCTGGAACGGGACGAACTCGCCCAATCCAGCTGGGGACCGAGCCTGTATCTGGACAACAAGGCCCTCTACAACGAACTGGCGGGGTCGGGTTATCACTGCAGCTTCGGGCAATGTTATATCACTGCCCTGCCGCATGATGGCTATGACCCCGGCGCCTATGCCTTGCAGGGCAGCACAGCCACCCGCGTCGTCGAGGACGGCGACATCGTCGACCTGGGCGACCGGCAATTCGAGATCCTGCACATCCCCGGGCACTCGCCAGGCTCCATCGGCTTCTGGGAGGCAGCCACCGGCACGTTGTTTTCGGGCGACTGCATTTATGACGGCCCCCTGCTGGACGGCCTGTCGGATTCGAATATCACCGACTACATCGCCAGCATGAAACGCCTGCGTGACCTGCCGGTTCGGACCGTCCATGCCGGCCACGACACCAGCTTCGGCCGCGACCGCCTGCTGGAATTGGTCGATGATTATTTGAAGAAGAGGGACGTCTGAAGTCGCTTAGGCATTGGGTCCGGTCAAATCGGCCAATACCGCGATAACGTCGTCCAAGTCACCGCACGGAAACGCGCCCAGTTCGCGCAATTCGCGCGTCACGTCCACCGGCAAGTCGGAATTCGTGTCCCGGGGGACCTCGTTCAATCGGCCGCCCACGATGACCGGCAAAGAAAGCCCGCGTTCCGCGATCACGTTCAGTAAATGTTCGGTGTAACTTCGTGCGACGCCGTTATAGGTAGAGACCGCGACCAAATCCGCACCGCCCGCCTGGGCACGGTCGACCAACACATCGGGGTCCACGGAAACACCGCCGTCGATCAACTGAATCCCAAGGCCGGCCAGGGACTGCTCGACCAGATACTTTCCATGTTCGTGGACATCGCTGGTACCAACGCAGACCTTCAGCCGGCGCGGCGCGATGCGCTTTGCGGCCTCCACATGGCCGGCCACCCAGTTGGCGGCCTTCTCGTCCAACTCCCGCGCCCATTCCGCCAAAATGACGGGCGACCGCTTTTCACCCGATAACAGCCCAGGCCCGAAAGCGGCCTCTATCCGTTTTGGGCCGAGACGGCGGATCGCCAGCAGCATCTGGGCCGGGTCGCCGGTGTCGATTCCGATTTCCGCCAGTCCGTCCAGAAGGTTGGCCGCAAAAATGCGCCCACCTTCCACCATACGGTCCGCCATTGTCTCAACCTGCGCCCAATCGATCAGCGCCTCATACGCGGGTGCGTGGTCGGCGAGACGGTGAGCAAAGGTCTGCGCGTCGATGATTTCCTGCACATCGGGTATGCGCTGGTTCTCCGTCACCGGGACGGGGTTGATCGCGTGGCCGGACGGCCAACGCCGCTGCGCCACGATATCGGCAAGCAGGTAGTTGGCGAGGCTGGCGTAGTTGCCGGCCTCCGTCGATTGGTAGGACACGGTATTGCCGAAAATCATCGTGCCCGGCGTGTCCGACACTTGCACGAGTGCCGCGTGAAACGCCATCCGCGACAGCGGATCGGAAAAATGGTGACCGTAGCAGTGGGAGAGCCGGCCCCCGATGAGGGTTTCGACGATATGCTTTTCGACCAGCACCATGCCCAGGCTGCAGCACATATCCAGAAACAGCCCCGCGAAGCCATCATCCAGGTTCGAGTGCACCAGGATGTCCACATCCTGCGCTGCGATCAGGCCCAGCGCCGTCACCGTCGCTTCCGTCGTCGCGACATCGTCGTCCCAGCCCGGCAGGCGGAAAGTGAAATACTGACCCAGATTGCCGAGTGCCGTCGCCCCCGCTTCGATCGCCGCCCTGGTATTCTCCAGCGCGCCGGGCAGGCCCAGCATGAAATCCCCGAAATGGGTGGCGGCGGGCACCGCCTCGGTGATGCGTCGAAAATCGCCGGGGCCCGACAGAACGATCCCGGTGCCGCGCGGCGCGTCTGCGCGCATCGCTTCCGGATAGCCCATGGACCAATCCAGCGTGATTCCGAAACGGTCCACGGTCACGCCCAAGTCCTGACACCGGTTCTGAACCTGGACCATCGCCTCCAGCGTCCGGTCCAGGCTTCTGAAACCGATATGGGCGTGCTGCATGATCCGGCCTGATTGGACCTTCTTGTAGGCTGCTTCAGACGGAACACCCGTCTCCCGCAGGAAACGGCTTGGCCTGAACGGTGCGTTCCCGGCAAGAGCCCGTCCCTGCGCCAGCAGGTCGGCTCCGCGCGCCAATGTTTCAGGAATCAGCTCTTTGCGGTTCGGCAGCATCATGACGCCAGTATTCAGGTCGGCGATCCGGCAAGCAACCGGCAAGCATTCGACAAGCACGGCCCGCTTCTCTAGGGTCCCGGCGTTCCGGCGGATCGCCGCCGCCTTTCATCGAACTTGGGTGCCCGCAATGACTGGATCAACCGATCGCATAGGCTTCTTGGGTGTGGGTCATCTGGCCCGCTGCTTGATTTCAGGGTTTTTGAAATCGGGGCTGTCCAAAGACCGTCTGTTGCTCTCGCCACGCGGACAGGCAAAGTCCGTCGCGGCCGAACACGGCATCGAAGTGGCACCCTCGAACACGGCGTTGGTCGAGGCCTGCGGGACCGTCATTCTCGCGGTCCGACCGACCAGTGCGGCGGACGCGATCGAGGGCCTGCCCTGGCGCAAGGGTCAAACTCTCGTCTCCGCCTGTGCCGGCGTACCGATTGCCGACCTCGCGGCGCGGGCGCCGTCACCCAGGATCATCCGCATCATGCCGGTGACAGCTGCGGAGATCGGGGCGAGCCCGACGGTCTGTTATCCCGTAACGGCCGATGTCTCGGAATTGATTGCGCGGCTGGGTCCGGTCATCCCACTCACCCGGGAACAGGATTTCGAGGTCGCGACGGTGAGCGCCGCCGTCTATGGATGGGTCCAGAAGCTGATCCAGGTTTCCGCCGACTGGTCCACCGACCGGGGTTTGCCCCCGGATGCCGCGAGGCAACTTTCCGCCGGAATTTTTTCCGCGGCCGGGCGGATGGTCGCCACCAGCGACGAGCCGATGGATCACTTGCTGGAGCATTTGGCGACGCCCGGCGGCATTACGGAACTGGGCCTGAAACACCTGGAGAAGCACCAGCTCGGCGAGGCTTGGTCAGGGGCCTGCGACGCCGTTATCGATCGTCTGACGAAAAGCTGATTGAAGCCTGCTGGAAACGCTTGCGAACCGAAACCGGTTGTCGGTAGCTTGACGTGTCTGGTGCCCAAATCAGCGATGCGCAAAGCCGGGGCGGGAGAATCGGGAACGCGGTGAAACTCCGCGACGTGCCCAACGCTGTAAGGGGGAGGCGCGGCAAGGCCACTGACCATCCGGTTGGGAAGGCGCCGTCAGCCGATGAACCTGAAGTCAGAAGACCGGCCGGACGTCATAGTCTCCTTCGCGCGGACGGCGATGCGGGATGCAATGCATCGAAGGGGACTAGAAGATGCAGCCGAAACCCGTATCCACAAACCAGCAAACCACATCCGAAGACCACCTGACGGCCGCCGGTCCATTCGGCGAGGCCGAACGCGATGCTGTCTATCGCGCGATCTTCACCCGGCGGGACGTGCGCGGCCAGTTCCTGCCGGATCCGATCGACGACGACGTTCTGCGGCGCATCCTGTTGGCGGCCCATCACGCGCCGTCCGTCGGGTTCATGCAGCCCTGGAACTTCATCGTCCTTCGCGATCCTGCCGTGAAGGCACGCGCCAAGGAAGCCTTCGAGCGGGCCAATACGGAAGCGGCGCTGATGTTCGACGACAACCGCGCGGCGCTTTATTCCGCGTTGAAACTGGAGGGGATTACCGACGCGCCGGTCAACCTGTGCGTCACTTGCGACCGCAGCCGCGGCGGCAAGGTGGTATTGGGCCGGACGCATAACCGGGACACCGACCTCTACAGCACGGTTTGCGCAGTTCAGAACCTGATGCTCGCGGCCCGCGCGGAAGGGATCGGAGCCGGCTGGGTCAGCATCTTCAACGAAGACGAACTCCGCACCTTGTTCGGCCTGCCCGACGCGGTGACGCCCGTCGCCTATCTATGCCTGGGCCATGTGAAGGAACTGTATGCCGCGCCCGAATTGGAAGCGCGCGGATGGCGCAAACGCCTCGACCTGGACGCCCTGATCTTCGATGAAAAATGGGGCGAACAGCGCGCTTCTTCCACCGATCAGGTTGCCCCGAAGCCTTCATGAAAGACAACCGTTCCATCAGGGGTCGCGCCATCCAGCGTTAGACGCATGAAGTATTCCGCCGGAACGCCTTCGAGCTTCATGGCCGGATCGTTTTCGAACCCGAAGCGCCGGTAGTAGTCCGGATCGCCAACCAGAACGCAGCCGTCCGCCCCCGCCTTTTTCAACCGGGACAGCCCGTCGCGGATCAGGGCGCTTCCGATGCCTTGCCGCTGCAGGTCCGGCCGTACCGAAACCGGCCCAAGGCCGAACCATCCCAACGCTTCTCCGTCGATCGTCACAGGAGAGAAAGCGACATGACCGACAACCTCACCGTCCAAAGTGGCAACAAGGGAAAGCGTGAGCGCACCGGCCTTCCGGAGTGCGTCGATGATCGCAGATTCCGTGCCCTGGCTGTGCTCGTTGAGTTTGAAGGCGGCGGTGGTGACCCGGCGAATGACATCGGCATCACCGGGCCGTTCGGGCCGTATATCCATATTCATGATCGATTTCCGTCATAGCGCGGTCCCGGTTTCCTTAATCCAAGGTTTGACGATATCTGAACAGTGCAATGGCGGTCACCACGGCCATGATCGCGCCAAGCGCCATCATGTCGGGCCACAGATCCACCAGTTCCGCGCCTTTCAGCATAACCTTGCGGACAATCCGGATGAAATGCGTCGCGGGGATCGCCGTGCCCAGCGCCTGCGCCCAACCGGGCATGCCGGCAAAGGGGAACAGGAATCCGGATAGCAATATTGATGGCATGATGAAAAAGAATGACATCTGCATCGCCTGCATCTGGTTCCGCGCCACCGTGGAAAAAAGGAAGCCGAGCGCGAGATTGACGACGATGAACAAATTGAGGCCAACAACAAAGCCGCCGAAAGCCCCATCGAAGGGCACGCTGAACAGCAGCCGCGCCACGATGAAGAAGACGCAGGTCTGGATGAACCCAACGAGGACATAGGGCAGGATCTTGCCCGCCATTACTTCCGCCGGGCGCACAGGCGTCGCGATCAGGGTTTCCAGCGTACCCCGTTCGCGCTCCCGCACGATGGCGATCGCGGTAACCATGATCATAGTCATCGATAGGATAATGGCGAGCAGGCCGGGCACGATGTTGTAGCTGGTCACACCGGCCGGATTATAATTGCGATGAACGATTACGCCGAAAGCGTCCGGCCCGGCGGCCAGATGCGATACAGCACCGGGAAGGGCCTGCTGGATTGCTGAAGCGACGATACCGGACAAGGCGGCCACCGCCCCGCCGGTGGCGGTCGGGTCGGACGCATCCGCCTCTATCAGAATATTCGGGCTGTCGCCACGGATCACGTCTCGCTCGAAGTTCGGTGGAATTATCACCACGAAAGTCGCATCGCCTTGCCGGAAGGCTTTCTCCGCCGCCGCCAAACCCGCAACCGGATCCTGGATGTCGAAATACTCGGAATTTGACAGCGCGGATATCACCGCGCGGGAGATTGGCCCGCTGTCGTTCATTTCGATCAGGGTTGGCATATGCCGGGGATCGGAATTTATGGCGTATCCGAACAGCAGAAGTTGGACGATCGGTAGGGCGATCATCATGGCGAAGGTCATCCGGTCCCGGCGCATCTGCAAGAACTCCTTCACCAGCACGGCCGAGAACCGGCGGAAGGACAGCCGGGGCTTCACGAAGACACCTGCAACGTCGCTTGGCCGGCAAAACTATTCGAAAAATTATCCGCAGCGCCGATCATCAAATGGATGAATGCTTCTTCCAGCCCAGCTGATCTTTCCGTAATACGGATGCCGCTTTCGCCGTCCAGCGCGTTCACGGCTTTTGCCAATTGCGACTTGTCGGTGCCGGACACATGCAGGACAGCCCCGAACCGCGCGACCTGCTCAACACCGAGGGCGCCCGCCAATTTCTCCTCCAAGGAGCGAAGGTCCGGGCCCGATACTTCGAAGGTGAAAAGCCCGACGATGGAAGGAATGTCGCGTGCCGGACCGTCGATCAGTTTACGCCCATAGGCGATATAGGCGATGTGGTCGCATTGCACGGCCTCGTCCATGTAATGGGTCGATACCAGGACCGTCACGCCGCGATCCGCCAGAGTTCGGATTTCACGCCAGAAATCCCGCCGCGCTTTCGGGTCGACCCCGGCCGTGGGTTCGTCGAGCAGCAGTAGTTCCGGGTCGTGGATCATGCAGGCAGCCAACGCCAAGCGCTGTTTCCACCCGCCCGACAGCGTCCCGGCCAATTGATTGGCCCGGTCCGCCAGGCCGAGATCCTCTAGCGCCCGGGAAACCCGTTGCCGGCGGTTCGGCATGCGGTACATCCGCGCCATGAAGTCCAGATTCTCTTGGATCGACAGGTCTTCATAGAGGGAGAAGCGCTGCGTCATGTATCCAACCCGGGACTTAATTTCGCTCGCTTCCCGGACGATGTCGTAGCCGAGGCATTTGCCGGTACCGCCATCTGGTGTCAGCAGACCGCACATCATCCGGATCGTCGTTGTCTTGCCGCTGCCGTTCGGGCCAAGGAACCCATAGATCGCCCCGCGCGGCACGGCCATGTCGAAATTGTCGACGACAAGTTTGTCGCCGAACCGTTTGGTCAGGTTCCGCACGTCTATGACGGGTGTTTCGCCCGCCACGTCCGGCCCGGCATCGCTCATGGTGCGTCCGGTTCCACGGTCACGGGTTGACCCGGCAGCAGATGATCCTTCCTCTTCTCCAAAGGGATGGCCTTCGCCATAAAGACAAGCCTGTGCCTTTCCTCCCGACTGAAGATGACCGGCGGCGTGAATTCTGATTCCGAAGCGACACTGGCGATCTTGGCCTTGAAGCCCCCGCTGCAACCATCGCAATCGACGCGCACAATGACACCGACATTGAACTCGGTCCGGCGTTCTTCCGGTACGAAGAACCGAATCTCCAGCGACGTCGGCGGCAGGATGGAGAGAACCGGATTCGCCGGGCCTGCCACCTCGCCGGGATCGAGGTATCGGCGTTCGACACGCCCCCCCGTCGGAGCATGAACACTATATTTGTCCAATGTGATCAGGGCGCGTTCCACAGCAGCCTGGGCGGCGGCAAGGTCAGCACGCGCCGCTTCAATTTCAGAAGACCGGGCCGGCAGGCGCGCAACAGCCAATTCCGCTTCCAACTGCGCCAAATGCGCCTTCGCGGCGTCGTAGGCGGACTTGTCGTTTTCGCGCTGCGTTTCGGACGCGACGCCAGAACCCGTCAATCGAGCCGTGCGTTCATAGTCCCGCTTCGCCTTTTCGCGGGCGATCCGCGCTTCGGCCAGGGTCGCTTCGATCACCCGCAGCTCTTCCGGGCGGCTGCCTGTCAAAAGATTGTCCAATTTGGCCGCCTTGGCCCGTTCCTCCGCCTGCTGCGCAGTCAGCGCGGAGAGCGCATCGGCCTGGTCCAAGTCGAACAGAAAATCCCCCGCCGTCACGATCGTGCCTTCCTCGACGGATATGGAGACAAGGCGCTGTGTCACCGTCGGCGCAACATAGACCAGATCGGCCTCGATATAACCGTAGAGCATGGTATCGGCTGGTGGACTGAAGAAAGCGCCGACCATGGCGAAGAAACCGGCGATCGCGGAGAGGACGTCACTCATGGCGTCGCACCCTTGCCCGTATCGGCCCTCAGGCCGTTCATTATGATATCCAAGTGAGCTGCAATGAAGTCGTCGTCACTGACACCCTTCGGCAATTCAAGCCCGAAGACCCTGTCGAGGATGATGTTGGCTATGATCGGCCCCATGACACATCTCATGGCGACCGGCCCGGGAAGCGCGCGTAGCTGGCCACGGGCCACACCTTCCTCGAACAGGCTGGAAAAGGCGGCAACGGCCCGCTCGACAACTTCCTTTCGGTAGAACTCCGCCAGTTCCGGGAACGAGGTCGCTTCCGCTATGACCAGGAGCGGGATGGCGGCCCGCGTCGGATCTTTCAACCGCGTCGCGACGGCCCGCGCCAGTCTTTCAATCACTTTGGCCGGGTCGCCGGGCCGTTCGGCGGACGCCGTGACCGCTTCGTCGACCAGCGGGCCCACAGCGCGGCGGACCAGCGCCTCAAAAATCGCCTGTTTGGTGTTGAAATATTGATAAACAGCGCCTTTTGAAATCCCCGCAGCGGCGGCGATATCGTCGACTCGCGTCGCCGCGAAACCGCGTTCCATGAACAGGTGGACGGCGGCGTCCAGAACCTCATCGGGCCGGTCGGCCGCCCGCCTGCGGAATTTCGGGCCAGATTTCGTTTTTTTGCTCATTGCTTATTAATAACTGACTGGTCAGTTAGTTACAATAGCAATAGAGTTGCCCGCCTAACCGGAAGTGACTTGAAATCAGCCAGCGACGATATCGTAGTGGAAGACCTTGGTGATGATCCGCCAACCTTCGTCGGTACGGATCAGTGTCAGGAAATCCGTGAAGAACCGTTCCCCGATGGCGCAATTGACCCTGGCGAAGGCGGTTTTGGGCCCGGCGAATTCGATGGACTGGATCGCGTCGCGGCGCGCCTCGTTCCGGGCGGCGGGTGGTTCGCGTTTGTCGACGACCGGGAAGTATTCGTCCATGCCAAGGTTTACCAACTCGTCAGTGGTAGCGCAGACATAGCGCGCTTGCGGATGAAAGACCCGGCCGAGGCGCTCCGTATCACTGTGGTAAAGGCCGTCGAAATAAGTGTTCAGCGTTTCCGTCACGCCAGCAAAATCCGCGCTCATGCTTTCCTCCCAATCCATTCCTGTTTCATGCCCTTCCGTTTTCGGAAGAGCGAGCCGCCCCGGTAAAGAAGATACGCTGCCGGGGCGGCGCTCAAGACCTAACCGATCAACGCTTCGGCCTGCATCGCCTTGACGACGGCCGGACGTTTCGAAACCCGCTCGACAAAGGCCGCGATATTCGGCCAGCGCTCCAGCCCAATGCCAGTCGGCACTGCCCAAGACGCCACCACGAAGTTATACGCGTCCGCGACGGTGAAGTCCTTACCCATCACGAATTCCCGCCCGTCGGACAAAAGACGTTCCAGATGCCCGAAATTCTTGAACAATTTGGTCAGGACCGCCTCCTTCACCTCGCCTTCCGGCGGGTTGTCTGCGAAGAAGGGGGCGAAGCTCTTGTGCAGTTCCGAGGCGGTGAAGTTCAACTGCTGTTGTAGCCGAACCCGCTCGACCGATCCCGGCGCCGGCGCCAGGTTGCTGGCCGGCGCCGTGTCGGCCAGATATTGCAGGATGGCGGGCGCCTCGGTGAAGACATCGCCGGTGTCGATGGACAATGCGGGCACATAGCCGTCGGGATTGACGGCGGCATAATCGGCGCCCGTCTCGGTCACACCCCGTTTGGTGTCGACCTTCTCGATCTCGAAATCCGCGCCGATTTCGTTGAGCGCGATATGAACGGCGAGCGAACAAGCTCCCGGAATGTAGTAAAGCTTCATGCAATCAGTCTCCAGTGTTTGGGCGTCCTGCCCCGGTTGGTTGAACCCGGCGTTCCCGCCGTTGATGAATGAAGTGGGGTCAGAGATTTCCATTGTAAATGAGATATCCTTTTGATACTTACTTTTAAGGTTTCCATCTGGTAACTTGGGACAGGCTCATGGCCCTGAAACTCCGCAAGAACAAAAGCCCCGATCCGCCGCTTTCCTGTCCGCTGACGGAATGCATGGCCGTGATCGGCGGCGCCTGGACGGTCAATGTCATCTGGTATCTGCGCGCGGGTCCGCGCCGGTTCAGCGAATTGCGGGTCGACATCCCGCCGATTTCACCAAAAGTCCTGACCACCCGCCTTCGGGAATTGGAGGAGCGCGGCATCGTGCGGCGTGAAGTCAAACCAACCTCCCCGCCATCGGTCGAATACTCTTTGACCGAAGCGGGCCATCAACTGATCCCCGCTATCGAGGCGATTGTGCGCGTCGGTGAGAAACTGAAAAATTGATAAGCGGCCCCACAGGCCAGCGAAACAAGAAACAAGCAGGAAGGACACGTGACATGACGGACAGCATGACGGCGGCAGTAATCGGGCTTGGATCCATGGGGTGGGGGGCGGCGGTGTCCCTGTTGCGAGCCGGACTGCCGACGACCGGCGTCGATGTACGGGCCGAGGTCCTGAAGAAATTCGAGGCGGAAGGCGGCATGACCGCCAAGACACCGGCCGACGCCGCCGCGCGTGCCGATATCGTTTTCCTGTTTGTCGTCAACGCGGCCCAGGCGGAAGAGGTCCTGTTCGGCGCCAACAGCGCGGCGGCCGCCGCCCGGCCCGGTACGGTCTTCGCGCTATGCGTCACCATGCCGCCCAGCGCCACCATCGACCTGGCGTCCCGGCTTTCCAATGCCGGTATGCTGGTGATCGACGCGCCGGTATCCGGCGGGTCGGCCAAGGCCCTGACCGGGGACATGAGCATCATGGCGTCAGGCGCGGATGAAGCCTTCGACAAGGCAGCCCCGGCGCTGGCCGCGATCTCCGCCAAGATTTTCCGCTTGGGCGACAACATCGGCACCGGCAGTCAGGTGAAAATGATCAACCAGTTACTGGCGGGCGTTCATATCGCGGCGACGGCAGAGGCGCTGACACTGGCCAAGGCTGTGGGGCTCGACCTGCAGACGGTTTACGACGTGATTTCGGAAAGCGCCGGCAATTCCTGGATGTTCGGCAATCGCGGCCCGCACATCGTCCAGGGCGACTACACACCGCATTCCGCCGTCGATATTTTCGTGAAGGATTTGGGCGTCGTCTCGTCCGAGGCGGGCGCGGCCGCTTGCCCCACGCCCTTGACCGAAACGGCGCTGGCGCTGTTCAAGGAAGCCAGTGCCAAGGGCCTCGGCCGGGAAGACGACGCGGCCGTCGCAAAACTATTGGCGGAGCGCGCGGGAATCACGTTACCGGGGATGTAACGCATGCCAAAGGCCATAAGCCTGAAGCATCTACTGGAGCACCGACCGAAGCGGGAAGGCTTGTTCAAGTTCTTCCTGCTGCTGTTGGTGCTCATCGCCTATTTCGGTTATCTCAGTTGGGAATACGACCTGAAGACGGGCGGCATCGTCGCGGCGCTGACCTGGAGCTTCTTCGTCCTCTGTACGCCGATCGCGGATGCCGGTTTCCTGCTCGACTTTCCCGTCCGGTTGATCACCGGCATGCGCATGTTCCTGACGGAAATGATGGTCTGGGTGCTAGCCATCAGTATCAATCTGACCGCTGTTTTCCTCTCACCGGAATCCTATCAGAAAACCTTTCTGACATCACTGTTCTACAAGATACTCATCCATCCCTGGCCCTATTGGAGCATCATTCTCCTTTGCGGGATCGGGACATTCCTGTCAGTCCGCTTTGGCGACGAAATGATGGACGTAGTCGCGCACAGGGACCGCCACTTCTTCCACCGGCACGGCTTCACCCACAAACTGATCATTATGGCCGGGCTGTTTCTGGTGATCCTATGGGCCTATTACCACCTGATCGAGACGCTGGGCGTTGAATTGCCGTCCTGATGGCGGCCATCAATCGCCGGAAAGACGCCGGTGGATTTCCAGCACCGTCCGGTCAATCTCGGCCCGCGCCCGGCGCCGCCAGTCACGCGCCGCGACCTCCATTTCCTCCGGCGGGTCAAGCACCACAGCGTCATAGGCCGCCCGCGCCTCTTCGTCGAAAGCATAAACGGCCACCGCATAGATCCCCTTGCCCGGCACCAATAGATACCCGGCGAGCCCAGCGCCGTAATGCATCGTGCCCGTCTTCGCCCAAAGCATCAGGGCAAGCGGTGGTTCCTGCATCCGCCGCTTCATCCCGCCATCCCAGCCGGCGGGCGTTAGAAAGGCCGGAAAAGGAATGCCGACGATCGACCGCTCTGCCTCACTTGCAAGCAGCCGTGCCATGGCGCGGGGCGTCAGCCGCGCCGCCGCGTCCAGACCGGAATAATTCGTCAGGGCAAAACCGGTAATCTCCGGATGCTCAGCCTTGAGCCAGGAACCGGGGTTGACGTCCTTCAGCGCCAAACGCCCTAGCATCTCCGCCATCGGATTGCTGGAGGTCCAGAGCATCTCCCGCACCAACTCATAGACAGGTGGACTTTCATGCCGGGCGATTTCCGTCCGGCATCGCGCCTCCGTGGGAACGGGTTCCGGCAGATCGACGCCCATTCCCGCCGCATAGGCACGGAAGAGATCGGCGGCCTGCTTGGGCGGATCGGGATGGGCGTACCAGTCGGTCCCGGGCCTGCCAGGCACCGGCGCGCCCGGCGGAACGGTCCAGCCCTTCCCCGCCTCCGGCAGGTGGCCCCGATAGGCGCCCTCCCCCACCATCAGCGCGGCCAGGCGCGGATTGTACGCTGCTTCTGCCGGCTGTTTCGGCTGGATCGGGCCGGAGGCATCCGCCGGGGCATAGGTCAGCGCCGTCGCCCCCGTCATCGCGTCCTTGGCCGTCATGGCAAGGCCGAACAGATCCTCCACGTCGAAAGCCGGGTCGCCCCCGCCGATCAGCGTCACCGTATCCCCATTCCGGCAGACCCGCGTGTAGAAGGCCCGGTCCGGCGAAAGGGTGTCGAGCACCGCCAGGGCGGTAACAAGCTTCGCGGTGGAGGCAGGCAGCATCGGACGGTCGGAGCCTTCACCAATTTCCCGGCCGCTTTCCACATGGATGGCATGCCATGTAGTAGAAGTTGTAGCAGGCCCTTCCATAGGCGCTTGCACACACGAACATACTAGAAGGGCGAGCAGACATGCCAAAAGCCGTCTGACGGATAGTAAAATGACTTCCCAGTTCGAGCCCCTACGTTTCAAGAAACTCAAAGTGAAACCACACAAGTGCATCAGGTACTTATTGATTGTATACTTACCAGGAACCCAAACAGTCTGCGGTTTAACCATGTTCACCGTATTGATCTGTGTTCTGAAATGACCGCTCAAGCTGAGAGAGATTCATAAGAATGCAAATTATCGGCACTGGTTACGAGACGTTTCTTTTGCTCAACGGTGTTGAGACAAGCAGAAATATCGCACTAGACGACCGGATTACATTGCAACCCGCCGACACTTCACACGTGGTTTTTGAGGTTGCATTGTCAACCATCTCTACTCCGCAAGAGATAGCTGTAATAGCCGCATTTCTGCCTCTAGTTCGAGCAGAACTTAAGGTGACAGACTCTAACCCGAACAACCTGGCTATCAGAGCTTGGAATTCGGTTTGGGACGCAGTGCTATTAAGTGCAATTTTCAACACCGAAGTCGGCTGCAACATCCAATCAGATACAACATCCTCGAAGATTTGCTCTGAAAGTAAGCTTCGCGCGACAAACTTCTATATGCACGGCCTAGTCCGACATTCCCCATATGCCTTAAGCAAGAAAGATGAACTTTGGATCGAAAAGTATTTCATCGGGGCTCGCGAATTGATGGTCCAGGATCGGTTCAATACGGCCGTTCATTGCCTATCCAGCTTTCGTTGGCACTCGGTGCCACGCATTAAACTGGCAGTCTTATGGGCAGGCATTGAGGGTCTATTTGGCGCGGACGCAGAGATACGATTCCGGATAGGTCTCTACATCGCCCGGTTCTTGTATCCTGACAATTCTGACACCCGCAAAGCTACATTCGACCGCGTAAAGAAGCTATACAATTTGCGTTCATTAGCAGTTCACGGCGGAAAACTAAAAGGTGATGTGGAATCCCAAGTTCTTGAGTCAGCAAAAATTCTTCAGAATCTGGTGGTAAGATGCATAGAGATTGGATCTCTGCCAAAAGAAGATACACTTGTGCCCTAGGGCGAATATCCAAATTTTTATACTACTCGTGCCGTTACCCCTTCCAGCGTTCCCGCGCGTCGCGGTCGCTGTCGCGGGAATCGACCCAGCGTTCGCCTTCGCCAGTGTCTTCGACCTTCCAGAACGGGGCTTCGGTCTTCAGGTAGTCCATCATGAACTGGCAGGCGGCGAAGGCATCGCCGCGATGGCTGCTGGCCGCTGCGGTGAGGACGATGACCTCTTCCGGTTCCATCGCACCAAAGCGGTGGATGATCAGCGTGGCTTCCAGGTTCCAGCGGGCGTTCGCTTCCGCTTCTATCCGTTCCAGCATTTTTTCGGTCATGCCGGGATAATGTTCCAGGGTCAGGGTCGAGACCGATTTGCCGTCGTTCACGTCACGGACGAGGCCGGTGAAGGCGCACAATCCCCCGATTTGCGGATTGCCTTTGGTCAGCGCCTTCAACTCGGTGCCGACATCGAATTCCTCCCGTTGGACGCGGACCGCCATCGCCTTGCCCTCAGCCGCCGGTGACGGGCGGGAAGAAGGCGATTTCGTCGCCCTTCGCGATCGGCGCGTCGTAATCGGCGAATTCCTGGTTGATCGCGACCTTGATGGCGGCGGTATCGGCGAAGGCCTTTTCATAGCCGCCGCCTTTCGCCACCAGCCAGTCGACCAGCGCGCGCGGCGTCGTCACCTCGGCGGGCGGATCCACCGCCTCTTCCCCGATGCCGATGCGCTGCCGCAGCCAGGCGAAATACAGAACCTTCATCGTTTCACGTTCCCATAAACTCACTGAAGGGCAGATAGGCAACCGACTGGCCTTTTTCCAGCCGCTCCACATCCTCGCCCAATTCCACGAAACCGTCCGCGCCGGCCAGCGAGGTCAGGATCGCCGCCCCGCTGCGGCCGAATTTTTCTACCACCGGCATGCCCATATCATCATAGCCGGAAATTCGCGCGCGCACGAATTCGCGGCGGTCGCGCTTTTTCTTGTAGTCGAAACCGGCGACGGCCCGCATGCGATGCGGTGGCCGCACGGCCTGTCCGGCGAGCCCCTGAAGTAGGGGCCGTCCGACCAGGGCAAAGGTTGTGAAAGCCGCGACCGGGTTTCCCGGAAGCCCCACGACCGGGACAGACCGGCCGTCCGCCGCCTTGACCTGCCCCAGCCCGACAGGACGGCCGGGCTTGATGGCGAGCCGCCAGAAATCGACCCGCCCCCGCGCTTCGATCGCCGCCTTTATATGGTCTTCCTCCCCCATCGACATGCCGCCGGAGGTGACGACCGCATCCGCCATCCCCACCGCGCGTTCCAGGGTCGCGGTGATGGTCGCACGGTCGTCCTTCTGGATGCCGAGGTCGATGACATCGACACCCATTTCCGTCAGCAGGGCACGCAGCATCACCCGATTGGAGTCGTAGAGCTTACCGGGCGGCAGGGGCAGACCCGTCTCCACCACTTCGTCCCCGGTCGACAGCAAGGCGACCCGCAAGCGCGCGAAAGCGGCAATCCGAGTGAGGCCCTGCGTTGCCAGCAACCCGATATCCGGCGGCGTCAGGCGGCGGCCGGGCGGCAGCAAGACCTGGCCGGCAGCAACGTCCTCCCCCGCCCCACGCAGATTGGCGCCCCGTTTGATCCCTGGTTGCAGGGTGACGATGCCGTCCTTTTCGACGCAGTCTTCCTGCATCATCACGGTGTCCGGGCCGCCGTCCTGCCCATCCGGGACCGGCGCGCCGGTAAAAATACGCACCGCCTTGCCGCGCGGCGCGGGCCCGTCCAGCGGATGGCCCGCCGCGACCCGGCCGATGACGGGCAGGCTTGTGGGTTCGTCCGCCGACAAGTCGTCCAGATAGAGCGCATAGCCGTCGACGGCGGAATTGCGATAAGGCGGCACATCCTGCGTGGCCGTCACCTCCCGCGCCAGGATGCGACCGGCCGCGTCCGTCATCGGAACCGTTTCCTCGGCCACAACGGGGCGCACCCGCGCCGCCAGTTGGGCGAGCGCCTCGTCCAGCGGCATAAGCGGCCCGTCGAAGGCAAAACAATCGTCGCTGAGCTGCGCCATGTCCCGCCGCCCCGTCAGGTGGCCCGCGCCAGGCCGGTTTGAACGGTGATGAAATCGCCGATCGATTGAATATCCGACAGATCCAGCCGCGGGCGCGTCAGGCCGGGCACTTCCGCATCGCTGGCGACCGCGACGATGTTCGGGTCTTCCTTCCACAGCATCGTCTTGCCGATCTCGGCGCGGTAGACCTCCATTTTGACATGGGCTTCCGTCTTGAATCCTTCGATCAATAGCAAATCGACCGGCGTCATCCGCGCGATCAAGTCTTCCAGCCGGGGTTCCGGGTCGTCGCGCAGTTCATGCATCAGCGCCCAACGGTTGGCGGAACCGATCATCACCTCCGTCGCGCCGGCGGCCCGATGCTCGTAGGAATCCTTGCCCGGCTTGTCGACATCGAACCGGTGATGCGCATGTTTGATGGTTGATACGCGCAGGCCGCGGCCGGTGAGGTTGGGTATCAACGCCTTCATCAATGTCGTCTTTCCCGAACCGCTCCACCCCGTAATTCCGAAAATTTTCATCACCGAACCGTCCAACGCGGGCGTTTGTTATCGTTGTGTTGTTTTCTTGATTTCCGGCCACCCGCGGCCGGACGTCACTCCGCCGGACTATCCTGCACCATATGCCGGAGGCCTGCGCGCAGATAGTCGAAGCCGGTGACCAAGGTTAGAAGCGCCGCGATCCAAATCAAGACCAGGCCGATCATGTCCGACGGGATCGATTCAGGGCTGGCTTCGCCGACCACCAAGAAGCCGAGGGCGAGCATCTGTATGGAGGTCTTCCATTTGGCAAGCCCGCTCACCGGCACACCGACGCGCAGTTCTGCCAGGAATTCACGCAGGCCGCTGACGGTGATCTCGCGTACCAGGATGATCAAGCCGGGCAAAACGTCGATACCGGCCAAATCGCCGCGCGCGGCGAGCATCAGAATAATCGACGCGACCAGCAGTTTGTCGGCGACCGGGTCCAAGAAACGGCCCAACTTGGAGACCTGCCCCATCTGCCGCGCTGCGTAGCCGTCGAAGAAGTCCGTGACGCAAGCGGTGGCATAAAGGCCGAAGGCGGTCCAACGCACGGCCGCGCCGTCAAAGAACAACAAGGCGATGATCGCGGGAATCACCACGATCCGCGACATGGTCAGCACATTTGGAATACTGAAAATCATATGCTCGCCGTCCCACCCTGCCCGGCAACCCGCCAGTACGTTCCTTTTAGCAGGGAAAGCAGTCGTTCCTCAATGGTGCCGGGCACGTGAAAGGAAAAGAGTGGGGCAAGGCGGTTCAACCAGAAACCGGTTGTCCAACCCGGCTATGCCATGGTGGTGTGGCGGCAAGCCTTGCTGGAATAGGGGGAGACGGATGGGCGACATCCATCGGATGGCCGTACAAGGCTATCAAACGGCTGCGTCGACATACCGCGCCGGCCGGCCTGACTATCCCAAGGAACTGATAGCAATCCTGCATGGCGACCTGAGCATCGGGCACGGCAAAGCGGTGCTCGACCTCGGCGCCGGAACCGGCAAATTCACCACCCTGCTGGCTTCGACGGGCGCGGATGTCATCGCCGTCGAGCCGGTCGAGGCCATGCGGCGGGAGCTGGCAGCCGCCCTGCCCGCCGTCGACCTGCGTGACGGCACCGCCGCCCATATCCCAATGCCGGACGCCGCCGTCGACGCCGTCTTCTGCGCCCAGTCATTTCACTGGTTCGCGACACGCGCTACCTTGGACGAAATCCACCGCGTCCTGAAGCCCGGCGGCTTGCTGGGGCTGGTCTGGAACGTTCGGGACGAAAGCGTCGGCTGGGTCGCCGCACTGACCGATCTGATCGCCCCGTATCAAGACGATACACCGCGGTATCGCGACATGGTCTGGCGGGCGCTGTTCCCGACGCCCGGCTTCACCGACCTGAATGAAACATCGATCCCCTATGCTCATGAAGGGCGGGTGGAACAAATCGTCCTGGACCGGTTCATGTCGATCAGCTTCGTCGCTGCGCAAACGCCGGAAATCCAGCGGAGTATCGAAGCGGGTATCCACGACCTGATCACCCGGACAGCGGCGCTGTCAGGGCCAGGACCAGCGTCCTTTCCCTATAACACCTGCTTATACACCTGCCGCAAAGCCGATTAATTCACCATTAGGTGACTTGGAGATTCAGATGCCCCTGCATTTCAGCCGAGATGAGTATCAAGCCCGCGTCTTGAAGGCGGCGAAGGCCGTGAACGATGCCGAATTGGACGGATTGCTGATCTTCGCGCCGGAAAGTCAGTACTGGATTTGCGGCTACGATACATTCGGTTTCGCGATGTTTCAGTGCCTCGTGCTGACCGGCGGCGGAGAGGTTCATCTGCTGACACGGGCGCCCGACCTGAGGCAGGCGCAGCAGACCTCCACCCTGGCGGAGGAGCAAATTCATATCTGGCGGGATGTCGAAGGCGTCCGCCCAGCCGAACAATTGAAGGCTTTGCTGACGGATCTTGGCTTGGATGGAAAGCGGCTCGGCATCGAAACCAAGACGGCGGGCCTGACGGGGTACAACGGAGACATGGTCCGCGACGCACTTTTTGCCGAAACGCTGGTGGAAGCAAGCGACATAATCGCGATGTTACGGCGACAGAAAAGCCCGGCGGAACTGGACTGCATCCGGCGTGCCGCGGCGCTTTCCGACGACGCCCTGGACGCCGCCTTGGCCGTAACGACAGCCGGCACCTTCGAAGGCGACATCCTGGCGGATATGCAAGGGGCGGTTTTCCGAGGCGGCGGTGACTATGCCGGCAACGAGTTTATCATCGGTTCGGGCGATGCCGCGCTGCTGTGCCGCTACCAGTCGGGACGCCGCGTGTTGGACGCACAGGACCAACTGACCCTGGAATGGTCAGGCGCCTGGCGGCGCTATCACGCGGCGATGATGCGCACACTGATCACCGGCAAGGCGAATGACGTTCAACGCCGCATGCACGCCGCCGCGGTCGAGGCCCTGGAGGCTTGCGAACAGGCGATCAAGCCCGGCGCGCCGATGGGCGATGTTTTCGACGCTCATGCCAAGGTTTTCGACGCCCATGGCCTGAGCCATGCGCGCCTGAATGCCTGTGGCTACGGGATGGGCATCGCCTATAACCCGATCTGGGTCGAATTCCCGATGTTCTATGAAGGCAATCCGCTTCCCATGGAAGTCGGTAACGCCTTCTTTTTGCATATGATTCTGATGGATAGCGATAGCGGTCTGGCCATGTGCTGGGGTCACAGCACGATTTTGTCACCGAATGGTGTACAACGGCTTAGCCGGCATCCCCTGGATTTGGTCGAACTGTGACCGCAACTGGGCACCGTTAACCAATTTTCTCCCCCAGGTGACTTTTTTGTCACCGTGTGACGACGCGCACATCATTCTCCCCTTCCCCCTGGTATCACTCGCACAGCCAGAAGGCGCTACAGGAGATACGAGAATGACTTTTACCAATGTTTTCAGAGGGACGATCCTGGCCGCAGCAATGGCGTTCGGCTTTGCCGGCGCCGCGAACGCGACCACGATCACCGAATTCGACTTTACCGGCACGCCTGCTTCGCAGTCGGAATCGTCCGCGTTCGGCGAAGCCCTCAGCCTGACATTCTCCGGTGTCACGAACGGCGTAGAAACGTCGAGCGTGACCGCATTCGGATTTTACGACCACAAGAAGTACCGTGGAGCTTCCGGCGTCACCGCCAACGCCTTTGGCCTTGGCGTCACCTCCAAAAAGGATAATCACCAGTGGTGGCATGGCGGCGCCATCGAAGACCAGAACGGCCAGGATTTCTTGGTTCTCGGACTGGGCTCGGCCGATTGGAACCCGGTCGATTTGACCTTCGGTTACCTGTCCGGCGGAAAGAACTATGAAATTTTCGGCTTCAACGGCGACCTTTCGGTCGGCGACGTCGCCGGGTTCTTTGCCAACATGAACACGTTCACCCACTTGGCGGGGGACAATGCCGCCAACGTGGTTTTCGATACGATCGAGAATTTTCAGTATCTGATTTTGACGACCCGAATTGACAAGAAGAAGGATTATTTCCGGGTTGCAGGTTTCAGCGGTGATCTGGTTGCGGCGGTCCCCGTGCCCGGCGCGCTTCCCCTGCTGCTGACGGGTCTGGGTTTCTTCGGCGCCATGCGGTTGACCCGCAAGAAAAAGGCGCACGACGCCCGGGCCTGACCGCCTCAACCCTTTTTAACCCCATAACGGGGTCCCCTGTTCTACAAATCCATTTGAAGCAGGCCAGATCTCTCCGGTTTTTTTCACCGGCGAGGTCTGGCCGTTTTCCTGCCGTCGGTTTTCCTGCCGTCAGTTTTCCTGGAAATGATCGTAGATCTTCTTGGCGACGGCGGAGGATATGCCCTCCACCCCCTCAAGGTCCTTCAGCCCGGCACGCGACACCGCCCGCGCCGACCCGAAGCGCAGCAGCAAGGCCTTCTTCCGCTTGCCGCCGATACCGGCAATCTCATCCAATGGGGAAGCCCCGATCCCCTTCGCGCGTTTCTGGCGGTGGCTTCCGATCGCAAAGCGGTGGGCCTCATCCCGCAGACGCTGAACGAAATACAGAACCGGGTCGCGCGGCGGAAGCAGGAAAGACCCCTTGCCGGGTTGGTGGAAACGCTCGCGTCCGGCTTCGCGCTCCGGACCTTTCGCCACGCCCAGCAGGGCCACGTCGTCAATGCCCAGGTCTGCGAAGACCTCCTCGGCAATCCCCAATTGACCCTTACCGCCGTCGACGATGACCAGATCCGGCCATTGCCCTCTGTCCCTGTCCGGGTCTTCCTTCATGGCGCGGGTGAAGCGGCGCGTCAGCACCTCCCGCATCATGGCATAGTCGTCCCCGGCGCTTGCCCCATCGCCACCCTCGTCCGTTTTGATCGCGGTTTTGATGTTGAATTTGCGATAAGCGTTCTTCACGAACCCTTCCGGCCCCGCCACGATCATGCCGCCGATCGCATTGGTGCCGCCGGTATGGCTGTTGTCGTATACTTCGATCCGTTCCAACCGGGTCTCGATACCGAGCTTTTCGGCCAGTCCGTCGAGTAGGCGCCGCTGCGTCGCGCTTTCGCTCATGCGCCGGCCCAGCGCCTCGCGCGCATTGTCCAGTGCATGTGCGATCAACTGCCGCTTCGATCCCCGTTGAGGCTTGAGGATGGTCACCTTGCGGTCCGCCCTGATCGAGAAGGCTTCGGCAAGCAGGTCTGCCTCGTCGGGGTCGATGCTGACCAGGATTTCCTTGGGCGGCACGCGCCCGTCATAGAACTGCCCCAGGAAAGCCGCCAGGACCGCAGGCGGCTCCTGATCCTTGTCATGGCTGGGGAAGTAGGACCGGGTTCCGTTGTTCCGCCCGCCGCGAAAGAAGAAGACCTGGACGCAGGTTTGGCCGCCTTCGCTCTGCAAGGCGACGATATCCGCGTCACTGACACCTTCCACATTGATGTCCTGATGGGTCTGCACCGACGCCATGGCGCGAATGCGGTCCCGCAAAGAAGCCGCCCGTTCGAAGTCCAATGCCTCGGCAGCCGTTTCCATCTGCGCCGCAAGGTCTTTCTGCACGGCTTGGCTGTTGCCGGTCAGAAAAAGCTTCGCTTGCTGGACAGAGGCGGCGTAGTCCTCTCCCGAAATCTTGCCGACACAGGGCGCGCTGCACCGTTTGATCTGAAACTGCAGACAGGGGCGGGTGCGGGTCGAAAAGATGTTGTCGGAGCAATTCCGCAGCAGGAACGCCTTCTGAAGCGCCGTCAACGTCCGGTTCACGGAGCCCGCGGACGCGTAGGGCCCGAAATACTCGCCCGGCTTGTTGCGCGCGCCCCGGTGTTTGACGATTTGTGGAAAGTCATGGTCAGCACGGATCAGGATGTCCGGGAAGCTTTTGTCGTCCCGCAGCAGAATGTTGTATCGCGGGCGAAGCTGCTTGATCAGGTTGGATTCGAGGAGCAGCGCCTCCACCTCGGTATGGGTGGTCACGAATTCCATCGAGGTGGTTTCCGAGACCATGCGCTGAAGACGGATCGGCAGGCGCTGCGGATGAGCGTATGTCTGAACGCGCTTCTTCAAGCTGCGCGCCTTGCCCACATAAAGGACGTCGCCGCGGGTATTCAGCATCCGGTACACGCCGGGCCCAAGCCCCAGACGAGGCAAGTATCCGGCCACGATACTTGCGCCCGATTGCAAGGTCGGACGGGTGTCGTCGACCGCGTTGTCAGTGTCGAGCTCGCTATCGGAATCGGAAGGTATCATCGCGTCGTATAATCCCCGACCCACCCCCCAGCCGCAACCGCATTGGTGGAACGCAGCAAGCTAACTTCCTGAAAAATCACGGCCTTCATCGATCGATTCTTCTATCCACCAATCCTGTGGATAACTTTGTTGGTAAATGCGGCATGTATGGCCCTTCTTCCCGGAATCCAATGGTTTTGACCAGTTTGCCTAATTTTTGAGCACGATCTGTAACGCATTGAAATCAAACAATTCAAAGGCGCTGAAATGTGACGGTGATGTGACGGGCCAGCCGTTTATCTACAAGCGTTGAAGAAAATCAGGGGCTTACCGGGGCTGTGCAAAAGATTTCACGAGTCAACAGCTAAAATCCGGAATTCTATAAATTCCCGTGCGCCCTGTGCTCGCCATGACTTGCGATGAAATCATCCTAAATCGTGAAGTAGCCCAATAGGTAACCGGCAAGCGAAAAGCCGGTATCCATGAAGTATGCTTGCGACTATTGGCGCACTTACAGTGCGAGTACTTTGTCCACTCAGGCGACTAATACATCAGTCGCTTTATACCGATGGACGGTCAGTTCTTCACACGAACAATTTCATATCCCACGGCGGTACAGTCGCCATAGACATCCAGCTTGCTTGTGGCGACCCGCACCCCGATGACCTGATCCGGTTTCAGGCAACTGTCGGCGATGGTCTCGGCAAGCGTCTCCTGCAGGTTTATATGCCCGCGCTGGACAATTTTCTTTATTTCCTCGCGAACGAAGTCGTAGTCGAGAACATTGTCGATATGATCGTCAATCGGGCCGCTGAACGGCCGCAAATACAGATCGACGTCTATATTCACGCGCTGAGTGCGCCCGATTTCATGGGCCATGATGCCGATATTCGCATCGACGACGAAACCGCGCAGGAACAAACGGCGGCATTCCCCATCCGTCCTAAGCCGGTCGTTCAGAGAACGCGAGAGGAAATCAACATCATCGGGCACGGCCCATCCTCCACAAAAACACGGCACTCGATGTGCCGTGAACCATTATATACAGGACGCACCTATATAAATGGTGTCCTAGCCATCATCACCTTGGCGGGAACGCTTAGGGTCATCCGTATCCAGGAACATGATGTCGCGGTCCATCGCACTCAAGCGCTGACCGCAGTCCACTGGTAGGACGGCCCCCGTCACCGCCGTCGCGCGCACCAGATAGCGCACGGCATCGGCAATGTCATCAATGCTCGTACCACGGCCCATGGGGGTCAGCGCATGCACCTGAGCGAACTGTTCTTGCGATTGGTCGCCACTTCGCAGCGTTAATCCGGGCGCGACGGCATTGACGCGGCATTTCGGCGCAACCGCCTGGGCCAGCATCTCGGTCGCCCCTTTCAGTCCCAGCTTGCTGAGCGTGTAGGTGTAGAAGTCCGGATTGAGGTTGAACAGTTTCTGGTCCAGCAGATTGATAACGCAGCCCTGGACCCCGTCCGGCAGGTTTTCGATCAATCGCTGAGCCAGGTGCAGCGGCGCCCGCAGATTGACAGCCATATGCCGGTCGAAGGTCTGAAGCGTCCAATTCCCGGCGACGTCGTATTCAAACAGCGAGGCGCTGTTAATCAGACATTCGGCCGGGCCCAGCCGGTTGTGGATCTTGGCCATCATCGCCTCGATATCCCCGCCGATGCCGAGATCGGCGCGGAAGGCCACGGCCTTGCGGCCCAAGGCCTCGACCTGGCGCACGGTTTCATCCGCCTCCTGCTTGGAACTGCGGTAGTGAACGGCGATGTCGAACCCGTCCGCGGCCATGGCGAGCGCCAAGCCGCGCCCGATCCGTTTCCCCGCGCCGGTTACGATTGCAACGGGCATGTTTCCTCCCTGATTCCGGGGCCGAGCCGACGTCTAACGTCGACCGCCCCGCCGCTTCTTGGCGCCGCCCTTGGCGCCCCGTTTGCCCTTGGGCAACACATCCCGGGAGACATTCTTGATGGTCGCGACGATCTCCGCATTCAGCGGAGCAGCATGCGCCGGCATCTCCAAATCGTAGGCCTCCAAACGCTTTATTTCATCGCGCATCCGCGCCGCCGTCTCGAATTCCAGGTCCGCCGCTGCGGAACGCATCTGGTTTTCCAACTGTTCGATATAGGCCTGCAGACTAAGGCCCACCAAATTGTTGGACTCCCCATCACCGGCCTCGACGGTCATGTGGTCGCGTTCGAAGACGCTGTCGAGGATCCTGGAGATGTCCTTGCGGATACTTTCCGGCGTAATGCCATGCTCGACATTGTAGGCCTGTTGTTTTTCGCGTCGCCGGTTTGTCTCGTCGATCGCGTATGTCAGGCTGTCCGTCATCCTATCCGCATAGAGCAGCACCCGGCCGTCAATATTCCGGGCCGCACGTCCGATTGTCTGAACGAGCGAGGTCTTGGACCGCAGGAACCCTTCCTTGTCCGCGTCCAGAATCGCAACCAAGCCGCATTCCGGAATATCGAGGCCTTCGCGCAGCAGGTTGATGCCGACCAGAATATCGAAAGCGCCCAGGCGCAAATCGCGGATGATCTCGATCCGCTCGAGCGTGTCGATGTCGGAATGCAGGTAGCGCACACGCAATCCCGCCTCCGACATATAGTCGGTCAGATCCTCGGCCATCCGCTTGGTCAGGACGGTGACCAGAACCCGTTGGTTCTTCTCCGCGCAGATCCTGCACTCAGCCAGCAGGTCATCCACCTGGCTTTCGGTTGGGCGGATGATGCAGACCGGATCGATCAGCCCGGTCGGGCGCACGACCTGCTCCACGAAGACGCCGGCGGTGCGGTCCAGCTCCCACGGGCCGGGCGTTGCCGATACATAGACCGTTTGCGGGCGCATCGCGTCCCATTCCTCGAACCGCAGCGGCCGATTGTCGACGCAGGACGGCAGGCGGAAACCAAACTCGGCCAAGGTCGATTTGCGCGCATAGTCGCCCCGGAACATGCCGCCGATCTGGGGCACGGTGACATGGCTTTCGTCGACGAAAAGCAGGGCGTTGTCGGGCAGATACTCGAACAATGTCGGCGGCGGTTCGCCCGGCTTGCGGCCGGTGAGGTAACGGGAATAGTTCTCGATGCCGGCACAGGACCCGGTCGCGTCCATCATCTCGAGATCGAAGACGGTCCGCTGTTCAAGCCGCTGCGCCTCCAGCAAGCGGCCGTTGCGGTGCAGCTCGTCCAGCCTGACCTTCAACTCTTCCTTGATGAACTTCGCCGCCTGGTTAAGCGTCGGCCGCGGCGTGACGTAGTGACTGTTTGCATAGATGCGGATCGCTTCCAGATTGCCTGACTTTTCCCCGGTCAGCGGATCGAATTCCTGGATCGCCTCCACCTCATCCCCGAAGAAGGAAATGCGCCAGGCCCTGTCTTCCTGGTGAACCGGGAATACTTCGAAACTGTCCCCGCGCACCCGGAAGGTGCCGCGGATGAAATTGTTGTCGTTGCGGCGGTACTGCAGTTCGACGAGGCGACGCATCAGGTCGCGCACATCCAACCGCTGTTCGACCTTCACATCGGCTACCATCTGACTGTAGGACTCGACGGAACCGATACCGTAGATGCAGGAAACCGAGGCGACGATGATCACGTCGTCCCGCTCCAGCAGCGACCGCGTCGCCGCGTGGCGCATCCGATCGATCTGTTCGTTCCGGGAGGATTCCTTTTCGATATAGGTATCCGACCGCGGCACATAGGCCTCGGGCTGATAATAATCGTAGTAGGAGACGAAATATTCGACGGCGTTGGACGGAAAGAAACTTTTCATCTCGCCGTACAATTGGGCCGCCAGCGTCTTGTTCGGCGCGAGCACCAGGGCGGGCCGCTGCAAGCGCTGGATCGTATGGGCCACGGTGAAGGTCTTGCCGGACCCGGTGACGCCGAGAAGGACCTGGTCCCGCTCGCCCGTCTCCAAACCGCCGGTCAGTTCGGTGATCGCCTGGGGCTGGTCGCCGGCCGGTTCGAAAGCCGATTCGATCTTGAACGGGATTCCGCCTTCCGTCAGCGGACGCTCCGCCCGACTCATTGCAGACGGAAGCGCGCCCATCGTCAGGGGGTGGCTCGCCATTGAATCCGATAGGCCCATGATCTCAATCTGCCGCAATTCGATAGCCGGACGCGATTGCCGCGCCCGTGACCTCGAATATAGGGCGAAAGGACGAGCATACAAACGCGACTTACCGCGTCAGGGAGACCTCCGCCGTCTCGCCCTGGTCACGCGCGGCCAACAAGACATATCGCAGTGGTCCCCCCGGATCGAGCCGGTCGAAAGGATAGCAGGTCACCAGCACCAAGGGCGCCTCGCCGCCATTCGACACGATGGCGATATCATCATGGTCCCGCACGGCGATCTCGCGCACCCGATAGGCCAGCGGCGGCCCGTTGACCGGCTGCACAAACAGTCGGTCATTCACGCGCACCTGTTCCAGGAAGGCGAAATGGGTGTCCCGATGACCGAAGACCACGTGGACCCCACCCGGATTCGACAACACGGGCCCGAAGGCCAGCGCCCGGCCGTTCGCGCCGTCCAGGATAAATCTCTCTACCTGAAGACGCGGCACGGTGAGACGAAGAACCGGGCGCGTATCCGCCCAAGGCCAGGGCGCCGGGGCGGGGCTGCCCAGGTCGGCCGCGACGGCCCAAGCACGTTTGATCAGGACAGGGGCCAGCCAGGCTTTGCCCACCTGCACCGCTGCCCCGCCACCCAACCAGACGGCCAGACCCAGGGCAACGGCCCCGCAGATCAAGAGCAATCCACGGGACCGTCCACCCCTTGTATGGCCAGGGAGGAGGTGGCCAAGGCCGGGGTGGCCAGGAAGGATCCGGCGACGCTTCATGCCGGTCCCGCCTGCCGCCGCGTGGCTGCCCAAAGGCAAACCACCGCGGCCAAGCCGGTTGCGAGGGCAACCAGCACGTCACGCAACCAGCCGACCGCCGTTGCGGGACCCGCCACCTGGACCGCCGCGAGAGTGTGCATGGCGGAGGGTTTCGACGCCTCACGCAGGGATCCGTCGGGATTGCGTTGCTGGCCTTCACCGTCGCCGATCCGATCGGAAGGCTCGCGCGGCATTTCCTTCTCGACCGCAACGAAGCTGGTGTATTTTCCCGCGAGACCATGGGCCAAGGCGATCCTTATCGACTCCATCCGGGTTCGGTCCGCATCCGCCCCCATGCGACGAAGATCATCCAGGTCTTCCAACTTTTCACGCGCCCAGAGCTTGCTCAGGCCGGGGGCTTCCCGCGCCGATGCCGTATCGATGGAGGTAGCCCAGGCTTCCCCGTTCAACCGACCGCCTAGGTTCAGTTCCTCGGCCTCTACACCGGTGCGCAGGACAAAATACAGCGGTTCGCCGGCATACAGGTCGGGCAGGTTCCGCGGATAGATCTCCGTCTTCGTGTCGCTCGACAGCGACGCGGTGCGAATACCGACATCAAGATCGGTCAATTGAACCGACTGAAGCTTTCGGTAGAGCGCGTCGATCTTCGACCCCGCCTCCTCGATCCGGTCGATGTTCAGAAACACACCGCGCCCAGATTGCGCCGCCTTGCGCATGAACCAACTGTTCGGGGCCGGGCCGAGGCCTACCGTGAACAGCCGCGCGTCGCCGATATTCGCGGCGGTCATGCCGAACAGCGCCGCCTCGTTCGACACCGCGCCGTCGGTCAGGAAGACGACCTGTCGAAGCGTCTCGCCGCCATCCGACTGCGGTCCCGGCAGGGCGGCCCGCAAGGCGGGCGCCATGTTGGTTCCACCGTCCGAGACCAGGCCGGCGACATAGCGCCGGGCCAGACGCAGCGATTGTTCGGAAACCGGCAAGGATTCCCCAAAAAGCCTGTGCATCTCGGAATTGAACTGGATCACCTCGAACCGGTCTTCCGGACGCAGCCCGTCCAACGCGCTGGCCAGCGCGGCTTTCGCCTGCTCCAGGGCAACGCCGTGCATCGACCCCGACGTATCCACGACAAAGCGCACATCCCGCGCCGGCGCACGGGTTGCCGCCGGTTTGGGTGGCGACAACACAGCCATGTAGTAGTGCTGACCGTTCAGTTCCTCGTGAAACAGCATGGCGGCCGGTTCCGCGGCTTCGGCCAAACGCCAGCGCAAAACGAAATCCCGGTCGGCGGGAACGTAACGGTCGCGTAAGGCGATATCAGCGACGTCTTCGTCCCCGCGCCGAACCGTCAGTTCGTGGCTGGGGCTTTCGATGGCGGCAATCTCGCCCCCGGCCTGGAGGCGGACGACGAAGGCTGCCGGAAATCCATGCGGCGCGGTCGGATCGTTCGTCTCTAAAACCGCGCCGTTGTCAGCCAACTCGGCCATCAGCACGTTCCAATCCCTGATCCCGGCCGACACCATGTGCTGTTGCGGCATGAACCGCGGCGTGATGACCTGAGGCAGGCGCATTTCGAACACGCCGTCCTTCGGCTTTACCGTCATCTGATATTCCAGATCGACGGACACCAGCTCGCCGCCGGCGATATTGGCGAGGTCCGTCGAAAAGACGTTCGGTCGCAGGGACTCTACCAGTCCAGCGCGTTTTCCTGCCGCACGCGCCCGTTCGAAGGTTTGACGGGCTTCGACTTTTTCCTTCAGCAGGCCTTCGATCCACCGATCGCCAAATCGAATGTTCAATTTGTCGACCGCCGCGTCATCCGGCAGGGGAAACAGATACCGGGCGTCCACATCCGCCGGCGCTTCGTTGACGAAGACCTGACGGACGCGCGCCCGGGCGACCGCCCCCGACACTTCGACGGCGACATAGCTGGCGAGCAGGCGCGCCTGCCAGGCCTGGGCCGCTTCCGACTGATCCATGAGGGTCAGGCCAAAGCCGGTTTCCCCCTCCAGTTCCAGCACGCCGGGACTTCGGTCCTGCGCCATCACCGCTTCGACATGCATGAGCGCTGCCGCCGCGATCAGCACGCTCATAGCAATGCCCAGGGCCGTCTGTTTCTGTTGCGGCGCCCCTCTTGGCGGAAGCACCGGTTGGCACCGAATAGCACCCCAAACCATGATTTTCTCGATGATCATTGTCGTCTCCGTTTTCCCGGCGGGTCAGTCCGCTTGCTGGGATGCACAAGACAAACACGGCGTTTGGGCGATACTGGGGCCGGAATAAGGCCAAGTCGGGGCAATTTCTGGGCGCCCATGGCCCAATTTGCCCCCCAAGGGACGGGCGGTGACAGGGTAGGTTTCGTTTGATCGAACCTGTCCGGAGGGCTACCTTTCGCAGCAACACAATCCAGGCGCCGGGGGTGGCGCCAACGACAATTGGGGGAACACCGCGATGTCCTTTCTCGCCGACCGCCTGAATTTGATCAAACCGTCGCCGACCGTGGCGGTTAACACCAAGGCGAACGAGTTAAAGGCCGAAGGCCGCGATGTGATCGGCCTGGGGGCGGGCGAGCCGGATTTCGACACGCCTGAACACATCAAGGAAGGCGCCTATGCGGCGATCCGTGAAGGGAAGACGAAATACGCCCCGCCGGCCGGCATTATCGAGCTGCGCAAGGCGATCTGCGACAAGCTGAAGCGGGACAATGGGCTGAGCTATACGCCGGACCAGATCCAGGTCGGCTGCGGCGGCAAACAGACTATCTATAATGCCCTAATGGCGACGGTGAACCCGGGGGATGAAGTCATCATCCCGGCCCCTTATTGGGTGACCTATCCGGACCTGACGATGCTGTGCGAGGGCAAGCCCGTCATCATCAACTGCACCCAGGAAAACAATTTCAAGCTGAGCCCCGACCAGCTTCGCGCCGCGATTACGCCGAAGACGAAATGGCTGGTGCTGAACAGCCCGTCCAATCCGACGGGGTCCGGTTATTCCAGGGACGACCTTCGCGCGATCGCCGATGTTCTGCTGGAACACGAACACGTCTGGATCATGACCGACGACATGTACGAATTCCTCGTCTATGACGGGTTCGAATTCGCGACGATCGCCCAGGTCGAACCGAAGCTGTATCCGCGAACCTTGACGCTTAACGGGCTGTCGAAAGCCTATTGCATGACCGGTTGGCGCGTCGGTTACGCCGCCGGCGACAAGGACCTGATCAAGGCGATGAACAAGCTGCAATCGCAGTCGACCACCTCGACCTCGACGATCAGCCAATGGGCCAGCGTGACCGCCTTGAACGGCGACCACAGTTTCATCGAGGAGAATAACAAGGTCTTCGTTCAACGGCGCGACCTTGTCGTCTCCATGTTGAACCAGGCCGACGGGATCACCTGCCTGACACCGCAGGGCGCCTTCTATGTCTACCCTTCCATCAAAGGGCTGATCGGCAAAAAGACTCCCGACGGCAAGGTGATCGAGACCGACGAGGACTTCGTTACCTACCTGCTGGAAACGGAAGGCGTTGCGGCCGTGCATGGCGAGGCGTTCGGCCTGTCGCCGCATTTCCGCATCTCCTACGCGACGGCGACGGAGTTGCTGGAAGAAGCCTGCATCCGCATTCAACGCGCCTGTTCGGCCCTGCGTTGAACCGGGCGTTATTTGGGGCGCCGTTCGCGGCGATTTCGGGACAATTCGTTTACGAGTGAGACTGTGCACATGAACTGGAGCGCAAGCGCGAAGACCCTGGCCGATGCGCGGCTGAACGACATCCGGTTGGACGAACCGCCCCGTCCCGACCCGCAAAACTCCGATGAAGCCTATGCGCTTCAAGAAGCCGTTACGGAAGCATTGGGTTTCGAAATCATCGGCTGGAAAGTCGGTGCGACGAACCCGCTGGCACAGGCCGCCCTGGCCGCCAACGAACCATTTGTCGGACCGATCTTCAAGGAGCGGACTTTCGAAGGCGCGGCGGAACTGAAAACCGCCGCGGACGCATTGCGTATTCCCGAGGCGGAATTCGCCCTGATGCTGAAATCGGACCTGCCGGCGCGCAGCGCCGCCTATGGCGCCGGTGAAGTCGCCGCCGCCGTCGGCGCCATTCACCCGGCGATCGAAGTCGTGAACAAGCGGCTCGCCGGAAATTTCGGCGATCACGTGAATCGCGTGATTGCGGATGGCGGCGCGAACCATGCCTTCATTTACGGTCAGGGGACCGAGAAATTCGACCCGATCGAACTGGCGAGCCACGCGGTGAAGGTAACCGTGAACGGCATGGACAAGGCGGCCGGCAGTGGTGGCAATGTCATGGGCAGCCCGCTCAACGTATTGGCGTGGCTGGCGAACCATATGAGCAAACGCGGCATCGGCTTGAAGGCCGGGCAGTGGGTCAGCACAGGCCTGACGACGGATGTTTTCCAAGTTCGGCGCGGCGATACCGTCGTGGCGGATTTCGGCTCTTTCGGATCGGTTTCCGTCACGTTCCTGGAATAATAGTCGGCGCATAGTCATCTCAACCCATAGGGTTAGCGAACAGGGCGGTTTACCGCCCTGTTTTTTTGACAAAAATGAATCGATATTCCTTGAAATTAACAATCCAATACATACATCTATATTATTAATTGGAATAATTCTAAATTATTCAGCCGATCGAAAACCAGCCGATCGGCCGGTCAAGATGAAGAAGCGCCGAAGGAGGTTGCAGATGGAAATCAATATTGGAATCAATCAGGCGGATCGAAAGGAAATTGCCGACGGGTTGTCCCGCCTTCTGGCCGACAGCTATACGGTTTACCTGAAGACCCACAATTTCCATTGGAACGTCACCGGTCCGATGTTCAATACCCTGCATACGATGTTCGAAGGGCAGTATACGGAGCTTGCCATGGCGGTCGACGAAATCGCGGAGCGGATCCGTGCCCTGGGCGAACCCGCGCCCGGGAGCTACGCCCAGTTCAGCGAATTGACCGTGATTTCCGAAGAAACCGGAAAACCTTCCGCCGAAGACATGATCCGCCAGTTGGTCGAGGGTCAGGAAGCGATTGCGCGCACAGCACGGTCCGTATTCCCCGCTGCCGAGAAGGCGGGCGACGAACCAACGGCCGACCTGTTGACCCAGCGCATCCAACTGCATGAGAAGAATGCCTGGATGCTGCGCAGCCTGCTGGCCTAGGCCGGTGGAACGGGCCGCATCGACGGCCCTATCACGACACTGCCCCGCCGGGTACCCCTCGGCGGGGCTTCATTTTTACCTATCAGGCGCCGTATCGCCGCACAAACCGATGAAAAACGAGTGTCTCACGCCTCTGTGACTGGGCTGGACCGCAATGCCCCTCTAAGTTTTGTAGCAACGAACCCCAACGCATTGACGTTACAGCGTTGCGGATTGTGCACCGAGAGGAACATGACATGCTGATCAAGAAGCTTCGCGGATGGGACCTGCCCGAACAGATGGCCACACCGGAAGCAACCTTCCTGAACCGGCGCCAATTGGCCAAAGGCCTGGCTGCCGGATCGATCCTGCTTGCCGGCGGATCGCTGTTCCCCTCCCGCGCCAGTGCTGCGTCGGATGCCGATCCAACCGCGGATCTTTATCCGGTTAAAACCAACAGCCGGTACCAGATCGACCGCATGCTGACGGAGCCGCGATACGCCCTCAGCTACAACAACTATTATGAATTCGGCACTCACAAGGGCATCGCCCAACTGGCGCAACAGCTCGAAACACGCCCCTGGACAGTGTTGTTGGACGGTTTGGTGGAAAAGGAGCAGATGGTCGATGTCGACACGCTGATCCGTGCCATGCCGTTGGAAGAACGCCTCTACCGCCACCGCTGCGTGGAGGCCTGGTCCATGACCGTCCCCTGGAGCGGGTTCCCCCTCGCCGCGCTGGTGGACTATGCCAAACCGCTTTCCGGCGCGAAGTACATCCGCATGGAAACGGTGCTGCAGGAAGAAACGATGCCGGGCCTGCGGTCCAGTTGGTATCCCTGGCCCTATGTCGAGGGCCTGACCATGGCGGAAGCGACAAATGAACTGGCATTCATCGCCACCGGCATGTACGGCGCCCCCATCTCCAAACAGAACGGCGCGCCGCTGCGTTTGGTGACACCGTGGAAATACGGGTTCAAGTCGATCAAGTCCCTCGTCCGGTTCACCTTCACGGACAAGCGCCCGGTCGGTTTCTGGGAAGAAATCCAGGGGTCGGAATACGGGTTCTGGGCCAACGTCAATCCGGAGGTCTCGCACCCGCGCTGGAGCCAGGCGCGTGAGAAGGTTCTTGGAACGGACGAAAGCGTACCGACACTGCTGTTCAACGGTTATGGCGAGTATGTCGCCGATCTCTACAAGGGGATGGAGGACGAACGCCTTTTCTTGTGATCCACGCTTTCCCAGCAGAGCCGAAAAGTCACAATAAAATCCTTGTATGGCCTGCACCCTGGCGGGCGCCCTAAGGTATTGCCTTTATATAAGTTCTTTCCCTCTCCCCACTCAAATTGCTAGAATCCTGAAGAAAATCGGCGCCATCGGGGAGAGCCGCCTTTGTCTTACAGTTACGACGTTCAGACCCGCCAAGGTAAAGACTGGCGCGCGGTTCAGAGTTTCCAGAGCCGGACCAGCGCCTTGGTGCGCGCGAACGCCTTGATTGACTCGAAGGAATCGAAGGCCGTCAGAGTCGTTCACATTCGCCGACGCCCGAACGACACGATCAAAGAAAAGACGATCTTCGAGCAAATCGTCCCCGAACAGAAGGAAAAGCCGCTCGCGGCGCAGTCCGTCGATGAGGCCGCCTATTGCGAAGAAGCAGGCGATGTTTACCGGCTGGACGCCCGCGTCACCATTTCGAAGGTGATGAGCAAGTATTTCGAACGCAAATTGATCACAGCTTGCGAACTGGTTACCGACCCCGGCAATCTCATGCTGCTCGCAAGCGACAAGCCGCTGCTGAAACAGGCATTCACCTTCGCCGGTGTCGTCCAGGCGAAATCGCGCGGCGAAGACCAGCAGAAACGCATCGCTGAGCTCACCGATCTGTTCAAATCTGTTCTGAAACTGTCCGAAGCGGTCGCGGAAGGCCTGGAACCTTTTAACGAGATCCGAGACGCCGACGGGTTGGATGCGGCACTCGAAGCGGTGGAGACGCTTGAAGAGCCGAAACGCCGCGGCACGATGCTGGCCCTGATCGGCGATCGGTTGCGCGATGAAGGCGACCCCGCGTTGAAAGTGAGGATGGTCCTCGGCTTCCTCGATGGCCCGACACCGGCGACATCCGACTCATCGCTGGAACTGATCGACAACGTCATCGCCGAAATGCTGAGCAGTACGGATACGCTGCGCGTGCTGCTTGGCCGGCGTACCGATCTGGGCGAAGCGCTTTCCACCGCGGCGTCCATCGCATCCGGAAAATGGCAGCCTGACAGAAGCGCGTCCACCGCGCTCACCAAACTAAGCGAAGCATTGAGCCAGCATCGTTTTCAATTGTCTAAGCAAGCCCTCAACCGCTGGGTCGCAATGGGGTTGGATTCGACGACGTCACTCACCCGGGAGGGCCAGCCGGCCGAGAGGCAAACGTTTTCCCGCGTCCTCCACGGCATGCTCGGCAATGCCGGCGTCTACGGCGGTGCGGAAAGCGCGCGCTGCCTGACCCAAAGAGCGCGTGGCGCCTTGGCGTCCAATCCCGACGACCAAATGCTGGAACCCGCGATCGAACGGCTGGCGGACATGATCGAGGAACCTTCCGCCAGAATCGGTTACCTGCTCGACCTGTCGGCCAGTTCGATCATCAACCAGGGCAACGCCGTCACGGTTTTGCGTAAGCTTGCCAAGACGCTGAACAGCATGCGCACCCTGAACGATTTCGTTCCCAGTGCGAAGGATGAGGAAGAAACCACGCTCGTCCGGAACATAGTTCTCGGCAAGATCGCCGCGTCGACATTGCCGGCGGAAGTCCTGCAAGGTCTGGAAGCGCGGATCAAATCCCTGAAACACGGGACGGCGAATTCAAGTCCGGCGGCGCCGGACGCTTCGGAGCCTTCCGCCCCAGCGGAGGCAGAATCCGGAACGGCCAGCCAGGAACCGGTGAAGCCCGCGGAACAAAAGCCGAAATCGAACCTTCGGGTCTTTGCGGCAGGGGACATCATCTACACCCCGAACGACGACGCCACCGAGGCCTATATCATCCGGTCCGGCGCGGTGAAGATCGTGCAGCCAGGGGTGGCCGGTGAGGAACAGACGAGAACCCTGGGACCCTCAGAGGTTCTTGGCGAGATGTGCCTTGCAGGGGTGCCGACCCGCAAAGCCACGGCGATCGCCACCAAGGAAACCGAACTTGTCGTCGTGCCCAAATCGGCTTTCGCAAAACGCCTGAAGGGCATCTCGGAAAAAGATCGGATGATGGCGATCCTGTTGAACGCCGTCTTGAAGGAAATGCGCAGGATGAGCGAGTGAACCATGTTGTTGCCCGCCCCCGTCTCATAATGCCGCTTTGCACGACAATGATGCATTCAGGCTCACACGATAATCGATACCGGCCCTTAAAGGGTTCCGTGCGCGCTTGGGCAACAGCCGTCGCATGCGCTGCGAAAGGAAATTTTGGCGCCCTATGAGCACCAGCTTTGAAGTGCAGCTCGAGCAGGACGGACGCTGGCAAACCCGCGAAATCGCCGACGATCAGAAATTTGCGCTCACGCGGGCGAAGGCGTTGGCCGAGGAAGAAAAATGCGACGCCGTCCGCGTCGTCGAGTCGGTTCCAAACCCCGATGGAACGATCGCCGAACGGACAATTTTCGAACAGAAGGTCAAAAAGAAGAAATCCACCCCGGTCACTGCGCAGCACGTCGACTATTCACCGTTATGCGACACGGTGGAGCAGGTATTCCGGCTGGAAGGTCGATTGACGGCCGCGCGCATCCTGCGTGGCTATCTCGACGAAGAAGGCCTGACGATTTCCGAACTGATCACGGATGCCGGGCAACTCAGCCTGCTTGCCAGGCACCAAACGATGCTGACGCAGGCGATCGGCGTTGCCTCTTCCGTCCAGTCGAAACTATACGACCTGCCCCAACGGTTACGGGCCGACGCACTTTACGGGCTGTTCGAGCAGGTGAAGACCACGGCGGCCTCGCTTGTCGAGGGGCTTCCCACCTACAAGAAGGTCCTGATCGAGAAGGGTATCGACGGCTTGGTCGACGCAGTATCCGCCCTGCCGGAACCACAGCAGTATCCGATGACTGTCGCTGCTCTCGCCTCCCTGACACGGGAAGAAGGAGAACAGGGCCAAAAGCTGGAAAAAATCTTCGATCTGATCCCGGTCAAACAGCCTCTATCGGTGCCGGCACACGATCTGCTCGATGAATCATTTGCGGAAATATTGGATGGCGGGGACGGCGTTCGAGCGATTCTGGGGCACCAGCCGGACCTGGCATCAGCAGTGAAGGTCGTTTCGGGCCTGGTTTCCGGAAAAGGCAGTCCGGACGCAAAAGCACCCTCGCTGCAAGTTCGTCTCTATTCCTTATTCCGTATTCACAAATTTCCGGCCAGCCGTTCCTCATTGAACCGTTGGATCAGTCTGGCGCTGAATTCACTTCAGCCGCTGACGCGGGAAGGGGGCGACAAGGAACGGTCCGCCTTGGTGGATGTGCTTTCGGCCATGTTGATGGATGACGGTCTGGCAGGGGGCCCGTCGACCAGCGCCGCCATCACGCAACGCGCGCGCAGCGTCTTGATTTCCGACCCGAGCAATCAACGGATCGAAGACGCCGTCGACGCCCTGCTGCAACTCATCCCGTCGAAATCCACGAAGGTCGGCTATCTGGCCGACGTTTCAGCGACCAGCGAGGTTGGCGAGCGCAGCGCATCCGGCGTCCTGGAAAAGCTTGCCGGGATCATGCGGGAGATACGCTCGCTGGGGGATCTGGCCCCCCCTGGCGCGACGCGGCGGGAAGCCGAAGCGATTCAACAGCGCTTGATCAGCAAGATCGACGCGGCGCCGCTGCCGAGCGAGATCAAACAGGGGTTTTCAGCCAAGATCGAAACCCTCCGGCCCGGCGGCGGCGGCCGATCGATGGCGGCCTCACCGTTGTTGGCGCCGAAGCCCGGAGACAAGCGCCGGATGGTCAAAGCCGGGACCGTCATCTTCAAAGAAGGGACGCGGGGAGACGAAGCATTCATGATCCGCAGCGGAACCGTCGAAATCGTCGTCGATTTCGAAGGAAAGCAGATGACGATCGCCACCTTGGGACCCGGCGAGATTTTCGGCGAAATGGCCTTGATAGACGAACTTCCAAGGGCTGCGGGCGCCGTTGCAGCGGAGGACTCCGAGTTGCTGATCGTCCGCAGTCCGCCGTTCCGACGCCGCTTGGACGCACTGAGTGAAAGCGACCCCGTGCTGCGTTACCTGATCGACATCTATGTCAGTCGGTTGAGGACCGCAAATCGTCGAATCAAGAGTTGATCGGCTTTTCATGCGTCGCCTGTTCGCGACGGCGTAACAATGGCGGGGGACCCCAAAAAAAACCGCCGGTAGGACAAAGCCCTACCGGCAAGTTGAACAGGGAGGCTTCACGTCTGGGAGACGTAAATTCCGAGGGCTGGTGTAAAACCAGCGTCGGAGGGTTGTTGCACTGCAACAACTGAAGCAAGTGTTATGTATGCCTGTGCTGACTCTATTTCCAGCATCGGAATTACAAAGCAGCCATGCATAAATCGCATGGCTTTAGACAAAAGCTCTACCAAAGTTTCATTTGCTTTTGTTCATAAAGTTATTCCAGGGAGATGCGCTCCCTAATCAGCCGATTTGATACCGCGCCCGCGCCCCGCGTTCGATGGCTGCCGCGGTGAGGCGGTCGATTTCCAGGCGGTACCGCAGCATTTCCAATATCCGCAGCTCTTCCTGTGCCGCATGCAGGTCCACGGCGGCCACTTCAACGGCCAGCGCATAGGCGGTTTCCCGCAAGGATTCAGGCAAAGCGGCCTGCACTTGGTCCAGCACAGCGTCCAAACCATCCTCGCCCGACAGCATCTCGGCGCATTGGATAGCGATCTTCGGCAATGTTTCTTCGTCAAAGCCCCGGAAAGCCGGTAGATGACGCACGACGTCTCCAATGGTCTGCAACTCGGCGTCCGTCATCTCCTGGTCGGCTGCCGAGGTGATAACCATGGTGTAGATCAAGGCGGCGTGCTTGTTGATCATTCGCTTCTTTCCCTCTTAAGGATAGTGAACTGGGTGAAAGGCAAAGGATCGGCACGGCCCATCCGCCACCAGACCCGATTTTCCGAACGTCTTGCGACCACCTTGGTATGGTCACGGACCACCCGGACGTCAAGGGAGACGGCCAATCAAGCAAGGCACGTGCGTCAATTGCGCCAAGTAACCGATGCCTGTCATGCACGATCACCGCAAACGCCGCGTTCTTGCACCGCCTGCCAAATAATCGGCTCGACTAACCCTGGAACACCAAGTAAGGCATCTGCATGCCCTCCGTAGCCGATCCCTCCATGCTGGATGTCTCCCTGCCGGTGTTCGCCATCATTCTGATGGGGTACCTGTGTGGCCGTTTCCGTCTGCTCGGCGAGGGCGCCGCCACCGCGGTCAACGGGTTTACCTACTATGCGGCAATGCCGGCGCTTTTTCTGGGCGCAATAACGTCGGCCGGATTCTCGCTCACCGATCATCTCGGTTACATATCCGTCCTCGTCGGCGCCCAGTTGGCGGTGTTCGGTATTTCCATGTTGAGCGCGACGGTCTTGTTTCCCGGCAGTCTGGGCGCGCATTCGCTACACTCCCTGTCCGCGACGCTGACCAATAGCGGCTATATCGGAATCCCGATGATGGCGCTCGCCTACGGCGAACCGGGCGTTTTGCTGGCCATCGTCGCCACCCTGGTCAACGGCTTGGTATTCCTGACCATCGGGTCCATTCTGCTGGAACTGGACCGCGCCGAACACAGAAGCGTCGCCGGCATGGCCATGGTAACCCTCGGCGGGGTCCTGAAGAGCCCTTTGGTGCTCGGCGCTTTGGCGGGCCTCATCCTCGCAGGGTTCGATATAGAGCTTCCCGGACCAGCGCGTTCCGTCGTCGATATGCTGGGTGTGACCGCCGGGCCCTGTGCCCTTTTCGCGATCGGCCTTTTTCTGGTCGGGCAGAAAATCACCACCGGCGCGGCCGAGGTCACGTGGGTCAGTTTCGTCAAACTGCTGATACTGCCTTTGGTGACATGGGTGATCGTCCTTTTCCTGATCCCGCTTCCGCCCTTGGAGACCGCCTCGGCCGTCTTGATGGCGGCGATGCCGACGGGCAGTCTGGTCTTCGTGTTGAGTGAACGCCACGGTGTCTTCGCGGCGCGGTCGGTCGCGATCGTTCTGGTCACGACGGTTCTGTCCTGCATCACCGTGTCAGGGTTGCTCACCGTCTTCCTGTAGGCCAGCGGGACCACTGGTTTCCGGTTTCAGAAAATCCCGTGTCGCCGCCACCGCTTCCGCCAGGCCGACCCGTTCGACGGACACCCCTTCGGGAAAGGCTCCCAGCAGCCGCGTTGGCGTCATTGGGTCCAGCAGCACGAAAACCCCACGGTCATCGGCCCGGCGCACCAGCCGTCCGAACCCCTGCTTCAGGCGCAGTCTGGTCACCGCGTCATCATAGTTTTTTGCGCCGAACATCCCCCGGCGGGCCTTGTGCAGAATGGTCGGGCGCGGCCAGGGCACCCGATCGAAGACAAGCAGACGCAGGGACCGACCCGGCACATCGACGCCGTCGCGCAGGGCGTCCGTGCCGAGCAGGCTGGAATCCTCTTCCGAGCGGAAGATTTCGGTCAGGCTTGCGAGGTTCAGGTTGTCGATATGCTGGGCATAGAGCGGCAAACCGTCCTCCTCCAACGGCTGCACGATCCTGTCATAGACGGCGCGCAGCCGACTGATCGCGGTGAACAGGCCCAGCGCGCCCCCGCCTGACGCCCGGAACAGCTCACGATAGGCGGCCGCAACCTGCTCGAGGCTGTCCTTGCGCACATCCGTGACGATCAGAACCCGGGTCTGCTTCGGATAGTCGAACGGCGAGGTCACCCGCACCCGCAAAGCCGGATAGTCGAGGTGAACTGCCCCGGTGCGCGCTTCCGCGCTGTGCCAATCCGCATCCACATCCCCGGAACCGTCGGTCAGGGTCGCAGACGTGATCAGTACGCCATGTGCCGGTTTCGCGACGATGTCGGAGAAAGGAACCATCGGGTCCACCCAATGACGATACATGCCGACATCGGCGTCGCGACCATCCATGCGGCTGACCGCGAACCAGTCTACAAAGGCATCCGGCGTGCCTTCACCCAGCGCGGTCAGCATATCCATCCAGGCTTGAACGGTCGCGATGCAGCGATGTTCCAGGGACCGGACCGCCGCCTCAATCCTTGCCCGGATCGCCGTATCGAGTTCCTCCGACTCCTCGTCCATCCGCGCCGTCAAGGCCTTGGCCAGCCGTTTGGCGGGCAGCAGAATCCGGTTCAACGCCTCGTGCAGGTCACCGGCCGCCTCCAGTAAACCCGGAACGGGTTCGACCGTGTCGACTTCGAGATCATACGGTCCGTCCGCGCCGCGGGCACGGGCATAGACCTGTTGTCGGATGCGGGACAGAAGCGCTTCCGCCGGTCCCGCAGGGCGCCCATCCGTGGTGCGCTGCCGCCAGCCCTCCGACGGGAGGGAGGCGGCGCCGGCCAGAATATCCTCCAGCGCTTCGCGCGCGGCCCCTTCGGTCGCCAGATCCTCTATCCGTGCCTTCAGGCCACGCGCCCGACCCCGACCCTGGGCTTCCGCTCCCCGCAACCAGCGGCGCAGTTCTGCCGTCTCCAAACCTGACAAATGGGCGGAAAACGCGCCGTCGGCGGCGTCGAATACGTGATGCCCTTCGTCGAATACATAGCGATTGACCCGGCCCGCCGGATCGACGCCGCCCCGGGCGGCCTGCACCATGACAAGGGCGTGGTTCGCCACTACGAGGTCCGCCCGCCGGGCGCGGCGGATACCGTGTTCGATGAAACAGCGGGAAAAATGGCTGCAAGCGGAATAGATGCACTCGCCCCGCCGGTCCGTCAGGCCGAGGGTAGAGCGCACACCCAGAATATCGCTGAGCCAGGAGGGGAAATCACCGCCTGTCATGTCCCCGCCCCGCGTGGCGGATATCCAGCGCGCGATCAGCCCCAGCGGGATCGCGGCGGCGCGGTTGACGGCGACCGTCCGGGTCGCCTCCTCGTAATTCAGCAGACAGATATAATTTTCCCGTCCCTTGCGGATAACGACACGCTCCGCTTTCAGGCGCTGGTCGGGGACGAGACGCGAGAGTTCCTCATCGATTTGCTGCTGCAGGTTCCGGGTATAAGTCGAAAGCCAGATCGGCGCTTCGTTCTTTTCCGCCCAGATGCTGGCCGGCGCGATATAGCCGAGCGTCTTGCCGACGCCGGTCCCTGCCTCGGCCATCACGAAATTGGGCGCGCCTTCATGGTCGCGCGGTGCAAAGGCGTGACAGACGGCCGATGCATAGTCCGACTGCGCCCGGCGTTCCTCCGCCCCCTCGCCCAGCAGGGTCGCAAGGCGGAACCTGGCTTCATCGGGCTGGACGGGCCGTTCGCCCGGCGGCGGCGGCGGCGCCTGTTCGCGCCATTCCGGCAAACGTTTCCAAACGTCGAGGCCGGATGTCGACGCGCGCACCCCGTCATCCTGTTCTTGCCCCAAGGCGGCGAGTACGGATGGCCCCCAGGACCAGCCCGCCCGCGCCATCGCCATCGCGATCCGCGGCACGTCGGGGCCATGCACTCTGTCTTTCAGGTCGGACAGCATGCGGGTCATGCATCGGAAGAGCACAGCCGGTGCTTCTTCCACGGTCGCGGGCGGCGGCAGGCCCAATTCCTGCGCCATGCCCGCGGCGGTGGGTATGCAGAACCGCGCCGGATAGACGAAAGCAAAGAGTTCCAGAAGGTCGAGTGCCGGAAATGGATCTATCCTGATCCGCCGTGCGACCGAAGGGCCGTGGCAGAGGATCGGCATTTGCCCGCGAATTTTCCTCGCAAGGTCCGGTGGCGCCCGCCGGTCGAGGAGGCGAACCGTCTCCAACTCCCCATCTTCCGATAGCCAAACGGCTTCCAGAGGCGACGCGGCAAGGACCGGCGCGGATGGCAGTTTCAGGGAAGAGGTGGCAGCAGAAGGCATGACGGCGCGATCATAAACCCGGATTCGCCCCCAGACACGCCTTGAAAACCGTAAATTCCAGCGGCCTGGACTAAGCCGCTTTGTTACGGTGCCGCTCGTTCATTTCCTGAAATTGGCGCAAGCTGGTTTCGAAATCGAACGGTCTTTCGGTCAAGGCTTCCGGGTCCCACTCGCTGCGCCCGTCATTGAAGAAATCGCCGCCATAGATATGCAACGCCCCGGTCAGCTTGGTCGTCGGATTGATCACCGAATGGATGATGTCCTTGCCCAACGGTTCCGCATCCTTGACCATCAGGGAGGACGCGCCCGCGGCTTCAATCCTGTCGCCCGTGCGGCGCCAAAAAATATTGTCTTCCCGGCCGCCATAAACACCGATTACGGCCCAGATGTGATTGTGATTGTGGGGACGCAGGACGATCTCCGCCGGCCAGATCACGTTCAGAACCGTAAGGTCCTCGCCGTGATACAGTTTCTGAATCGCCCCCTCGGTCGGTTCACCCAGTGCTTGGAGTAGGGCCGCGGGATTGGAAACCGCCCTGGCCGTCACGTCGCGCACCGCTTTGTGACTGTCATCCTCGGTCACCGCCGTCCGGCAGTCCTCAATGAAGCGTTCCAAATCGAACATCGCGTCTCTCCCGGCTGGTTTCCGCAACAGTATCGCAGTTCGGCAATTGGAACCAGAAATCACATGGCCCAAACCGCTGCAACCCGCGCGCCAGTTGACCTGCGCCGCGCCCCCGCCTAGTTTCCGCGCCTTATCGGAGCGGCCCTCAGTCGGAATGTCTGGGGCGCCACAGAAATACTAAGGAACAAAGGACATGTCGGAGTACAGCGAACTTACCCAGAATGCGAAAGCTTGGCCGTTTGAAGAGGCCCGCAAGCTTGTGAAACGCATTGGGGGTAAAGCGCCGAAAAAAGGCTATGTCCTGTTCGAAACAGGCTATGGCCCGTCTGGCCTGCCGCATATCGGAACCTTTGGTGAAGTCGCGCGCACGACCATGGTGCGCCACGCCTTCGAAACCATGTGCGACGTGCCGACACGGCTGTTCGCCTTTTCCGACGACATGGACGGGCTGCGGAAGGTGCCGGACAACGTCCCCAACAAGGACATGCTGGCCAAGCATCTGCACAAGCCACTGACCGAAGTGCCGGACCCGTTCGGCACTCACGAAAGCTTCGGCGCCCATAACAACGCGCGCCTGCAGGCTTTCCTGAACCAGTTCGGGTTCGAATTCGAGTTTCAGAGTTCGACCGAGTACTACCAGAGCGGCAAATTCGATGAAGCACTGCTGACCGTGCTGCGGCACTATGAACAGGTCCAGGCAATCATGTTGCCCAGTCTGCGTCAGGAACGACAGGAGACCTATAGTCCCTTCCTGCCGATCTGCCCGGAAACGCGCCATGTGCTGCAGGTACCGGTGATCGCCACCGATGCCGAAGCCGGTACGATCGTCTACCGCCGCGAAGACGGCAAGGAAGTCGAGACAAAGGTCACAGGCGGTCTGTGCAAGCTGCAATGGAAGCCGGACTGGGCGATGCGCTGGTTCGCGCTGGACGTCGATTACGAGATGGCCGGCAAGGATTTGATCGAGTCCGTGAAACTTTCCGGGCGGATCACGGAGGAATTGGGCGGCCGCGCGCCGGACGGGTTCAACTACGAACTATTCCTGGACGACAAAGGGCAGAAGATTTCCAAGTCGAAGGGCAACGGCCTGTCGATGGAAGAATGGCTGACCTATGCGCCGGAAGAGAGCCTCGCCTTGTTCATGTATAACAAGCCGCGTACGGCCAAACGCCTGTTCTTCGATGTCATCCCGCGGCATGTCGACGACTATCTGACCTTCGTCGAGAAGTATCATGGCGAGGAGCCGGAAAAGCAGATCGAAAACCCGGTCTGGCATATTCACAGCGGCAATCCGCCGGAACATGCCTCGCCGCTGACCTTTGGCCTGCTCTTGAACCTGGCCAGCGTCTGCAACAGCCATGACAAGTCGATCCTGTGGGGTTTCATCGCGCGCTACGTCCATGACGCGTCGCCGGAGACGGAACCCTTCCTGGACAAACTGGTCGGATTTGCCCTTCGGTATTACGAGGACTTCGTAAAGCCTAATAAGAAATATCGGACGCCATCGGCCAAAGAGCGGGCGGCAATCGATGAACTGTATCAAGGCTTGGGCGAATTGCCGGCGGACAGCAGCGCGGAGGATATCCAGAATCTGGTCTATGCCGTGGGCAAAAATCACGAATTCGAGAACCTTCGGGACTGGTTCAAAGCGCTCTACGAGGTGCTTCTGGGCCAGGAGCAGGGCCCGCGCATGGGCTCTTTCATCGCGCTTTACGGCATCGGGGAAACCCGTGCGCTGATCGAAAAGGCGCTGGCCGGGGAAGACTTGAGCGCCGCCTGACCAATTTCAGGTTTTGTAACGGAAGTTCCGCAAACGCAAAACCCCGCCGCATTGGCGGGGTTTTCGCATCACCACGCAGGGAGGCGGCCGGTGAATCGACACGCAATAATTCCGGAAGAAATGAGGTCATACTACGACGATTGGAAAATGTCGCCAGGACACCTTTCCGGCGGCCATCTGTTTCTAACCGGGTTCACAGGCACAAGCCCGGACGGGCAACTATCCGCTGACCCGGAGACGCAAATGCGGAACGCGTTCGACAAGGTCGGTTCTGTGCTTGAGAAAGCCGGCTTGGATTTCGGCGCGGTGGTCGAAATGACCACTTACCATGTCGGCCTCAAAGATCATTTCGATTTGTTCAAATCCGTAAGAGCCGACTATGTCGAAGAACCCTATCCGGCTTGGACCGCGATTGAGGTCGCCAGGTTCGTGAGCGACGGGGCGATTGTTGAGATTCGTGTCATCGCGCGCGCGGAATAGCCATCGCCGAGCACAAAGCCAAACAGCAGCACGAACAAAAAGGCCGGCACTACGCCGGCCTTTTTCGTGATTCCGACGATTTTCGGGACTGACGGATCAGCGATGTCCATGCTTATGGGAGTAGTCCCAATACAGGTCGCGGGCGCGCTGATACATCGGGCCCGGCTGCAGGTCCCGGTCCTCGAACCTGTTAACCGGCATGACCTTGCCCCAGTTGCCGGTATTGAAAATCTCATCCGCCTCGTGAAGGTCTGTCGTCGTGACCCGCCCTTCCTGAACGTCGACGCCGTTTTCCTTGAACAGTTTGATGACGCGCTGACGGGTGATGCCGTTCAGGAACGTGCCGTTCACCGCGGGCGTCCGGACAATACCGTCCTTGGCCATGAACAGGTTCGCCGTCGCGAATTCCGCGACATTGCCGATCGGGTCCAAGACGACCGCATTGTCGAACCCCTTGGCGCGCGATTCATGCAGGGCACGGCCCGCATTCGGATAGAGGCCGGCCGACTTCGTGTCGGTCGGCGCGGCATCCGGCATCGGCCGGCGACGGGTGGAAATGCAGGCGGAAAACCCGCCATCGCCCGGCATCGGGTTTTCCGTGACCGTCAACGCGAAACGGGTCGTCTCCGGGTCCGGCGCGACCCAGCCTTCTTCGGCCCAGAACATCGGCCGTACATAAAGCGCCGTGTCGGAGGAAAACTTGGCAATCCCTTCCCAGGCGATCTCCACGATTTCTTCCATGGTCTTCGTCGCTTTCAGACCGAGATTTTCCGCCGAACGGGTTGCCCGTGCGCAATGCAGGTCCAGGTCCGGCGCGACGCCTTCGAAGACACGCGCCCCATCGAAAATGAAGGAGGAGAGCCAGACGCCCTGCGAATTGACGCTAATCATCGGGGTCTTTTCGTCTATCCATTTCCCATCGAACCAGGTCAAACCTGCCATGTCGCTTGCGCCTCCCGCGCCGAAAAATTGTGTCCTTGGATTGCCGCGACGGTCGCCCGGTGCACGGGGTATGTCAAGCCGCGCGGGCCACGCCCGAGCCATGGTTCCAATACAGCGAAACACCCGGTGCGACGACTGCGATTGGTTATGCAGCCGACCGACCTCAAGACACTGTAAAGGGCCTTGATCCTTGTTCCCGATAACGAACTATGGCCTAACCGAGGGGAAATCGATTGGGAACGGCCTTGGACGCGATGGCGGCGGCGCAGGAAAAGTCACTGTTTTTGGCCAATTTGGACACGCTGAAGGCGGCGGGGCTGACAGGCCCGGCAGCCGCCATCCAGCGGTTCGACAACCCGTCGATGACCCGCCGGAGTATGGACGAGCCGGGCGGCCCCAACCTGCTGCGGGGGGGCACACCGCTGTACGCACCGGACGCAATGCAAGCGGCGGCGGCACAGGTCGACAGCTTTCTTAAACGGCCGGTCAGGCACCTGTCCAATTTCAACGGCATACCGGAAAAGACCGATCTGCTGAGCCATCAAGCCATTCGAACCGTTCTCTCCGGCCTGCAGGGTCAAACCCTGAATCAGGCGCCCGACCCGGATACGGGATATCTTATCAGTTTCGGACTGGGACTTGGGCTGCACCTACCGATACTGCAGACAGCCCTCCCCTTCAGGACCCTGATCGTGGTCGAGGACAATGCGGAATTCCTGTTCCACAGTCTGCATACCGTCGATTGGACCGCGCTGGCGAACGAATGCAAGGCACGCGGCGGGAGGCTGTATCTGATCATGACCGGCGACGCGCAAAGCGTTGCCGATACCCTGCTGCGGGAAATGCGGGGTCCGGAGTTCCCAATGATCGACGGCAGCTACATCTTTCAGCACTACACGTCGCCCTTCCTGGACAAGGCTGTCGGCGCCCTGCGGGACGCGATGCCGATCATCGAAGCCAATGACGGCTTCTTCGAAGACGAACAGGTCATGCTGGCGCAGGCGTGCCGAACATTCCTGCGCAACGACTTCCACCTGCTGACCGAAGCGCCGACCCCGCGGCCGCTGAAACCCATGCCGGTCTTCGTGGTGGGCTCCGGCCCGTCACTGGATCGGAATATCGAAGATGTCCGCCGCAACCGGGACAATGTCGTCCTGATGTCCTGCGGCACGAGCCTACGGCCCCTGCTGGAAGCGGGCATGACACCCGACTTTCATTGCGAGATAGAGAATGTCGAGGATATCGGCACAATCCTGGGACTGCTGTCCAAGGAACATGACCTGAGCGGCATTCCGCTCATCGCCGCCAACACGGTGCGCCAGGATGTGCTCGACCTTTTCGACCGCAAGATACTGTTCTGGCGCGACACGGTGGTGCCGACACGGTTGCTGGCCCGGCTGGACGACACATTGGCGATGACGGGACCGACCGTCACCAACCTGGCGATTCGCGCGGCGATCTCCATGGGGTTCTACGAGTTTTATCTGTTCGGCGTCGATCTGGGATCGCCCGACCCGGACAAACATCACTCCAATGCGTCGATCTACAACACGACCGACGACGAATACTGGAAGAGCGGCGCCGCGATGGAGCCCTTCCTGATCGAACAGCCGGGCAATATGGGCGGCACGATCTATACCAATCGTCCCTTCCTGCTGACCAAGTTCTTTTTCGAAACGCTGTTCAGCCGTTTCCCGAACCACCATTTCTTCAACTGTTCCCACGGTGTTCGGTTCGAGAACGCGAAGCCGATCCTTTCCGACACGCTGACGGCCCTGCCGGCGGAAAGGCCACGGCCCGAGATCGTCCAGCAATGCCTTGAAGAACTGACCGGCACGAAGGCCGGGGCCCTGGTACCCGCGGACCGGCTGATTGAATATCGGGCGGCACTGGTCGATCGTTTCGGCAAATTGGCGACACTCTGCCAAACCGGTGGGGAAGGCGACTTCGATGCGCTCTTGGCCGATATCCGGTCCCTCGTCGCCCCGGTTTCCTACCGTACCGAGTTTTCGACCAAGAGCGCGGTCGATACGCTCATCTCAGGCACCATCACGACCATTCTTCACTTCGGTTATTTCATGGTTCGCCGGATACCGAAGGACGACCGCCCCCGATTCATGTCACTCTTCGTCAAGGCTTTGGGAGAGAACGTGGCTGTCATGGAACGTCGCGCGATCGCCCTGACCGACGAACTGATCGAGGAACGCCGCGCACTGTCGACCTGACGCGGGGAAGAGGCAACGAACACACATGTGCGGTATCGCCGGTTTCATAGGCACATCGCCGCCCGGACGCAGTGATGCTGAGGACACGCTGGCCATGATGCGCCAGCGTGGCCCCGACGGTTTGGGTTTGTTCCAGGACAGTCTCGGCGCGAACCGGGTGATGCTGCTGCATTCCCGGCTGGCGATCATTGATCTGCAAAGCCGTTCCAACCAACCCTTCATCGACGACGGCTGCGTCCTGATCTTCAATGGAGAAATCTACAATTACGTCGAGCTGCGCGACGAATTGAAGGCGCTGGGCCAGCCGTTCCGGACCCATTCCGATACGGAAGTCATCCTGCGGGCTTATCGGGAATGGGGCGAAGGCTTGGTAGACCGGCTGCAGGGCATGTGGGCCTTCGCACTTTTCGACAACCGGACCGGCAAGCTGATCCTGAGCCGGGACCCGTTTGGCGAAAAGCCGCTTTACTACATGGAAACACCCGACGGGCTGTTCTTCGGATCCGAGATCAAATTCATCAAACAATTGAGCGCCCGAACGCCCGGCATCCGTCACGAAAAGGTTCGCCGATTCCTGGCCCATGGCTATCGGGACGTCTTCAAACATCCGGATTCGTTCTTCGAGGGCATCAAGCCGCTGCCCGCCGCCAGCATCGTCACGCTGACCGGTGGAGAAATGCAGGTGCCCCGGATTTACTATAACCCACAGTTTGATCCTCAACCGATGAGCGAAGGGGAAGCGATCGAAGGGGTTCGGGACCGCTTGTTCGAGGCCGTGAAGATTCGCCTGCGCGCGGACGTCCCGATCGCCCTGACCTTGAGTGGGGGGATCGATTCCAATGTCGTCGCCGGGATCGCCGTCCACCATTTCCAGCAGAACCTGCACACCTTCTCGATGCTGGAAAGCCGGGAAGATTACGACGAACGCCAATTCATCGCGGCCGCCGTGCGGGGATTGGGTGCACCGCACCGCGAACGTCCGGTCCAAAGCCGGGGCTTCCTGGAACGTCTTGGCCGCATGGCGCATCACTATGAAGCGCCGGTGCTCAGCGTCGGCATGTTCCTGGAAGGCTTCCTGACCGAGACCGTGGCGTCGGAAGGTTTCAAGCTGGCGATCAACGGGAACGGATCGGACGAAATCTTCGCCGGCTACTACGACCACTACCTCTATTGGCTCGCCGGGTTGCATGGAACGCCCGAATTCGAGCCCGAGGTCACCCGCTGGCGGGATGCGATGGGCAAATATGTGCGCAATCCGCTGTTCAAGGACCCGATGCGTTTCGTCAACACGCCGGGGGAACGCCGCCATCTGCACCACAACGCGCCGAATATCGACGATCTACTGTGTGCGCCGGCCGCCGACCCGTTTGAGGAAGAGGATTTTTGCGATGACTTGCTGCGGAAGCGCATGCTGAACGAATTGACCCGTGAATCAGTGCCGGCGACGCTGTTCTGCGGCGACCTGAATTGGATGTACCATTCGATCGAGAACCGCACCGCCTATCTGGACCGGTCCTTGATCTCGTTCCTGCTGACGGTGCCGAGCAACCTTTTGATCCGGGAAGGCTACAGCAAGTATCTGTTGCGCAAAGCGGCGGAAGGATACGTGCCGGACGAGATATTGTTCTCCCGTCAGAAATTCGGGTTCAACGCGCCGATCACCTCCCTTCTCGACCGGGAGGACCCCGACGTGATCGATTTCATGATGATGGACAGCCCGGTCTTCGACCTGGTTCGCCGCGACAAGGTGGAGGCCATGATGCGCCCGGACGCGGACTTGTCGGGGCTGGACAACTTTCTGTTCTGCGTCGCCTCGGCGAAGATGTTCTACGCGACCCAATCGGGCTGGTAGATCACGGCTGCGGCGTCAGCCGAACATCTTGCCCTCGAAAGGGTTCTTACCTTCCCGCGTTTCGATCTCCACCACCCAGATATCCGGGTCGCGGTCGATGCTGCGGGCGACATAGGCGTCGGCCTTTTCGTCCGCGATCGGCTCGGCCCCCAAAGGCGGCATCCAGCCGAGATTGCCGTCCAGGTCGCGGGTTTCGGTCAGGATCCGGCTGGTGCCGTCCAACAGGTTCAGCCGCACGACCAGCGCACCGCTTTCCCGCTCACCCTTGTTCACGACGGCCGCGAAGCCGCCTTGAACATTGATGCTGCGCAGCGTGGCGGAAACCCACATGGCACTGGGAAGACGATCTCTCGACATGGCGGTTTTCCCCGGGCCGCGCCTAGGCGAGCCCGAGCTCCTTCAGAATCCTCTCGCGGCTTTCGTCAAGGTCCGGGACATGCCCGCGGGTCGAGGGGTCGGCATGGGCTGACATCTTGATCGGATTCCCGGCCATGCGGAAATGACCCTCCTGCGGATCTTCAATCGAGACGACCATGTTGCGGGACAGGATCTGCGGATCGTTCATGACCTGGCCGACATCGTTGATCGGCCCGCACGGCACGCCGGCTTTTTCCAGGACATGCATCCAGTGCGATGTCGGCTCAGTCTTCAACACCGCTTCCATCTCTACCTTCAAGACGTCGACATGCTCGGCCCGGTCGCGATTGGAAAGATATCGCGGATCGGTGATGAGGTCCGGCCGGCCAAGGGCCTGGGCCAAGCTGGCAAAAAGCTTGTCATTGCCCGCGGCGATGATGATGTGGCCATCGCCGGACTCATAAGCCTCAAACGGCGTAATCGAAGGATGGCGCGCGCCAAGCGGGCCCGGAATTGCGCCGGACGTGACATAGCGCGCGACGGCGTTTTCCAGGATAGCCAATTGGCAATCCAGCATGGAAACATCGATCATCATGCCCTTGCCCGTGCGGGTCCGCTCAAGCAGCGCGGCATTGATACCCACCGCGGTGAACAAACCGGCGGTGATATCGCCGACGGACGTGCCCACCCGCGTCGGCGGCCCGCCAGGATGGCCGGTAATCGACATGATGCCGCCCATACCCTGAACGACCATGTCATAGGCGGCCCTATTGGCGTAGGGGCCGGTCTGCCCGAAACCCGAGGTCGCGGCGAAAATCAGCTGCGGGAAATCACGTTCCAGCCGTTCCCAGCCATAGCCCAGTTTTTCCATCGTGCCTGCGCGGTAGTTTTCGACCAGCACGTCGGCCTTGCCCAAAAGCGCTTCGAAGATTTTCCGGTCCTCGTCATCCTTAAGGTTCAGCGCGATGCTTTCCTTGCCGCGGTTCAGCGACATGAAGTAGGCCGACTTGCCGTGCTTCGCGAACGGGCCGAAATGACGGGCATCGTCCCCGTGGCCGGGGGTTTCGACCTTGATCACGCGGGCGCCGAGATCATGCAGAAGCATGGTGCAATACGGGCCGGCAAGCACGCGCGTCATATCGATGACGGTGATACCATCCAACGGTCCCTTGGACATACGACCTCCTGTAACTAACGCTAGCCCCGAAAACATTTAACAGTCGGGGACTTTATGCAGTGTTGTTGCGCGTGCTAGGCACGGACACAAGATAGACAGAAGCAGATAATCCAGGACGCAACGAAAGTCACGGTCAGGTCATCGAAATGAGCGAAGTAGCAGCCCAACATCAGGAAACACTCTGGACACGCACGGTTAACAGTGTCCGCCGGGTATGGCGGGACCTGGGCGCGACGCTCGACAGCGAGGCCATTCCCGCCAAGTTGGAGGGCAAGGCCGCGGACCTGTTGCTGGAACGGATGCGGGCCTGTATCGACGCGGAAGGGGGCGAGGTTTCCGCCCGCGCCCGCGCCGCGCAACTGGGCCAGTACTATATGGGGCTGGACGCCGCGGGAAGGCGAAAGTTCCTGGAAATCCTGGCCACCCATTTCGGTCCTGACGAACAAGCGGTGGAAAAGGCCATTGACGCCTATCGCGCTGCGCCGACGGAAAAAAGGGCGCGCGCGCGACAAGGGCTGCAGGACGTCCTGACCCCGCCGCGGCTGTCACTGCTGACCCAATTCAACGCGCTGCCCGAAGGGGTCAAATTTCTGGTCGACCTTCGATCGGACCTGCTGCGCCATACCAAGGAAGCGCCGCAACTGGCCGATCTGGACCACGATTTGGAGCGGATGCTGGTCAGTTGGTTCGATATCGGCTTTCTGGAACTGCACCGGATAACTTGGAACAGCCCGGCGGCCTTGCTGGAAAAGCTGATCTCCTACGAAGCGGTGCATGAGATCCGATCCTGGACGGATCTCCGCAACAGGCTGGATTCGGACCGGAGGCTGTTCGCGTTCTTCCACCCCCGGATGCCCATGGAACCGCTGATTTTCGTCGAAGTCGCACTGGTCAACGGCATCGCGGGGTCGATCCAGACCTTGTTGGATGAAGACGCGCCGATCATCGATCCGAGCGCCGCGGACACGGCGATCTTCTATTCAATCTCCAACACCCAGCGCGGCTTGAGGGGCATCAGTTTCGGTAATTTCCTGATCAAACGCGTGGTGGAGGAGTTGAAAGGCGAATTCCCAAACCTCAAGACCTTTTCCACCCTATCGCCGATCCCGATGTTCCGTGGCTGGTTGGAAGGCGTAATCGCGGAAGGGGACCCAAATCTTTTGACGGCGGAAGACCGAAAGCGCCTGAAGAAGGCGACCGGGGACAAGTTCGGCAAAGGCGACCTGCTGCGCGCGGTGACCAACGCAAATTGGATGAAGGACGCCGACCTTTCCGAAGCGCTGCGGCCCGTTCTGCTGCGTCTGTGCGCCCGGTATTTGGTAACCGAAAAACGCAAGGAGCGCCCGGTTGACCCGGTCGCGCGTTTCCATTTGAGCAACGGCGCGCAGGTCGAGCGGATTAACTGGCTGGGCGACATTTCCACAAAGGGCATGCGGGAATCCGCCGGGATGATGGTCAACTATCTGTATCGGTTGAGCGATATCGAAAAGAACCACGAGCGTTTCGCAAAGAACGGCTTCGTAGCAACGTCGTCCGAGGTGCGCGGCCTTCAATAGGCCGGCCGGAGGGGAATAGGAACCCAAGGATCAAGAAACTGTTTCCCGCTTTTCCCGCATGAGAGATTGAACCGGTTTCGCATCGGCCTAAACTGGGACAACCGCCGGAGAGAAAATCGGCGCGGCAAAGCTTGAGGAAACGCTTTATGTTCACCACGCGCCCCGAAATCATCGGTACTTTCGGCGCCGTCGCCTCCACCCACTGGCTTGCCAGCCAATCCGCCATGCGGGTCCTGGAATTGGGTGGAAACGCCTTTGACGCCGCATTTTGCGGCGGGATGGTTCTGCAACTGGTCGAACCGCATCTGAACGGGCCGGGCGGCGACGTGCCGATCATCTTCCATGACGCATCGAGCGGTTCCACCCATGTCGTGTGCGGTCAGGCGCCCTTCCCTGCGGCAGCGACAATCGACGCCTACCGCAATCTGGGAATCGATATGGTCCCGGCCACAGGCCTGCTTGCCGCGACGGTACCCGGCGCCTTCGACGCCTGGATGCAAATGTTGCGCGACGAAGGGACGATGAGCTTCGCCGATTTGATGAAAATACCGATCCGCTACGCCAAGAAGGGGTATCCGATCGTCAAGGGCGCGACCGATGTCATCGCTTCCGTCGAACGGTTGATGCGGGACCATTGGCACGGATCGGCGGAAATCTACCTGCCGGAAGACGCAGTGCCGAAACCGGGCACGCTTTTCAAAAACAAGCGCCTGGCCAAGACCTGGAAGCGCCTCGTCGCCGAGGCGGAAGCCGCCAGTTCGGACCGCGCGGAACAGATCGAGGCGGCCCGAAACGCGTTCTACAAAGGGTTCATCGCCGAGGAAATCGATCGGTTCTGCCGCGAGGTATCGGCGATGGACGATACCGGGCGCGAGAACAAGGCCTTCCTGCGCGGGGATGATCTGGCTGCTTGGAAGGCGGGTTACGAGACGCCGCTGACATACGACTACCATGGTCACACGGTCTGCAAATGCGGCCCTTGGAGCCAGGGGCCCGCCATGTTGCAGAACTTGGCGGTCTTGAAGGGCATCGATATCGCGGGCATGGACCCCACGGGACCGGAATTCGTGCATACCGTCGCCGAGGTGATGAAGCTCGGCTTCGCGGACCGGGAGGTTTTTTACGGGGATCCCGATTTCGTCGATGTCCCGATGGATGTCCTGCTGAGCGACGTTTACGCGGACCAGCGCCGTGCTTTGATAGGCCCGGAAGCAAGCTTTGATTTTCGCCCCGGCACGGTCGAAGGCTTTGGCTGGAATTTTGACTATACGGCTGCGGTCGCGCGGCAACCGAAGCCCGGCAGTGCATTGTCGAGTGCCGGCGGCGGCGAACCGACGGTCGGTGTAGGCGGCTTCAAGGCTAAGCTGCATGCCGGCGACACCTGCCATATCGACGTGGTCGACAAGCACGGCAACATGGTTTCCGCGACGCCCAGCGGCGGCTGGCTGCAATCCTCGCCAACCATTCCCGCGCTCGGTTTCTGCCTGGGCAGCCGGGCCCAGATGGGCTGGCTGGACGAGAAGAGCCCGTCCGCCCTTGGACCGAACCGGCGGCCAAGGACGACATTGACGCCTTCCTTCGTTCTGCGGGACGGCAAACCCTATATGGCGTTCGGCACGCCGGGCGGGGACCAGCAGGACCAATGGCAGTTGATCATGCTGCTTCGGCATATCCACCACGACATGAACCTTCAGGAAGCGATCGACGCGCCGTCCTTCCACACTGAGCATCAGCCGTCATCCTTCTATCCTCGGCATGCCTCTCCCGGCCGTTTGATGGTCGAGGGACGTTTCAGCAAAGACGCATTTGACGCGTTGAAAGCCAAGGGCCACGATCTCGTCATCGGCGAGGATTGGTCGGAAGGCCGCCTGTCCGCCGCCACATGGGATGACGGCATTGTACGGGCGGGTGCCAACCCGCGGGGGATGCAAGGGTATGCAGTCGGCCGGTAGCACACTGCTAGGAAGACAATGACCGCTGCGTCCGGGACGGTCGGCACCCGGCGTCTCGGTTTTGGCATCGGTTGTGCGTTGGTGAACAACCTGCTGGTCGGCATGGGGACCGGCATTTATCTTCCCATGTTTCCATTGCGTCTGGACATGATGGGGGAAAGCCCTGCCATGATTGGGCTTCACGCCGTTTCAAGCTCCATCGGTGTCTTGCTCGTCGCCCCGTATATGAGCACATGGCTTTCGCGTTTGGGCGCCCCTTTCATCATCGCGATCGGATGCACCGCCGCTGCCTTTGCGGCGTCGCTTATGCTGCTGGCGGACGACTATTGGCTTTGGTTTGCGTTGCGCCTGGTCATGGGCTGCGGTTTGGCGACGCATTGGGTCGGGTCGGATGCGTGGCTCAACCAGGCTGCGACGGAGAAGATCCGGGGCCGGGTTCTCTCCTTCTACGTGGTATCCTATATCGGCGGGGTTTCCGCCGGTTCCGCCGTTTTGAACCAACTGGATCTGGGCAGCGACGAGCCGTTCCTCGCCATGGTGGCGTGTTTCGGGTTGGCCCTTGTACCGCTGGCCGCCGCTTGGCGTTCCGGTCCCATTTTTCTGCCGTCGTCCCGCGCTGCCTCCGTTCGGATGTTTCGGATCGCCCCTGTGCTGATGATCGCAGGTGTGATGATCGGACTGGCTGACGGCGCCGCCTTCGCCCTGATCCCCCTTTTCGCGATACTGGCGGGCATGACGGATCATCACGCGGTTTGGGTCATGACGTCCTTCCTGCTTGGCGGATCCCTGATGCAGTTCCCGATAGGCTGGCTGTCCGATGTGATGGACAGGCGTCTGGTCCTGATCCTGCTGGCCCTTCTGTCTGTCATCCTTGCGCCGATCCTGCCCTTCGTCATGCATGGCGGCGCCTTTACCTGGATTCTGGCCGGCTTTTTCGGTGCCGGACTGATCGGCATGTACGCCGTTTCACTGGGCATCATCGGCCGTCGTTTTACCGGTGGGGACATGGCAGCGGCCAATGCCGTCTTCGTTTTGTGCTATGAGTTCGGCGCGTTGACCGGCGCCCCGGTGGGCGGCGCGGCCATGGACATCATCGGCGCGCCCGGCCTGCCGCTGGTCATGGGCGTGGCATCCGCACTGGTCCTCATCGCCGTGGTACTGCGCGGCCGCCGATGGATTCCAAAGCCATAGACAGCGGCACGTACGGCCGGTCAGCGGCCGAATCTCTCCACCAGGAAATCCACGAATACCCGCACTTTCGTCGACAGGTTCCGGGCATGCGGAAAAACCGCGTGCAACCCGATCGGTTCAAACCCGTACGCCTCAAGCGCCGGAACAAGCCGCCCTTCCGCAACGGATTGATCGCACATGAAGCTGGGCGATTGAATGATGCCAAGGCCGGCTTCCGCCGCGCGTATTAGAATTTCGCCGTTATTCGCATTCAGGCTACCTCCGACACGTACGGCGATTTCACCGCCATCCGGCGCATTCAATCGCCACGTACGGCCTCCTGCGAAATAAGCATAAGTCAGACAATTGTGATCGCTCAGTTCCGAGGGATGCTGCGGCATGCCGTGTTTCTGCCAATAGTCGGGCGATGCGACGATCAAACGACTGAAATCGCGAATGCGCCGGGCGATCAGGCTGGTATCCGTCAGCGCCCCGATCCGGATCGCAACATCGATCCCATCCTCCACGAGGTCGATATGATGATCGGAAAGGGAAATGTCGGCACGTAGGTCCGGATACCGGCGCATAAAGTCCGGCAGGATCGGCGAGATATGGGAAATGCCGAAGCTGACCGGCGCGGAAACGCGCAAGGTGCCGCGTGGGGTTGCCTGCAGCTGCGAAACGGCGGTCCGGGCCTCCTCGACTTCCTCCACCACCCGACGGACGCGCTCATAGAATACCGCGCCCGCTTCCGTCAGGCTCATGCGCCGGGTCGTCCGGTTCAGCAACCGTGTTCCCAAACTGTCTTCCAGCCGGCCGATCTGTTTGCTGACCGCGGATTTGGATTCGCCCAGGCGCTCCGCCGCTGCGGTAAAGCTCCCCTCTTCCACAACCCTTGCGAACACCAGGTAGGCATTGATGTCGTCCATCACGAAAACTCGTATTGTCGAAAAACAGAAACAATTTAGTTCCATTTACCATAATTGTTTTCTGTTCGCTAGTTATTACATCAAAGGTAACAGGCAATTCGGCCGAGAAGGCCTTTTCTAGGAGCAAGTTGGATGACCAAGGTATTGGTGCTTTATTATTCTACATACGGCCACATCGAGACCCTGGCCAAGGCGGTCGCCGAAGGCGTGCGCGGGGTCGACGGTGTCGAGGTGACCATCAAGCGCGTTTCCGAATTGATGACCGAGGAACAGGCGGCGCGAGCCGGTGCAAAAACCGATCAGGTGGCCGAAATCGCGTCACCTTCAGAACTTGGGGACTACGACGGTATCATTTTCGGGTCCCCGACCCGCTTCGGCAATGTCGCGTCGCAAATGCGGAACTTCATGGACCAGACCGGCGGGCTCTGGGCGAAGGGCGCCCTTGTCGGCAAGGTGGGCAGCGTTTTCACATCGACCGGCACGGGCGGCGGCAACGAGACGACCATCCTCTCCTTTTGGCCGACATTAGCACATCATGGGATGGTCATCGCAGGGGCGCCTTACACGATTGATGAAATGGCCGATGTCTCGGCCGTGCGCGGCGGATCGCCCTATGGCGCAGGGACCATCGCGGGACCTGACGGTTCGCGCAGTCCGTCCGAAACGGAACTGACCATCGCCCGGCATCAAGGCGCCCATGTCGCCGGTTTGGCGAAGAAGTTGGCGGCGTAGAGCCAACCCCCGGAAACAGGAACACGTTAAGCAAGTAAAGATGAGGTGAGACAATGGGACTGCTGGTAGACGGTAAATGGGTGGACAAATGGTACGACACGAAGTCCACCGGCGGCCGCTTTGTCAGGAAGGAATCCGCCTTCCGCAACTGGGTAACGGCGGACGGGTCCGCCGGCCCCACCGGTAAGGCCGGATTCAAGGCGGAGCACGGGCGATATCATCTCTACGTGTCCCTTGCCTGCCCTTGGGCGCACAGGACCTTGATCTTCCGGGCCCTTAAAGGATTGGAGGGGATGATTGACGTTTCCGTCGTCAGTCCCTTCATGCTCAACGACGGCTGGACCTTTCAAGACGACTTTCCCGGCGTGGTGCCGGACCCGATTCACGGTGCGGAATTCGCCCACCAGATCTAC
>CAYGKA010000014.1:0-26857 GCA_964350445.1 uncultured Flavobacteriaceae bacterium
TGGCGACGGTCACACCGTCCTTCGTGATGCGCGGTGCGCCGAAGGACTTGTCGATGATGACGTTACGGCCTTTCGGACCCAGGGTGACTTTCACGGCGTTTGCCAGAATGTCGACGCCTTTCAGCATCTTCGCGCGCGCGTCGGCCGAAAATTTTACGTCTTTAGCAGCCATTTCTGCTCTCTCCTCGAAATATACATTTCTCTAAGTGGTCGGCTTAACTGTCGGTGTCGATGCGGCCCTTAGGCGGCCTTCTTCACCTTCGCCTTCACGTCGAGAATGCCCATGATGTCGGACTCTTTCATGATCAGCAGGTCTTCACCGTTGATCTTCACTTCGGTGCCGGACCATTTGCCGAACAGAATCAAGTCGCCCGCCTTGACGTCTAGCGGGGTGATGTCGCCCTTTTCATTCCGGGAACCGGAACCGACGGCGACCACCTCACCCTGCATGGGCTTTTCCTTTGCGGTGTCGGGAATAATAATTCCACCCGCCGTCTTCTCGTCCTCAGTCGTGCGACGAACCAGAACACGATCGTGCAAAGGTCTGAATTTCATTGAGATCCTCCTCAGTGAGACACTAATTGGTCTATCTATAGAGATATGAGTCGCGATTAGCACTCTCTTTCGACGAGTGCTAATTACACTCGGAGTGGATGTAGGGAACGGTTGGAATTTGTTCAAGGGGAAAGTGATGTTCGGGCCGGAGTATATTTTTCTTCCGTTTGCGGGGCACGGCTTCCCACCGCCCCTTCAACGAGGTGACGAATGAGGCGGGACCTGGGCCCCTTGACCGCCAAGGGTGCCGGACCTCACATAGGGAACGTGACTGACGAGGACAAGACTGAATTGCTGCAGGTTTCGATACCCGACGATGACGACGCGCTCGAGCTTTATTCGGAAAAGCTCGTGGCGCTCTGCGCGGATGTGTCGGAACCGCGCCGGCTGGAGAAGCCGGATGGCTCCGCCCATCTGCGCAGCAGGCTGTGCGGCAGCACGGTGACGATCGACGTGGCGCTGGACGAAGAGGAACGGGTCACTGATCTCGGCTATGACATAAAGGCTTGTTCGCTCGGTTCCGCCGCAACGGCGATCCTGGCCCGCCATGCGAAAGGGGCAGACCGGGCGGCTCTGGACCAGATCCGTGTCGCGGTCCAGGCGATGCTTTCCGGCTCCGGGGCGATAGAGGTTCCGGACGGTTGGGAAGAAGTCGCGATCCTGGCCCCCGCACGCGACGTCCGCTCCCGCCATTCCGCCATTATGATCGTTTTCGATGCCGCTGCGAAAGCCGTCGAAGAGGCCTTGCAGCACCGCAAGGCCTGACAGCGGCGACGATATGCGGGACCGACCTGCGATCAGGCTTTCCCGGTCATTCTTCTAAGCTTTTTTACGATGCGCAGGCCATAATTGTACACCACCCAATGGAGCGAGGGCTTGAACCCCTTACTTGCCGCAAAATTGAAGGCGTCACTGTCGTTCGGGTGCTTGCTGGCCTTGGCATAACCCAGATATCTCGGCTTTTCCGCACGATAAGCCTCCAAGTCGAACACGGCGGCGAATTCGTCCAGCTTGCCCAAGGCGTCCAGCGTCAACAGGGTTCGGCAGCACTTCCAGCATCTTGAGCAATTGGTTTTTGGTCCCGTATGGGTGTGGTCGACGCATACGTCCAGATAACGTCTGGCGAGGTCCATGTCCTGGATGCTGATGACCTTCTGCAAGCGTGAGGATACGGAGCCCGAACTGATCATATCCATGTTCGGGGTCGCGGTGAGTTGCATCAGGATAGGTTCTGCATAGGCGGAGTCGTAGGTCGGATAGACACCGATCTCCGTATAGGCATAAGCGGAGGAGTGGTAGAAGCAGGAGGCGACGTTACCCAGCAAGTAGGAAACAGAGAGGTTCCTGCCTGTATGGGTGGCCTGGAAATCCAAACCGAGCACCTCATGCATGTTGGATTTCACGGAAACGAGCTCGATGCCCAGTTCCTCCGCGACCGCTTTGGCGTTCCGCAGTGTCTGTTCGTGTTTATGCGCCGTCGTGTTGGCACCGACCTCATTATGGAGGAAATGCGTGATCTTGCGGCTGCTGTATCGTTCGCCGAAGAAGTATTCCTGCACCGTGTTGAAGGAATCCACACCGCAGGACATGCCGGTGACAGCCCCGGTGGCCGGCGGCACCTGATCCGCCGATACCGTTTCGGCATGGGTTACCAAAGGGCAGGCCTTACCCAGTTGGGTTGAAAGCACCAAGGCGATGTCCGGCAGGTTGGATGCAAGGCGGTCCGAGATCGGCAGGGCGATGTCGAGATTTGCCCCATAGCGGATCGCCAGCAGAATGCCGGGTAGTACGAACGCATCCGCCCGGTCCCGCATGATGTCCGGCAGATTGCCCGTCACCTCATACCAGATGGAATGTTCTGTGGTCTCCGGCCCGATAAACCGGCAGGTCAGCCGGTGCGTCCCGTCGTCGGATGAATAGGACAGGCCGTCCATACGAAGTGTGCCGCGCGCCTTTTCAACTACCAAGAGCGTTGCCCCATAGTGCGAAATGTCTATTTCGGCCGATTGCGTGTGCGGACTTTAAAGGCCTTGAACCGCGCTTCGCAAGTGTCTGTGGGGCTGCTCGGGGGCGGGTATCAGTCCGGGGTCGGTGGCGAAATGATCAACCGCCTTTGCCCGACGGCCTCCCGGTCCTGGACCACGAGGCGGCTCTCGGCCAATTCGCCGGCCCGTTCCAGAATGGGATAGGCGACCGATGTCAGGTGGCTGTTGATGCGTTTCAGGTCTCGCAAAACGTCCAGATGCAGGGAACTTGAGGCGATGCTGTCGGGGCGCCCCGCGCCGATCCGCGCGAAGTGGCTGTCGGTAAAACGCTTTTCCTCATGACGGACTTCCGCCTTTTCTTGGATCAGCTTGCGGGCCAGGTTGATGTCGCCGGACATGAAGACAGACATGGCCAAGTCTAGGTTGGCGATGATCCGATTGTGGAAATCGTCGATTTCTTGTGCGCCCTCCGTCGAGAACATGGTTTGGCCTTTGATTTTCTTGGCGGCCAGTTCCATCAGGTTCTTGTCTATGATATCGCCGACATGTTCGAGATTGGTCGTGAAACTCAAGATTTCCACGCAGCGCATGCTTTCCGGCTCGTCCAGTTCCTGCCGGGAAAGCCGGGTCAGGTACAGCTTGATCGCTTCGTGAAGCCGGTCGACCAGGTCGTCGGTCCGTTCCACCTGCTTGCGCAGCGTGTCGTCGTTGGAAACGAATACCTTCAACGTCTGCTCAAGCATTTCCCGGACTTCGTCGCCCATCCGCAAGGTTTCGCGCGCCGCGCAGCTCAACGCGACGGCGGGGGATTCCAGGGCGCCGGAATCCAGGTAGCGGGGAGCCTCGATATCCTCCACCGCCGACCGGTCCGGAACCAGCCGACATGCCAGCATGTGGACGAGAGAGAGAAGCGGTAGAAAAGTGACGGCCAGCGCAAGGTTGAACATGAGATGGAAATTCGCGACGGCCCTTATGTGGTCCCCGCCCATCATCATCACGTAGGGCAACGCGTATGGCACCAAGGGGATGGCGATCAAGACGCCGCAGGCGCGCATGACAAAGTTGCCGACAGTGACGCGGCGGCTTGCGACCGGACTTTGCAGCGTCATCACGACGGCAGTGAAGGCGGCGCCTAGATTGGCGCCCAGAACCATCACAAGTGCCGCTTGCGTGCCGATCACCTGCGTGGCGGCGAACGACGCGATCAGCAGGACGATGGCGACGCTGGAATGCGAAAACCAGGTCAGCGCGGCGACGACCAGGATCGCCAGCAGAGGTTCGGAGCTGAGAGGTTGCAGAAGAAGTGATACCGTCTCCGATTCACGCAGCGGTGCGGAAGACAGGACGATTTGCTTGAGCGCCAACAGCACAAGACCGAAACCAATTGCGATCCGCCCGAGATTCTTGTGCTTGGTCTTCTCGCTCGCGAAGAAGGCGAAGACGCCCGCCGCAAGGAAAAGAGGTGATATCCATTTGATATCGAACGATAAAATTTGAACGACTATGGTCGTCCCGACATCGGCGCCCAAGACGATGGCCAATGCGGCCACGCCGGCGATCAGGCCCTGCCCGGCGAAAGATGAAACGATCATGGCAGTCGCGGTGGAGCTTTGAACGGCGGCGGCGGCCCCTAGCCCGGTTATGAAACCCAGGATCCTGTTCCTGGCGGAAAGCGACAAAACCCGTCGCAATTCACCGCCGAACGAGCGGGTGACACCCGTTCGCATCATCCTGATACCCCATAGGAGCAAGGCGACGCTGCCAACAATATTTACAATCGTTTCCATGTAACCACCGAATAAACATCAAACAGACGCAATAGTATCCTTGCCTTCGCCCTTTGTCATTGTTTTGTAACAAAACTGTCATGAAATAGAGCCCATGAGGCCGGACCCCAGGGCGCGGATGCCAGCCCTGCGTCATGGCGGACCTCGCCTTGCGGCAGCTTCAGGTCAGTCTGGTGCGGGGGAGGGGGCGGACGGGCCGCAGATCCCGCCGATAGAGGCCCATTCAGCGTCGGTCACCGCATTCGTGCCGTCGGGTATGGCCGCGGCGGCGATCGTGCGTTGCCGTTCCTGGGAGGCTGGATGGGTGCTCAGCATCGCCATGACGCCGCCCTCCTCCGGATGCTTCTCGGCGAGGCGTTCGAAGAAGTCACCGAAGGGACCGATCTTCCATCCTTGCCGCTGCATGGCGTCGACAGCGAAATCGTCGGCCTCTGCCTCCATTTCGCGGGAATAGGCAGCGCTGGTGGCGTATTCGACACCGGCGGCGATGACCGTGCCGCCGGCAATGTCGCCCAACAGCAAACCGATCAGGGCGCCGGCCGCGCCTTTCTCCAACGTGCCCTGCAACGGATGCCGTTCCGCAATGTGACCCAGTTCATGCGCCAGAACGCCTGCCAGCGCGTTGGGGTGTTGTGCAAAATCCACAAGCCCGTTGAAAACCAAAATACGGCCGCCGGGCAGGGCCAGGGCGTTGACCTGCTCGACATTCAACACCGTGATGGTGAGCGGCACGTGGATCGGAGCCTTCTCAACAAGCCGCGCCATCAAGGCGTCGAGCGCTTCCTGGCCACCGCCTTTCCGGCATATCAATGTGTCTTTCGATTGCTTCGTGCCGCGCGCGAAAAGCTCGATGATCTGATTTTCGACGATTTCTCCCAAGGCGATCTGGGCGCGGTCGGGGATGACCTGAACCAGGAAACCCGCAAGCATAGGGATGCCGAACCAGAACAGGAAGGCGAGCGACGCCGCGGCGGCGCCGGACCAGAGCAGGTAAGGTCTTGCCGCCCGCCAACCGAAAATCGGTTTCTTGTCCAGGTCGGGGCACCGGTCGCGCACCCAACGCGCCGTTTCCGCATCCTCGATCGTCAGGCGAGCGTCAGAATAGGCGTCGGGATCGTGGATGCTGTCCTGGAGGGCCAGGGTCAGGCGGCCGGCGTTGCCTGGTTGCGGCAGGGCCCGTATGCGGTACATCGGCCATAGAGCCAGTTGGGCGCCCGTGCCCGCGTTCAACACGGCGAGAGCATCGCCCTTGTCGATCAAGGTGACATCAAGGGATTTCGCCGATAGTCCGTCGAAGTACCGTCCCCGATATGCAGTGTCGCCGGAAAATGAGTTCATGTGTCAGAAAGCGCCGACATCCAGGGCATCCGCAAGCCCTTCGCCGGTCATTGACCGGTCTCGGTTAGACCTCTGCGCCACCTCTTCCAGACTGTCCGTATTCGTGGCCGCCAGTCCGTCACAGGCTTTCCGCAGCACCGGTATGGTGAAGAGCGTCGTCCAAATCGCATTGTAGATCACGACCAACGTGACGATCAGGGCGAGATAGGCGCCCATGAAGGCGACGAACATCGATCCGACAAACGCGCCGGGATCGCCGGACATGCCAAACCCGGCAATGCCCGCCATCGTGCCGAAAAGGATTGCGCCGACGCCGAAAACGATGACGCCGCCAACCATAGCGATCAGGAGCGCTACAAGGATGCCGCGCAGGATGACCTTGAAGGATGACAGCTTGGATGTCAGGGACACCTGACCCAGATGCAGATTGGAGAGTAGGAACCGGAATTCCCGAACCCGATACCAGCTAAGGCCCAGCACGCCGCCGACGAGCGCCAGACCAAGCCATATATTTCCCTGCAAAAAGACATCGGCGGCATCGGCGTCCGCCTGGACACTTTCGCCGGCCAGCATCGCCAGCGCGGCCGGCCCCAGGGTAATCCCCGCGCTGACGATCCCGCCGACTATCGGCACGTAAATCAGCAGCGCCGGTGCCCAGGCTTGCCGGAACAGTCCAGCCCCGGTTCCCGTGTACTGGAACCTTGCGTCTCCGAAGCGGCTGTTTTCGACGCGATATCCGAGCAGAGCGTTGCGCATCCAGGGATAGGCCAGGCCGAGAGTCAGGACCGTCGCGACCATCCACATCAACGCCTTGCCAAGATAGGCCCAGGTGCTGCCATCCAGGCCGAACCGAACGCCGCGCCAGGATGTCCGGCTCAGCCTAAAGCGTTGCATGCGGTAAACCGCGACATGCGTCAGGACGACAATGGCCAGGAAATAGAACACCTGAATGCCGAACAAAGCCGGCGCGCCATAGGCCGACAGCAGTGTCTCGGACAGGCTGATCAGGACGAAGAGGGGGGACAGGATCAGCACCACCAGAACGAATCCGATGAACAGCTCCTTCGGCGTGCCGTGATATTCGAACCGATCGCCGCAGAACCGTATGGAATTCCAAAAGTACCGGCGGATATGGGTCTTCGCCCAAAACCGATAGATGCCCAGGGTCAGGATCGTCAGGACACCGTATTTGACGAGCATGCCGAAGACAGTGCCGCCTTCTGCGGAACAGTCCGGTGTCTCGTACCCGGCCGTCGCGGCGCTGCCGGCTTCGGGAATGATGCTGGTTCCTTGATGTCCGCCGTGATCGTCCGATGTCATCCGTATTCCCCTGCACCGCATGCCCACAGAAAAGCAACTCAGGGTTATAGTATTGGCCGAGCGGTTCGAAGCACCAGCACTTTTTGATCCGTTCGTAGGGAGCGTTTGGAGCGGGTGAGGAGAATCGAACTCCCGTATGCAGCTTGGGAAGCTGCCGTTCTACCATTGAACTACACCCGCGCCGTAGGCGGCTGAAACCGCGACGATACCCGCTCTATACAGAAATGTTTTCCGCTGATCAAACGGGTTCGGCATCCGGCCAGGCCGGCCAAGCATCAAGATCCCGGTGCGACGATGGTGGGCGCGATCGTCTGATTACAGACCGATTTCAGGTCCGCCCATTCCTGGTCTGTCAGGGCAAGGTTCTCGCCGGTCTTCCGAGCGTTCAGAACATAGTCCATCCGGTCCTTTGTGGCGGGGTGGGTCGCGAACAGGGCCGGCTGGTCGGCATCGTTCCCATGTTGCTGCAGAAGCGTCGCGAAAAACCCGGCGAATGCCGTGCTGTCCCAGCCCGCCTTTTCCATCAGGTCGAGCGCGATCACGTCGGCGCGGTGCTCCATGTCCCGCGTATTCGCGGCGATCAGCAGTTTCTGACTGATCAGGTCGTCCATTCGCCCGCCGATTTTTTCCCCGACCAGCAGACGCAGGAGAACAGTGCCGCTGCCGCGTTCGACCAGCGCGCGGATTGGGTCGCGTGAGATCACGTGGCCCAACTCGTGGGCGATGACGCCGGCGAAGGCGTTCGGATGGTCGGTAAACTCGAACAGTTTGGAGAAAATCAGGATGCGGTCGCCCGGCATCGCCATGGCATTGGCGAAATCCGCCTTCATGACTGTGACGCGCAGATTGATGTCGTCCGGCAACCCTTGGTTCAACCCGGCGAACAGTTTGCCGAGAGCGGCGAGACCCGGCGGGTTGTTACAGATAAGAATGCCGTTCGGCATTTTCCCCGTATCCAGCAACCGCTTCAAGACGTCGCCTTCCACCTTGCGGCCGAGCGGTATCTCCGCTGTCCGCGGCAGCCATCGAACGGTTATCTCTGCGGCCAAGGGCAATACGACGGCGGTGATGATCGCAATGAAGGCGCCCAACAGGACGAACCACAGGGCCAGCCGCTTGAGGACTTGCCCGGTTGTTCCCGTCGAGGCCGCGGGACCGGTCGATGGATCAACCGGTGGCGGACTGTCGGACGATTGCGGATCTGCGGAACCAGTTGGGGGCACGGACACTCCTAAACCGCCTGTTAAGCCTCTACCCGGAATGGCGTCACCGTCCCAGGAACGCGGGACAGGCTGCCATCGTCGAATTCCAACCCCATGAAGGTGAGCGGGGCGACCGGGCCGGGCAGTTCCAGATGGGTCACCTTTTCCTCCCGAAAACCGAATGGCGCATAATACCCGGGATCCCCGACGATGAGTACACCCCCGAAGCCGGCGGCGCGGGTCCCGGCGATGCCATGCGCGATCAGCGCCTTGCCGATGCCCTGTCCACGTAAATGCGGCAGCACGGCCAGAGGCCCTAGCATGACCTCGCGGCTGCCGTCGGGCATCCGAACCGGCCAGAAGCGGATCGACCCCAACATCTCTCCGTCGTTTGATAGTGCGACAAAGCACAGGTTGAGGACGGGCGGAATGCCGTCCCGGAACTGGTAGACCGTCCGGGTCTTTCGCGCCGGCCCGAAAGCCATATCGACCAGGGCTTCGATGTCGGCCGCATGCGATGCGGCTTCGTCACATAGGGTGAAATTCATGACTGGAACTCCGGGTGCGGCTGTGCTGCCGCGTTTTGAAACGCTGTGGGATCGAGATGTCGTTCAGTCCCATGGGCGGGCACCGCATCGACGCAAGGCTTCACACCCGATTCCATTGAACCGGGTTCGGCCTATCGTCGTCGTCGCAGGCACACCTGCATACGCGTTTCTCCCGTTGTTTCCCCGCCGGTGTTTCAAGGTATTTTTTGCGGGGTACCGGTTGCCATTAAGGCAAAACTATCACGAGGTCAAAACTTGATGTAAAAAAAACGTGTCCGGATTCGAAGGGATTTGGCCCTCGCGTCGGGCTGACAGGCGGCGGTCTTGCCGGTATCGTCGCGTCGGATTTCCCGCTGTTCCAAGCTGTGGAAGCCGATTTGACCCTGACGTGAGGTAAAAGACCATGCGACGCCTTCTGGCTGTCTTTGCAACCGTATTTATGCTCGTCGGTAATCCGGCCACGGCCCAGGATGCCGACCCGCAATGGCAGGCGGTGCTGGAAAAGGCACGGGGCCAGGAGGTGTTCTGGAATGCCTGGGGCGGCGGCGATGTCTACAACAACTATATCGCCTGGGTCGGCGACCGCGTCGCTGAAGAATACGGCATCACATTGCGCCACGTGAAGCTGGGCGATACCGCGGAAGCCGTTCGCAAGGTCCTCGCCGAACGGTCGGCGGGGCGGTCCACCGGCGGGTCGGTGGACCTGATCTGGATCAACGGCGAGAATTTCAAGACCATGAAGGACAACGCCCTGCTCTATGGCCCGTTCACGGACAGGCTGCCCAACTTCAAGCTTGTGGACACCGAAGACAAGCCGACGACCATTCTGGATTTCACCGTTCCGACCGACGGTCTGGAATCTCCCTGGGGCATGGCCAAACTGGTCTTCGTGCATGACACCGCCGTGGTGCCGGACCCGCCGAAATCGATAGCGGCGGTTCTGGACCACGCCAAGGCGAACCCAGGCCGCGTGACCTATCCGGCGCCGCCGGACTTCACGGGAACAACCTTCCTGAAACAGGCGCTCTATGAACTGGTTGAGAATCCAGTCGATTTGTTGAGCCCGGCCGGTGAGAATTTCGACGCCGTGACCGCGCCGCTTTGGGCCTATCTCGACGAACTGACGCCGCATCTGTGGCGTGAAGGGCGCGACTTTCCCAAGACGGGAACAGCGCAGCGCCAATTGCTGAACGACGGGGCGGTGGACCTGACCTATTCCTTCAATATCGGCGAGGCGTCGTCAGCGATCGCCGAAGGGCTGCTGCCCGAAACAGCACGCACCTATGTGTTGGAACAAGGCACGATCGGAAACACGCATTTCGTCGCGATTCCGTTCAACGCGGCCCATAAGGAAGGGGCCATGGCGGTGGCGAATTTCCTGCTGTCGCCCGAAGCCCAGGCCCGGAAGGCGCATCCGGAAGTCTGGGGCGAGCAAACTGTGTTGTCGATCAATCGTCTAACCGATGCCGACCGTGGGTTGTTCGAGGCATTGCCCCGAGGTGTGGCCACGTTGAGTGACGCGGAATTGGGCAAGACCTTGCCGGAACCGCACCCGAGTTGGATGGTGATGATCGAAGAGGCTTGGTTGAAGCGGTACGGCAGTTGACGTCCTCTTGCTGGAGAACGGCGGTCAAAGTGTCGCCATTCACCGTTTCGCCGGCCCGTGAAGGAGCGACCGGGTGATACTGCTGCCTGCCGCGCCCTGGCTGACATTGGCCGTCTTTCTCGTGCCCGTGCTCGCCGGGCTGGCGGGAGCCCTGCTGCCGGCCTTCGGTTATTTGCCCGCACTTGGCGGCATGGAAGCGTCGCTCGATCCGTGGCGGCATCTGCTTGACTATCCCGGCTTCGCGAAATCCGTCTGGGTCAGCCTTTGGACGGGCCTTACCGCCACGGCGCTATCCTTTGCGCTCGCCATCGGTTTTGCGTCGGCATGGCGTGGCAGCCGGGTCTTCACGGCCCTGCAGCGTCTCGTGTCCCCGCTTCTATCCGTACCCCACGCGGCGGTCGCCCTTGGGATGCTTTTCCTACTGGCGCCGAGCGGCTGGGCGATGCGCGTCGCGTCGCCCTGGGCCACGGGTTTCACACGGCCGCCGGACTGGGCCACGGCGCCCGATCCGCTGGGCCTCGTCTTCATCCTGGCGCTTGTGGTCAAGGAAACGCCTTTTCTTTTCCTGATGACGCTCGCTGCGCTGAATCAAGTTCGGGAAAGGGAGATCGTGACGACCGCGCGGACGCTGGGCTATGGGCCGGCGACCGCTTGGCTGAAATGCGTGCTGCCCTTGCTCTATCCGCAGCTACGCCTGCCGATTTACGCGGTCCTGGCCTATTCTCTGTCGGTCATCGATGTCGCCCTTGTCTTGGCGCCGGCGACCGGTCCGCCGCTCGGCGTGCTGATCCTGCGATGGTTCAACGACCCGGACCTTGGATACCAGTTCGTCGCCGCCGCCGGGGCGATAGCGCAATTGGTTGTCGTGGTGGCCGGGATAGCGGTCTGGCGCGGTTTGGAAATCGTTGTCGCGGTTTTCGGTCGGCGCTGGAGTTCCGCCGGGGACAGATTGGCGATCGACGGGCCGGTGGCGGCTGTCTCGCTCGCCGGCGTCGGCTTGCTGTGGGTTCTCGGTGCGGGCAGCCTTCTGGGCATGGCCCTATGGTCTGTCGCGCGGCAATGGCGGTTTCCCGATGCGCTTCCCGGCGAATGGTCCCTTATGAATTGGGGACGGCGGGCCGACGCGCTGACCGGGCTGGGCGGCGTGACGGTGACGGTTGCGCTGGTCAGCGCAGGGGTTGCGCTGATCCTGGCTGTCGCCTGCCTGGAGCATGAGAAGCGAGACGGTCTTAAGCCAACGGCGCGGGCGTTGTGGCTGCTCTACATCCCCTTGCTGGTGCCCCAGGTCGCCTTTCTTTTCGGCGCGCAGGTCTTGTTGGTGGCTGCGGGGATCGACGGTGGCTGGCTCGCGCTGATCTGGGCGCATTTACTCTTCGTCCTGCCCTATGTTTTCCTGTCGCTTTCCGATCCTTTCCGCGCGATGGATGACCGATACCGGACGACGGCGCTCTGCCTCGGCTTGCGGCCGACGGCGGTTTTCTGGCGGGTGACGGGGCCGATGCTGTTGAAACCCATCCTAGTCGCCTTTGCCGTCGGTTTCGCGGTCAGTGTCAGCCAATATTTGCCGACCGTCTTTGCGGGCGGCGGCCGTCTGGAGACGTTGACGACCGAAGCAATCTCCCTCGCGGGCGGCGGGGACCGGCGCCTGATCGGCATGCTCGTCTTCGCGCAATCGGTACTGCCTTTCTTGGCGTTCCTTGTGGCGGCGGCCGTGCCGGCATGGCTGTTTCGCAACCGGCATGGCATGCGGGGCGTGTCCTGATGACGAAGAGCAACCAAACCGGGGCGCTGGAGATCGCCGACCTGCGGATAGGGATCGGCGGCCGTATCCTCGTTCATGACCTGTCCGTTACGGTCCCAGCGGGGGGGATCGTGACGCTGATGGGACCGAGCGGATCGGGAAAATCGACAATTCTCGCATATCTCTGCGGGACCTTGGACCGGCAATTCAGCGTCACGGGGACGATCCGGCTGGCGGGACGAAACCTTGCCGGTCTGCGCCCGGAACAGCGCAAGGTCGGTATTCTCTTCCAAGAAACACTTTTGTTTCCACATCTCACAGTCGGTGAAAACCTCGCCTTCGGGTTGCCGGTTTCGATTGCAGGGGTGGAACGCCGTCGGCGTGTCGAAGCGGCGCTTGCCGATGCCGAATTGGAAGGGTTGGAAAACAGGGATCCCGCGACCCTGTCCGGCGGCCAGAAGGCCCGTGCGGCCTTGATGCGGACCTTGCTGGCCGAGCCGCAAGCCTTGCTGCTGGATGAGCCTTTCTCACGGTTGGATGCTGCATTGCGGGACAAAATTCGGCACTTTGTTTTTGATCACGCCAGAAAAGCCGGGCTGCCGACCCTGCTCGTGACGCACGATGTTGCGGATGCGAAGGCCGCCGGCGGACTGATCGTCGATATGGAAGATGCTGGACAAGCCAGCCAGCAATCATAATATCCCCGAACAATGACAAGGAGTATGCGCCGCTTTTGTTGCGAACGCGCATGGAGCATCTGATGTACGAACAGGAAACCGCTGGGATCAAGGTATCGGTCGAGCCGATTTATCTGGAGGACCAGTCGCAGCCCAGCGAAGATCATTATGTCTGGGCCTATCAGGTGACGATCGAAAACCGCAGCCCGCAGACCGTCCAACTGCTGAACCGCCATTGGCGGATCACCGACGCGCAGGGCCGTACGGAAGAAGTGCGAGGGCCGGGCGTGGTCGGTGAGCAGCCGGTGCTGCGGCCTGGGGAATCATTTGAGTATACAAGCGGAACGCCGCTATCGACTCCGTCGGGCATCATGCTTGGCAGCTATGAGATGGAGGCGGAGGACGGCAGCGCGTTCGACGTGGCTATTCCGCCATTTTCCCTTGATAGTCCGCACCAACCTATTCAGTTGCACTAGCGACGGCAGGCCCGGTATCGGGCGGGGGTAAGATCGGGACAAGACGGCGCAACGGCTGGACGCATCGCGGCCGCGCAGGGGAGTGAATGATGAGCGTGCCTGTCCCGGCCAATGGCCGCTAACCGCTTGGAATCGGCCGGTGACTGATTTTCGACCCATTTTCTTTGTTCTTGGGGTTCTGCTGTCGACCGTGGCGGTGGCGATGCTGGTGCCCGCCTTCGTCGATTTGGCGGTAAAGAACGACGATTGGCAGGTCTTCGCCGTCGCCAGCGCCTTGACCTTCTTCGTCGGGATGATGCTGGTGCTGACCTGCAGGGCCCGGTCGCGGACCCTGTCCGTCCGGCAGGCTTTCGTTCTGACGACACTCGTCTGGGTCGCGCTGCCGGCCTTCGCCGCAATTCCCTTCGCCTTCGCCAATCTGGACCTCACCTATACGGATGCCTTTTTTGAATCCATGTCGGGCCTGACCACCACAGGGTCGACGGTGATCCTGGGCCTCGACCATGCGCCCCCGGGCATCCTGCTCTGGCGGTCGCTTCTGCAGTGGCTGGGCGGCGTGGGGATCGTCATGATGGCCGTTTCCGTCCTGCCGATGCTGCAGGTCGGTGGAATGCAGCTTTTCCGGATGGAATTCGCCGAGCGGATGGAAAAGGCGTTGCCGCGCGCGGCCCAGATCGCGGCCTGGATCGGCGGCATCTATCTTTTCATGACCGCCGTGTGCGGCGTGCTTTATTTCGTCGCCGGCATGGCCGGGTTCGAAGCCATCAATCACGCAATGACGACGGTTGCGACCGGCGGATATTCGACACGCGATTCATCGATCGGTTTCTATCAAAACGCTTGGATCGACCTGATCGCGACAGTCTTCATGATCGCCGGGTCCCTTCCCTTCCTGCTGTATTTCCAAGCTATCCGCGGCCAGTTGACCGATCTGTTCAGGGATTCCCAGGTGCGCTGGTTCCTGTCGATCCTGGGCTTCAGTATCCTGGTGATGATCCTCTACCTGTGGCGGGTCGAAGAATGGGAGCTTCTCCGCGCCATCAGGATGGCGATGTTCAACATTACGTCCGTCATGACCGGCACCGGTTATGCGACCGACGATTTCGCGCTATGGGGGGCATTGGCGATGCCGATGTTCTTCATGCTGATGTTCATCGGCGGATGCGCCGGTTCCACGACCTGCGGCATCAAGGTCTTCCGTTTCCAAGTCCTAATACAGACGGCCAGGATGCAGTTCCGCCGCCTGTTGCAGCCGCATGGTGTCTTCATCGCTTACTATAACGGCAAACCGATACCCGACACGGTGGCCGAGTCGGTGATGAGCTTCTTCTTCCTGTTCATGATCCTGTTCATGCTTCTTGCCTTGGCGCTGGGCTTGATCGGATTGGATTTCATCACGGCGACAAGCGGCGCCGCGACGGCGATCGCCAATGTCGGTCCGGGTCTGGGACCGATCATCGGGCCGATCGGCAATTTCTCGACGCTGCCGGATGCCGCGAAATGGGTGCTGGCGTTCGGCATGTTGATCGGGCGGCTTGAAATCTTCACGGTGCTGATCCTGCTGTCACCGCGTTTCTGGAAAGTTTGACCAATACATTTTGGGAGTAGATCCGACCATGGCCGAAACCTATACGCCGATCGAAATGCTGGAAAAGTTGGTGTCCTACGACACGACCTCGGCCTATTCGAACCTCGAACTCATCGGGTTCGTTAAGGACTATCTCGCCGGGTACGGTATCGAGGCCCAGGTGCTGCCGAACGAGGACGGCACGAAGGCAAATCTTTTCGCGACGGTCGGCCCGTCGACGACCGGCGGCGTCGCGCTTTCCGGCCATACCGATGTGGTGCCCGTCATCGGGCAGCCCTGGGATACCAATCCTTTTGAATTGGTGGAGAAGGGCAGCCGTCTTTACGGCCGTGGCACCTGCGATATGAAGGCGTTCTCCGCCACGGCGCTCGCTCTGGTGCCGGAAATGGTGTCAAAGCCTCTGAAACGCCCGCTTCATTTCTGCCTGTCCTACGACGAAGAGGTCGGTTGCCTGGGCGCGCCCGGCATGATCGCCGAACTGGGAGCGGCGCTGCCCAAACCGGCATTGGTCATCGTGGGTGAGCCGACCGACATGCGCGTTGTTTCCGCCCATAAGGGCATGTGGTTCTTCCGCGTCACGGTCACCGGCAAGGAAGCGCATTCAAGCCAGACCCATCGCGGCGTCAGCGCGGTGATGACCGGCGCCCGGTTGATCGCGAAACTGGACGAAATGGCCAAGCGCCTGCGCGACAACGCCGATACGTCCAGCCGTTTCCCGCCGCCCTATACGACCATCCATGTCGGCGTGGCCAATGGGGGCACGGCGCCGAACATCATCTCTCGGAAATTCGAGTTCGTCTGCGACATCCGGAACCTGCCGACGGACGATCCAGCCGATCTGCAACGCGAGTTCGAGGAATGGTATACCGCCGAAATCCTGCCGGAAATGCACGCTGTCGATCCCAATACAGGCATCGAAACCGTGACCGAAAACGCGGTTGTCGGCCTGCGTGAGGAACTGGATTCGGAAGCCGAAGCATTCGTCCGGGCGATCACCGGCGACAATGACACGACCTATGTTCCTTATGGCACGGAAGCGGGCCAGTTCCAGCAAGCGGGCATGTCCGTCGTCGTCTGCGGGCCGGGATCGATCGACCAGGCACACCAGCCGAACGAATTCATCGAGATCGACCAGGTGCGTCAATGCGAGGGCTTCTTGCGCAAAGTGATCGCGCGCTGCCAGGCGTGACCAGGGGAATGCGGCTCAGTCGTCGAGCCGCATTTCGTAGGTGTTGTAGAGAAGCTTGAATCCCAAGGCGGGATAGGCCGCCTCGGCGAGAGGGTTGCTCGCCAGGCCGGTTACGAGGGCCCGGTTCAACCCCATGGCGCGGAACAGCCGGAATGCCTTGTCTGTCAAGGCGCGGGAAACGCCATTCCCGCGCGCTTTTTCCGTCACGTAAAGGTCGGTGATGCAGCCGTACGACCTTTCCTCCTCAACGACGAAATGGCCGGGTTCGACCTCGCGGATGCCGATCAGGAAACCTACGGGGTTGCGGTCGATTTCGGCGATCAGGATGAAGCCGCCGTGTTGGCGTATCTCCGTCTCGAGCGATTTTAGGTGCGCCTCGGATCCTTCCAACGTCGTGTCCCGGTCCTTGCGCATCTCGTATTCGTGAATATTGAGGGCAAGGTTGAATTCGACCAGGAAATCCCGGTCGTCCGGGCGCGCCTCGCGGATGACGACTTTCATGCGTCGCGCCTCAACACCATCACGCGGCTGAAGAATGCACGGTCGATCGCTTCGACCGTGAAGCCGGCTTCTTCGAATATGGTTTCCAGATCGTCCTCCAGATAGTTGGTGTAATAGGGCTCGTAAAAGGCCATGGGGAACCGCTGCAGCAACGCGTCATAAGGCGGATGATCTCCGGTCTGGACCGAGTCCACGAATACCAGAACGCCGCCCGGCTTCAGCACCCGCGCGATTTCGGCGGCGACCACCCGGCGTACTTTTTTTGGCAGTTCGTGGAACAGATAAATACAGGTTGCGATGTCGTAACTGCCGTCCTTGGCGGGGATGTCTTCCGCATTGGCTTCCAGGAAACGGGTCTCCGGAAATTGCGTCAACCCGCGTTGCGCCTTGCGAAGATAAGGGCGGCTCAGGTCCAGACCGGTTGCGGAAACGGACTTATGGTTCCGCAAAACCTCTCTCAGGAACCGTCCCGTTCCGCAGGCGACATCGATCATTTCGACCGGTTTGCCGCCATCATGGGCTTCGACCGCCGCGCGGATCGCCGGCAGGGCTTGGCGGCGCATGGCGTCAGCGCCGCCGGTGAACAGAACCTCTACCTGATGATCGTAGGCTTCCGCCGATTCCTCGGAAAACCAGCCGTCCGTCTGGTAGTGGAAGTTTTGCAGATAGTAGCGCGGATAGCTCTCTTTCCGGGCGGTGGTAAGTACTTCGCTGTTCTCGTCACGCCGACGCCGCTGGGCGACCTTCGGCAAATCGACCAGGAACGCGCGCGAATTGCGCAGCACCGCGGATGGGCGCGGGGCAAGATCGGCGGGCGGGCGATACAGGCCGGCGCGGATATTCCGCCAGTCCCGGCGATAGAGTGCGGCGAGATCCTTCAGGATATGGCTCCATCCGGGAATGCGCTGTGTCGGCAGCGGGCCGTTCGGTGGCGGGCTGATCCGCGCGGCAAGGACGTATTGGCCGGCGAACCATGCCGTGCGCGCTGCCTGGCTCAAGGCATAGGCAGGGCCCAGTCCGCCCCGTTTGGCCCGGGACGCCTTGGTGCCGCTGCGTAAGGTTTCGGCAAATTCACGAAGCATGGCGCTCTTCTTCCCCAAAGGATGGCCTTAAAGGATGGTACGCGCGCGGGCCGGCGGCAAGATCACAGAGGTCAGGTGCCGAGGGCCTGAAGGAAGCCTTTGACCGATGCTTCCATGCCGATCCACAAGGCATCGGACGTGAAAGCATGGCCGATCGAGACCTCATCCAATTGCGCCAAACCCGCCTTGAAAAGGGGTAGGTTCGCTGTCGTCAAATCGTGCCCGGCATTGATTTTCAGGCCTTCCGAAAGGGCAGCCGACACGCTTTCGCTGTACTGCGCCAGGATTTCCCCCTGCGCCGGGGTGCCGAAGGCATCCGCCCAGGGCCCGGTATAGAGTTCGATCCGGTCGGCGCCGAGATTGGCGACTTGGGCCATGGCGTCGGGGTCGGGGTTCATGAACAAGGACACGCGGCAGCCCATGGACTGCAATTCGCCGATGATCGGGCGCAGGCGTTCCGCCTCAGCGAAGACATCCCATCCGTCGTCCGAGGTCGCGACATCGGGCGCATCCGGCACCAGGGTCGCCTGGGTCGGACGCACGTCGCGGCAGAGCTGCATGTAATCCGGATAAGGATTGCCCTCGATATTGTACTCGATGCCCGGATGGGCCTTCAGAAGCTCAGCCAGCTCGTAGACATCCGACTTCCGAATATGCCGTTCGTCCGGCCGCGGGTGGACCGTAACGCCATGCGCGCCGGCCGCGATAACCGTTTCCGCGGCCTTGGTGACGCTCGGATAGCCCACATGCCGCTGGTTCCGCAGCAAGGCTATCTTGTTCAGGTTGATGCTCAGGTTTGTCATGGGACGCGTCATGGTTGTCCAAAATTGGACTTATACATAAGCCCTCAACGGGCAATGTGGTAGGGCCAATTGAAAGGGTCCCATGTGGACCATTAGGACCGTTTGAGCGCCCGCTTTTCCAATACGATCATAAGACGGAATGCCATGATCGAGCCTATGAACGGCATCAGGTTTTCTTCTAACCGGATCAGTTTTTCGGCCAGTCCGGCGGAAATCAAGGACCAGGACTTAAAACCGCCGGTCAGCGGATAGGCGAAAAGGCTCAGCCATTGGCGATCGACCAGGGTGAAGCGGGGGAAGGCTTCGGCAAAGGCGATCCTGTGTTCCTGGCGCTTGAACAAAAGCGTCGGGATACCCTGATTGGAATCGAAGGGATCCTTGTCCGGGTCGGGCTTTGCCTCCACCGGTCCAAGCGGATCGGCCGACATGTCGACCGGTTCTTCGTGCAGGTAATTGTAGAACAGCCAGCTGACCGGCGTGATGCCGGGTTCGATCATCGCCAGCCGTCCACCCGGTTTCAGGACCCGCAGCGCTTCGGCGAAGAAGGCGCGCGGATGTTCGATATGGTGAAGCACGTCCAGCATGGTGATGCCATCGAACGTGTCGTCGGCAAAGGGCAGGGTCTGTGCGTCAGCGCAAACATCGACCCAGGGCGTCGGCAGGATGTCGATGGTGGTGACGTCGGCATCCGGTTTGGCGTCGCGCAGGTTGCCGGACCCGGACCCGACCTCCAGATACCGTCCGCCGTCGGGCAGGGCCGTCAGCATACGCCGGTAATAGTCGCCGTACACGGCGCGCAAGGCCGCTTTGCGTTCCCAGACACGGCGGTGTTCCGCCAGCCGCGGATCGACGGTGGACATGGATCAGAAGGCTTTCAATTTCCGCCAGGCGAAGACGACCATCTTCAGCAGCAGCCAGCCGTCGCGGAAGCGGGAGATCTGCGGCGACCCGTAGGTGCGGTCGGCATAGCGGACGGGGATTTCCACGATCTTCAGGTTCAGCTTGGCGGCGCCGAAGATCAGGTCGAAATCGCCGAACGGGTCGAAGTCGCCGAAATAGGACCGGTTGGCGATCAAGTGCTCGTAGTCCTTCTTCGTGATCACCTTCGTGCCGCACAGCGTATCGGTGAAACGCTGGTTCAGAAGGTAGGAGAAGATGAGCGCGAAGGTGCGGTTGGCCCAATAATTCAGGAACCGCATCGCGCCGTTTTCCATGGGATAGACAAGGCGTGTGCCGTTGATGAACTCGCCTTTGCCCCGCGCGATCGCGTCATAGTATTTCGGCAGTTCCTCGGGCGGCATGGTCAAGTCCGCATCCAGGATCATCAACACGTCGCCGCGCGCTTCGTCGAAGCCCTTGCGCACAGCGTCGCCCTTGCCTTTGCCGGCCTGTTTGAAGACCTTGATGTCCCATTCGTCCTTGTAGGCGTCCCGTACCCTTTCGCATTCCTCGTAGGTTCCGTCCGAGGAATTGCCCTCGACATAGATCACCTCGATATCGTCGGCGAAACGCGGCAGACGTTTCACGGCGTTCTCGATATTGCCTTTTTCGTTGCGGCACGGAACCAGAACCGTCGCGCTTAGATTCCGGCGTTTCGCGTGGCGCTCTGACCGGGCGACGAGATAGTGGCGCAGACACAACCGGCGAATACCGGGCAGGGTGCCGATGAAGCGGTTCAATGCGGTCCCGATGCCCAGCAAGTGATGCGGCACCAATTGGCGCCATTCATGCCGGATGACCTCGAAATCGGCCAATTTCAGCAGGTTGGCGATGTCCAGGTGGCCAAGATAATTGACCTCCGGCTGCGGCATGCGGAGACCCATCATCTCGATCAGCTTCAGCGCCGGTTCCCAGAGATGGGAGTAGTAGGACACGACGATCCGCGTGTTCGCGTCGCACAGACGGTGCAGGGATTTGAAGGTCTCCTCGCAATCGTCCAAATAGCCGATGGTGTCGGAAAGCAGGATGAAATCGAAGGTACCCTTTACGTTCCTATTGCCGGCAAGCGCTTCGACATCACCGGTATGGAAGGTCAGTTCCGGGTGCTTTGCCTTCGCGACTTCGATCATTTCTTCCGAGAAATCGACGCCCACACCGAGGGAAGGTTTCAGCCGCGACAGCGTTCGGCCCGTGCCGCAACCCAGTTCCAGAACCCGCGCCCCTTCGGGGATGACGAATTTCAAATAGGCCAAATCCGCGTCGTGAAACGGGCTGTTCCGGTCGATCCAATGATCGCGAATCTTGGCGATGTCGTCGGCATAATCGCGAATGGCGCGTTTCCGCGGCGATAAGGGTATGCCGGCTGTACCGTTTGTCATACTGCTGGGTCCGGGAATTGCGTTTGTGGCTGTTCTGCTCGCTTGCGGGCCATAAGCCAAAACAGGCCGCCGGGCAACCCCACGACGATCTGCACGAGCCCGAAAAGGACGGAGAGCGCGAGGGCTTCCGGTTCGGAAACCGACGCGTAGGAGAGTGCCAACACCAGGACGCCTTCGCGCAGGCCCCAGCCCGCGATGGTCACCGGTATGGTCGCGATCAGGATCGCGACCGGCAATACAGCCATGGTGACCGCATAACTGACTTCGACGCCGATACCGAGTGCCAGGATGTAGAAGGAGGAGAGGGCAAGGATCTGCCCAACCGCGGTGGACAATCCGACCTTCATGAGTAAGGACGGGTTTAGAATGACGTGCCGCGCCTGTTTCGACATGTTGAGCAGTTCCGCCACGACCTTCCAGCGGCGAACCGCGAGGGGCAAGGCATCGAGTACCAGGAACAGACAAAACCCGCCGAGCCCGGCCGCCAGCAGCAGAATGACGCCTTGTTGCATGACCGGGTCGGTGATCAGGTGGAACATCGTGGGCAGGAAGGCGGCGGCGATCAGCACGACCCCCAGCAATCCGAAGGCGCGGTCAAGCAGCACGCTGGAGACCGCACGTGTCGTGCCGACGAATCCGTCGCGAGCCAGCCTAAAAATCCGGATCGCGTCCCCACCGACGGAAGAAGGCAGAGCTTGGTTGAAGAACAGGCCTTCCATCGTCCATCGGAAAAACAGCGGATAGGCGGGGCTGTCCCCCTTCATGCCGTTCAGAAACCGCCAACGCAGCGCGATGATGAATTGCTGGCCTGTCACCATCAGGACTGCGGTCAGGATCGCCCAAGGTTGGGCCGCGGTCAGTAGATCAAGGGACTGCGCGAACTCGATCTTCTGGGAGATGTAGTAGAGCAAACCGGCAGTGATCCCGAATTTGATCAGGGTCCACAGATATCGTCTGGTTTTATCGCTCATACTTCGCTACGCCGTCCGCGTCTTGAGGCCGCCGCATCCACTTCCGTGATTGTGCGGGCCGGTTGGTAGACGGTTCCGCGCGTTTGAGCAAGGAAAGCATAATATGGCGGGGCAGCTCCCGGTTCATGTCCGGGCGGATCAATTCTGAACCGGTTCGCTACCGAACCCGCTGCTGGACGATTCCTCATCCCGTTCTCTGTCCGTATCCGAGTCCGTGTCGCTGAAAACGCCGATCTCCTCTTCGGCAATGGCGACGGCGACGGCGGCGAGGCCCGCCGCGCGGGCCGGCGGGTGTTCCATTTCGCGCGCGGCACGGATCGCCAAGTCCACTTCGCCCGACTTCGCGGCAGCGATGGCCACCCGCGTCAGGGATGCGAAGCGTGGCGCACGGAAATTGCCGGAGGGCGTCCGGTCATTCAATGCATCGTCGTCGGGCAGCGGAATGCGGGCGGCCGTGTCAAAGGCCGCAAGAACATCGCCGATGGCGATCTGACCTTTGACGATATCGGCAAGCACCCTCGGGAAATGAGGGTCCGTCCTGTTCAGCCAGGCGTTGCGCCAAGCGCTGCTCAGCGTTCTGTTCGCGCGTTCGAATTCGCCGCGCTGCGCCTCCGCCGCCGCCAGGTGAGACATCGCCCCGACACGGATCACCTCATCGTCGATCAGGTCGGCGAGTTTGCGGACCTCCCCGAAAACCAAATGGTCGTTCTCGGGAACACCGACCTTCAGGTGGGCCTCCAATACCAGTTCGATCGCTTCGGGGATGAATTCGGGTTGCGCCTCGAAACCCGTCGGCTCAAAGGCGCGGGCAATCAACGTCGCGGCTTCCTTGTCGTTACCGGCCTCTCCGCGCATGACGGCGACTTTGGCGAAAATCTGTGACCGCATGCTGACATAAGGGATGTAGTCGACAAGGACCAAGGCGGCGTCCGGATTGTTCTGCTTCATCAGTTCTTCGGCCATGCCCATAAGGGCGCGCGACTGGGCCTGCCGGTCATCTATGCCGCCGGCGGTCGTGAAGGCGTCCGCCAACCGGCCGACGCGGGTCTGCTCCCGCACCATGAAGGACAGCGCAGAATTCCGCACTTCCGGATTGTCGATTGTGCTTGCTGCTTCCATGGCCAAGGTGAAAAGCGGCACGGCGGCGTCGACATTGCCCTGGTCGGCCAGCGCGCGGGCCACCGAACTTACGCCGCGGACCTGCTGGGGGCCTTCCTCCACTTGGCGCATCACTTCCATCGCCTCTTCCAACTGGCCGGCGAAAATCATCGATCCGGCCAAGCGGGCATAGGCCCGGTCGCGGCCTTCCCGGCCGCCGTTTTCGATCAACTCGCGTGCTCGGCGGAAGGTCTTCTGGGCGCCTGCTTCGTCGCCGATGGATGCCTGCGCTTCGCCGATATCGATGAAAAGATGCGGTGTCTTGTTGTCGGGATTGCCGATTTTCTCGGCTTGCTGGAAGGCGGCGGTCAGAACGCTCTTCGCATTGCTCAGGGCTGTCGGATTGCCGTTAGCATCCTCGAAGGACGCGGATGCCGCCTGCTGCAGGCTCCGGACGCGCTCAAGAGGATCCGGAATCCGTTCCGCCGACGCGATGGCTGCCTTCAATTGGCCGAGTTTCGCCTGTTTCTTGGCGATGACCCGTAACAGGTCGGCGCCGCCGATATCGATCTCGCCTGTTGTGAGGACGGTGTCGACCCCTTGAGCAAGGAAATCGAGCGCCTTTTCCGATTCTCCCAGTGTTTCATAATAATCGCCGACCGCCGCGAGGGACCGCGCGCGCCACAGCGGGTCCTCGATCCTTTTCAGCTCCTTCAAAGCGTCTTCGATATTTCCGCGTGCGATCTGGGCGCGCACGATACCGTTCAAGGCTTGGCCTTGCTCATCCGGGGTCTCCAGCGCCAGCGCCACAAAGCGCAGCCGGATGAATGGGTCCGTCTGAATGCGGCGCGTTACTTCGTCGACCTGATTGACGAGGTCGTCCTGGCTCTGACCCTGGGTTTGGGCGAGCGTCGGCGCCGGCAGCGACGTCCAGCACGCCGCCACCGCCGCCGACAAGGCCGCGGTCTTCAGGAATCGAAGCGTCGTGCGGATACCCGATTTAGCCGAAAACACGCTTGAAAATCGTTTCCACATGCTTGGTGTGATAGTCCAGATCGAACAGCGCATTGATCTCATCTTCGCTCAAATGCGCCCGGATGTCTGCATCTTCAACGGCAAGCGCCTGCAAGGGCTGCCCTTTCTGCCAACTCTCCATAGCATTCTTCTGGACCAGCCGGTAGGCATCCTCTCGGCTTGCGCCAGCTTGGGTCAGCGCCAGCAGAATCCGTTGCGAATTGTGCAAGCCGCCCAAGGATTCCAGATTCTCGAGCATACGGTCCGAATAAACGACCATGTTTTCGACCATCCCGGCCAAGCGATTCAGGGCGAAATCCAGGGTGACGGTCGCATCTGGACCGATCATCCGCTCGACGGAGGAATGGGAGATATCCCGCTCGTGCCACAGGGCGACGTTCTCAAGAGCGGGGATCACGGCGGACCGCACGATGCGCGCCAATCCCGTCAGGTTCTCCGACAGGACCGGATTGCGCTTGTGCGGCATGGCGCTGGACCCCTTTTGGCCCTTTGAGAAAAACTCTTCGGCTTCCCGCAATTCCGTTCGTTGCAGGTGCCGGACTTCCACGGCGATATTTTCGACCGAACTCGCGATGATGGCCAAGGCGCTGAAGAAAGCCGCATGCCGGTCACGCGGGATAACCTGGGTCGAGATCGGCTCCGGCGCCAAGGCCAGTTTACCGGCGACGTATTCTTCGACGAACGGGTCGATATTGGCGAAGGTCCCGACGGCGCCGGAAATTGCGCAGGTTGCGATTTCCGCGCGCGCGTTTTCAAGCCGTGCCTTGCCGCGGGCGAATTCAGCATAATGCTTCGCAAGCTTCAGACCGAAGGTCACCGGTTCCGCGTGGATCCCATGGCTGCGCCCGATCGTCGGCGTGTATTTATGCTCTTCCGCCCGCTTTTTCAGGGCGTTAAGCACGCGGTCCATATCGGCCAAAAGGATGTCGGTGGCCTGCGTGAGTTGTAGATTGAAGCAGGTGTCCAGAACGTCCGAGGAGGTCATGCCCTGATGCACGAAACGGGACATCTCTCCGACCTGGTCGGCCAATTCGGTCGTAAAGGCGATGACGTCGTGCTTGGTTTCGCGTTCGATCTCGTCGATACGGGCGATGCGTTCTTCCGTATAGGGCTTGTCGCCGCCGGCCCAGACGGCAGCCGCGGCCTCCTTCGGGATGACACCGAGTTCGGCCTGGGCGTCGCAGGCGTGCGCCTCGATCAGGAACCAAAGGCGGAACTTGTTGGCCGGCTCCCAAATCTGCGTCATTTCCGGGCGGGAGTAGCGAGGTATCATGGCGGCGACCCTTTCCGACGGGCTTGAAAGTCTTTGCGGCGAGTGAATTGAATTGGCCGCGTTATGCCACCGTGTTGCGGTGTTGGCAAAACGCTTGTGCCGGGGGACTTCTTGGCGAAACTGCGGGCTGGCCTTAGGCTGCGCTGGAATAGACGGGTCCGGACGGCAATCCGCGGGATGTGGTGTCGTCGGCTGATATCAGGAAGGGTGACGCAATGCAGTATCAGGAAGAACGCCAAAACCTTGCCGCGGCCTTGCGCTGGGCGGCAAAATACGACCTGCATGAAGGGATCGACAACCATTTCAGCATGGAAGTCGGCGAAGACCGCTATCTGATCAATCCGTGGGAAGTGCATTGGTCGGAAGTGAAGGCGAGCGACGTTCTGGTCATTGACGGCGACGGAAATGTCCTGGAGGGCGATCACACCATTGAAGCCACGGCCTTCTACATTCACCGTGCGATGCACCGGATGAACCCGCATGCAAAGGCGATCATGCACACGCATATGCCCTATATCACCGCGCTTGCCAGCACTGAGGGCGGGCGGTTGGAAATGGTCAGCCAGAATGCCATCCGGTTCTACAACCGAATTGCCTATGACGACGACTATAACGGCCTTGGCGATGACGATGACGAAGGCTCGCGGATGGCGTCCAAGCTCGGTAACAACACGACGATGGTGATGGCTAACCATGGCGTGATCTGCGCCGGGCCGACCGTCGGCATCGCCTTCGACGACCTCTACTTCCTGGAAAAAGCGGCTAAGGTTCAGGTCATCGCGGAATCGACCGGCAGGCCGCTGAAGCCGATTCCGGAAAAGGTGGTTGAATCGACAGCCCAGGCGATCCGCGAACAACAGCCGGATTATGCCGAGAGCCATTGGAAGGTTCTGTGCCGCATGCTGGCGAAGGAAAGCCCCGACTATCTTCAATAGAGGCTGTGTGGGACGAGCACCGATGACGGGCGGGTTTCGGTCCGCCTAGAGCAATCCTTCGGCTTTGAAGCTGGTCTGCGTGTTCCGGCCGATGATGATGTGATCGTGCAGGCGGATGCCGAGCTTGTCCGCGGCGTCGCGAATTTCGTTGGTCATGTGGATGTCGTCGGCGCTCGGTGTGGGGTCTCCGCTTGGATGATTGTGAACCAGGATGAGGGCCGAGGCGTGCAGGTCCAGCGCCCTTTTCATCACTTCCCGCGGATAAAGCGGCGTGTGATTGACGGTGCCTCGCTGTTGAACCTCGTCGGCGATCAGCCGGTTCTTGTTGTCCAGGAACAACAGGCGCAGATGTTCGACCTTCTCCCGCGACATGGCGATGTGCAGATAGCTGATAAGATTGTCCCAGGACGAGATTACAGGCTGTTCCATCACCTGTTGCCGGGCCAACCGCAGGGCAGCCGTCTGCACTAGCTTGATCGGCGCCACCGCCGCTTCCTTGATCCCCTTGGTTTTGGCAAGGTCCACCGGATCGGCGGTAATCACCGCGGCGAAGCTTCCGAACCGGGCAAGCAGGTCTTTGGCGATCGGTTTCGTGTCCACCCGTGGCAATGCAAGGGCCAGAAGCATCTCCAATATCTCGTAGTCTTCCATAGAGGCGCCGAGATCGCGCAGGAAACGCTCCCGCAACCGTCCGCGGTGGCCAGCATAGTGAGGTGTCGGAGATGCTGTTCTTGGCTTTGAACCATCCCCTGGCGACGGGCTTCCGCTCATGCTCCGAACCTTATTCCTGCGATATTCATCCCAGCCTTGACCATCCCAGCCTTGACCA
>CAYGKA010000014.1:26957-34509 GCA_964350445.1 uncultured Flavobacteriaceae bacterium
CATCCCAGCCTTGACCATCCCAGCCTTGACCAACTGAAAATTGTCTCACCTGCCCGTCACTAGCGGGAAGAGGGTGGGCCTTCCATAGTACCTGTCGGGCGGTGTGTGTCATCCATGTCCGCGCCCGGCCCGACATTTTTGGCAAGATGTTGCTTCAATTTAATATTTGAAAAACTCACATAGCATGCCGTGGCTTGGGGTCTTGAAATTTGGCGATGAGGGTCACCGGCCACGCTCTCACCATGTGCGGGAACGAACGGAGCCAAGGGGAAAGGCGGATATCGAAGCGGATTGTGTTCCAAATTCGCGGCGCCTTGCTTTGTAGAAACCCCAAATACGCCTCCGCGACCACAGAGCGCTTCGTGGACGCGGTCGTGGCAATGCCGGACGTTAGACGCCTCAGTGGACGACGATGACGCCAATAGTGACCCCCTCTGATTACAATCGACGCTACCATTCAGAAATACCGTGGACATCGGATCACAATTCTTGAGGGGAAAAACAGCCTTAGCATCTACGCAATCGATGCACGGGAAGCCATCGAGAAACTGATGGACAATACCTACGATGCGGTTCTGCTCGACCCCCATATGCTGAAATTCGATGGGACGGAAGTTCTGGCCAAGGTTATTGAAGCCGACAGGCGCGAGGGCAAATTCATCGCCTTCACTGCCGACGTGATGACCGCAAGCGTCGATGCCTATCGATAGAGGGGAATTGACGATGTCCGGTCCAAACCCATCGACTGGGACGATCTCAAACGCATTCCAAACGATGACCCTAAGCCCGAACCGCAGTCGATGAAACGCCAGCCCGCGTGATATCGCCGACGGCGGCGTCCTCGGTCTGTGTCAGGTCATGACTTTTCCCCGATACCGGCCGCGGCCATGGCCTCTTCAATGAGGCGTATATCCTGGTCCAGGCGGAATGGGTTCGCGTGCCTAATCCAATCCATGATTTCCCCAGGCATTGGTTCCCGTCCACCCAAGACCCTGACAGAGAATTCCGCGTGGAACCTGGCGGCGTGAGCCTTGGCGCGAACTGCATCGCCTTCAAGGGCATAACCGGCCGCGATGAAGGCTAGAGTGTCCGGATAGGCGTTTGGTGATTTCTCCCGAATCTTACGCGCCTCGGCCGTCTTGCCGGTCATGAAATGGCTGAGGGCGATGCCGCCGTAGTACCAGTCGGGTGGCGAGGGGTGTAGTTCGATGGCCCGGGCGGCCAGGTCTTGCGCTCTTTCATGGTCGCCCAGAAAACTCCAGGATAACGCCGCCTTTGCCAGCATGTCGGTCCCGTACGGATTCAGCGCATAGGATCGTTCCAAATAGCGGTGGCCTCGGTCGTATTCACGGCGATAGACATGAATACGGCCCAGCAAGCATTGCCCGACATGGTCGGCTTCCGAGAGCCTGACCGCCTCTTCCGCGTGTGCATAGGCCTTTTCGATGGCGTCGTCCCATTTCGGCCAGGCATGTGCGCCCCATTCGTTAAAATGGGCGAGCGACAGGCCGCAATGTCCCCTGGCGTAGTAGGGGTCGATTGCCAAGGCTTGCTCGAACAGTTTTTTGGCTTGGCGTGTATGGTCCTCCGATCCCGTCAACAGTAAAGCAAATCCGATGAGCCAGCAGTCATAGGGTGTCCGATCCGCGTCGGCTTTGCGCTGCGCCCGCGCCAGCATTTCGTGCTTCAACTGGTTCGTCACGGCCACGATAATGCGCTGCGTCAGCTTGTCTTGGGTGTCGAATATGTCCTCCATGTCGACGGTGTAACGATCCGACCAGACCTGAACGCCGCTGGCGACATCGACAAGTTGCGCGTTCACACGGACGCGGTTGCCGGACGCCCGGATGCTTCCGTCCACGACAAAGTCGGCCGCGATTGCCGCGCCGACCGTGTTGCGCGGAATACCGCTTTCGACGGCGGATAGGGCTGCATTCCGGGTCTTGCATCTGACCTGATGGAATTTCGGCAGGTCCGATGTCAGGTCTTCGAACAACCCTTCGCCCAGGCGTGCGGCCTCCGGAACGTCCGACAGCAGGGCAAAGGGCAGGACGGCAACCATTGGGAAAATCGGGCGAACCGGGTCAGCCTCCCTACCGATGGGCGGCGCCAAAGGCTTGTCCCCCGTATCAGGCGCCGAAACGGGCGAAGGCGCGGGCCTTTGGAGAGGCGCGGTCAACGTGCCGTTGGTTATGGCGTCATACAGCGACTGCGTTTCAAAATCTGGTGAGACGCCGAGCTCCTCTTCCAGGACGGCTGCGCAGGTCCGGTATTGCCGCAAGGCAAGTGTCCGGTTTCCCGCCTCAATATGCAGCCGCATAAGGGCCCGGTGTATGTCCTCGCGGATAGGGTCCAGGGACAGCACCCATTCCAGCGCGCCGGCGGCGGCGCCAAAGTTGCCCGCGTCGCGATGCAGGTCCGACAAGTCAACGCCGACGGCCTCGGCCACCCGCAAAAGTCTTTGACGTGTCTCGTTCACCCAAGTCGAGAATTCCGGATCAGGCAGGCGGACGGTACCGAGGAACGGGCCCTTATAAAGGCGGCGAGCCTTCTCCAGATCCTCGATCGTCGAGCCCTGTGCTGCTGTGCGGAAAGCCAGGACGTCACACTCAATCGATCCCGCCGGCATGGATATCCTGTCATGCTGCGTGACGGGTTCCGGCGCGCCGGCATCCCGCAGGGTGGTGCGCATCGTGAAGATCGCTTGCCGCAAAGACCCACGGCCTTGCTGTTCCTGGCGGTCGCTCCAAAGAAGGGCGGCGAGCCGGTCGCGGGACGGGGCCGGTTGGTCGATCACGATGGGGGCAAGCAAAAGCGCCGACTTCTTTGTGGGGAAGTCGATCGGCGGCCCCTCAGGGCCGACAGAGGCGCGATAGCCGCCCAGCAGATCCAAGTGCAGAATCACGCTCATGCCCCCAAGCCCCACATGACCGTTTCCAATTGAATTTTTCCTAGAATACACGTTTTACCGAACTTTTGACGGTTTTTTGACAGGTTTTCACGGTGGATGAAAATTTTGTGACGGCACAACGGACGTTTGGCTAACGGGGTATGTGAATAGTCGGCGCATCGAAACGATCAACACAATTTTTGGGTGGGCGGGCACCGGCAAATGTAGGCCGGTTAATCGCAAGGAGGTTTGAAATGCTGAAAACAGAATTTGCAGAATGGATAAGACAGACACTGTTCCCCGTGCAGGCTTTTGACCACGCGGGCAGCGGTATTCTCTACAACCGGGACCGTATGAATGCTTCCCTGCATATCGGCAATCTTGTTTCCGGTGCTGTTAGAAGGGGTTGGACGGAAGCGGTGCGCTGGCATCGAGCCCGCCGGACCGTCGCCGCGTTGACGGCGTGCAGCGACCGAACATTGCAAGACATCGGGATCGACCGTTCGGAGATCGTCTCCGTCGCCTATTTCGGCGGTGATCGGCACCGACGCGGACAAATCAATTTCGAATAATCAAAGCGGACGGCGGCGCAGCTGGAATTTCATCCAGGCGCTGCCGGTCACCCGACACCAATCAGAATAGACATGAATTGAAAGGATGAGACGGATGAAAACGGATTGCTATGGTGCGCCGGTATCTTTCGACGATCAAAACGCGTTAGACGGGCTGAACGCAGCGCAACGCAAATTCAGGGGCTTCTTCGGTGACCCCGTTGCGATGGTCGATGCGGTCATTGCGGAGCATCCCGACTTCGTCATGGCGCATTGCTTCCGGGGCGGTCTGTTCGTGACCAGTTCCGAGGCGGCGGGCGTGGGCGAAATCCGCACTGCGATGAAGGCCATCGAAGAGAACTGGGCCGATGCCAATGACCGCGAGCGCGGTCACTACGCCGGCATGGCCGCTTGGTCGGTCGGTGATTTTCATCGCGCCGCAAATATCTATGGGCGGGTTGCCGCGGCCTATCCGCGCGATGCCATTGCGCTGCAATTCGCGCATCTGTGCGATTTTCTGAACGGCCATGCGACATTGCTGCGCGATCGCGTGGCGGGAATCCTGCCGCAATGGTCCCCGGAGGACGAAGGTTACGGGTATCTTTTGGGCATGAAAGCGTTCGGCCTTGAAGAGACCGGCGCCTACGACTGGGCGGAGGAAGCGGGCCGGCAAGCCGTGGTCTCCGAACCGGCCGATCCCTGGGCAATTCACGCGGTCGCCCATGTCATGGAAATGCAAGGCCGACACATTGAAGGGACACGGTGGCTGGAATCAACCTCCCAGCATTGGTCGGACGATTGCTTCTTCGGCTATCACAACTGGTGGCATCTCTCGCTCTATCTATTGGAGACGGAGGACTATCCGCGTGTGCTGGATCTCTACGACCAGGTCATTCGGAACGCCAATTCGCCGGTAGCGATGGAACTGGTCGATGCGGTGGCATTGCTGTGGCGGTTGACATTGCGCGGCGTCAATGTCGGTGACCGCTGGCAGGAACTGTCGAAGACATACGAGTTGATGGAAATGGGCGGTTACTACGCCTTTAACGACATGCATGCGGTCATCGCCCATTCGGCGGCCGATCGGGCCTTCGCGGCGGAGCAGTGCCTGGAGAAGATGCGGGACGCCGTGCGGGGCTTTGACACGAACTCCATGATGACCGCGGATGTCGGATTGCCGGCGGCGGAAGCGATGCAGGCGTTCCTGAATGGCAACTATCGACAGGCCGTCGATAAGCTTTATGCCGTGCGCGGGGTCGCTCACCACTTCGGCGGCAGCAATGCCCAGCGCGATATCCTTGGCTTGACGCTTGTCGAAGCGGCTATTCGGGGCGGACAACACGGCCTTGCCGTATCGCTGGCCAGCGAGCGGATGGGGGCCAAGCCCACCAGCCCGACAAACCGCATGTTCCTGGACCGGGCCTGGGGGGCGGCCGGCCCGAACCAAGTTGCCGTGGCCAACGTGGCCTGACCGGCGACAGGCGAAGTGGAAAAGGGCGGCTCAACAAGGTTGGGCCGCCCTTGTCATTTCAGGATGGTGCCGGACCTCACGTGTAGGGCGGTTGGTGCCAACCCTTGGGCGATTGGGTGAAAATCTCATAGCCGTCGGCCGTGACGCCGATCGTGTGCTCGAACTGGGCGGAAAGTTGCCGGTCCTTGGTAACGGCGGTCCATCCGTCCTGCAGGATTTTCACATCCCAGGTGCCGACATTGATCATCGGCTCCACGGTGAAGAACATCCCTTCCTCCAGCACGGCGCCCTGGCCCGGCTCGCCGTAGTGCAGGATGCTCGGCGTGTCGTGGAACACCCGGCCAATGCCGTGGCCGCAGAAGTCGCGGACGACGGAGAACCGATGCGCCTCCGCGTGGGACTGAATCGCATAGCCAATATCGCCCAGGGTCGCCCCGGGCTTAACGGCCTGGATGCCCAGCATCATGCATTCGTAGGTAATTTGCGTCAGGCGGCGCGCCTTGACCGGTACCTTGTCGCCGACAAGGAACATGCGGCTGGTGTCGCCATGCCAGCCGTCGATGATGACGGTGACGTCGATATTGAGGGAATCGCCTTCCGTCAGCTTCTTGGCGTCATCGGGGATGCCGTGACAGACCACATGATTGATGCTGGTGCAGATCGACTTCGGGAATCCCCGATAGTTCAGTGGCGCCGGAATGGCGCCGTGATCAACGATATAGTCGTGGCAGAGTTTGTCCAACTGCCCGGTCGAGACGCCCGGGACCACATGCGGGGTGATGTAGTCGAGGACTTCCGCGGCGAAACGTCCAGCCTTGCGCATCGCATCGAACTCGGTGGCGTCGTGCAATTTTATCTGGTTTCTGGCTGCATAATTCATTTCAAAATCCGTCCGTATTCCTTGCCGACATAGTGCGCCCAGCCGGTAATTCAATCAAGATGTAGGGGTAGCGGCGGCCCCAAAGCGATGCCGTCGGTCGAAACCCGGGCCGCATGGCAGAGAATTTCAACGCCCGCTGCGGCAGCGCGTTTCAAGGCTTCGGCATAGGCCGGGTCAATATCCGCGGCAGGCCGGAAATGCGTGCAGTCGCCCCGTTGAACAAGGAAGAACATGACCGGACGGGCGCCGGCCTTGCCCACCAGCATCAGTTCCTCCAGATGCTTGGCCCCGCGTTTGGTGACCGAATCCGGAAATTCCGCCGCGGTCGGATCGCCACCGTCCGGCCGGCGGAGCGTGACGCTTTTCACTTCGACATAGGCAGGGGGAAGACCGTCTTCTTCCAGAAGAAAGTCTATACGGCTGGATGTCCCGTATTTGACCTCGGGCCGGACCCCCGTATACGCGCTGAGCGTTGGGATGCCGCCCGCGTTCAGCGCCTCGCCCACGACCGTATTGGCGCGCGCGGTATTGATGCAGACAAGGCTGTCGCCGGCATCGGTCAGTTCCCAGCGCCAGTCCAGCTTTGCGGTCGGGTTGCGGTTCGGCAGCAGCCATACGGTCGCGCCCGGTTGCGCCAATCCCAGCATCGACCCCGGATTGGCACAATGCGCCGTCACGTCGACCTTGTTATCGGGGCCGCCGGGGTTGCCGTGGCCGCTGATCTCAATGTCGGACAGGAAACGCTTGTAGCGGCGGACAAGACGGCCGCGCACCAAAGGTTCGGGATACTGCATGGCAGGACTTCGAGGATTTGAGGGAAGGGGTTTAACCCGCCTTGCCGGCGGAATTCCGCTCTTCCTCGATCAAATCGATCAAGGTCTTACGGTCTACCGCACCGGGAATGAACTGCTTGCCCACGAACATGGCGGGTGTGCCGGTAACGCCGATTTCCTGGGCCAACTTCAAATTGGATCGCAGGTATTCGTCGACTTCCGGGGCAGCCATATCCTTGGCCAGACGGGTCATGTCCAACCCGGCTTCTGCGGCTGCTTGAAGAATGCGCTGTTCCGTCAGCTTGCCTCGCATATCCATGAGCGCCTGATGGTAGGCCATGTATTTGTCCTGCTTATGGGCAGCAATGGCGCCCCGCGCAGCGATAACCGATTCCGGACCCAGGATCGGCAATTCCTTGAAGACGACGCGAAGTTTCTTGTCGCTTTCCATGATGGCGAGGATGTCCGGGAACACTTTTTTGCAATAGCCGCACTGGTAATCGAAGAACTCGACAAGCGTGACATCCGCGTCCGTGACGCCGTTGGTCGGGGCCATCGGGTCTTCGAAAATCTGATTGCGTTTCGAGGCCAGTGCCTGTTCCCGGTGCTGTTGCTCGGCCAGGCGCTGCTTCGTCTGGTAGGCTTCGATCGCTTCGATGACGATTTCCGGATTTTCGCGCAGATAATCGCGCACGATGGTCTGAACCTGCTCCTCGGTCAGGCCGGCGGCCTCGTTCGCCGATTGGGCGAAGGCGCCGGAACTGACGCCCAGAAAAGCGATGAGCGCGGCGGCCTTGAGAATCGGTTTGACGATCGGCATGCTTGGTTCCTGTTCGAAAGACTAGTGGATTTCCGGCTAGGTTAGACCGTCTCCGACCCGGTGATGCAAATACTACCTGGGTTTCGGTCTGCGATTTCACACAGAAATGATAGGGCGTGTCACCGGGCGTGCCATCGGGCGTGCCATCGGGCGTGCCATCGGGCGTG
>CAYGKA010000014.1:34609-39202 GCA_964350445.1 uncultured Flavobacteriaceae bacterium
GGGCGTGTCACCGGGCGTGCCATCGGGCGTGCCATCGGGCGTGCCATCGGGCGTGACGGAACCTGTCGCGGCAGGTCAGTCCGTTTTCCGGCTGGCCTGGACTTCGATGTCCTGGGCCCGCAGCCAACCGGGTGAACCATCGGGCAGTTGATCCAAGGCGCGTTTCGCATGGCCCAGCGCGGCGTCCTTGCGGCCCTGGTGGATCGCTTCTTCCGCCTGCGCCAGGGATGCTTCCCCAAATTCGCCGCGTCGGCCGTGGACGGTTGCCAGAAGGCGCCATGCGCTGGACATCCAGGGCTCGTACCGCAGCGCTTCGCGCAGCTGCTTTTCCGCTTCATCGTCGTAGTCCGGGTTATTCAGCTCAATCAAGGTTCGCGCCAAGCTTGAACGGATCAGGGCCGACCATGGCAAGATTTCCAGCGCCGCCCGATAAGGCTCTATGGAATCCTCAAGCCGCGCGCCGTCGCGCAGGATGTCGCCCTTCAATTCCAGGAAGAACGGGTCGTCCGGATAGTCCGCAATCAATGAATCGATCGCAGCGACGGCTTCCTGCGTCTGACTTTCCTGCATCAGAGCTATGGACCGGGCATATCTGGCCGGGACGCTTTTGTCTTCTTCGGGATAGAGTTGATAGGTCTGGTGCGGCGGCAGGATGAAGCCGCGCAACTTGGCGCGCATCCGGTCGTGCAGGACCTGATAGCTCGGGTCCAGGTCCGTATTCTTGAACGGGGAGTTTTCCAAGTGATTTCGAATGAAGTCGACGCGGTCGCGGGACAAGGGGTGGGTTCGTGTGTAGGGGTTCGGGTTTTCCACGTATAGCTTCTCTTCACGGGTCAGAAGCTCCATGAATTCCAGCATGCCCTTTGTACTGATACCCGCTTGGTCCAGAAAGCCGACGGCGGCCTGGTCGGCCGACTGCTCGTTGGCGCGGGTATAGCTCAGGAACTGGCGCGTCCCGACCTGTGCGCCCAGCGCCAAAGCGGCGGCGGCGACGTCACCTCTGCCGGAAAGAACCGCGGCGGGGATGCCAAGCAGCAGGGCGAGCAGGTTGGCGTTCTGCGCATCTGCGATGCCGTCGCCGAATCGTGCGAGATGTCCCCCTGTGATATGCCCGGTTTCGTGGGCCAGGACGCCGATGACCTCGCCGGGATCCTCCGCGCGCATCAGCAGGCCGGTATGGATGAAGATGCGTTGGCCGTTGGCCACAAAGGCGTTCAGGGCGGGGTCGTTGACCAGATGGATCTGTACGACGGTCGGATCCAGACCGGCGGCCTTGAAAATTGGGGCGGTATAGACACGAATAGTGTTTTCAATCTCCGTATCCCGGATCAGGCTGGGCGCCCGACGCTGAGCGTCCGCGGAATCGATCGAAACCGCGAAAAAGACGGTGATGACCGTTGCCAGGACCGATGACAGGGTGCAAATGCGGGGAACAACCGAAATTGGCCCAGGAAAGAAGAGGCGAAAGCCGCCCATGGCGAAATCCAGTACAAGTGCCAGTAGAACAATGCGTCCCAGAAACTTAGTGTCGCTGCATGCGCTGATCAATCGGCAGTTTGGTGTTCCGGTCGTTCCGGGCTGGCTGAGACGCGGTCTCGGCGCCGCGGCGCTTGGTTCGGCGCTCCTGTTGTCTGGCTGCACGTCCAGTGAAGCGCCCGGATTGGGCCAATCGGGCTATGTGGGTGGGTTTTTCGGCGGCGTCGTTTCCGACGAACCGAACGCATCGCTTGCGGCGCGGGATATTCTGACGGTGGGCGGAAGCGCCGCCGATGCGGCGGTATCGCTGGGTTTCGCGTTGGGCGTTACTCTGCCGGCCCGTGCCGGTCTGGGCGCGCATGGCGTTTGCCTGGTGCACGATGCCAATCTAGGTGTGACGGAAGCGCTGGATTTCCTGCCGCCGAAAAGCCCGGCCGTTCAGCCCGGTTCGCCGGCTATGCCGACCTTCGCCCGCGGAATGGCCGCGCTTCATGCCCGATACGGCAGATTGACTTGGGGCAGCCTTATTTCCTCCGCGGAACAACTGTCGCGTTTGGGGCACAGGGCGTCCCGCGCGACCCGCAATGACCTGGAAGAGAAATGGCGGCGGATTGCCGCCGATCCCGTCGCCAGGGCCGCGCTAGGAACGCGGCAAGGCGCGGTCCCGGATGCGGTATCGAACTGGCAGCAGGTGGAACTTTCCAGCGTATTGGGCCAGCTGCGGTACCGGGGTGCGGGCGCGATACACAGCGGCACCATGCTGCGGGCAATATATGAGAGTTATCAAGACCTTGGGGCCGGGTTCAGCCTTGAGGCGTTTCAGAACTATGTGCCGGTCTGGCGTCGTCCGCTGAGCGTCGCGGCCGGTGGGCGCCGCGCTTATGTGACGCCGCCCCCATTTGACGGTGGGGTGCCGTTTGGACAGGCTTTCGGGTTGCTGATGTCAGCCGAGAGCGGGCCGCTCGCCGATGGCGCCGAGCGCAGCGCCGGCGTGGTGCGGGCCATGATTGCCGGCATGGCGGATCGTGAAAAATGGTCCAACGCGGGAGAGATGACGGCCGAGCAGCTGGATGTTTTGCTTGGGGCGGAGCGTCTCAATGTCTTGGCGGAGAACCGGCAAGGGCCGACACAGGCAATACCCGGCCTGCCGCCGATCGACAGCGGGTCGACTGGGTTTGTCGTCGTCGACCGCGAAGGGCTGGCGGTTGCCTGTACGATTGGTCTTACCGGGGGGGCCGGCATCGGCAAGATGCCGCGCGGTCTTGGGTTTTTCCCGGCACGGCAGCCGATGGCTGATTACTGGGGCACGCCCTTGATCATCGCCAGCGACACGACTTTCCAAGTCTATTTGGCCGCCGCGGGCGACACAGGTGCGGCGGGCTTTGGGGCTTTGCTGACTTCCACGCTGCGCGCCTACCGTGATGGGGCGGCGCTGGATGTGGCCATGAAAGAACCGCGCCTGACCTTCGCGCCGTCGGTCGGGGTAATCGTGGAATCGGATGCGCCCGAAAGTTATGGGCAAGGCGGAGCGTCCCTTGGCCTTCCGGTCCGCCGCACCGCAGAACTTGGCCGTATCAATATGGTCTACTGTCCGTCGGGCCTGCCCGTCGAGCCGGAGTTGCGGCGATGCGCGGCGGCGACGGATCCGCGAGGCGCCGGGCTTTCCGCACTTGCCAATTGAGCGGACAAATTTACGGGACGAATTGATCGGGCGCTGACCATGAATGCCGCCGCCGTCCCAGCGTAAGGGAGAGCATTGCGTGACTTTAAAAACGTCGTCGCGGGGGGACATCCCTCCGTTTATTGTGATGGAGGTGATGCGCGCCGCGGCGGAGCGTGAAGCGCAGGGCGCGCCTGTCTATCATTTGGAGGTCGGTCAGCCCGGAACCACGGCGCCGCAAGGCGTGATTCAGGCGGCCAAGGACGCGCTGGACAATCATCGGCTTGGATACACCGTGGCGCTTGGGATTCCCGAACTCCGCGCGGCGATCGTCGATCACTATGCCCGAGACTATGGCGTTTCCGTTCCGCAAGACCGCATTGTGGTGACGACCGGCTCTTCCGGCGGATTTCTGCTGTCGTTTCTGGCCGCTTTCGACCAAGGCGACAAGGTGGCCTTGGTGGCGCCCGGCTATCCGTGCTACCGGCACATCCTGACGGCGCTGGGGATTGAGCCGGTTATCATAGAGACCAACAAGGAAGACAGATACCAGCCTTCACCCGCGCTTTTGGACAAGGCGTTGGCGGAGCACGGTCCGATCGACGGGTTGATCGTTGCCTCGCCCTCCAATCCGACGGGAACCATGCTGTCGAAGCAGGATATGGCGGCACTCGCGGATTATTGCGGTGACGCCGGCATTCGCTTGATTTCCGATGAAATCTATCAAGGCATCGCCTATGGGCGTGGCTTCGAAACCGTGTTGGCCCATGCGGACCATGCGGTCGTCGTGAACAGTTTCTCCAAATATTTCTCGATGACGGGTTGGCGCCTGGGATGGCTCGTCCTGCCGGAAGAACTGGTGCGTCCGGTTGAGTGCCTGGCCCAGAATCTTTTCATTTCGCCACCGACCTTGAGCCAAGTCGCCGCCGTGGCGGCCTTTGACTGCCGTGACGAGTTGGAGCGCAATATCGCCCGCTATGCCGTCAACCGAGATCTGCTGCTACAGGAACTGCCCGAAGCGGGTTTCAACGACCTCGCCCCAAGCGATGGCGCGTTCTACCTCTATGCCGATGTCGGGCACATGACCAATGACAGCCTTTCCTTCTGTAGTCGCATTCTGAAGGAAACGGGCGCCGCCGTGACACCGGGCTTGGATTTCGACGAGGCGCGGGGCCGCCACACGATGCGGTTTTCCTTTTCGGGAACGACGGCGGAGGTTGCCGCGGCGGCCGATGCCCTGAAAGCCTGGCGGGCTTAAAAGCTTCCTATTTCGAACAAGAAAAAAGCCCGGATGCGAGAGAGCATCCGGGCTTTTTCGTTCGTTGGGCCGTTGATCAGGAACCGATCATCCGATTCCACCAGCCTTTGCGCTTCGGCTTGTTCGGATCGTCTTCTTCATCGGCTTCTTCATCGGCTTCTGCTTCGGCGTTGGCGTCGTTCGCCGCTTCCTCCACCGA
>CAYGKA010000014.1:39302-89367 GCA_964350445.1 uncultured Flavobacteriaceae bacterium
CTTCTTCATCGGCTTCTGCTTCGGCGTTGGCGTCGTTCGCCGCTTCCTCCACCGAAGGGGCCGGCGATGCGGATTCCCTCATTGCAGACGGGGTCGAGACCGCCGCAGCAACCGGTTCGGCCGCCTTTTCGGCCTCAACCTTTGCTTCCGGTTCTGCCGTGGCCGCCGCTACTGCGGTTTCGGCTTCGGCCTCTACCGGTGCGGCATCGGTTGACGATGCGTTGGTTTCCTCAACCGTCTTGTCCGTTTCAGCCTCGGCGACCTTTTTGGCCGCGGCGGTTTTGCGGGGCCGGCGGACGCGCTTCGGCTTGGCCGGGGCCTCTTCCTCGGTTGTCACGGCAGGCTGGTCGGTGGCTTGCTCCGCAATTTGCTCATCGGGAGCGACGGATTGGGCTTCTTCGCCACTCGCCTCCGCGGTCTCGGCTACGGTTTGTTCCTTGTCCGCACCGCGACGGCGGCGCGGGCTACGGCGGCGTCGGGGTTTGTCTTCCTTCACGTCGCCGCTCTCGGCCGTGCCGCCTTCTTCGCTAGCTTGGTCCGTTGCCGCGGCGATGTCGGCTGGTGTGGCGCCTGGTTCGCTTGAGTCGCTTTCGTCCGTCCTGCCTTCACCGGCGTCATCCGACCCGGATTCGGCGGCAACGGATTCCGTTCCCTGGGTATCGCCATCCTGATTCCGGCGCTTCCGACCACCACGACGGCCGCGTTTGCGCCGTTTGCGTTGGCCTTGTTCGGAGTCGCCTTCTCCAGCCGTCTGACGGTCGCCATCTTCACCCTGGTCGGCTGAATCGGCTTGTTCCGTCGGCTCGGCGTCGTCGTCATCGTCGGCGGAGGTCTCCTGCGACGCGTTCTGTTCCTCGTCGCCATCCTCAAAACGCCTCTTGCGGCGACGTCCCCGACCACGGCGGCGGCTGGACCGGCCTTGCTCGTCCGACGTCTCTTCCACCGGGCGCTGCTCGGGAGCCGCAACCTGTTGCGGTTCGACGGCTTCTTCAGCATCTCCGGCTATGCGTGTCAGGATGAAATGCGGCGGAATGAATTCGTCATCGGTTTCGATGACGACGTGCATGCCGTAATTCTGCTCCATTTCACCCATCGTGGCGCGCTTGTGGTTCATGATGTAAAGCGCGACGCCCGATGGTACGCGTACGGTAATCTGGCGCGACCGGCGGCGCAGTCCTTCTTCTTCGATGGACCGCAATACCCGCAACGCGGAAGATTCCGTCGACGGAATATTACCGACACCACCGCAAGTCGGGCATTGCGCCGTCATCGCTTCCAGCAAGCTCGGCCGCAAACGCTGCCGGGACATTTCCAGCAGACCGAAGGGGCTGATGCGTCCGACCTGGATACGGGCGCGGTCGCGCCGAAGCGCTTCCTTCAGCTTCCGTTCGACCGAATGGTCGTTGCGGTTCTCTTCCATATCGATGAAGTCGATGACCACCAGTCCGGCAAGGTCGCGCAAGCGAAGTTGGCGGGCGATTTCCTCGGCAGCCTCAAGGTTTGTCTTATGCGCGGTTTCTTCGATATGCCGTTCGCGGGTGGCCCGGCCTGAGTTCACGTCGATCGCGACCAGGGCTTCCGTCTGATGCATGACGATGGAGCCGCCGGACCGAAGTTGGACGACCGGATCGAAAATCTGGTTCAACTGGCTCTCGACCTGGAACCTTTGGAACATCGGGACGTTCTGTTCGTCCTTGTAGGGCTGAACCTTCTTGGCGTGACTCGGGATCATCGCCTTCATGAAGTCCTTGGCGACGCGATAACCTTCCTCGCCCGCGACCAGGATTTCGTCGATATCCTTGGTGTAGAGATCCCGGATAGAGCGGCGAATCAGGTTCGCTTCCTCATGAATCAGGGCGGGGGCGGTCGATCCCAGCGTCGTGTCGCGGATCGTATCCCAGGTTCGCATCACGTATTCGTAATCGCGTTTGATTTCCGCCTTCGAACGTTCCTGGCCTGCGGTCCGCAGAATGACGGCCATGCCGTCGGGAATGCTCAGATCGGAAAGAACGCTCTTCAGGCGCTTGCGGTCCTGCGGGTTGGCGATTTTCCGGCTGACGCCGCCGCCACGCGAGGTGTTCGGCATCAACACGCAGTACCGGCCGGCCAGCGATAGATAGGTGGTCAGCGCGGCGCCCTTGTTGCCGCGTTCTTCCTTGATCACCTGAACCAGCAGAACCTGCCGGCGTTTGATGACTTCCTGGATCTTGTATTGCCGTTTCAGGCGCGGGCGACGGCGCTTGGTCTCTTCCACGGCTTCGTCGGCGCCTTCAGTTCCGCCGACGACTTCGACACTGTCGCCGTCTTCGTCGTCTTCCTCGACGTCGATCGCGTCGTCGTCACCCTCGTCCTCTTCTTCAATACGGTCGGCGACCGGAATCCGGTAGTAGTCGGGGTGTATTTCGCTGAAGGCGAGGAAACCGTGACGGTTGCCGCCATATTCGACGAAAGCGGCCTGCAATGAAGGCTCTACCCTGGTTACTTTCGCCAGGTAGATATTGCCTTTCAGTTGCTGCTTGGTCGCTGTTTCGTAATCGAATTCTTCAAGTCTATTACCATGTATCGCCACCACCCGTGTTTCTTCGGGATGCGTGGCGTCGATCAACATGCGTCGCGCCATTAATTCTAACTCCGGCCACCATGACCCTGCGGTTTGAACCGGGGTGCTGGCGGCGACTATTGCTGGGAGATCCGGCTAGCACGAAGTCCGCACCATGCGGATCGCTTCGTTTTTCGCGTCCTGCGCAAGCATCGGCCACGCCGGATTTTTGGCGTCGGACGGTTTCTTGCAGGATCTCCACGGTTTCAATCATGTGTACGTTCACTTGTCTGTTCGCTACCAAAGGCAACGGCTTAGCGCCCATTCCGCAAGAACCCGAAAGCGGGCATCCACGAAACAAGCTGCAAAACGCCATTGGATTGTTTCACCGGCGGCGGCGTGCCATCCCGGCAGCGTCAACAAAGGGAAATCCTCTCAGCGCGAACGGGATTGCGGCACTACCGCATCAGGAACCCTTGGCGGCGTAGAGTCGCAAATAGAAACTAAACAAAGCGGACCGCTAGGAAAACCGATTTTTTCATAGTTATAACAGACTTAGTAGCATCGTCCCGGTTCGGGCGCCGCTCCGGCATCCCAACCGGGCTGGATGGGGTCATTCGCAATTGACAACCGCCTGACATATCCTAACTGCATGGGGGATGCGGGAGCCGTTGAAGAAACTAGGGAATCCCGCCATAAACAGGTGCAGCGTTACCATAGCCGAATCGATTTGAGACGCATGTCAGCACCCATCCCAGCGCTGTTCCGGCGGTTCGCCGCCGCTATCGCCGTGGTTTTCGCGCTCATGGCGTTTGAACCGATGGCGTTTGAAACGTCTGCCCTCGCCCAAAGCAAAGTTCAGGATGTCAGGATCGGCGTTCATCAGGGGTTTACCCGCTTCGTGCTGGAACTTGATGCGTCCGCGCCTTACAGGCTGCTGACCCTGCGGGACCCTTACCGGGTGGTGATCGATTTGCCGGAAGTCAGCTGGCAAACCGGTGATGTTCCTTCCGGAACGGTCGGGAAGGGCGTGGTCGGCAAGTTTCGGTTCGGTCTGTTCCAACACGGTGTCAGCCGTTTCGTCATCGATTTACAGGAACCGGCCGTCGTAAAATCCCATTTTCGGCTGGATCCCGAGCCCGGGGCCGGTCATCGGCTGGTCGTCGATCTGTCCCCCAGCACCGATCAAGACTTTGCTGCCGCGATGGGGAGCGTGGAGTCTGATGATTGGGCTTCCCGTCAAACAGCGGTGGCGGCGGCGGCCGAGACGCAGCAACAGGCCGTGGTTCGCGCGCCGGTCAGGCCCTCCGTTGAGGTCGAGACACGATTGCGGACCATCGTGATCGATCCGGGGCATGGCGGCGTGGACCCCGGTGCAATCGGCGCTTCCGGCATTTACGAGAAGAAGATCACCCTGGCTTTCTCGGAGGATCTGCGCAATCGGCTGCAGGCGCTGGGGAAATATCGGGTCCTGACCACCAGGGACAGGGATATCTATATCCCGCTCCGAAAGCGGTACGAAGTCGCCCATCAGAACGAGGCGGATTTGTTCATTTCGATCCATGCGGATGCGCACCATACACCCGATTTACGCGGTTTTTCGGTTTATACCTTGTCGGAGACGGCATCCGACAAGGAAGCGGCCGCCTTGGCCACGAAGGAAAACAAGTCCGATATTCTCGCCGGATACGACTTGTCCGAATACGACGATCAGACGTCCTTCATTTTGCTGGACCTCGCGCAGCGGAAGACGAGCGAGGCCTCCTGGCAATTTGCGCAATCGCTGGTCAAGAATGTCGGCAGCAACGTGACGCTACTGCGCCGTCCGCACCGGTTTGCCGGTTTTGCGGTCCTGAAATCACCGACCGTGCCGTCGGTCCTTGTTGAACTCGGTTATCTGTCCAACCGGCTGGAAGAGAAGGATTTGCGCACGCCGGCCTATCGCGCGGGGCTCGCCGATGCGATTATTCGGGCCATCGACATCTATTTCGAGCAACAGGACCGGCTCAGCCGTTCCTAGCCCCACAACAATTCGCTAATATCTGCTGCTGGTGTGGATATCGAACCGATTTTTGCCATATTTACGTGGCAAGGAGAGGGGGAGCGGATGTATACGCGCGCATGCCATGGCCTTCGCTCGCCAAACGGCTTAGCCTGCGTTGCAACGGTATGACTACATTGGGTGATAAATGCGTTTGATCAGGGTTTTGCTGGGCCTTCTCGGGTTGGGAGTATTCGCCGGGCTCCTCGGCGTGGCGGCTGTTGTGTACGGCTTTTGGCACTACGGCCAGGGCCTGCCCGAGTACAAGCAACTGATCGACTACGAACCGCCGACAGCGACCAGGGTTCATGCCGGTGACGGACGGTTGATCGCCGAATATGCCACGGAAAACCGCGTCTTCGTGCCGATCAAGTCGATCCCGAAACGCGTCGTGCAGGCCTTCGTTTCCGCTGAAGACCAGAATTTCTTTTCCCATCCCGGGGTCGATTTCGTCGCCTTGGCCCGCGCCGTCGTTACCAATATCCAGATCAAGATGCGTGGCGGCGGTCGTCCGGTTGGGGCGTCGACCATCACTCAGCAGGTGGCTAAGAACTTCCTGCTCACCAATGAAGTCTCAATCGAACGCAAGGCTAAGGAAGCCATCCTCGCGCTTCGGATGGAGCGCGCCCTCAGCAAAGAGCGCATTCTGGAACTGTATCTCAACGAGATTTACCTGGGCTACGGGTCCTATGGCGTCGCGGCGGCGGCGCTCAACTATTTCGACAAATCGCTGGACGACCTGACGGTCGAGGAAGCCGCCTACCTGGCAGGCTTGGCGAAGGGGCCTCGGAACTACCATCCCGTCTATCACTATGACGATGCGATCGTTCGGCGGAACTACGTCATCGGCCGGATGGCGAAGGATCAATTCATCACTGATGAGGCCGCGGAGACCGCCATGACCGCGCCCTTGACCGTGGTGCCGCCGCGCGATGTCCTTTCAGTGGAGGCCCGCTACTTCGTTGAGGAAGTGCGCCGCGAATTGGCGGACCAGTTCGGGATCGACCTGGTGAACAAGGGCGGCCTGTCTGTCCGGTCGACGATTGATTCCGAACTTCAGGAAATAGCGCGCACGGTTCTTCGTGACGGGTTGATCGATTACGATCGCCGGCACGGATATCGCGGTCCGGTGGCGCAAGTCGGTATCGATGGAGATTGGCAAACCGCGCTGCAGGGCGTCGCCGTGCCGCCCGATATCGATCCTTGGCAAATGGCGGTGGTTCTTTCCGTCGACGGCAAGGAGGCTGCCCTCGGGCTCAACGACGGGTCGCAAGGGGTCATGCCCTTGGGTGAAATGTACTGGGCCCGCAAAGCGCTGGAAGACCAGGCGCGGGGTGGGGCCGTGAAGAAGCCCGGGGATGTCGTTGCGCCGGGCGATGTGGTGCTGGTCGAGGCCGTCCTGTTCAAGGAACCCGCCAAGGATGGCGGCAATCCCGAACCCTATCCGCCGGGCACCTATGCCCTGCGGCAGGTGCCGGCTGTGAACGGCGCTATTGTCGCGCTCGACCCCCACACCGGCCGGATCTTGGCGATGCAGGGTGGGTGGAGCTTTGACGACAGCGAATTCAACAGGGCGACGCAGGCGACGCGTCAGCCGGGATCGGCAGTAAAGCCTTTCGTATATCTTACCGCGCTGGAAAATGGGTTCACACCGGCGACGATGATCCTGGATGCGCCGTTTGTTTTGGACCAGGGGCCGGGCAAGAAGAAATGGAAGCCGGCGAATTTCTCGCGGAAGTTTTACGGTCCGAGCCCGATGCGGGTCGGTATCGAGAGGTCACGGAACTTGATGACCGTCCGGTTGGCGCAAGCCGTCGGGATGGATGCGGTGGTGAAGACCGTCGCGGATTTCGGAATCACGCAGGATATGCCGGCGCAGCTTTCCATGGCCTTGGGCGCCGGTGAAACGCGTTTGCTGAACCTGACCGCGGCATATGCGATGTTGGTCAATGGCGGCAAGAAATTGTCTCCGACGCTGATCGACCGGGTTCAGGATCGCGACGGAAAGACCGTCTTTAGGCATGACAACCGGGTCTGCCCCGGCTGCCGCGCGACGGAATGGACGGGACAAGCGGTGCCCGCCCCGCCGGATGATCGCGCTCAACTCGTCGACCCCATAAGCGCATATCAAGTAACGAGCATGCTGGAAGGGGTGGTGCAGCGGGGAACGGGCCGGCGGATTAGTGAGCTGGGCAAACCGCTTGCCGGGAAGACCGGCACGACGAACGACAGCCGTGATACCTGGTTCGTGGGATTCGCGCCGGACCTCGCCGTCGGGGTTTTCATCGGTTTCGACACGCCGATACCGCTTGGAAAACAACCATGGGGCGGCCAGGAAACCGGTTCGTCCGTCGCCGCGCCTGTCTTCAAGGCGTTCATGGCGGAGGCCCTGGCCGAAAAACCTGCAATTCCTTTCCGTACCCCGCCCGGGGCGCTTTTGGTACGCATCGATGCGGAAACCGGACAACTGGCCGGACCAGGCACGAAGAGCGTCATCATGGAGGCGTTCAAGCCGGGCACAGAGCCATCGGCGAGCGGTTCGGGAACTTTCATCGACGGGTCCGATCAGGATGACGGTACGCCGGGTGTCGGCGGCGCCGCCGGGGGCACTGGAAGCGCGACAGGGCTGTATTAACGCCTGCCTCCCGTCATCAGCGGCATGCATCGGTAGCCGCGATGGAATCTTCAACTTTGGTCTGACGAAAATTGTTCATTCGAGTATCGGTAACTAATATTTAACTCCTTTGACGTTAGACGGTTAGGGAGTGGTCGGGGGAATTTTGGATCGCCCTGCAAGTCTGAAGAGATGGTCATTTTGGTAAAGGTCGGGCAGATACTCGACTGTACGGGAGATTTTAATGTCGAGCCGCAAGCTCATCGTTCTCGATGACGATGACATCGCCCGCGAGATCGTTTCCGCGAGCGCGCAGCGTGCGGGGTTCTCCTGTGTCGGCTATTCTTCCGCGGCCGAATTGCGGATGGAGACACAGCTCCACGAATACGACCTGCTCGTTCTGGATCTCAACCTGTTGGATACGGACGGAATTGAGGTTCTGCAGTATCTCAGCGGCCAGAAGTTCAAAGCCCCCATACTTCTCGTAAGCAGCTTGGAAGAACGCGTTCTGTATTCGACGCTGCGCGTCGGATCGTCCCTGGGGCTTCAGTTGCTGGATCCCGTCCGCAAGCCCCTGCGGCCTTCCGAATTGGGCAACATTCTCGCCTCCATTTCGACGACAAGCGCGCCGTTGCGTCAGGAAGACCTGAAGACCGCGCTGGACGAGAGCCAATTCCGCGTAGCGTATCAGCCCAAGGTATCGCTTCACGATGGGCGGGTGGTCGGTGCGGAAGCGCTTGCCCGTTGGACTCATCCGGACCGGGGCCCGATTTCGCCGGCCGAATTCATCGCCTTGGCGGAAGACGGCACGTTGATCGCGAATCTCACCTATTTCGTTGCCGGAACCGCCTTTGAAGACTGCAAGACCTGGGCGGAATCTGGGTTCCATCTGTCGGTCGCGGTGAACGTATCGGCGAAATCGCTGACCGACCGTTCCTTCAGCGACCGCTTGGCGGAACTGGTGCGCAAAAGCAGCCTGCAAACCGATCAAATCACTCTGGAAATCACCGAGACGTCGGCGATGTCGGATGCATCGGCGATGCTGGCCATGCTGACGCAGCTCAGGATTCGCGGTTTTAACCTCAGCATGGATGATTTCGGCACCGGATATTCCAGCCTGATGCAGCTGCATCGACTGCCTTTCTCGGAAGTGAAGATCGACCGTAGTTTTATTCACGGGATGGATGCGGATCAGGAAGCGCGGGTAATTTCACGGGCGATGATCGGCCTCGGCCACAACCTCGGCATGCGGGTCGTGGCGGAAGGGATCGAGACTAAGGGCGTGATGCAGATGTTGCAGGAAGAGGGCTGCGACATCGGCCAAGGCTACTACCTGGGCAAGCCGATGTGGCATCACGAATTCCTGGATTGGCTGGGAGACTCTGCCATCGCAGTTCCAGCTGAATGAGCACAGCCCAGAATCTTGAAAGCAACGGCGGGAATGAGGCATCCGATTGGGTTGAGATCGGGGATGCTGAACTCTCAGGCCTTGAATTGTCCAGGCGCCCGATCTGGATCTGGGGAATTTCCGGCGCGCAGACAGAGTGGGGCAACACCGCCGCGATCACCTTTTGGCAAGTGCCCGACATCCAGTCGATGCGGGAACAAAGCAAAGTCGTATCCGACTCCGCGAAAAAGCGCATTGAAACCTACGGCGCCAGGGTTGAGGCCGGCGAGAGTATCGACGAAGATTGGACCGTCTATCCGGGGGGTAAGCCCAGTTCCGTAAGGATCATGGTGTCGGGCTGCCGCTATAACGGCGAGAAAGCCCTGTTGTGCGAGGCGGTCGAAGGCGTCACCGCCACCAAGGAAGCCGGCGCCTACGCGCTTCGCGCCTTCGCGGAAACGTTCCATGTCTCACCGATCGCGGAGATCGTTTGCAGCCGTGACGGCAGAATACGTTTCCTTAACACGGCTGCCATGAACGCTTTCGGTGTCATGGCGGGCGCCCGGTTCGTGGATATCGCAGATGCGTCCGCGGCCGATGAACTCCTACCGTTTTTGGACGTTCAACTCGGCGATACGCATCAGACACAGGATGTTCGCTTCGGTGAGGATCACGACGCGCGCTGGTGGCGGATCATCACCCAGGTCGGAAAGGACACCACGACCGGCGAGGACGCCATCTATCTGTACTTGCTCGACGTGACGGCCGAACGAGAGGCGGCCGAAGCCCTTGCCGCGCAGGAAAAAATGTTCGCCATGGCGTTCAACGCCTTGCCGCTCGGCTTCGCCCTGAAGGACGACCAAGCCCGGTACATTTTCGTCAACGAGTTTCTGGAACGGCAGTTCGGGCAGCCGAGAGAGGAACTCCTCGGCAAGAAAATATCGGAAATATCTACGTTCAACGGGGTGGACGAAGCCCAAGCGGCGGATTTGGAGACCCTGGAAACAGGCAAGTCGAGCCGCATTCATGAAGTCCATCCGATTGGCGGCGCAATGCGGCATATTCTGCGCGGGCGGGAAGTGGTCGATGGCTTGGATGGCAAGAAATGGCTGCTGAGCTTCGGTTTGGATGTAACCGACCAGGTGCTTGCCCGGGAAGATCTTCAGGCGGAGAAGGACTTCGTTCAAGCGGTGCTGGATACGGTACCCATCTTGGTCTTTACCCGAGAGAAGAACGGCGAGTTCGGATTCTTGAACAGGGCGACCAGCGAGTTCCTGGAGAACAAGCCCAGCTTGGTCCTGGGCATGGATCCGTTGGGTGCCGGCGGCGTCAGCGAGGGGACCTCCAACGGGGGGTCCGTCTATGGTCTTGTCGAACAGCGGCAAGACCGGGTGACGACGGAGACGGTGTATCGCACGGCTTCCGGTGAAGAGAGATCCTTCAGAACCACCAGTTTGCCCCTGAACAGAGCAAAGAGCGACATGGAAGCGCTTTCCGTTTCCGTCGATATCACGGAACTGCGCCGGGCGCGGTTGTCGGCTGAACGGGCGAACGAAGCAAAGAACGGTTTTCTGGCGGCGATCAGCCATGAAATCCGAACGCCTTTGAACGGGGTGCTGGGCATCGCCCGCCTGCTGGAGGATACGCGCCTCGACCGCGACCAAAAGCAGATGGTGCGGACGGTTCAAGAATCCGGGCAGCACTTGCTGTCACTGATCAACGATATTCTGGATTTCTCCAAAATCGAAGCCGGCGCGGTAACGCTGGAGGAAGAGTCGTTCGACCTTCATTCCTCGCTCGCCTATATCGCCGATATTCTCTCGCCGCGCGCGCAGCAAGCCGGCATTGATGTCGTCTTCACCGTGGATGGCGCGGTGCCCCGGGGGCTGATCGGTGATTTGGGGCGGGTTCGTCAAATCCTGGTCAACCTCATCGGGAACTCCATCAAGTTCACGAAGCAGGGCGGGGTGCATTTGGCCGTCGAGGTGCTGGAGAGGAAAGGAGAACTCGTCAAGCTACGGTTCGCCGTTTCCGATACCGGCATCGGTATTCCCGAAACCGCGCTGCCAACGCTGTTCGAGCCCTTCACGCAGGTCGATTCAAGTGCGACACGACGTTATGAAGGCGCCGGGCTGGGGCTCGCCATCTGTATGCGGCTGGCGACCTTGATGAACGGCGCGTTGCGGGTAAAGAGCAAACTCGGCTCCGGCAGTACCTTCAGCGTGGACCTGCCGTTCATCGTGACCGAGGAAGCCGGTGCCGCGGATATCAACGCCAGCAATCCGCTTGACGGGCTGCATGTGAACATCGTCGGTTTGTCGCCTTTGATCGGCGGGGCGCTCTCCAAACAGGTTGAAGGCTGGGGTGGTGAGGCCTCCTTGTTCTCATCCCTTGCGGATGTCGCCGAGCCCAATGCAGCCGATTTGATGATTATGCCAGAAGCGGTCGCGTCCAACAGGCCCTCATCACCGGCGGCGCAAACATGCCCGACTTTGCTTTTGCTCGACTGGTCGGAAGCCCAACCGAAAGCAGTCGCCTCGACCTTCGAAACATTACGGCGTCCGATTTCACCTTTGAAACTTGCTAGTGCGATCAACCGCTTGCTGGCCGGTGAACAAAGTGCCGGTGCTGCGGAGAGCGGCGCGTATCCCTCCTCCGACGAAGCGGAACAAATCGCCGGCAGGACCGCGTCTGCGCTCCAGATTTTGGCGGAAAAGAAGACAAAATCTCTGCGAATACTGATCGCTGAGGACAATAACGTAAATCAGTATGTGATCGGACAGATGGTCCGGAATGTCGGCCATACGGCGGATATTGTGGGCAACGGTCTCGAAGCGGTTCAAGCGGCTTCCTCACTGCCCTACGACGTCATCCTCATGGATGTGCGCATGCCGGAAATGGATGGGATCGAAGCGACGACGAAGATCCGGCAACTGCCCGGAACGGCGGGCAAGACCCCGATTATCGCCATGACCGGCGATGTTCTGCAGGACACGGTCGATGCTTGTTTCAAGGCGGGTATGGACGGCTATATCGCCAAGCCATTCGACCGTGATGTCCTGATGGCGGAGCTGTCCGGCCTTGTCGGCAGCGGCCGTGTGTCTCAGAAGCAGACGATGAGCCCGACACTACCCATCGCCGACGAGATCGACGAGGAAATGGTCTTCGAAATGCTGCAGGTCCTGGGCAGCGACGACTACATGCGGTTGCTCAACCAGACCGTGGAACGGACCAGGACGGTGATCGAGGACATGTTGAAAGCGGCGTCGGTGCGTGGAACGGACGAGTTGGTTCAGAAGGCGCACGCGCTGCAATCCTCGCTCGGGCATCTGGGCCTGAAGCATGCGCGGGACGTTTGTCTCTATATCGAACAGAACGCATCAAAGCGGGACATGGAGGACATCACGGCTGAGATCAACAAACTCGGCGATGTCGTGGATCGCGGGGTCGCTCGGATCAAGTCCGAAAACTGACATCTGCAAACCGGCGCGGCTCTCCGGCCGACAGGGCTTGCCACGCTAGGCCCTATCTTCTAAACGCGTCAGGTAACGACGGCCGGGCGATCCGCCCGGGCGGATTTTGATGAACGAGGAAACGGTTTTTTAAATGCGGGCTGAAATTCAGACTGTCGTCGACGAACTCAAGCAGTCATTGGAACTGCTGAGGAGGCATCTTTGACTTGGAGAATTCCAAGAAACGCCTGCTTGAACTGAATGCCCGGGTCGAAGACCCGACCCTTTGGGACAATGCCGCGGAAGCGCAAAAGATCATGCGCGAGCGATCGTCCCTGGAAAGCCGGATCGGGGGATTTCAGGAACTCGAAAACGGTTTGAACGACAATGTCGAGCTGATCCAAATGGGGGAGGCCGAGGACGATAAGGACGTCGTTACCGAGGCCGAGGACGCGCTGGTCGCTCTGGGCGGCACGGCCCGCAAACTGCAGCTCGAAAGCCTTCTTTCAGGCGAGGCGGACGGGAACAACTGCTTCCTTGAAGTTCACGCCGGCGCCGGGGGAACGGAATCCCAGGACTGGGCCAGCATGCTGCTGCGCATGTATTCCCGCTGGTGCGACCAGAACAGCTACAAGACGCAAATCATCGAAGAAAGCCCCGGCGAAGAAGCCGGCATAAAATCGGCGACGTTGCGGATCGAAGGGCCGGATGCCTATGGTTGGCTGAAGACCGAAACGGGCGTGCACCGCTTGGTTCGTATTTCCCCCTTCGACTCGAATGCCCGGCGTCATACGAGTTTCTCCTCGGTCACAGTGTACCCGGAAATCGATGATTCCATCGAGGTGGAGATCGAGGACAAGGACCTGCGCATCGACACCTACCGTGCCTCGGGCGCGGGTGGACAGCACGTCAACCGGACGGACAGCGCGGTGCGCATCACGCACATACCGACCGGCATCGTTGTCCAGTGCCAGAACGACCGTTCGCAGCACAAGAACCGCGCCCAAGCCATGAAGATGCTGGAAGCGCGTCTATACGAACGCGAACTTCGGATGCGGGAAGAAGCCGCACAGGCGGAACACGAAGCCAAGACCGATATCGGGTGGGGCCACCAAATCCGCTCCTACGTGCTGCAGCCTTATCAGATGGTGAAGGATCTGCGGACCGGGGTGGAAAAGGGCAACGCCCAAGGTGTCCTGGACGGGGACCTGACAGAATACCTGGAGGCCGCGCTTTCCATGAAACTCGACGGCGCTCCGAACGCGCCCGTCGACGATATCGACTAAGAACCAGCGGCCCCGGCTCCGGGGCCGCTGTTCCGCGCCCTAAATTTATTCTTCCTGGAAGAAATCGAGCAGTAGCCGGGCGGTTTCGTCCGGCTTTTCTTCGGCCAGGAAATGCCCGCAATCGTCCAGCGCCCGGCCGCGCACGTCCATCGCGCGTTCACGCCAACAAGCCAGAACGTCGTACTGTGCTTCCATCACGGCCGCTCCGCCCCAGATCGCCAGGAGCGGGCATGCAATCTTGGTCTGCAGGTCTTTCGTATCGTGGTCCATATCGATGGTGGCGGCTGCGCGGTAGTCCTCGCAGGAGGCATGGATCATTGCTGGGTCGTTCCAGCAACGCTTGTATTCCGCATAGGCTTCCGGATTGAAGTAGCTGTTGGCCTTCGGCGACAGACTGCCGGTTTTGAAGCCGTAGTAGAAGTCCGGGTCCCGGCCGATCAGCGTTTCCGGTAGCGGATTCGGTTGGGCCAGGAAGAACCAATGGTAATAGGCCATCGCGATCCCTTGATGGGAATCGGAGAAGATTTTGTGGGTCGGCACGATGTCCAGCACCGCCAAGCGCTCTACCCGGTCCGGATGGTCCAGGGTCAGGCGGTGGGCGACGCGGGCGCCGCGGTCATGCCCGGCGAGGCGGAACCGGGCGAAACCCAGCGCGTCCATTACGGCGATCTGGTCCCCGGCGCTCGCCCGTTTCGAATACGGGAAATGGTCGGGCGTCGTCTCCGGCTTGCCGCTGTCGCCATAGCCGCGCAGGTCGGGGGCCACCACGGTATAGTGTTCGGCCAATGTCGGCGCTACCGCGTGCCACATCGCGTGGGTCTGCGGATATCCGTGCAGCAACAGCAATGGCGGGCCGTTTCCACCGACAACCAGATTGATCTCGGTATCGGGCGTCGTGATCCGTTTTTGTTCGAAACCCTCGAAAAGCATGGCGTGTTTCCCCTAGCGGCTGTGCCGGGCCTGCCTGTGCCCTGGCGATTATGGTTTTGGCCGCCGGTTGGCCAGATAGATCCCCGGCATGACCAGGGCCGCCCCGACAAGATGATAGCTCTGCAAGGTTTCACCCAGGAAGAACCAGGCCAGAACGGCGACATAAATCGGTCCCAAATACAGGATCAAACTACCCCTGGCCGCGCCCAGAACGGCCTGCGCCTTGGCATAGGCCTGATAGGCGCCGAAACCCGGCAGCAGGACCAGAAGTGCGATTGCCAATAACCCGTCCTGGGTGAAGGGCATCGGCTTTATCGTCAGTGTTTCCCAAACATAGAACGGCACCAGGATAAGCGTTCCCATCATGACGATCGCGGTGAAGCGCGTCATCATCCCCATCGCGCTCGGCCGGTATTTCATCATGACCGCATAGACAGCCCATCCCGTGACGGCGCCCATGATCCACAGGTCACCGACGGTGAATTTCAGATTCCGGAAGGCGTTCAGATCGCCGCGAGCAATGATCCAAAGCACGCCGGCCAGGCAGATCAATCCGCCCAGGCCCTGGATGCCCGATAGGCGTTCGCCATAGAAGCGCCATGCCAGGACAACGATCATGACAGGGGCCGAGGCATAGAGCAGGCCGATATTCGTCGCCGTTGTCGTTTCCGCGCCGATATAGACGAAGGCGCCGCAAATCCCCATGCCCAGCGCACCGAGGATCACGAGGTCTTTCCATTCGCGCATCACGTCGTGGCGGTGCTGCCACAGTTTCGGACCCCGGATCATCAACATCAGGATCAACACCCCGAACCAGCGCCAGAAGGCCAGCGCCACCGGCGGGGCGGTGTCGGCCATCCAGCGCGCGACAAGCATGTTGGCGCCGAACATGGCCGGCGCGGAAAGCAGCAGTGCATAGGCCACTTGCCGCTCGCTGAAACCGGCGAAACCCGGCTCATGCGGGGCCTTGTCGCCGGTGGGGATCGGGGTGTTGGACATGGCGGAGTTGATATAGGGCAGATCGGTGCGCCGCCAGCCGAAAGGCTGGAAAAAGCTTTATGATACGATTCCGGATAAATGCTTGCGACCAAGTGTGGACGGACCGCTGATTATCATTATTGTTTAACCTGTCTTTGGTATGGATGACGTGGCGTAGGGGCCAAACCGCGTGTTCTTTCTCCGAGGCTGAAAGCATCGTGGTGTCTGTCCAGGTACGGTTCCCGTGAAAAGAAGTTGGCTAGGTCGTAAGAGCAGGAATTTCGGGCGAATGCTTCGGCGTCGCCTCGTGGTTCCCATGTTCTCCAGCAAGCGTCCGCCCGAATTTGCGGCGCGCGGCGTGCTGTTCGGAATCTTCTTCGCCTTCACCCCGCTGGTTGGCGTGCAATTGGCGGTTATCCTGGCCTTCTGGTCTTTCGTGCGCGCTTTCGTTCCGCGCTGGGATTTCAATCTGATCGTCGCCATGGCCTGGATCTGGACAACGAACGTCTTCACGCTTGGCCCGATCTATTATGGCTTCGTCCTGACGGGGCAGGTCTTGTTGGGGCGGTGGGACGAACCGCTGGGCTACGATGCGTTCACCACGCGCCTGCACGACCTCATGGCGGCGAAGCCGGATGCCAGCGCCTTGCAGGAATTCTGGTTCGGCACGGTCAGCGTGATGGATGCCTTCGGTGCGCCGTTGTTCTTAGGATGCGTGCCTTGGGCCGTGGGACTTGCGATCGCGGGCTATTTCTGGTCGCTGCGCTTTGTGCGCCGGCGGCACCAAGCCAGGGCAGCTCGTCGCGCAAGCCGTCGCGAGCACAGGCGTTTCGCCCGTCAAGGCGTCTGATACCGCTCTGTTTCCACCTTTAATGGACCAAGCCGCTGTAGAAATCCGGCGGCAAACCCGCTTTGGTCCGGCTGACTTCATTGAAAGGCGGCTTCAGCATGCCCTTGAAATGGGTTCGGACGAGGTCCCGCCATGTTTCCGCAGGGTCCAATCCTTTTTGACCGCATAGCCAGTCGAACCAGCGCTTTCCAGCCGCCACATGGGTGATTTCATCGTCGTGGATGATCTGAAGCCGGTTGGCGCTGTCGTCATCGCCGACGGCGCGCAATTTGTCGATCATCGCGGGGGTGACGTCCAACCCGCGGGCCTCCAGCACCAAGGGCACGATGGCCAGCCGTGCCAAAAGATCGTGCGCGGTGTCCTGTGATGCCTGCCAAAGCCCGTCATGCGCAGGCAAATCGCCATAGGCGCAATCCAGCTGCTTCAGCCGTTCCGCCAACAGCAGGAAATGTTTCGCTTCGTCATCGGCGACCTGAACCCAATCGTCAAGGAACCCCTTGGGCGGTGTCGGACTGCTGCCCGCGAAACGCGCGACGATGTCCCAAGCCAGATCGATGGCGTTCAATTCAATATGGGCAAGGGCGTGCAACAGGGCCGCGCGCCCGGCGGGTCCGGTGTTGATCTTTCGTTTCTTCACCTTACCCGGCGCGACCAAGTCCGGCCGTGGGGGACGGCCGGGCCGATCGGGTGGTTGGACGGTACCGGCCTCGCGCACCTTGCCGTCACGCCATCGGGCGGCATGGTCGCGCGTCAGCTGGGCCTTTTCCATCGGGTCGGGCGCTTCCAGGCACGCAACAGCCAACGCGGTGAGGCTCGGCGTTTCAGGCACGGGAATGTGCGCTCAAAGTGCTTTGGCTGCGTCTAGCACATCTTGCGCATGGCCGGTGACCTTCACCTTCGGCCAAGCCTTGGCAACCTTGCCGTCCGGACCGATCAGATAGGTCGACCGAATGATGCCTTCGAATTCCTTGCCGTACATCTTCTTCACGCCCCAGGCGCCGAACTTTTCGCAAACGTCGGATTCTTCGTCGGAGGCAAGTGGGAAGTTCAACTCCTGCTTGGCCTTGAAATTGTCGTGCTTTTTGACGGAGTCCTTGCTGATCCCGATGATTGTTGCGCCGATCTTGTCGAAGTCGCCCTTCAGGTCACGGAAGTCTTTCGCTTCGGTGGTGCAGCCTGGCGTGTTGTCCTTGGGATAGAAATAGACGACGACCGGCGACCCTTTCATGTCGGCCAGGGTGACGGACCCGCCACCATCGGTCGGCAGGGTGAAATTCGGGGCGGTATCGCCTTCTTGCAGCGCCATATCGCGTCTCCTCGAAATGAGTTTCGGTTGGGTACAGAGTTACAGGATTGGTACGCGGACAATCAATCACCGGATCGGCAGTTGGGCGCATTCGGCCAGGATGCTTTTCGCCGCCGGGACCTTTTCGCCATAACGGGGAACGCATAGTGTTGCCGCATGGAACATGACGTCCGCATGCTGCGGGCGAACGGAATTTGGGGACATCACATGACAGTCTTGTTGGTAGGGTCGGTCGCACAGGCCGGGCAATCCGTCGTCGAACGTGAACTGGCCGGGTCTATCCCGGTCGAGGCAGTCATGCTCAACGATCCTGACAAGGATGCGGTCGCCGCCAAGTTTGCGGAGGCCAGGATGATCGTCTCTCCTGCCTATCGGGCGGATTTCCCGGCCTCACCCAAGCTCGAGATGCTGCACGCCCCCAATGCCGGGCTGGATTCCATCGATTTCGACGCCCTGCCGGCGGGTGTTCGTGTCTGCAATGTCTTCGAACATCATATCGGGATCGGTGAATACGTGCTGGCCGGTATGCTGCGCTCGGTGATCGATCTCGACGCACGCAGCCGCAAGTTCAACGACGGTTTGAATTGGGAAGATACCCCGCGCCTTGGCGCCCCGACACGCGGGGAGTTAAGCGGCAAGACCCTGCTTAGCATCGGCTATGGCACGATCGGCCAGGCCGTCGCGGAACGGGCCAGGCCGTTCGGCGTGCGGATCGAAGCGGTAACGCGGACGCCGCGACCGATGACCCCGGAACCGGATAAGATGGCCAGCTTCGACAGCATGAAAATGATGATCGGCGATGCGGATTTCGTCCTGATCGCCTGTCCGCTGAACGACGAAACCGAGGGCATGATCGATGCTGCGCTGATCGCTGCGATGAAGCCCTCGGCGATCTTGATCAATGTGGCGCGCGGCAAGATCGTGGCAGAAAAGCCGCTTTTCGACGCCTTGGCCCAGGGCAGGATCGGCGGCGCAGTGTTGGACACTTGGTGGGACTATCCCACCACAGAAAACCAGGACGTCAAACCGGCGGCCTGTCCGTTTTGGGACCTAGACAATGTGGTGATGACGCCCCACTGCTCCGGCTGGACGGACGGTTTGATCGAACGTCGTTTCAAGATCGTCGCCGAAAACGCCCGCCTCCTCTATGCGGGGGAGGCGCTGATCAATCAGGTCTATCCGGAAGGCTGAACCGGGTCGTCGGGTCCAAGCGGGACGTCGTCCGCAGCGCCGATTTTCTGCCGTGCTTTTTCAGCGGGCTCCGCGATTAGATCGCGATAGACTTTCTGGACCTCGCCGGCGACATCCTCGATATGGCTGCGCAGGACCTCGAAGTCGTCGAACCCGCCGCATCGCGCCAAAAGCGATTTTTGGCCGTCCGGTGCGCTGTCCTCGTCTAGTCCTTCCTGGGCGGTCAGGCGAATGGCGGCCTGAAGGTTTCGCCAAAGCCGCAGGGTCGATCGCAGCGTTTCCATCGCGCCGGCATCGAGATATCCGGCTGCGGCCAATTTCTCCAAGGCGGTGCCGGTATTCGGCGAAAGGATATCCTTGCCTTCGGCCGCATGGCGAAGCTGCAAATACTGGGTGATGAATTCGATATCCACCAACCCGCCGGGCCGGTGTTTGATCTCCCAAGGTTTTTCGCCGGTATACTGTTTGCGAATTCTCTGCCGCATGTTGTCCACGTCACGGACAAGCGCCTCTGCGTCGCGCGGTTGGCGGATCGCCTCTTCGATGATGCGCGCCAATGCCGTCCGCAGCCCCGCCGGGCCAAAAATCGGCCGGGCTCGCGTCAGGGCCATGAACTCCCAGGTCCAGGCCTCGCCCTGATAGTAGTTTTTGAACCCGTCATACTGGGTGCAGACGGGGCCGGACCGTCCATTTGGCCGCAGCCTTGTGTCCACTTCGTAAAGGTTCCCTTCGCCGGTCTGCGACGTGATGGCGGTGACCAACCGTTGCCCCAAGCGGGAAAAATAGACCATCGGCGTCAGCGGACGCTTGCCGTCCGACGCCTCGATATCGGCCGGCACGTTGTAGACCAAGACGAGGTCGAGGTCCGACATCGGCGCCAGTTCGCGCCCGCCGAGCTTGCCGAAGGCGATGACCGCGAAACCTGTTTCCCTGTTCTTGCCCGCGTCCGCGTTGCCGTCATCGGGCCAACCGCCATGCGGTTCACGGAACTCTTCTTCGACGGCCTCGGTCAGTGCGCCAACCGCCGTTTCCGCGACCAGGGTCAGGATGCCGCCGGCGTCCTCACCGGTGAGGCGGCCCTGGAGCAGTTTGACCCCGGTCTGGAACCGCCGGTCGTTGGCCCAGCGGATCACGATGTCGAGGACGTCTTGGAAATCGCGGGCCTGGCGCAGGACGTGCTTCAGGTTTTGGCGCATGTCCTCCGGGGCGGCCTCCTTCACGGACCAATCGTCACTGATCACACCGTCGAGGAGGGAGGGGTGCCGGGACAGCCAGATCGCCAAGCGCGGCGCGTTGCCCATGATTTCCGATACCATGCCCAGAAGGGACGGATTGGAATGGAACAGGGATAGCAATTGCACGCCGGCGGGCAATTCGCCCAGAAAGGAATCGAAACGGTTGAAGGCCTGCATCGGATTGGTGGTCGCGGCCAGGCTTTCCAGCAGGCGCGGCATCAATTCCGTCAGCAACTGCCGGGCGCGCTCGCTTCTGGTCGCGCGGTAGCGTCCATGATGCCAGACCCTGATACGCCCGATGACATGGGAGGCGTCTTTGAATCCCATGTCTGTCAGTGTTTCCACGGTTTCCGGATCGTCCTCGACCCCGGTGAACACCAGCGACCTGCCGCTGCCCAGATCCGGTTCGTCCTCGAAGAGGTGCGCGTATTCCTGTTCGACCTGCCGCAGATGCCGGATCAACTCGTCCCGGAAGCCCGCCGGGTCGTCGAACCCCATGAAGGTGCCGATGGCGTCCATCCCCTCGGGCGTCGACGGCATTTTCTGTGTCTGCTCGTCCACCACCATTTGAAGCCGGTGCTCCAGGGTTCTCAGGAAATGATAGCTTTCCCGCAGGCGGGCCGCGGCTTCGTGTGTCGTATGGCCTTCATCCGCCAGCCGATCAATGGCCTCAAGGGTCTTGCGCATGCGCAGGGCCGGGGTGCGGCCGCCCCAAATCAGCTGCTGGGTCTGGGCGAAGAACTCGATTTCTCGAATGCCGCCGCGCCCGAGCTTGATGTTGTGCCCTTCGAGAGCGACCTGGCCGCCACCGCGATGTGCATTGATCTGCCGTTTGATGGAATGAATGTCCGCGACGGCGGCAAAATCGAGATGTTTGCGCCAGACGAAAGGTCGAATGTGTTCCAGGAAGGCATGCCCAAGGTCGCAATCGCCGGCGACCGGCCGGGCCTTGATCATGGCCGCGCGCTCCCAGTTCTGGCCGATCGTCTCGTAGTAGGATTCCGCGGCGCTCACGGTCATGGCCAGCGGCGTCATGCCCGGGTCCGGGCGCAGCCGAAGATCGGTTCGGAAGACGTAACCGTCCGCTGTTCGCTCCTGCATCAGGTTGACCACGGTTTGCGTGGCCCGGACCATGTCCTGCCGCAGCCTGTCCGGGTCCTTAGGATTGAGGCGCGCCGGTTCGTAGAGCGCGATGATGTCGATGTCGCTGGAGTAATTCAGTTCACCGGCGCCCAGCTTGCCCATTCCGAGCAGGACGTAGCCGCTGTTGTCGAGCGTGTCCTTGTCCAAGGCAATCGCGATCTTGCCGCCCGCGACCAGCACGGTCAGGGCGTGGCGCACGCTGGCGTCGAGGCACAGCTCCGCCAGGCGGGAGAGGGTGCCGGTGATTTCGTCCAGGTCCCAGGCACCGGTCAGGTCGGCAAGGGCGATCAACAGGGCCGCCCGGCGTTTCGCTACCCGCAGACTTTTGGATGTTACGGCTTGGGTCTCGGCGGGATCCAGCGCCCGGATGTCGCCATAAATTGCTTCGCGGGTCGCCTCGTAACCGGCGGCTGGCAAATTCAGCAGGAAACCGACTTCCTTGATGGCAAGCTGTGTCAGAAACGGGCTGTTGCCGAACAAGGCGCCCAGCATTTGTCTGCCGCCCGGCGCCGTCAGAAAGGCGTCTGCGTCTTCCCGGCGGCCTGCGGACTGGGCCGCGTCCAGCCATCTCTCAAACCCGATTTTGGACGCGTTTGCGTCCGCCGGACGGGGCGGTCGGGCCGGTTCGGGTACAATTGCGGAAAGATCCATCAATACGTCCTGTTCACACCTTGAAATCTGGGCTAACCCACTGGGCGCAGATTAGGAGATGTTGCCCCACCCTCCAAGCTTCGGCAGATATGGGCCAAGCGGCCATTTCCTCGCGCCCTCGATTGGAGTGTGGCTCCGGCCATGCTCTATTGCGGTGGAGAAGTTTTTCCGCCCGCCATCAACGAAGAACGGTCCTTTTACTCAGTGCGACGACGCAGCCTACGCATAACCTTGGAAATCGCCGCGGGGCTGATTGCTGGATTGGCCTTCCTCGTGGCCATTGGGTTTTGGCGATTGTCGCAAGGCCCAGTATCCCTGGCGTTTCTGACGCCGGCCGTGCAGCGGGCGTTGACGCAATTCGAAAGCCCATTCGAGATCGAGGTTCAGGACACCGTCCTGTCCTGGGGCGGTTGGGACCGCGCCGTCGATATCGTGCTCAAGAACGTTACCTTGCGTCAGCCGGGCGAGCGTCCCGCCGTGGTCCTGCCGGAAGTGTCCGTCGGGCTCTCCATCCGCGCCTTGGGGCGCGGCGTGATCGCCCCCACCAGTTTGGAAATCCTCTCCCCTGAAATTTTGGTCCGCCGACATGCCGATGGCCGTTTCGCCTTCGGTCTTACCGCGCAAGGGGACACGGCGGAAGAAGCGGAGGATACGCCGATTTCCATGGCGGTGCTGGATGCGTTCATGCGCCCACCCGATCCCGACAGTCGGCTGGCCTATTTGACCCAAGTCGGAATCCTGAATGCGACGGTCACCGTCAGCGATGAAATCGCCGGACTGACCTGGCGCATGCCGCTGTCGAACATCATCCTTGTCCGTGAAGGGAACGAACTGCGCGGCAATGTCAGTTCGATCTTGAAGGCGGCGGGAAAAGAAACCCCGATTTCGGCGGTATTGCTGCGGTCGCTCGATACCAGGGCGATGTCCGTCACGCTCGGGTTCGAGGATTTCGACCCGGGACTGGTGGCCCGGGCGATACCTGAAGCCGCCTTTCTGAAGGATGTGAAGACCTCCCTGACCGGATCGGTAAAGGCGAACTTCCTGCTGGATGGCCGGCCGAAGAACGCGGCGATCAATCTGCGTGGCGATTTCGGGCGTTTGGTTCTAGATTTGGACTTGGCCGAGGAATCATCGGTCCTGACGGCTGGTCTTCAATTGTTCGACGTGGATACGCGCCGGCTGGCGGTGATCAGCCCAATGCTCGCCGATCTGCGGCCGCTGTCGACACGCCTGAACGGCACCGCCGCGCTGACCACCACGACCGACGGCGACATTCTTTCCGCGGAATTCGTCCTGACCGGGGGCAAGGGGGAGTTGGATCTCTCTGAGCTTGAGTTGGAACCCTTGGTTTTGCGAGGGGTCGCCCTGGCAGGCCGGGTCGACGCGGATTTGAAGTCAATCGTGCTGGAAGAGGCGCGAGTCGACATTCTGGATGAGACCTCGCTTGCCGTGCGCGGGGCCGCGGTGAAGGACGGCGACGCCTATGCGGTCGATCTGGCCGGGGACCTGACGTCCTTTCCATTCACGGAGATTGGAAAGTTCTGGCCGGAATCCCTGATGGATAGTGCGCGTGGCTGGATTCTGCCGAATATCCCCCGCGGGCGTGTTCCGTCGGCGACGATCGAGGTGCGCGGCCGTGTGCCGTTGGACAACCCGGCGGCGGCGGAGTTGGACCAATTCGGTGGCTCGATGGAAATCCGCGATGCCACGGTTCACTATTTCCGACCTTTGCCGCCGGTCGTCGGCGCTTCCGGCCGTGCGCAATTCGGTCCCGGCTATTTCAAGATCACCACGGAAGGCGGGCGTGTCGGCAAGAATATCAAGCTTGGCCAGGGCCGTATCGACCTTACCGAGCTCGACACGTTGGAAAACGCCAGTGTGACGGTTGCACTGGAAACACCGCTCACCGACGCGTTGCAGTTGCTGGACCAGGACCCACTGGGACTGATCAGCAAGTTGGATATTGATCCGACGGACATCGCCGGCGAAGGCAATGTCGAGACGTCCTTCAAGTTCCGGCTATTGAATGACTTGAAGGCGGATGACGTGATCTATGCGGCGCGTGCGTCGATGCGGAACGTCTCCATGAAGAATGCACCCTTGGATTCGACGATCTCAAACGGTTTGCTGACGTTGGACCTGAATACATCGGGCATGACCGTTTCAGGCAATGCGGAAATGAACGGCGAGCCGGTCCTGATCGACTGGCGCGAGAATTTCAAGGACACGGAGGACCTGCGGTCGCGTTATGATGTGACCGGAATCATCGATGATAATTTCCTGCGCGGCGTGGGGATCGATTTCGACCCCTACATCAAAGGGGCCGCGAAAATCGATCTAACCTACCAGTCGTTCCGGCAACATCCGTCGTTGCTCGATATCCAAGCGGAAATGACGGAGTCGGTCATCACGGCCGAGGTTCTGGACTGGCAAAAGCCCAAAGGGGTCCCTACCGATCTTGCCCTTCGCATGGTCTTTCTGCCGGAAGGCGGCGCGCGTTTGGACGATGTGGTTTTGAAGACCCCGGAACTCGATGCTTCGGCGAAGGTGTACCTGGGCCAAGATTTTACGACGATCATGCGCGTCGATATCGATCATCTGGAATATCGGGGCAATGATGCCAAAGGCATCATCAAACGCCGTCCCGATGGCGGCTTGAGCATAGACGCCGAAGGCAGACGTTTCGACATCAACCATTTCCTGGACCAAGAGAAAGTCGATCCGAGGAAAGAGGAGCCGGGGGTCGCGTTCGACCTGACGGCGAGTTTCGACCAAGTGGTGGCCGGTGCGCAGCGCCGGCTCCAGAATGTGGCTGTCGCGATGTCCCATGACGGCACCGATATGCAGGCGTTGCGCCTCGATGGGCGGGTGTCCGACGGCAGCATGCTGCTTATTCGATTGGACTTGGTCGGCGAAGGTCAAACGTTGAAGGTTGCGGCCAACAACGCGGGCGCGGCATTGGATGCGCTGGATTGGACGAACCGGATTCGCGGCGGACTTCTTTCCGTGGAGGCGCAGCGTGCGACGATGGATGCGCCGATGAAGGGCACCGTCCTTTTAGAGGATTTCTCCCTCAACAATGCGCCGGCGATCGCCAAGTTGTTGGAGTTCATGTCGCTCACCGGGATATTGTCTGCCTTTTCCGAATCCGGCCTGGGTTTCGATGAGATGACGGCCAATTTCAGCTTCGACGATGGTTTCCTGGAGTTCCAGGATGCGCGGGCCTATGGCAATTCCATCGGGATCACGGGGTCCGGTCACTTGGACACGGACGCCGAGTTCGTCAATGTGGAGGGGACGGTGGTTCCCGCCTACACAGTCAATCGTGTGCTGGGGGCTATTCCGCTGATCGGCCCGTTGGTCGTGGGCGGCGAGGGCGAAGGGCTCTTTGCGGCGAACTACAAGATCGACGGACCGCTTGAGGATCCCGACGTCGCGGTGAATCCTCTTTCCGCCCTTGCGCCGAGCTTCCTTAGACGGCTTTTCAAGGCCGACACGGATCCTGCGGAGCCGCTGGCGACCGGCCGAGAGGATCCGGAGGGAACCACAGGACCGGCCGTGGGCGGCAACTGACCGCCGTCACGCTCAGATCATGCTGGGCGGACGAGGATGTGGCGTTTTTTTCCTGAAGACAGTTTGATTACGCCTTCGTCCCTGACATCGGCCAGGCTGACGGTGACGCTGTCGCCATCGATTTTTTCGTCGTTCAGCCGTGCCCCGCCGTTCTTGATCAACCGGCGCGCCTCCCCGTTGCTGGCCGTCAGGCCCGCACGCGTGAGGATGTCCAGAATTCCGATACCTGTTTCGAGATCTCCGCGCGGCACGTCGACGGTCGGCAGATCGTTCCCGATCTGGCCTTCGTCGAAAGTCTTGCGCGCGGTTTCGGCAGCGGCTTCGGCCGCTTCGGTGCCGTGCAGCAGGCTGGTCGCCTCATGCGCCAATACTTTCTTGGCCTCGTTGATCTCGGCCCCTTCCAGCGCTTCCAGTTTGGCGATTTCCGCCAGATCCATGTCGGTAAACAGGCGCAGGAAACGGCCGACATCGGCGTCATCTGTGTTGCGCCAAAACTGCCAATAATCGTATGGCGACAGTAGGGCGGCATCCAGCCATACGGCGCCACCCGCCGTCTTGCCCATCTTGGCGCCACCGGATGTCGTCAGCAGAGGGGTGGTGAGCCCGAACACCTCATTGCCGTTGACGCGGCGCGTGAGTTCGATGCCGTTGACTATATTGCCCCACTGGTCGGAACCGCCCATCTGCATCTTGCAGTCCATGCGCTTGTTCAGCTCCATGAAATCATAGGCCTGCAGGATCATGTAGTTGAATTCCAGGAAGGTCAGGGGCTGCTCACGGTCCAGCCGAAGCTTAACGGAATCGAATGACAGCATGCGGTTGATGGTGAAATGACGGCCGATGTCGCGCAGGAAATCGATGTAGTTCAATCCGCGCAGCCATTCGTCGTTATTCACCATGACGGCGTCGGTCGGGCCGTCGCCGAAAGTCAGGAACTTTGAGAAGACTCGTTTGATTCCGGCGATGTTATCGGCAATCTGCGCGTCGGTGAGCAGCTTGCGGCTCTCGTCCTTGCCGCTTGGGTCGCCGACGCGCGTGGTGCCGCCGCCCATCAGCACGATGGGCTTGTTGCCCGTGCGCTGAAGCCAGCGGAGCAGCATGATCGGCAGAAGGCTGCCCGCATGCAGGGAACTCGCCGTCGCATCGAAGCCGATATAGGCCGGAACCGGACCCTTTGCCGCTTCCGCATCGAGGCCTTCGGCATCGGTGCATTGATGGACGAAGCCGCGCTCTGTTACGACGCGCAGAAAGTCTGATTTCGGGTTCGCCATGGGTCGGGTACTCGGTAGACTGTTATCGGGTATCGGCTTTGTGGCCGGTTTCCGTGCGAATTGGTTTGCACGGCGGCGCGGTTTAGCATGGCGCCGCGCGGGCGGCAACGCAGGGTGCCGCCATGACCCGCAAGGATTGCCGGCGCGCAAGGGAGGAATGATGACAAAAGAAGCGGTTTGGGCCCTGGGCTTGATGAGCGGCACCAGCATGGATGGTGTCGATGCCGCTTTGATCAGGACGGACGGCGAGACCGTCACTGAGGTCGGCCCGTCGGTCATGGAACCCTATGATGAGGACTTCCGGGGACGATTGCGGTCCGTACTGGGTGCGCGGCAAAGATCCGCGGATATCGATGCCGTCGAACGTGAATTGACGGCGCGGCACGCCAAGGCGGTTCGGCACTTGCTGGCGACGGCATCCATGACGCCGGCCGACGTCGCCGTCGTCGGTTTCCATGGCCAGACGATCACCCACGATCCCGGCAAGCGTTTCACCTGGCAGATCGGCGATGGCGCCTTGCTCGCGCAGGAGGTTGGCATTTCCGTCGTTTTCGATTTCAGGTCCGCCGATGTCGAGACCGGTGGTGAGGGCGCCCCCTTCGCGCCGGCCTACCATCAGGCGATCATGGCCGGCCGGGCGATGCCCGCCGTTGTGCTGAACCTGGGTGGGGTCGGCAATGTCACCTGGATGGATGCGGGTGTCGATCCGGTGGCTTTCGACACGGGGCCGGGCAATGCCCTTATCGACGATTGGCTGATGACGAAAGCCGGTATCGCTTACGATGAAGGCGGTGGAATCTCCGCTTCGGGTGCCGTTGACAGGGGCGTCTTGGCGCGTCTGATGGCCCATCCGTATTTCGACCGTCTTCCGCCTAAATCCCTGGACCGGAATGACTTCACGCTTGAGGGCGTTGCGGGATTGTCGCTTGAAGATGGGGCGGCGACCCTGGCTGCGTTTACGGTGGAGTCGGTGGTGAGGGCGCCATATCCGAAGCGGCCCTTGGCGGTCTATGTCACGGGCGGCGGGCGCAAGAACGACACCCTGATGCGCGGCCTTGGCGATCGGCTGGGCGTGCCTGTCGCGCCGATCGAGGAGGCGGGCTACGACGGCGATGCGTTGGAGGCACAAGCCTTTGCCTTCCTGGCGGTTCGGCACCTGCGGGGGCTGCCCACAAGTTTCCCATCGACGACGGCGGTCCCGGCGCCGTTGTGCGGCGGTAAGCTTGTCACCGTTGCCGCGTGACATGGTCGGAGTAGGACTGCAGGCGAAAGCCAGACGGCGTGCATCATACGGTGTACGTTGGACGACGGTTTGGGGCGGGAACTAGTCCCCCTTGATGTGGCCTGCGCTATGGCCGGCGCCGTGTTCGTCCAGGTAGTTGTTCGTCAATTCCGCGATTTCGTCCAATTGATTGGCGAAAAAGTGGTTTGCTCCTTCCAGGGTCTTTTCGGTGACCGTGATCGTTTTTTGGGAATTGATCTTCTGTACCAGTTTGGTCACGGATTCCGGCGGGACGATCGCGTCTTCCGATCCATGGATCACAAGGCCCGAGGACGGACAGGGCGCGAGGAAGGTAAAGTCGTAAATGTTCGCCGGCGGCGCGATGGAAATGAAACTGGTGATCTCCGGCCGGCGCATCAGAAGTTGCATACCGATCCAGGCGCCAAAGGAAAAACCGGCAATCCAGCATTGCTTGGCGTTTTCATTGTAGCTTTGCAGCCAATCCAAAGCGGAGGCGGCATCGGACAGTTCGCCCTCGCCCTTGGCGAAAATGCCCTGACTTCGACCAACACCCCGGAAATTGAAACGAAGACAGGAAAATCCGCGCGCGGCGAAAGTGTTGTACATCGTATACACGACGCGGTTGTTCATTGTTCCGCCGTGCTGGGGATGAGGGTGGAGAAAAAGCGCGATCGGTGCGTCCGGGGCGTCGCCATGCGTGTAGCGGCCCTCAAGACGTCCTTCCGGTCCGTTGATAATGACTTCAGGCATTCGCTTCCAATCCTAAGTCCACGACGATAAAAAGGGCCCGATCCGGGGCCGGGCAGTATCCCAATAGCGGTTTTCATGCAAAAAGGGCACACATCCGCCAGGGAAAGGAAATTCCCCCAGGACGTGAACCCCCTATCGGATGCACGATTCGTATCTGACCGTTCTTTTTTGGGGGTTCTTGAGCCACTCTGCAATACCCGATCAACGATGATCATATCTTTGCTGGCCGGAAGGTGTGTTCAATCAGAGGGCAATGAGACCAATGTCGGAAGTACTTTTTCCCAAAGGACGATTGATTGCCTGAACTTCCCTATTATATCTTCCTTGGAGTTAATAATGAGGCCGGAGTTTTCTTGACCGGCAATGAGAAGCTCGGTTACGCGATGGTTTTCGCCAATCGGGGTGTGGCTGACGACAGCAGCGGGTGGGGGCAGTGATGTCTGTATTACGCACGATTATCGATGAGATCGATGGCATGATCGCACGCGATCCGGCCGCGCGTTCGCGGCTGGAAGTTGTGCTCTGTTATCCCGCATTTCACGCGATCCTGGCCTATCGGATGGCTCATCCGTTGTGGCGCCGGGGTTGGCATTTGCTACCCCGAATGATCTGCCAGACGGCGCGTTGGCTGACCGGCATTGAGATTCATCCGGGGGCGAAGATCGGAAAGAAATTTTTCATCGACCACGGCATGGGTGTGGTTATCGGTGAAACGGCAGAAATCGGCGACAATGTGACTCTGTATCAAGATGTCACCTTGGGCGGCGTTTCCCCGGCTGAAGATTCCGAAAAGCAGCGTAGCGTCAAGCGGCACCCGACCTTGGAAGACGACGTCATCGTCGGTTGCGGGGCGCAAATCCTGGGGCCGATCACAGTGGGTCGCTGTGCGCGGGTAGGGGCGAATTCGGTCGTCGTAAAGGATGTGCCGCACGGCGTGACCGTTGTGGGTATCCCCGCGAAGGTCGTTGTGGCGCGGCAGCAGACGCAGGAAACGGTGTTTTCCCCCTATGGCACGCCGATGGGCGATTTGCCGGACCCCGTCGCCCGGGCTCTGGAAGGCCTGATGCAGGAAGTTTCCCTGTTGCGGAACCAGGTTCAGGTGCTCGAACAACGGTTGGAGGAATCCGAAACACGCGCGTCGTCCCCGAATCCCGGTGGACAAGCGGGCGACATTGACTACGGCGTGCCTGAGTCGAAGCAATAGGGCTCTGTCTAAAAGGATTATCCATATAAATCAGGTGGTTGACGGCCGGCAGTTCTGCCGGCCTTTCCTTTTTTCGAGACAGGGAGAAATTTACCGACTTTAGAGTTGAACTTGCTTTTGCCTGCACTGGACTTGATCGTGTGTCGATCTAAGTCTACTCGCACGATACGTAAAAACGGTCCGCACCGCAGATCGACGACAAGGGAGGTTGAACCTGTGCGCTTGAGTACGAAAGGCCGCTACGCGGTGATGGCGCTGGTTGATTTGGCGAATATGGGTGCCGATCGGCCCGTTGCTTTGGCGGACATTGCCCGCCGGCAGGAAATTTCCTTGTCTTACCTGGAACAGTTGTTCGCCAAGCTTCGCAAGGGCGGGGCGGTCCGGAGCGTGCGAGGCCCGGGCGGCGGCTATATGCTCGCCCGGCCCGCTGAGCAGCTTCGAATTTCGGATATCGTCGTGGCCGTTGATGAACCGATCAGGGCGACCCGCTGCACACCGACCTCGCCGGAAGGCTGTATGAACAACAAGACCCGCTGCATCACCCACCATTTGTGGGAAGGGCTCAGCCTGCAGATCTACGAGTATCTGAGTTCCGTGACCGTTGCGGACGTGTTGAGGGGCAATATCGCCCGGGCGGGCGCCAATGACTCCGCGTTTGCGGACAGCCGGGCCGTCGCGGAATAAAAACCCGGGACCGGCGCGCTCAAAATATGCGGGCTGTGCCGGCATCCGGCAGCCCCCGGTCCGCACGTGGCATTTCGCGTAGGATGTTCGCTGCTCGTTATTCCCTGCTGGGGCGACATGCTCTAGAACTACGCAAATGGCGAATACGATTTACCTTGACTATAATGCCAGCGCGCCGCTGAAGCCCGAAGGGCGCGACGCTGCCGTCGCCGCGCTGTCGGTCGGCGGGAATCCGTCGTCGGTCCACCAGTCGGGGCGTGAGGCGCGGGCGGTCATCGAACGGGCGCGTCAGGATGTGGCCACGTTGGCCGGGGCGCGTGCGCAGGATGTCATTTTCACCAGCGGCGCCACGGAAGCGAACAATTTGGCGATACGCGGCTTCGTGCCGGAAGGCGAACCGCGCCGCGTCATCGTCAATGTCACGGAACATCCATCGGTGTTGGAGGCCGTGCACGATGCGGAACGGCTGCCGGTTCGTCCCGACGGCGTCGTCGATATCGGATTTTTGCAACGGATGTTGGCCGACCGCGATTGGCGGCACTGCCTTGTCTCCGTCATGGCGGTAAACAACGAAACCGGCGTCATCCAACCGATCGACGAGGTTGTGGCGACCGCCCATGCGGCAGGTGCCAAGGTGCATTGCGACGCCGTCCAGGCGGCCGGCCACATGCCGATCGATATGCTTGCGCGCGGTATCGATATCGTCACGATTTCAGCCCACAAGATGGGCGGGCCGCGCGGCGCGGGCGCGGTGATTGCAGGGCCCGGGGTCGACCTGAGCGCGATTATTCGGGGTGGCGGGCAGGAACGCAGTAAACGTTCGGGCACGGAAAATGTTTCGGGGATTGCTGGAATGGGCGCTGTCTGCGCCTCCGCCCCCTCATACGGCCCGAACGTGGCCAAGGCGAAGGAATTGCGGGACCGGCTTGAAGCCGACCTGCGCAAGGCCGTCCCGGCGGCGGTCATCGTCGCTACGAACAGCGCGCGTGTCGGCCATGTTTGCTGCGTCGCCTTGCCGGGCGTTCCGGCGGAAACGCAGGTCATGGCGATGGATCTGGAAGGAATTGCTGTTAGCGCGGGCGCGGCTTGCTCCTCCGGCAAGATCAAGACGAGCCATGTTCTTCAGGCGATGGGACTCGGCGACGCCGTTTCAGGGTCGGCGATCAGGGTCAGTTTCGGCTGGAACAGCACCGATGCGGATGTCGAAGGGTTCCTGAATGCCTATCACCGCATGGCGGTCCGAATAGGCTCATAGCCGTTAACTTTTTGGACGGATTTTTTCTTTACAGTCCGGGCTATTGAGAACAAAAACCCTGCCCGGAAGCGTTTTTTTGAAGTGTGACGGTCAATTATGGCAAAAATAACTTTTGTGAACCGCGACGGCAGTGAAGCGGTTGTGGACGCCCGCGACGGTCTGTCGGTCATGGAAGTCGCGATAGACAATGATGTCGATATCGAGGCCGCCTGCGAAGGGTCTTTGGCCTGTGCGACGTGCCACATGGTCGTGGATCCGGATTGGTTCGACAAACTCGATCCGCCGAGCGAAGAAGAAGAAGATATGCTCGATTTGGCGTTTGGGTTGACCAGAACGTCGCGCCTCACCTGCCAAATCCGCGTCAGCGACGCCATTGACGGCCTGCGGGTCCGTTTGCCCGACGAATAGGGTTCATTCCAGCTCTAAACCTTGGATTATCCCAATACTTCCAATGCTTAGCCGATCACCCGAATTCTGGAAAATGGCTCCGGAAAATGGCTTAGCAGGCAAAGGCGTCGTTGTGTCACATGCGTAAAGGCTGCTAGGCTTCGCGCTGTCGAACGGTTTCCGGCGGCGAAGCCTGTACGCTTCTTTCCTCCGGTCACGTCACGAAACAAGAAAAAGAACCCGGATCCCCAGGATCCGGGCGTTGTCGTCGTCAAAAAAACATACGCCCAAGACGGGCGTACTGTTGGGGAAGGAGATTTCCATGCCAGAAGTAGAGCAGAGACTTAATGATTTCATGGAAGGGCTGAAAAAGCGTAATCCCGGTGAACCGGAATTCCACCAGGCCGTCTATGAAGTGGCGGCATCCTTGATGCCCTATATCGTCGCAAATCCGGTTTACGAAGAAATGCAGATTTTGGAACGTATGACCGAACCGGATCGTACGATTTCCTTCCGTGTCTGTTGGGAAGACGACGAAGGCAATATCCGTGTGAACCGCGGTTTCCGGGTGCAGTTCAACAATGCGATCGGCCCGTATAAAGGGGGCTGCCGCTTCCATCCGACAGTGACGCAGAGCGTTCTGAAGTTCCTTGGCTTCGAGCAGCAGTTCAAGAACTCGCTGACCGGCCTGCCGATGGGCGGTGGTAAGGGCGGCGCCAACTTCAATCCGAAAGGCAAGTCGAACCGCGAAGTGATGCGTTTCTGCCAGTCCTTCATGCATGAGCTGTTCCGCCATATCGGCCCGGAGACGGATGTTCCGGCCGGTGATATTGGTGTGGGTTCCCGCGAAATCGGTTACATGTTCGGTGCCTACAAGCAGCTGACGAACCGGTTCGAAGGCGTGCTGACGGGTAAAGGCCTGGAATTCGGCGGTTCGCTGATCCGGACCGAAGCGACGGGTTACGGCGCGGTCTATTTCCTGCAAAACATGTTGGATAAGAAGGGTGTCGATCTTTCCGGTGCGAATGTCGTCGTTTCCGGTTCCGGGAACGTGGCGACGCATGCCGCCGAAAAGATCAATCAGCTGGGCGGCAAGGTCCTGACCCTGTCTGATTCTGCGGGGTTCATTCATGATCCGGACGGGATCAACGAAGAAAAGGTCAACTGGATCAAAAATTTGAAGAACGTCCGTCGCGGCCGTATCTCCGAATATGCCGACCATTTCACGAACGCGACCTATCATGACGGCAAGCGTCCGTGGAGCGTTTCCTGCGACTTCGCACTGCCCTGCGCCACGCAGAACGAAATCGAATTGGATGACGCGAACGAACTGATCAAGAACGGTGTCCGCGGCATCGCTGAAGGCGCCAACATGCCGACGGAACTGAACGCGATGCACGCCTTCCAAGCCGCAGGTGTCCTGTTCGGACCGGCGAAAGCGGCGAATGCCGGCGGCGTTGCCGTTTCCGGCCTGGAAATGAGCCAGAACTCCGCGCGCATTGCTTGGAAAGAAAAGGAACTGCAGGATCTTCTGAAGAGCATCATGCAGGGCATCCATGACAGCTGCCACAAATACGGCGAAGGCAAGGGCAAGGATGGCGATACGGACTATGTCGCGGGCGCGAATATCGCCGGCTTCGTTAAGGTCGCAGATGCCATGCTGGCTTATGGCGTGATTTAAGCAGGACTTCCGCTCCCGTTCGGGGCGTTAAGATCTTTCTTGTTACCGGAAACCGGGCCGAGGCAATGCTTCAGGCCCGGTTTTCATTTCCCCCTTTCCGCGGACTGATTCTGGGTTGGCGGCCGGTTTCGAACCGTTCAAAAACCTGCGCAAAATCGTTTGAGCAGCGTCGTTTTTGCGTCTCGGTGCTTGTCACAAAGGTAAATAGGACTAATATTGTCCTTAAGGATCGGACCAAATTGGTCCTATTTAGAAACAGGCACACTGGAACGCACGATGCTCAGATTGAGCCGGCTTACGGATTACGCGGTTGTGGTGCTCAGCCAGATGGCCGGGCACTCCGGCGGTGTCATGACCGCCATCGATCTTGCCGATGCGACCGCACTGCCCCAGCCGACCGTCGCAAAGGTGCTGAAATTGTTGGCGCGGAACGATGTTATCGAATCCCGGCGCGGCACCCAGGGTGGCTACGTCCTGGACCGTTCCGCTTCGGAGGTCTCCGTCGCCGAAATCATTTCCGCCATCGACGGTCCCGTGGCGTTGACGGCCTGCGTCGACGAGGCGACGGGCGATTGTTCGGTCGAAACCTGCTGCCCCATGCGCGGGCGCTGGGACCGGCTGAACACGGCGGTTCAGACGGCGTTCGAAGCCGTCAGCCTGGCAGAGATTCTGTCGGTGGACAGTGTGCCAAACTTTATCGACATGCCGCCGGCTGGCGCGGCGAAGCCCGCCCCTGCGATTGGTGATTTGGAGTAGTTCCCATGGTAGCGACGAAGGAAACCGCTCAACAGGTCCGGGACCTCGGAAACGAGAAGTATAAATACGGTTTCTCGACCGATATTGAGATGGATATCGCGCCCAAGGGCGTGAACGAAGATATCGTGCGCATGATCTCCGCCAAGAAGGAGGAGCCGGAATGGCTGCTGGAATGGCGGCTGAAGGCATTCCGGGCCTGGCAGGAAATGCCTGAGCCGAAGTGGCAGAAGGTCGCGTTCCCGGAAATCGACTATCAGGAAAGCTATTACTACGCGGCGCCGAAAGGGTCGGACAACAAACCCAAGAGTCTGGACGAGGTCGATCCCAAGCTGCTCGAAATGTACGAGAAGCTGGGCATACCCTTGCGGGAGCAGGAAGTGCTGGCCGGTGTCGAGGGTGCGCCAAGGGTTGCTGTGGACGCGGTGTTCGACAGTGTCTCCGTCGCGACGACCTTCCGAAAGGAACTGGAGAGGAGCGGGGTTATCTTCTGTTCGATCTCCGAAGCGGTGAAGACGTATCCGGATCTGGTGCGCAAATATCTCGGCTCGGTCGTACCCTATTCGGATAACAAGCATGCCTGCTTGAACAGTGCGGTTTTCACGGATGGCAGCTTTGTCTACATCCCGAAGGGCGTGCGCTGCCCGATGGAATTGTCGACCTATTTCCGGATCAACGCAGAGAATACCGGGCAGTTCGAACGCACCCTGATTATTGCCGACGACGAGTCCTATGTCAGCTATCTGGAAGGCTGTACCGCCCCGCAGCGGGATGACAACCAACTGCATGCGGCGGTGGTCGAACTGATTGCGCTCGACAACGCTGAAATCAAATACTCGACTGTCCAGAACTGGTATCCGGGCGACGAAAACGGCAAGGGCGGAATCTACAACTTCGTCACCAAGCGCGGCGCCTGTCGCGGGCGTAGCTCAAAGATATCCTGGACTCAGGTGGAGACCGGATCGGCCGTAACCTGGAAGTATCCAAGCTGCATTCTGCAGGGCGACAATTCGGTGGGCGAGTTCTATTCGGTCGCTATTACAAACAATGCGCAGCAGGCCGATACTGGCACGAAGATGATCCATATCGGGAAGAACACCACGTCGAAGATCATCTCCAAGGGGATATCCGCCGGCAGGGCGGACCAGACCTATCGCGGGCTGGTGCGGATCATGCCGAAGGCGGAAGGCGCGCGGAACTTCACCCAGTGCGACAGTCTGCTGATCGGGGATACCTGCGGCGCCCATACGGTGCCTTACATCGAAAGCCGCAACCCCGGTGCGAAAGTTGAGCACGAGGCGACGACTTCGAAGATCAGCGATGATCAATTGTTCTATTGCCTGTCCCGTGGAATGAGCGCGGAAGACGCGGTCGGACTTATTGTGAACGGGTTCTGCAAGGAAGTGATGCAGACCCTTCCCATGGAGTTCGCGGTTGAGGCACAGAAACTTATCGGTATCAGTTTAGAAGGCAGCGTCGGATAACGGACCCGAACGAAAGTTTGGGCCACCCCTGGACGGGGGGATATGCGACGCACGAAGGAGTAAGCGACGATGGCCTTGTTGGAAATACGTGACCTGCATGCGGAAGTGGATGGAAAGCCGATCCTGAAAGGGATCAATCTTACCGTCGAACCCGGTGAGGTCCATGCGATCATGGGCCCGAATGGGTCGGGTAAAAGTACGCTGTCCTATGTGCTGGCCGGTCGTGACGGTTATGAGGTCACGGGCGGGGAAGTCATTTATGACGGCAAGAACCTGTTGGAACTCGCGCCGGAAGAGCGTGCCTGCGAAGGCGTGTTCCTGGCGTTCCAGTATCCCGTTGAAATACCGGGTGTGGCGGGTACGACCTTTCTGCGCCATGCGGTGAACGCAAAGCGGAAATATCACGGCGTGCCGGAATACGATGCGATGGAATTCGTGAAGTTCGTCCGCGGCAAAGCCAAGGACCTCAACATGCCTGACGACATGCTGAAGCGCCCCGTCAATGTCGGCTTTTCCGGCGGTGAAAAGAAGCGGAACGAAACCCTGCAAATGGCGGTTCTCGAGCCCAAATTGGCAATCCTGGACGAAACCGATAGCGGCCTCGATATCGACGCGTTGAAAGTCGTCGCGGATGGCGTGAACGCCCTGCGCGGCCCGGAACGCGCGATGCTGGTCATCACCCACTATCAGCGCCTGTTGGATTATGTCATCCCGGACAAGGTGCATGTCCTGGCCAATGGCCGGATCATCAAATCCGGCGACAAGTCACTCGCGCACGAACTGGAAGAGCGCGGCTATGCGCATATTCTGGAAGCGGCGGCCTAAGTCATGACGGGATTAGTGCAAGATCATGCCACCGAACCGGCCCTCGCGCGGTTGCTCGACGCGGCGCCTGGCACTGGGTCGGGCGAAGGCACCGAACGCGGTCCCCTGGCGAAGCTTCGGGCCGAAGGAAAGCGGGCGGTCCTCGCCGCCGGCCTTCCGACGCAGAAGTCGGAACCGTGGAAGTACACCAGCCTGAATGGGTTGCGGAAGGTCGAGTGGTCAGGCCCGACGGCCGATGGTGCCGATTTCACGAAGGTGCAGTCCGCCCTTCCGGAGTTGGATGCCTATACGGTCGTGTTTCTGAATGGGCGTTTCGATTCCGTGCTGTCCGACCTTACTGGATTGCCGAAAGGCGTTCGTGTTCTGCCGCTGCCGGAAGCCATGTCCGACTCGGCGGTATCCGGCACGCTGGCTTCGCTCATTCCGTTGAACAGCGCGCCGATGGCAGCCTTGAACACGGCCCATCTGGATGATGGTGTGTTGCTGCGGGTCGATAACGGCAAGGCGCTCGACAAACCGCTGCATATCATTTCCGTCGGTTACGCCGAGGCGGCGCCGACGTCGTTCCATCCGCGCATCCTCATTCAATTGGGTGAAAACGCGGAAGCGACGGTTGTCGAATCCCATATCGGGTTGGACGGCGCGCCGACCTTTTCCAACACCGTCGTGGAGGCCGTGTTGGCCCCGTCCGCGCGGTTGGGCCACTACAAGCTGCAGGATCAACCTGCGGAGTCCTTCGATCTTTCAACCACGGCGATCCAATGCTCCGACAAGGCGGTTTATGACGGGTTCACCCTAAGCCTCGGCCGCGGCATGATGCGCAACGACGTGCGGATGACGCTGGATGGGGAACGTGTCGAAGGTCGCCTGAACGGGGCCTATCTGGGGCATCTTTCGTCCCATATCGACAACACGACCTTCATCGATCACGCCAAGCCCAACAGCACCAGCCGTGAAGTCTTCAAGGGCGTTCTTGCCGATGCGTCCCGGGGGGTATTCCAGGGCAAAATCCTGGTCAGGCCGGATGCGCAGAACACCGATGGGCATCAGTTGAACAAGTCGCTGTTACTGTCCGACAAGGCGGAAGCCGATTCAAAACCCGAGCTTGAGATCTATGCCGACGATGTCCGGTGCAGCCATGGCGCGACGATCGGCGCGCTGGATGACGATCAATTGTTTTATCTGCGGGCCCGCGGGATCGATGCGGCGACAGCGCGCGCGATGTTGGTGCAGGCCTTCCTGATGGAAGCGTTGGACGAGATTCAGAAGGTGTCCGTCCGGGATGCCCTGCACGATCACTTGGCCGCGCGCCTGCAACCGTTGTTCAAGGGAGGATTGGCATGAGCGCTGCAGCAGGAGCGATGCGGCCGGCTTTCGATGTCGATGCCGTGCGTGCGGATTTCCCGATCCTGGCGACGGAGGTTCACGGCAAGCCGTTATGCTTCCTGGACAGCGGCGCATCCGCTCAGAAGCCCCGGCAGGTTATCGATTTGATCCGGTGGCATTACGAAAACGAATACGCCAATGTCCATCGCGGCGCCTATGCCTTCAGCGAGAATGTGACGGCCGCGTATGAAGGTGCGCGTGAGAAAATTCGGGCCTTCCTGAACGCACCGTCCGAACGCAACGTCATCTTCACCAGCAATACGACGGCGGCGATCAATCTGGTCGCCTACAGTTTCGGGCGCGGCATGCTGCAGGAAGGGGATGAAGTTATCATCTCCGACATGGAGCATCATTCCAATATCGTGCCCTGGCAATTGCTGCGGGACATGAAAGGGATCGTGCTGAAGGTTGCGCCGATCACCGATGACGGTGAATTGCGCATGGACGCGTTTCGGGACTTGCTGACCGACCGCACAAAACTGGTTGCGATCACGCATGTCTCGAATGTGTTGGGCAGCGTGACGCCGGTGAAACAGATCATCGAAGCCGCGCACCAAGCAGACGCGAAGGTTTTGCTGGATGGCAGCCAGGCCGTGATGCACATGCCGGTCGATGTCCAGGACCTGGACTGCGACTTCTATGCCTTTACCGGGCACAAGCTCTACGGCCCTTCGGGTATCGGGGTTTTGTACGGGAAGGAAGATGTGCTGGAAGCAATGCCACCTTTCATGGGCGGCGGCGACATGATTTCCACCGTTGCCTATGAAGGCTCGACCTGGGCCGAGTTGCCGACGAAGTTCGAGGCAGGCACGCCGCCGATCATCCAGGCGATAGGGCTTGGCGCGGCGGTGGACTATGTCACCGGTGTCGGTCTGGACGGGATCGCGGCGCATGAGGCGGATATTCTGCAATACGCGACCCAACGCCTTTCCGCGATCGATGGTTTGAAGATCATCGGGACGGCGGCGCGCAAGACCGCGGTGATTTCCTTCACCATGGGTGACGCCCATCCGCACGACATTGCGACGATCGTCGACCGTGAGGGCGTCTGCGTGCGTGCCGGTCACCATTGTGCGGAACCGTTGATGCACCGGTTCGGCGTCACGGGAACGACGCGCGCCAGTTTCGGCATGTACAACACGCGCGGCGAGGTCGATACCCTGGCCAATGCGCTTGAAAAAGTGAAACGGATTTTCGGCTAGTAGGCAGCCGAACCAAGATCGGACGGAATAGGAAGCAATGTTCAGCCCAAATCCTGGATACGACATGTTTGGTGAAGGAACACAGGCCTCTGCGGAAGAAGGCATGCAGGCCCGTGCTGGTATGCCTTTGCCCGAAGGTGCCGGAAAAGCCAAACCGGAAGAGTTGGAGGCGGCCCTTCGGACCGTTCACGACCCGGAGATTCCGGTCAATATTTACGACCTGGGCCTGATTTACGAATGCACGATGCAGGATAATGGCGATGTCGACGTCACCATGACCTTGACCGCGCCTGCGTGTCCTGTCGCCGGTGAAATGCCGGGGCAGGTCGCTGAGGCGCTGGCGGCGGTCGAAGGCGTTGGCGAGGTCGTGGTCACCTTGACGTGGGCGCCGCCGTGGACGCCGGATCAAATGTCGGAAGACGCGAAGATGGCCCTGGATTTCTTCTGATGGGTGTCGTCGAGGGATTTTTTTGAGCAACGGTTGTCGAATGAGCGGACGAACCCAATTTACCGTTCAGAACCTGATGGAGAGTTGAAAAATGTTCGGTGATGGTACCCCGATCCTAACCTTGACCGACGCTGCCGCGCAGCGTGTTCAGGCGTTGGTCGAAAAAGGGGGCGAGGAAGTCTTGGGCCTCCGCGTTGCCGTTTCGAACAAGGGGTGCTCGGGCCTTTCCTACGTGGTCGAATACGCCAAGGACAAGAAGCAGTTCGAAGAGGTCGTGGAAGAAAAGGGCGTGAAGGTCTTCATTGACCCCGCCGCGGTCATGTTCCTGATCGGTGCGCAAATGGACTATGAGGAGAGTAAGTTCTCCTCCGGCTTCACCTTCGCGAACCCCAACGAAACCGCCCGGTGCGGCTGCGGTGAAAGCTTCAGCGTTTCCTGACGGAGGTTTACCGCCGGCAGGGCGACCAGACCCATACCTATGCCCAGTACTTTGCCCATTGCCAACGTTTGCCGGCTCTGGTCATTCCGACCCGGATTCCCATAAAATGCGGGTTCTAACGAACCGTATCGCGGAAATTTTCGAGGAGCGCGGGTATTGGAGATAGAGGTCAACGCTGAATTCGCGGACCTGCTGGAAATTGCAGGGCTGGAAGGCGCCCGCGCCGTCTTGGGCGAAATGGAGAGCCATGGTCCGAGTCTGCTGGACTCGATCGACGACGCCGTTCAAGCAGGCGACTTCCACGCGGTCGCGCAGGCGGCGCACTCGTTGAAGTCATCTTGTGGTGCTTTGAGCCTGACCGCCAGCGCAGGCTTGGCATCCCAGATCGAAGCGTCGGCCCTGTCCGTTGGAACGGCCGGTCTTGACGTTCGAACCAAGATGCTGCGGGCCACGTTCCTGAATGAACTCTCGGTCATCCGTGGTTATATCGAGCAAAATGCAGCGAAACACGCGGCGGTCGGGTAGTCCGGGAACGGACCGCCGAAAACCGTTTGCCGACCCTGGGAAGGCGCTTCTATGGCCCGGCTGAGCAATCTGACACTCCGGAAAGCTGTCATCGAAACCTGCCTTGCGATGAATGCCAGCGGGATCAACCAGGGCACGTCGGGCAATGTCAGCGTACGGGGGGGCAAGGGGTTTCTGATTACCGCGTCCGGAGTTTCCTACGATACCATGACGCCGGACCAAGTCGTTGAAGTCGACCTGGACGGTGGCTATTACGGCGATTGGATGCCATCGTCGGAATGGCGCATGCATTTGGATATCTACCGTGATCGAGCGGACGCACAGGCCGTGGTCCACACCCACTCGACCCATGCCACCGCACTCTCCTGTCTGCGCAAGGACATTCCGCCTTTCCACTACATGATCGCGGTCGCGGGCGGGGCAAGTTTGCGCTGCGCGGACTATGCGACCTTCGGGACGCGGGAGCTCTCGGAAAACATGTTGCATGCGCTGAAGGGGCGGAAAGCCTGCCTGTTGGCCAATCATGGAGCAATCAGTTTCGGCCCGTCCCTGGACAAGGCCCTGTGGCTGGCGGGTGAGGTAGAAGCCTTGTGTCACCAGTACCACCTTGCCTGTCAGGCGGGTGAACCGATCATTCTGGACGATGCCGAAATGGCTCGGGTGCTCGACCGTTTCTCCACCTACGGCAAGCAAGACGCTGCGTCCCTGGCAAGGGCCCAGGCGTTGGGTGAAGCACCAGTCAAACGCGACTGATGGGCGCTACCTGCGGGCATGGCTGCCGCACGCGTCCTATTTTCCGCCATTGCTGCTTGCCCCTGCTTGGGAACCCAAACAAGATGCCTCCAACGGGCATCTCAAACCCGGGCTGACACAAGGCGAACAGGGTTCAGGGTGGGGCATGACTGATCTGGATGAGTGGCGTTCATTCCGCAGAATACATGAACTGGTAGACCGCTTGCCGGATCTGGCCGGTGATGACGTGATTCTCAACGCGCTTGACCATGTGCTGACGGGGGCGGCTTTGAAGGCCGCGGTGGATGCAGCGGAAACGGCCCTGCGCGCCCATGGTATCCGCGCGGGCGACCGTGTGTTGATCCTGAACGAGAATTGCGCGGCGCTGTGTGTGCTGGTGTTCGCGGTCAGCCGGATTGGCGCCTGGTCCGTCATCGTGAATGCGCGGATCGCCAAGGCGGAGATCGAGCGGATCGCCGGTCATTGCCGGCCGAGGGCCCGGTTCTACACAACGGCGATGTCGGAACCCGCCGAGGCCCTGGCGGCGGCTGACGAGGCGGCGGATATCGACCTTGGCGCAGTGACGGGCGTTCAGGCGACGCCGGCTGTCGATGCCGACCCCGAAGCGGGACAACCGGAAGACGCTGAGGCGGTTGCCGTACTGCTCTATACGTCGGGCACGACCGGCACGCCGAAAGGCGTCATGCTCACCCATGGCAACCTGTTGTTCACCGCCCAGCGGTCGTGCGAGTTGCGGGGCACCCGGCCGGGCGAGAAGACCTTGGGTGTGCTGCCCATATCGCATGTCTTCGGGTTGTCCTCCGTCTTTGTCGGCACGGTCTATGGCGCGGGAGAATTAATACTGCGGTCGCGGTTCGTTCCAAAGGAGATGGCGGATCTGCTCGAAAACGATGGGGTGACGATCTTTCAGGGCGTGCCCGCGATGTACGCCCATATTCTGGAACTAGCGACTTTGCGCGGCAGCCCATTGGCCCCGCCGACCATACGCTACGCGTCGGCGGGCGGCGCACCGCTCGACCTGTCCATCAAGCAGCGTATCGAGGCGATGTGGAAGGTGCAGTTGAAGAACGGGTATGGTTTGACGGAAACAACAGCAGGCGTCTGCGCGACGACACAGAATGCAACGGCGGAGGATGACAGCGTCGGTGTGCTGTTCCCATCGGTAGAGGCGCGGATCGTCGACCCGAATACCCTTGAGGATCTTCCGGATGGGGAGATCGGAGAGTTCTGGGTGAAGAGCCCCGGGAACATGAAAGGCTATTACCGCAACAGTGAAGAAACGGACAAGGTGCTGTTGCCGGGGAATTGGTACCGAACAGGTGACTTCGCCAAAAGGACGCCGGACGGATATTTCTATATCGCCGGGCGGCTGAAGGAATTGATCATCCGGTCGGGGTTCAACGTCTATCCCATCGATGTGGAAACAGCCCTCAATAGCCATCCCGATGTCGCCCTGTCGGCGGTAGTCGGCCGATCGGTCGCTGGGAATGAGGAAGTCGTCGCCTTTGTCCAACCGGTTGCCGGCAGGACGATATCCGTCGCGGATTTGCGCGCGCATGCCGAGGCCAGCCTGGCGCCCTACAAGCGGCCGTCCGAGTATATTTTCAGTGACAACCTGCCGGTAACACCGGCCGGCAAGATCCTGAAGAACTCGCTGCGGGAAGAAGCACAGCAGCGCGCCCATGCCGGCTAAGCCCGTCTGAGGAGAGTTTGATGCCCCAATTGTTCAAGACGCGGATCACCGACTTGTTCGGAATAGACCATCCGCTTATTTGCGGAGGGCTGATGTGGCTGTCCGACGCGAACTATGTGGCGGCCAGCGTCAATGCGGGGGGAATGGGTTTCATCACGGCAAAGACCTTTCCCGATCCCGAAGCGTTCCGGGCGGAATTGCAGAAATGCCGCGACCTTACCGGCGGCAAGCGGTTCGGTGTGAACCTGTATCTTTCCATGCAACCGGGTTCGAACGACATGCTCAAGGGCCATGTGGACATCATGCTGTCGGAAGGTGTCGATATTGTCGAAACGGCGGGCATGCCGCCGCAGGATTTCCTAGGTGACTTGAAATCGGCGGGCGTGATCATCAATCACAAAGTCGCCTCCATCAAACATGCGAAGAAGGCGGAGACGCTCGGCGTCGATGCGATCACCATCGTCGGAGCCGAATGCGGGGGCCATCCCGGTTTGGACTTGGTCGGCACGATGGTTCAGACCGCAGCGGCGGCGCAGAGCCTGACGCTGCCTTATATCGTCGGTGGGGGTATCGGGCACGGCAGTCAGGTTGCCGCGGCACTGGCCATGGGCGCAGACGCGGTCGTCATGGGATCGCGGATGACGGTGTCGGAGGAAATCTGGGCGCATCGGAACTACAAGGACAAAGTCGTCGAGGCAAGCGAACGGGATACGCGCCTGATCATGTCATCTTTCCGAAACACCTATCGTGCTTTCGACAACAACGATGCGCGCACGGTGTCCAAGCTGGAATCCGAAGGGGTTACAGATTACGAGGAATATAAGCCCTATGTTGCAGGCATCCATCAGAAGGAAGCCTACACGACCGGAGACTGGAACAAGGGCGTCCTGTCCCTGGGGCAGTCGGCGGTCTTCGCGACGGAGATAAAGCCGGTTGCGGAGATATTCGCCGATATTCTGGGAGAAGCCAGGCTGGCTGCCGAACGGCTTGACAGCATGCGTTTTCCAGCCGCCGCAGGGCAGGTTGCGTGAAGAGGATACCAAGATGACGATGATGAATACACAGGTTCTGCTTGCCGCCAGGCCGACAGGCGAACCCTCGCCGGAAAACTTCGACATCGTCCAAAGTGCGATACCTGAGGCGGGGGAGGGCGAGATCGTCGTCCGGACGATCTATCTTTCCATCGATCCCTATATGCGCGGGCGGATGGACGATGCAAAATCCTATGCAGCCTCCGTGCAAATCGGCGACGTCATGACCGGCGGGGTCGTGGGCCAGGTTATGCAGTCGCGGAATCCAAAGTTCTCGGAAGGTGACTTCGTCCTCGGCATGTTCGGCTGGCAGTGCTTTGCGGTCAGCGACGGTTCCCTGGTTCGGAAGCTGGATCCGGCGGTTGCGCCGATTTCGACCGCTGTGGGCGTTCTGGGCATGCCGGGACTGACGGCCTATGTCGGGTTGCTTGACATCGGGGAACCGAAGCCCGGCGATACGGTTGTCGTCGCTGCGGCTTCCGGCGCGGTCGGATCGGTCGTGGGACAGATCGCCAAGATCAAGGGGTGCCGCGTGGTCGGGATTGCGGGCCCGGCAGAAAAATGCGCCTATATTATGGACGAGTTGGGTTTCGATGCCTGTGTCAGCCACCGAAGCGAAACCCTGAAGGCGGACCTTGAAAAGGCATGCCCCGATGGCATCGACGTCTACTTCGAGAATGTCGGCGGCAAAGTGTTCGCGGCTGTCCTGCCGTTGATGAACGATTTCGGTCGCATCCCCGTCTGCGGGTTGATCGCAAACTATAACCTCACCGAACTGCCGCCGGGACCGGACATGTCCGCACGGGTGATGCGGAACATTCTGACCAAACGTCTGAAGATCCAAGGCTTTATCGTTACCGATCGCTATGACCGCTTCCCGGCCTTTGAAAAAGAGGTTGGCGGCTGGATTCGCGACGGCTCCCTGAAATACCGGGAAGACATCATCGAAGGATTGGAAAATGCGCCCGCCGCCTTGATCGGTGTGCTGGCTGGGCGGAATTTCGGCAAGATGCTGGTGCGCGTTTCCGACGATCCCAATCGTCCGTAATCACTCCTCTCCGGACTATGCGGTCGGCAGGGTGTGGTCTTTGAACATGTCGCGCAATTCGGTCTTGCGGATTTTCCCGGTCGCGGAATGAGGAATGGCCTCAACGAAAGCGATATCATCGGGCAGCCACCATTTCGCAACCTTTGTGGCCAGGTATTCCTGAATACTCTCCTTCGTAACCGCGGCCCCCTCTCTCGGGACGACGACAAGCAACGGCCGCTCATCCCATTTCGGGTGGGGAAGCCCGATTGCCGCGGCTTCCACGATGTCGGGATGACCGGTCGCGGCGTTCTCCAGATCGATGGAACTGATCCATTCGCCGCCGGATTTGATTAGGTCTTTCGATCGGTCAACGATCAGCAAATAACCTTCGCCGTCGATTGTGGCGACATCACCCGTCTTGAACCAACCGTCCGTGTCGAAACATCCGGCATTGGCGGCGGCGTCATTGTAGTATCCGGCGGTTATGAAGGGGCCGCGAACGTAAAGTTCGCCCGACGCCTTGCCGTCATGCGGTTGCCGGTTTCCATCCTCATCGACGATTTTCATTTCCACCTGGAACAAGCGCCGTCCTTGTTTCGTTTTCTGGTCGACGCGTTCGTCAATGTCCCGTCCGTCGTAACGGGAGGGAAGAACCCCGATTGTGCCGATGGGGCTCATTTCCGTCATTCCCCAACCATGAACGATGTCCAGGCCGAATTCCTTCTCGAAGATCTCGATCATCGGGCGCGGGGCGGCGGAACCGCCTATTAACATCGATTGAAGATTGACGGGTTTCTGTCCCCGTTTCCTCATCTCCGCGATCAGGCCGATCCAAACCGTGGGTACGCCCCAGGCCGCAGTTACATTCTCCCCATCCATCAATTCAAACAAACTCGCCCCGTCCAGGTTCGGTCCTGGGAAGACCAGGCTGGTTCCGGTTACCATGCAAATATAGGGCAGGCCCCAGGCGTTGACGTGAAAGAGCGGTACGACCGGCAAAACCACATCGCGGCTTTGCAAGTGGAAGCCGTCCACCGACGCGACGGAAAGGGCATGCAGCACATGCGACCGGTGGGAATAGAGGACGCCTTTGGGATTGCCTGTCGTGCCGGACGTGTAGCACAGACCGGCGGCCGTGTTCTCGTCCATGTCTGGCCAGTCATATGACATCGGCTGTCTGTCGAGCAATTCTTCGAAGCAAAGTGCGTCGGCGATGGTCGTGTCTGGCATATGCGCCCTGTCGGTCATGATGACGACATGTTCGACGGACGGAAATTTGCCCTCCATCTTCTCGATGATCGGAACGAAGGTCAGATCGATGAACAGCACCTTGTCGGCGGCGTGGTTGACGATATATTCCAACTGTTCGGCAAAGAGGCGCGGGTTGATCGTGTGGCAAACTGCACCGATGCCCGAAATCGCATAATAGAGTTCAAGATGCCGGTGACCGTTCCAGGCAATCGTCGCGACGCGGTCCTCTTCATCGATGCCTAACGCCTTCAAGGCATGCGCAAGCTGGGCGACGCGGTCGCGCGTCTCAGCGAAAGTCTGATGATGTATATCGCCTTCGACCCTGCGGGATACGATCAGTTTGTCCGCGTGAACTTCCGCCCCATATTCGATCAGCGACGAGACGAGCAACGGTCGGTTCATCATCAAGCCATACATGGCACCCTCCCAGAAAATTTAGAGCGGTACCGGAAAATCAGCATCCGCTTCTTGTTTGTTGGCCGGAATCTTGGCCGGGGCGCGGCTGTTAGGCAAGCGGCTTTACCGGGCTCGACAGGGTGGCGGGCCAGTCTGTACTCTTCATGGAATAGAAAAGAACGGACACGAATGGGGGAAGGCCGAATGATCTTTGATCTGACGGGTAAAACGGCACTGATAACCGGGTCGTCACGTGGGATCGGCCGTGCAATTGCCGAGGCAATGGGCGGGTTGGGCGCTAATGTGGTGATTTCGAGCCGCACGGCGGAAGCGTGCGACCAGACCACCGCGGAGCTCAAGGCGACCGGCATATCGGCGGTTTCCATACCCTGCCATATCGGCCGGAACGAAGAGTTGCAGGCCCTGGTCGACGGAACGCGTGAGGCTTTCGGCCAGGTCGATATCCTGGTCTGCAACGCGGCGATCAACCCGGTCTACGGGCCTTTGGCGGAGGTCTCGGACGAAGCCTTTGACAAGATCATGACGACGAATGTCCGCTCCGCCTTCACGTTGTGCAAAATGGTGCTGCCTGACATGGCGAAACGCGGCGAAGGGTCGATCATCGTGATTTCCTCCATCGCCGGCCTCTATGGCAATGACCGGATCGGCGCTTATGGCGTCTCCAAGGCAGCCGAGGCGCAGTTGGTGCGGAACCTGGCGGTCGAATGGGGCCCGAAGAACATCCGCGTCAACGCCATCTCTCCCGGCCTTATCAAGACCGATTTCGCCCGCGCCCTTTGGGAAGATCCGGAGGTTCGCACCCGGTCCGAGCGCAAGTCGCCGCTTCACCGGATCGGGGAGCCGGAGGAAATCGGTGGTCTGGCCGCTTTTCTGGCGTCGCCCGCGGCCAGTTTCATCACCGGTCAGAACATTGTCGCCGACGGTGGCCAGACGATCTCAAGCGGGGCTTGAGGCATGGGGACGCTCGGACCCGTCAGTGCCGCCCATCGATTGGATGAGGGTCGCTTGGCGGAATACCTGGTTGGCGCGGGGTTGAACGATTTTCGGCAACCGATGTCGGTGCAGCAGTATCAGGGCGGCCAATCCAATCCGACCTATCGGCTGGAAGCGGGCGGTACGCGCTATGTGCTGCGCAAGAAGCCGCCGGGCAAGTTGTTGCCGTCGGCGCATCTGGTGGAACGCGAATACCGGGTGATGAAGGCGTTGAGCGGCACCGACGTGCCGGTGCCGAAAATGCATCTGCTTTGCGAGGATGACGACGTCCTCGGCACGACTTTTTTCGTGATGGACTATGTCGAAGGACGGGTTCTGCCCGACCCGTCGATTGCCGATGCATCCTCCCCCGCCGAGCGGCGCGCGACCTATGATTCGCTCTGCGATACATTGGCGGCTCTGCATAATGTCGACTATGAGGCGATCGGCCTGGGCGATTTCGGCAAGCCTGCTAATTATGTTCCGCGCCAGATCGACCGTTGGACGAAGCAGTTCCATGCGGCGAAGACCGACGAAATGCCGGCTATGGATGCCCTGATCGAATGGCTGCCGGCGAACATGCCGGCCGGCGACGAGACCGCCATCGCGCATGGTGATTTCCGGCTGGAAAACACGATCCTGCATCCGACGGAGCCCCGGGTGATCGCCGTCCTGGACTGGGAATTGTCGACGCTCGGCCATCCGCTGGGCGATCTCGCCTATAACTGCATGACCTTCCATCTGCCGCACGGCGCGCCGTCCTTGAAAGGGATCGCCGGGCTGGACCTCAAGGCTCTCGGCATTCCTTCGGAAGAAGAGTATGTCACCCGCTATTGCGAAAAGACGGGTCGGGGCAGCATTCCCGACTGGCCCTTCTATATCGTTTTCGCGATGTTCCGCTTGGCCTCGATCTGCCAGGGTGTCTATGCCAGGGCGCTGCAAGGTAATGCCAGTTCTGAAAACGCGCTGGTGATCGGCAAGAAAGCCGCCGTGCTCGCCGACATCGCCTGGAGCATTGCCGAAGAGCAGCGTTAGAAAGTGCCTCTGCCACAATAGTCGTGCTTGTAGATTGTCCGGGCCGTCTCGGCGCCGGTTTGGGGCGGATGTTGCGTGCGAGCGGTATTGTTAATCAAGGAAACCTGAATACAACACAACTTCAATGCAGGTTAACAAATTCAATAACCCGTCTATGGATATATTAGACAACCAGTGTTTAAGGTGAGAACTGTGTTGCAATGGTATTTGCGTGTGTAACAAGCGCGAAGTTTAGCGGGAGAATGCCTCGATGATAAAAAAATTGTTTGCCGCCGCAGTTCTGATGGTCGCGGTCGTGGGGACGGCATCTGCTGCGCCCATTCGTACGGGTTTTGACGCGAACACCTTGGCTGCAAACGACGATGGTTCCACTGGTGCTGTGTCGATCGGTTTCACGCTGAATTTTTTCGGCATCAACCGGAACACGCTTTTCGTGAACAATAACGGGAACGTCACGCTGGACTCGTCCCTCGGCAGCTTCACACCGTTCGATCTGAATACCACCGGTCGGGAAATCATTGCGCCGTTTTTCGCGGATGTTGATACCGGTAACAATGTCGGACAAGAAGTGACCTTCGGTAATGGAACCGTGAATGGCCGGAACGCGTTCGGCGTGAACTGGATTGACGTCAACTACTTCAACAACTTCGTCGACAACGGCATTCTGAACGATTTCCAGCTTGTGCTGATTGATCGGTCCGACACGGGCGTCGGCAATTTCGATATCGAGTTCAACTACGAAGACATCCTGTGGGAAACGGGTACGGCCAGCGGCGGCAACTCGCTTGGCCTTGGCGGTACTTCCGCCCGTGTCGGTTTTTCGAATGGCACCGGGACGTCCTTTGAATTCGACGGGTCTGCCATTAATGGCGCATTCCTGAACGGTGGTGCGAACGCCCTGATCAGCAACAGCAATGTCGGCATCGATGGCCGTTACGTGTTTGAGGCCCGGTCGGGTACGATCAACCCTTCCGTCGTTCCTGTACCGGCCGCGTTGCCGCTGCTGGCGACGGCCCTGTGCGGTTTCGGCCTCATCTCCTGGCGGAAAAAGCGCGCTGTCGCGTAAGGTCGTACACGCCATTCGGCGACAAGAAAAACGAATGGAAAAGGGCCCCAGAAGGGGCCCTTTTCTTTGCGTCAGTTCTTTTTGAATTCCATCTTGGCGATGGA
>CAYGKA010000015.1:0-57268 GCA_964350445.1 uncultured Flavobacteriaceae bacterium
AAATCCGCAAGCAATTGCTGAAATTCGACGACGTGATGAACGATCAGCGCAAGGTCATCTTCGAGCAGCGCAAGGAACTGATGCGCGCCGAAGACGTCCACGATACCGTTCTGGACATGCGGTACGAGGTGATCGATGACATGGTCGATCGCTGCATGCCGAAGGACGCCTTGCCGGACCAATGGTCGATGGACAGCCTGCACGAAGAAGCCCTGCGGATCTTCGGCATGAACCTGCCGGTTCAGGAATGGGCCAAGGAAGAAGGCATCGCCGACCAGGAAATCCGCGACCGCCTCCGCGAGGCTATCGACCAGAAGATGGCAAAGAAGGCCGTCGACATGGGTACGGAAATGATGCGCTACGCAGAGCGCGGCCTGCTGCTGCAATTGTTGGATCAGGCATGGAAGGACCATCTTCTGAACCTGGACCACCTGCGGCAGGGGATCGGCCTGCGCGCCTATGGTCAGCGCGACCCGCTGAACGAGTACAAGTCGGAAGCCTTCGAACTGTTCGAAACCATGTTGGACAGCCTCCGCAGCACGGTTACGCAGGTTCTCTCCCATGTGGAAATCCGTGCTGACCAAGCCCAGCGGGCTTTGGAGCCGGAAGCGCCCAAGAACCTGGAAGAATCCGGCCCCAGCGACGAGAACGACGCCCCGGCCACCGCCACCAGATCGGCGGGCCCGCAATATACCAAGGACAATGCGCCTCCCGGCTTCGTCTATCACGAAGGGCTGCGGCGCTGGCTGAACCCAAACGATCCGGAAACCTGGGGAAAGGTGCCGCGGAACGCGGTATGCCCCTGTGGAACGGGCAAGAAGTACAAGCACTGCCACGGCAATCTGTAACCGTCCGCGCCACCATGGTTTCGAACCGAGGCTAGCCGGGAACGTTCATACCCTTCGGTACGGCGCGCGCCATCCAATCCAGGACGGCCCTGATGCGCGCGCTTTTGCGCAATTCCGGATGCGTCAGCAGCCATAGATCGGTGTAGGTGTTTTCCGGCGCGGCGGTAATTTTCACCAAGCCGTCGCCCAAATAGGTGGGCAGGCACGTGACGCCCATGCCGCGCGCGCAGGCATTTTTGAGGATCAAGAAGCTGGTCCCGCGCAGTGCGATACGGGAATTCTGCGTCTCCTTGTTGAACCACGTCCCCGCCGCCGTCTCCGCGATGCGCCTGTCAGGCGCGAGGATCGGCGCATCGCGCCAATCAGGTTCACCGGCACCGGCCGACGCCCCTTCATATCCCGCAAGTGCCGGTGACCGGTATACCGCACTTTTCAGCATGCCCACCCGCCGGCCGACCATCGCATCGCCGGGATTGTTCGACGGGCGAAGGGCGATATCCGCCTCCCGACGCGACAGGTTCGCCCATTCGTAGTCCGTCACCAATTCGATTGTGATCCCAGGATGCTGTGCGGCGAATGACGGCAGCAGGGGACCCAAAACGGCCTCCGCCAGGGAGTCGACGGTCGTCACGCGCACCTCGCCCGCCAACCGGACGTCCTGCCCGGCCAATGACAGGTCGAGGGCGAGGCTCTCCTCCTCCATGCGTTCGACATGGCTCAGCATCTCCTCCCCCGCGGAGGTAAGGGAGTAGCCGTCGGTGCGGCGCTCGAACAGGCTGGTCTGAAGCTGCTCTTCCAAAGCCCGCAGGCGTCGCAGAACGGTGGCGTGGTTGACCGATAATGCCCGCGCAGCGCCGGAAAGCGTGCCCTCCCGTGCGACCGCCAGGAAAAACCGATAATTATCCCAATCGCTCATATGTGCATATTTGCACAATGAATTATCTATTTCAAAGAATGTTTCCCATAATGCGCACACACTATCTTCTCGCCAAGCGGACACGATGTCCGGTCCGGTGCCCTGCATCGGCTCTTTAACACCCCTTGGCGGAGGTTTTTACAATGATCGATACACGCACAGCCCCTTATGCGGCCCTGGTTCTACGTCTTTCCCTCGGCATCATGTTCGTGATGCATGCCTATTTGAAACTGGCCGTCTTCACCATGGACGGCACCGTTCAGTTCTTCGAATCGCTCGGCTACCCGGCCTTTCTCGCCTATGTGACGGTGGTAGCGGAACTGGGCGGCGGCGCCCTGTTGATCCTGGGCGTCTATTCCCGCTACGTCGCAGCGGCGCTCATCCCCATCCTGCTTGGCGCGATGATGGTCCATGTCGGCAATGGCTGGGTCTTTTCAGCCCAAGGCGGTGGTTACGAATACCCGCTTTTCCTGATCGCGGCCTCCGCCACGCAGTTCCTGCTCGGCGACGGCGCATACGCCTTGAAACCCGGCAATCTGCTGGGCGAGCAACAAGCGTCCGCGCGCCTCTCCGCGTAGGATCTCTACGCGATCCGGAAAAGGGGACGGGGGCCTAGGCCCCCGTTTCCCATTCCACCAGGCGAAAAAAGAAAACGGCCTGCCGAAATCCTTCGGCAGGCCGTGACTTCTTCAGACGTGAGCGCGCCGCTTTAATGCAGCTTGGCCCACAAACGCTTCTTGTTGGCGATCGCCAATCCGAGGAAGACCAGCAGGAAGAGGAAGACTTTGACGCCCATCCCCTTGCGCTCTTCCAGTTCCGGCTCGGCCGTCCAGGCCAGGAACATCGTAATGTCCCTCGACGCCTGTTCCAGGGAAGCGGAGGTGCCGTCCGAATACTCGACCAGCCCGTCCGACAGCGGCGGGGCCATCGCGATCTGGTGACCGGGGAAGTATTCGTTGTAGTGAGCCCCCGGCGGAATATTGGACCCGGCCGGCGGCACTTCCTTGTATCCGGTCATCAAGGCGTAGACGTAGTCCGCGCCGTTCATGCGGGCCTTCACCATCAGGCTGAGATCCGGCGGCGCCTTGCCCCCATTCGCCGCCGCGGCGGCTTTCTCATTTTCGAACGGCGAAACGAACCGGTCGGAGGGCCGAGCGGGACGGGTGAAATAATCACCATCGTCGTTCGGACCGTCGGTCACTTCGAACTGCGCCGCGAAGGATTTGGCCTGGTCTTCCGTATACCCCAGAGCAGTGATGTTCCGGTAATACATCAGTTCCAAGCTGTGGCAGCTCGCGCAGACTTCGGTGTAGATCTGCAGCCCGCGTTGCGCCGATGCCTTGTCGAACGTTCCGAAGACTCCGTTGAAGCTCCAATCCTGGCTCGGCGGGGTGATCCCCTCCGCGGCCTGAGCGGCGCTTCCACCGATCATCAGGGCCATGGCGGCACCCAGGAGGGTGCGGCCGATGGTGCGTGACTTCCCAATTCCGAGGGATTTCATGGACATGTTCATTCCTCTTCCTCCCCTTACTCGGCTGGCGCCACGGCCGGCTTGCTGATACTGGCCGGCAGCGGTTTCGGACGTTCCATCCACCCGACGAAAGGCGTCAGGATCAGGAGGTGGAAGAAGTAGTAGAGCGTGGCCCACTGCGCGACGATGACGTAGGTCCCTTCGGCCGGCTTGCCGCCGACATAGCCCAGGATGATGAAATCGATCACGAACAGGAAGACCAGCCACTTGTAGACCGGGCGATACTTGCACGACCGTACGCGGGACGTATCCAGCCACGGCAGCACCGCCAGAAGGATCAGCGATCCGAACATGGCCAGAACGCCAGCCAGTTTCGCCGTCATGCCCCACCAGCCCAGAAACAGCTGGAAGAACCACCAATCGGCGACGAAGGACCGCAGGATCGCGTAGAACGGCAGGAAGTACCATTCCGGCACGATATGCGGCGGCGTCACCAGCGGGTTGGCCGGAATATAGTTGTCCGGATGGCCCAGGAAGTTCGGCGCGTAGAAGACCAGTGCCGCATAGACCAGAAGGAACACGGCGATGCCGATCATGTCCTTCGCGGTCATGTAGGGGTGGAAATTCACCGTGTCCTGCGGACCTTTCGGATCGATGCCGTCCGGGTTGTTCGACCCCGGAATGTGCAGCGCGGCGATGTGCAGGAACACGACCGCGAAGATCACGAAGGGCAGCAGATAATGGAGGGCGAAGAACCGGTTCAGCGTCGCATTGTCGACAGCGAAACCGCCCCACAGCCAAGTCACGATCGGCTCCCCGATGATCGGGAAGGCGGAGAACAGGTTGGTGATGACGGTGGCGCCCCACAGGCTCATCTGACCCCAGGGCAGGACATAGCCCATGAAGGCCGTTGCCATCATCAGGACCAGGATGATCACACCCAGGATCCACAGCAATTCACGCGGTTCCTTGTAGGACCCATAGTAAATGCCGCGGAAAATGTGGATGTAGACGACGATGAAGAACATCGACGCCCCATTCATGTGGATATACCGGATCAACCAGCCGTAATTCACGTCGCGCATGATGCGCTCGACGCTATTGAACGCCAATTCGGTGTTCGGCTGATACTGCATGGCCAGGAAAATACCGGTCGCAATCATGACGATCAGCGTGATCGAGGCCAGCGCGCCGAAACTCCAGAAATAGTTCAGGTTCCGCGGAACCGGGAACTGCTGGTATTCCTTGGACATCATCGTGAAGATCGGCAGACGCCGATCAATCCACTTTATAACACCCGTGAATTCGGGACCGGGTTCGTTGCTTTGCATCGTCTCGCTCCCTACCCGATCTTGACGAGCGTATCGCTCAAGTATTCGTAAGCCGGAACTTCAAGGTTCCGGGGCGCCGGTCCTTTGCGGATCCGGCCGGACGTATCGTAGTGCGATCCGTGGCAGGGGCAGAACCAACCGCCGAATTCACCCTTGGCATCGCCGGAAGCCTGACCGAGCGGGATGCAGCCCAGATGGGTGCAGACGCCGACCATGATGAGGAATTCCGGATTCTGAACCCGTTCTTCATCGGTCTGAGGGTCGCTCAAATCGTCCAACGGCACCGCCTCAGCCTCAGCTATTTCTTCCGGCGTACGGCGGCGGATGAACACCGGCTTCTTGCGCCAGATGACGGTAATGGACTGGCCGACTTCCATCGCGCTGAGGTCCACTTCGGTCGACGCCAAAGCGAGAACCTCCGCAGACGGGTTCATGCTGTCGATGATTGGCCATGCAAATGACGCAGCGCCGACCGCGGCTGTCGCCATGGTCAGCATGCCCAGGAAATCGCGCCGACTGCCGCCGTCTTCGGAGGCATGCCCGGTTTCGGTCGATTCCGACATGTATCCCTATCCCCTTCTAAACCTCACCCGGTGGCACCCGTCACAAAGGTTTTACGGCCCGATTCTCCCGAGCCGCCCGCCACCCGCCGGCAACTAACCGGCTGATCGTGCACCGTTTAGCGCGCGTGCCTCATTCCGTCAAACAATGCCGCAGGCCCCCAAGCCCGCATTCCACACTCTAGCGCGGGTTATTCGAATCTGCCAGCAGCACTGAGTCGCTTACCCCGATTTGTTACATAAGTCGATGCTGGCGTAAGCCACCCCATACTAGCGGCTTAGGGACAGCGGGTCGCAAGCCCTACCAAAGAACCAACGGGCCCGGATTCCGGCGCAAGCGAGTTGTCTGAATTATTGTAAAAGCAGCCCCGACGGAATAGGCACAAGCAGAATATCAGACCGACGCCGATATTACGGCAAACACGTCAGAGGCCAATGCGACTAGCGCTCTTCCAACCCGATATTCCCCAGAATGCGGGGGCCGCCCTGCGGCTCGCGGCCTGCCTGGGCATCGGCGTCGATATCATAGAACCCTGTGGCTTCGTGTGGTCCGAGCCGAAAATGCGCCGGGCCGGAATGGACTATCTGGACAGCGTGGACCTCAAACGCCACAGCGGATGGTCGGCCTACAAGGACCAGGTTCCGGGACGGATCGTCCTGCTGACGACCGCCGCTGAGGCCCGTTTCGACGAATTTGCGTTCCAAGCGGACGACACCCTGCTGCTCGGGCGGGAAAGTGCGGGCGTACCCGCCGACGTCCATGACGCGGCCCACGCCCGGCTGCGCATCCCAATGATGCCCGGCATGCGGTCCTTGAACGTCGTCAACGCGGCGGCCATCGTGCTGGGCGAAGGTCTGCGCCAAACAAAAGGATTTCCGACATGAGCTCAGCGAACAAACTGGAAAAGCGCGAGATGATGCAGGGGCTGCGCCGTCCCGACGCCAACGCTGCGCCGCCCAGCCAAGCAACCCTGGAAGAACGCAAATCCGCTGCACAGGCATGGTTCCGCCGGCTGCGGGACGATATTCGCAACGCTTTCGAGGCGCTGGAGGATGACGGCGGCCTGCTTCGCGACGATTTGCCGCTGGGTCGATTCGAAGAAACGGCCTGGGATCGCAAGAACGACGACGGCACGCCCGGCGGCGGCGGTGTCATGTCAGTGATGAAGGGCCGCGTTTTCGAAAAGGTCGGCGTCAACATCTCCACCGTGCACGGCACGTTTTCGGAACGCTTCGCGAAGGAAATTCCTGGCGCCGAGGCAGATCCCCGGTTCTGGGCCAGCGGCATATCCCTTGTCGCCCATATGCGATCGCCGAAAGTGCCCGCCGTCCACATGAACACACGCTTCATCGTCACCAGTCGGTCATGGTTCGGCGGCGGCGGCGATTTGAACCCACCGATCCCGGTTGACGCGGACACCGCGGACTTCCACGCCGCGTTCAAATCGGCCTGCGACGCACACAACCCGGCCTATCACCCGATGTTTAAGGACTGGTGCGACGAGTATTTCCACATCCCGCACCGGAACCGAGCCCGCGGCACAGGCGGCATCTTTTACGATTATCTGAGCACCGGCGATTGGGACGACGACTTCACCTTCACGCAGGATGTGGGCCGCGCTTTCTTGGACATCTATCCCAAGCTGGTGGCCCGGCGGATGAACGAGCGCTGGACCGACGCCGACCGCGAGACTCAGCTCATCTACCGGGGCCTTTATGCCGAGTTCAATCTGCTCTATGACCGTGGAACGCGGTTCGGCCTGATGACCGGCGGCAACCCGGAAGCGATCTTGATGTCCCTGCCGCCGGAAGCGAAATGGCCATAGCCCTTTTCGGGGTCTTATCGGGGCCTTGTCGGCCCGGCACCTTTCACGGAGTAGGTCCATGTCCAGAATTCTGCCCTTGTTCCTTGCGTTGACCTTGGCTTTGCCAGCCGGCTTGGCGAGCACGGCCGCCCTTGCCCAAGGGATCGAGAAATTCTTCGGTCATTTCGAAGGGTCGGGAATCTCGGAAAATACGGACAGTATTTATTTTGCGGTCTCCGTCAGGGATTTGGACGTTAAGATTTCCGCCGCGCCCGGTGGCGGGTTCACCTTGGACTGGACCACCATCACGCGGGAAAAGGGCGATCCGAACAATCCGACGGTCAAAACCAAGCATGCCGCAATGACCTTCACGCCGGCCAAGAATCCTGGCGTTTACCGTACCGTATCGGCGGGCGACCCGCTGGACGGCGTGCCGGTCTGGTGGAGCCGTATCGATGGCAATTCACTGTATACCTACCGCATGCAGATCAACGATGACGGCACCTGGCGGGTTCAGAAATATATCCGCACGGTCAGCGGGTCGGGCATGACGCTCGTCTTCGAGAGCATCGAAGACGGCGAACAGGTCCGCGAGGTCAGGGCGCGGCTGATCAAAGTGGGCAGCTGACCCGCGCCCTGCTCTAGTTTTCGGCCATCAGCGACCGGGCATGGGCTAGGCATTCCTCCCGGCCCGGCTCGAATCCCGCACCGATCCACCATGCCTCCACCTTTTCCAACAAGGCGCCAATCTTCGCCCCCGGTTCCATGCCGGCATCGATCAGGTCTCGGCCACGCAATGGAAAGGATGGCGGCGTCCAACTTGCCGCCGCCGCAACAACGGCGTCCCAGCTTTCCGTATTCCCGCCCCGCGCAATCGCCAGCATGCCGGCCAATCGCGCCACGGCCGCTCCCTCTCTGTAAAGAAATTCCCCGATGCGGTCGGGCGCCGGGGCAGCGTCGTCGGCAAGGCACCGAATGCCGCGCAGCAGGGTCGCTTCCCGCCCGGAAAGACGCAGCGCAGAAGTGACCGATCCTGCATCCATGCCGGGCGCCAGCAAGGCCGCCAACCTGGCTATCGGCCCTGCGGGAGGGTCCCCTTCCCGTCGGATGAAGGCGGCAAGCGTGGGAATGTCGACGGACGGGATCCCGATTTCGGGCCAGATCTGCGCATCGGTCATCATTTCCAGCGACGGGATGGGGTCTGCAGCCTCCAAGAGCCGCAATACTTCCTGCCGTATCCGTTCGCCCGAGAGCGTCGGCAGGAGAGGCGCCAATTTCCGGCAGGCGGCGTATCCAGCCTTGTCCGGCTCATCCTGTCCGTAATGGGCGTGGAAACGGAAGAAGCGAAGAATTCTCAGGACATCTTCCCGGATTCTCTCCTCCGCCTCCCCCACGAAGCGGACGCGGCCGGCCCGGGCGTCCTCGATTCCGCCGAAAAAGTCGTGAACAGTGCCGTCCCGGTCCATGGACAATGCGTTCATCGTAAAATCGCGGCGCAGCGCGTCTTCCCGCCAATCCCGGGTGAAGGCAACGACCGCGCGGCGGCCGTCCGTCTCCACATCCCGGCGCAAGGTCGTAACTTCGAAGGGCTCGCCCTTGGCGATCAGCGTTACGGTTCCGTGCGCGATGCCGGTCGGCACCGCCTTGATACCGGCCTGACCCGCCCGGGTCATCACGTCCCGCGGTTCCAGATCGGTCGCGATATCGATATCCCGGATCGGCCGCCCCAGCAGGCTGTCGCGCACGCACCCGCCGACGAACCGGGTCACCCCGTCCGCCAGCGCATCGAACACCGCCGTCACGCCCGGCGAGCGCATCCTATCCTGAACGGCGATCTGCATAGCGCCTTACCTGACCGATACCGTTTATCCCGTTTGCGGGCACCCGGCACCGTGCCATGCGCACCGGACGCATGGCAAAACCAAACCCATGAATGCCCGGCCGAGGGCTGGACGGTTCAATCCTTGAAAACTCCCGGGACGATCTTTCCGTCTTCCATGTGCGGCGGCACATAGGCGGCCGGGTCGTCCGAATCGCCGGGCACGCCGAGCAGCGCGATCGAAAGAGCCGCCAGAAGGGCGCCGCAAGGGACCAGAACGATCCAGGGCCAGCGCCGCCATTCCGGCAGCTTGCGGCCTTCCTGTTCCGCTTCCCGGTTCTTGGCCGTGAAGTAGAGGTACAAAACATAGGCAATCGTCGGTGCAAGAAGAGGTATCGCTATTGTCAGTATTGGTCGGATCATATCCCCGTCCGTTCCGCCAGGAGGACATCCACCAGATTGACCAGCATTCCCGCCGTCGCCCCCCAGATGTAATAGTCGTTATACGGCATGGCGTAGAAATGCCGTTTCACGCCTTCGATTTCATAGAAATGCCGTTGCCGGTTTTCCCGGGTCAAGAAATGCCGCAGGGGCACTTCGAAGACCTCCGCCACTTCGAACGGATCGGGATTGATCGTGAAGGGCGGATCGACGAAACCGACGACGGGTGTGACGGCGAAGCCGGTGCGCGTCACATAACGGTCCAGGGATCCGACCACTTCAACGGAATGGGGCGCAAGGCCGACTTCCTCCTCCGCCTCCCGCAGGGCGGTTGCGATCGGGTCCTCGTCATGCTTTTCGATCTTGCCGCCCGGAAAACTGATCTGCCCCGCATGATCGCGCAGATGGTCCGTCCGCTGCGTCAACATCACAGTGAACCCGGCCGGCCGGTCGATCAGCGCGACGAGCACCGCCGCGGGGGTCAAGGTCTTGCGCAGCGGCGGCATGCCGGGATTCAGATCGTTGTCGCCGCGGATGACCGCCGTATCGATATCGGCAGCCGCCATCACGCAACGGCGGATCGCGTCCCGCGTCTCGATCTCCTCCGCTATGCTCGCTTCCGACGTCATTTCGTTTCGCCCAAACCAAAAAAATCCTACGGTCGACAACCCAGTCTGTTCAAATCACTCGGCCCAAAACACGCGGCCCAAATCACTCGGGCCAAATCACTCAACCGGGCCAAGATCGAATATCTGATCGCCGCTTCGGATGCACAACCGCCGCCCCGTCGGCCCGTCGACCTCTTCGGCAAGATCGACCAACTCGTAGAAGACGGCACGGGCGATCAGCGCATTCAACCCGTCCCGATACCGTATATAGGGCGACGGTTCCCCCGTGTCAGGGTCATGTTCCACTGAAACGGGATGGTCCGCATCCGCCGTCACCCAGTGATCCAGGTTCGTCCTGAACCGCAGCACCTTGCCGTTGTCACCGCCCTGCCCGTCTTCGACCACCATCTCCACAGCCACGAAAGGCGCATCGTCAACGGTGATCCTGCTGCGTTCGACCGGCGTTACAAGCCAGTAGACCCCATCATCATCGCGCTGAAGGATGGTGGAAAACAGCTGGCACAGACGTTTCCGCCCGATCGGCTCGCCGCGGTAATACCAGGTGCCGTCGCGGGCGATCCGCATGTCGTAGTCGCCGGTCTCCGCCGGCCAGGTAAAACCGGATAGCGCGCCGCCTTTTTCGATCAATTCCGCGAGACGCGACGGTGTGGAAGCTTGCGTGGGCATCGTGGGGGCATCATCCTCCATATACAGGGCGTCGCCAAGCGGCGCGGATCGCGGCCGAAACGGCATCGCCCCAATGTCCCGTCTCGGCTTTCGGCCGATTTTGAGAATGTTGGACTTCATGCGGCGGGCCGCCGATATATATAGTACTGTGTGTTCGATATCGATTGGCTCGATGACCCGAAAATCGAAGGGAGCAGGATCTTGGCCGGAACCGAAAGCACCGCGGCAGTTACCCAATCCGATAACGGCGATATCGCCGCGAAGGTCGAACAGACCGTTGCCCGGCTGAGTGATGCCAGAAACCGTGTCGGACGGGTGATCTACGGCCAGGACAAGGTCATAGAACAATGCCTCATCACCTTGCTGGCCGGCGGCCACGGATTGCTGGTCGGCGTGCCGGGACTGGGCAAGACACTGCTGGTGGAAACCTTGGGCGCGGTGCTGGGCCTGAGCGAAAAGCGCATACAGTTTACGCCGGATCTGATGCCCGCCGACATCCTGGGATCGGAAGTGCTGGAAGAGGTCGACGGCAAGCGCAGCTTCCGTTTCCTGCCCGGTCCGGTTTTCACCCAGCTCCTGATGGCGGATGAGATCAACCGCGCAAGCCCGCGGACGCAATCCGCCCTGCTTCAGGCGATGCAGGAAAGCCGGGTTTCCATCGCCGGCGCCTATCACGCGCTTCCGCATCCTTTCCATGTTCTGGCGACGCAGAACCCGATCGAGCAGGAGGGCACCTATCCCCTGCCGGAAGCGCAGCTCGACCGCTTTCTGATGCAGATCAACATCGACTATCCGGAAGCCGCGGCGGAACGGGAAGTTATCATCAAGACCACCGGCATTGCCCGCGAGATGCCCGAACAAGCCCTGACCGCGGAAGAATTGTCCGAAGCGCAGAAATTGGTTCGCCGCATTCCGGTCGGCGAGTCGGTCGTCGACGCGATACTGGATCTGGTCCGCAACGGGCGGCCCGAATCCACCGAGAACGAGATGGTCCGCGATTACGTCGGCTGGGGCCCCGGCCCCCGTGCCAGCCAAGCCTTGATGCTGGCGGCGCGTGCCCGCGCCATGCTGACGGGTCGCTTGGCGCCGTCGATCGATGATATCGTCATTTTGGCCCGGCCGGTTCTGCGGCACCGCATGGCGTTGGGATTCGCGGCCCGCGCGGAGGGCATCACCATAGATCAGGTCATCGACGCCCTGACCGACAGTTTACGCTGAGGAACAGGGTAACCAGGAACAGGCGGCCGACTTGCAGGACCTAGGACCAAGCCCCCATTCATCGAGGCGCAGCGCCTCGATCGACCTCGAAGGCGCCAAACGCGCCGAAGCGGACGCCGAACTGCTGGGCGAACGCCTTGATGCCCTGATCGTTCACGCCAACCAAGTCGCCCTAACCATCGCCCAGGGCGTGCATGGCCGTCGGCGCGTCGGTCCCGGCGAAACATTCTGGCAATACCGGCCCTTCGACGAACGGGACAATGCCCGCGATGTCGATTGGCGGCGTTCGGCGCGGTCCGACGCCCTGTTCGTCCGCGACACGGAATGGGAAGCGGCGCAAAGCGTCTGGCTGTGGCGGGATGCTTCGCCGTCAATGGATTTTGCGTCCGACCGCCGCCTCGCCACGAAAGGCGAGCGGGCGGACCTGCTGACCATCGCGCTCGCGGCGCTGCTGTTGCGCGGCGGCGAGCGCGTCGCCCTGCTGGGGGGAGAAAATCGCCCGGCTTCCGGCCGCGGCGTTTTGACCCGGCTGGCCAGCCATTTGCTGCTGGGGACCGAAGAAGGCCGAAGCCTGCCGGACGCGATCAACCTGCCGCGCCATTCGCAGGTGGTTCTGATCGGCGACATGCTTGCCGACCCCGACGAGCTGCGGCACCGCATCGCCGCCTATGCCGCCCGCAACGTGCGCGGCGTGATGTTCCAGATTTTGGATCCGGCTGAGGAGAGCCTGCCTTATCGTGGCCGTATCCGGTTCACCGGCATGGAGGGCGAAGGCGAGGAATTGCTGAATCGGGTCGAGTCCCTTCGGTCCGGTTATCAGGCCCGGCTGGAGGCGCATCGCGACGCGTTGCGTCAGATCGCCCGCCTCACCGGGTGGACCTATCTCATCCATGTGACCGACAAGCCCCCGGAACATGCCTTGCTGAGCCTCTATGAAGCGCTGGAACACGGCCAGCAGCGGATGCGCCGATGAGCTTGGATCTGCTGCAGACCTTAAGCTTCGCCTCACCTTGGATGCTGATGGGGCTTCTCCTGCTTCCCGCCCTGTGGTGGCTGCTGCGCGTGCTTCCCCCGGCCCCGCGGCTGCTCGCCTTCCCGGCGCTGCGGCTGCTGATGGGGCTTCAAACCGATCAAAAGACGCCGAACAGTGCGCCTTGGTGGCTGGTCCTGCTGCGCCTTGCGGCCGCCGCCGCTGTCATCCTGGGGCTGGCGCATCCCTTGCTGAATCCCTCGAAAACGCTTCCGGGCAGCGGCCCGCTGATAGTTGTGATCGACGATGATTGGTCGTCCGCCGGCGGGTGGGACGAACGCATGGAATACCTGATCGGCCTGACCGAGGAAGCCGACCGGGCGGGCAAGCCCGTCTATCTGGTGACCACCACGTCCGAGGACGGCACACCGCCGCAGGACCGGGGTGTTATGCGCCCCAACCAAGCCAAGGCGGTTCTGCAATCCCTGACACCGAAAGCATGGGAAGGAGACCGTACCGCCGCCCTGCGCGTGGCCGGTGGCTGGCGGTTCGACGGCTCGGCCAATGTCTTTTGGGCGTCGAACGGTCTTGCCGGACCGGATTACCAGGATTTCGCCGAAGGTTTGCAGAGATTGGGGTCCCTGACGGTTCTGGAACCCGATGCAACGGACGGCCCATTCGCCGTGTCACCCCCGGAAAAGGGCGGCGCGGACCTTCTGTTCAGGGTGCGGCGCGCTTTCAGTGGGACGGAAGAAAAGGTAGCCCTGATCGCGCGAGCGGTAGATGGGCGTGCCCTGGCGCGGGAAGAAGCGACCTTCGTCGCCGGGGAGCGCGACGCGGAAGCCGTCTTCACGCTGCCGACCGCCTTGCGCAACGAATTGGCGCGGGTGGAAACGGAAATGCCGCGCGGCGCGGCGGCGGTAAGCCTGATAGACGAACGCTGGCGCGACCGCCCGGTCGGCCTGATCGACGAAAACGCCCTGGATACGGTCCCGGCCCTGCTGTCGGAGGCTTATTACGTTCGGCGCGCCTTGGAGCCGCTGGGCCAGTTGAGCTTCGGCCCGCTCGAAATTCTGTTCAAGGCGGAGCAAGCCGTCATCGTCGCGCCCGATAGCACGAAACTGACCGATCAGAACCGCGAGATGTTGTCCGACTGGATTGAAGGCGGTGGCGTCCTGGTCCGCTTCGCCGGGCCGCGGCTGGCGCAGGACATCGACGATTCCCTGACCCCGGTGCGGCTGCGCAGGGGCGGTCGCGTCCTTGGCGGCGCGATGTTGTGGACTGAACCCTTGAAGCTCGGCCAATTCTCGCAGACCAGTCCCTTTGCCGACCTGACGCCACCGGACGATGTCGTCGTCATGCGTCAGGTTCTCGCGGAACCCAGCCTGGACCTGGACACGAAGACATGGGCGCGGCTGCGCGACGGAACGCCGTTGATCACCGCGGCGCAACGGGGTCTCGGCTGGGTCGTTCTGGTGCACACGACAGCGAACGCGGATTGGTCGACCTTGGCACTGTCCGGCACGTTCGTGCAGATCCTGGAAAGGTTGATCGACCTGAGCAACGGAATCACTTCGAACGTGGAAACGGCCGACGTGCTGCTGCCGCCCGATCGTATTCTGGACGGCTTCGGCCGACTCATAGATCCTTCGGTGACCGTTACCCCCTTGTCGGGCCTCGACCTCGCCGAGGCGACACCGAATGCGAATAACCCACCCGGGTTCTACGGCACGGATGAAATCCGGCGCGCCTATAATCTGGCGGAGAAGGTTTGGGACTTTCAGGCCCCCGAGGCCTATCCGTCCGGCGTGGCCCCGAAGCCTTACGAGACTGCGGCAACGGTCGACATGAAGCCCTTCCTGCTGACCTTGGCGATGCTGCTGGTCTTGATCGACGGCATCGTGACCTTGCTGCTGCGCGGCTTCATCAATCCGATGCAACGCCGTCACGCGGGTGGCGCCGCCGCGCTACTGGCGCTGGCGATATTCCTGGGGTCGCCTGACCCGGCGGCGGCGCAATCGGCGGATCAACAGATATTGGAAGCCTTGGACGGAACGGTGTTTGCTTATGTCGAGACTGGCGATGCGGAGGTCGACAAGACCAGCCGCGCAGGCCTCTACGGCTTGGCGTTGGTGCTCAATCGGCGAACGGCGGTAGAGGCGTCGAACCCGATCGGCGTCGACATCAACAATGACGAGCTGGCCTTCTATCCCCTGCTGTACTGGCCGATCACCGCGAACCAGCAACCTCTGAACGCCGCCACGGTCGACCGTTTGAACGAATTCATGGCGTCGGGCGGCACCATCCTGTTCGACACACGGGACCAGGCCACGGGCGGGGTCGGCGGCGACCAGACCCGTATACTTCAACGCATCGCCCGCGGCCTGGACATTCCGCCGATGGAGCAGGTCGGCCCGGAACACGTGCTGACGAAGAGCTTCTATCTGATGCAGGATTTTCCGGGCCGGTGGACCGGATCGCCGGTTTGGGTCGAAGCCGGCGGGCAAGCGTCGAACGACAGCGTTTCCCGCGTCATCGTCGGCGGCAACGACTGGGCCGCCGCCTGGGCCGTCGATGAATTGGGCCAGCCGCTTTACGCCACCGTACCCGGTGGAGACCGCCAGCGCGAGATGGCCTATCGCTTCGGCGTCAACGTCGTGATGTATACTCTGACCGGGAACTACAAAGCCGACCAGGTCCACGTTCCCGCCATTCTGGAAAGGCTGGGCCAATGAGCGACCTGGCCATCACCTTTGCTCCCCTCATCCCATGGTGGGCAATAGCCGTCCTTGCCGCGACCGGCGCGCTGATCGCCGCCTATGGACTGTTCATGGGGGCGACCGGGTCCTTGATAAGGTTGGCCGCCGCCGCGGTCCTGGCCTTGGCGCTCGCCAACCCCTCCGCCATCTCCGAGGATCGGGAGCCGCTGAAGGATGTCGCGGTCGTCCTTGTCGATGAAACGCCCAGTCAGACCCTCGCCGACAGGAAAGCGCAGACCGATGTGGCGGTCGAGGCGTTGACCAAAGAGCTCGAGCGCTATTCAGCAACCTTGGAAACCCGGGTTGTCCGCCTGTCGCATTCCACGGTGGAAGAAGCGTCGACCGGCAGCAGAATAATGCGGCCGCTGCGCGATGCGCTGGCCGATGTGCCGCCGCGCCGCGTCGCCGGCGCTGTCATCATCAGCGACGGGCAAATCCACGATCTCGACCAATTGGCACTCGGCGCTGACGGAAAATCCGGCACCGCCCCCTTCCCGGCCCCCGTCCACGCCCTGATCACCGGCAAGCCGGGTGAGGCCGACCGGCGCCTGACGGTCCTGGAAAGCCCAAGTTTCGGGCTGGTCGGCGAAAGCGCCGATCTGGTCGTCCGCGTCGACGACCCGGCGTCGGAGGGTGAATCGGTGCGGGTGACCATCAAGGTCGACGACGCCTATATTCGTCCGGTCCGCGCCCAAGTGGGCGAGGACACCAAGATCCGCGTGCCACTGGACCACCGCGGCGCAACGGTTATCGAATTGGCGGTTCCGGAAGGGCCGCAGGAACTGACGCTTCAGAACAACGAAGCCGTCGTGACGGTAAACGGCGTGCGGGACCGGTTGCGGGTGCTGCTGGTTTCCGGCGAACCCCATCCGGGTGAACGGACGTGGCGCAACCTTCTCAAATCCGACCCGTCCGTGGACCTTGTCCACTTCACCATTTTGCGCCCGCCTGAAAAGCAGGACGGCACGCCGATCCACGAACTGTCGCTGATTGCCTTCCCGACACGCGAACTGTTCGAAGTAAAGCTGCATGAATTCGATCTGGTCGTGTTCGACCGGTTCCGGCGGCGTGGCGTGCTGCCGTCGCTCTACCTGTCGAACATCGTCGACTATGTGCAGAATGGCGGCGCCTTCCTCGAAGCGAGCGGCCCAAGCTTCGCGGGCCCCTACAGTCTTTACCGCACGCCGCTGGGACGGTTGCTGCCGGGTGAACCGACCGGGGCGATCACCATGCGCGGCTTCAAGCCGAACGTGACCGATGTCGGCAAACGCCATCCGGTCACCAGCCAACTGCCGGGCGGACCCGAAAGCTCCGCGAACGGCGAACCGCAATGGGGCCGTTGGTTCCGACAGGTGGAGATCGCCAATCCGGCCGGCGAGACCTTGATGCGGGGATTGGACGAACAACCCCTTCTGGTTCTGAACCGCGCTGAAAATGGCCGGGTCGCGCAAGTGCTGAGCGATCAGATTTGGCTGTGGGCACGTGGCTTCGAAGGCGGCGGCCCGCAGCGGGAATTGCTGCGGCGGCTGGCGCATTGGCTGATGAAGGAGCCGGACCTGGAGGAGAACGACCTGCGCGCGGAACTGCGCGACGGTTTGCTGACGATCGAACGGCGATCGCTGGAAGACAGGGCGTTTACCGCCATGGTGACCGATCCGGACGGCGTCGAAAAATCCGTGCCCCTTGAATTGGGCAAGGACGGTATTCACCGTGGCGCCTTGCCGGTCACCCGGGCCGGTGTCTACCGGATCAGCGATGGCACCCTCGTCGCGATTACGGCGGTCGGTGACCTGAACCCGATTGAGTACGGCGATGTCGCGGCGACCGCAGACAAACTGGCCGCGCTGTCGGAGGCCACGGACGGACAGACGGGTTGGCTGGAGGACGGGATGCCGCGCATCCGCCGCACGGACGCCGACCGTCCGGCCCACGGGTTGGGTTGGATCGGGCTGCGCGCGAACGGCGATTTCGTTGTCACGGGTGTATCGGCGACGACGCTGCTGCCGGCCGCCTTGGTGCTGGCCTTGCTTCTGGGGCTGATGTCGCTTGGCTGGTGGCGGGAAGCGAAATAGCCTTTCAAACTCAGCAGGCTGGATAGTGCACAAGAAACGGTCTTGGCACGACCGGACGCCGGCTGTTTTTGCGGCCCTCAATGCCCGCATCTACGATCATGGCGTTCCGGTTCACTAGCCGCTTGCGATACAGGTTCGGAAGCTGGCAAAGTGCCCGCCCCAACTTCTTGATACCTATTCTGATTTAGCAAAACCGGGACATCGATGGACGTCGAAGAGCCTAGCGCAGTAGACAATACCAAACCCTCTCTGGAGGGCGCCGGGAAATTCGGCAGGCAACTCCGCGATCAGTTCTTCCTGGAACCCGAATGCACCTATTTGAACCACGGGTCCTACGGCGCCCTGGCACGGCCGGTCGCGGATGCCGCCAACGCCTTGCGGCTTCGCGCGGAAATGCAGCCGTCGCGGTTCATGATGGACGAGCTACCCGACCTGATCCGCGATTCGGCGGATGTCCTCGGCAAGTATCTCGGCACAAGGGGCCGCGATATCGTCTTCGTCGACAATGCGACGACGGCGGTCAACGCGGTGCTTCGGTCGCTGGCTTTCCTTCCAGGCGACGAGGTGGTCACCACATCCTTCTGCTACAACGCCGTCCGCAAGACCCTGGAGTTCATCACGGAACGCGCCAATGCGCGCCTGGTGACGGCCGACATGCCGTTTCCGCTGATCAGTCCGGCGGATATCGTCGAAGCGATCGCATCCGCCATGACGCGGCGCACGCGGTTGCTTGTGGTCGACCATGTCACGTCGGAAACAGGCCTGGTTCTGCCGATCAACGATATCGTCCGTTTGGCGCGCAGCCGGAATATCCCGGTGCTGGTCGATGGGGCCCATGCGCCCGGCATGCTGCCCGTGAAGCTCGAGCAGTTGGACGCGACCTGGTATGCGGGAAATTGCCACAAATGGCTGGGGGCACCACGGGCATGCGGCTTCCTTTGGACCTATCCGGATTTTCAGCCGCGTGTTCGCCCGACGACGATCAGTCACTATATCAGCAGCGGTTATACGGCCGCCTTCGACTGGCCGGGAACGAAGGATTTCTCATCCTGGCTCAGCGTGCCGGCGGCCATCGAATACCGGGCAAGCCTGGGTGAGGCGGAAATCTACGCCTATTGCCGCAGGCTGGCCGCGCGTGCGGCGCGTCTGCTTTCCGACACCTGGCAGTCGGATCTCGGCTCTCCGCGCGGGATGATGAGCTTCATTGCGACCGTCGCCCTGCCCTCGCCCGTTCGCGCGACCCCGGAAGCCGCCCTGAAGATCCGCGAAATTCTGCGGAACGAACACAATCTGGAAACTTTCGTGAAAGCGATCGAAGGGCGATTGTGGGTGCGGGTCTCGGCCTATGTGTACAACGAACTGTCGGAGTTCGAGCGGCTCGCCGAATTGGCCCCGAAGGTCGCCGCCGAATTGTAACGCACCTTCCGGGCACCGCCGCAAGGCGGACACCACTTTCTCTTCGCATTGGAGATTCTCGATGAAAGGGTACTGGATTGTTCTTGGAACAGCGGTCACCGACAAAGCGGCCCAGGAGGAATACGGTCGGCTTTGGCGGCCGATCGCGGAGAAATACCAGGTCAAAATCAATCCCGCCAAAGTGCCGCCCATCCTAAAGGAAGCCCGCGATACCGCCCGGGTCGTCATCGTCGAGTTTCCCACTTATGACGCGGCCTTGGCCTGCTACGAAGATCCGGACTACCAGGAAGCGAAGAAAATCGCCAACAAGGCCGCCGAACGCAATCTGCTGATCATCAAGGGAGAGATCGAATAGTTGCTCAGGGGCGGCGCCGCGGATGATACGAGGCCGGTCAGGCTACCAGTTGAAAAAGTCCGCCACATGGGTGGGCCGGGCGCCGTACTTGCCCGATAGGGCGTCGATCGCCTGCGGGGTCAAGGGACGCCCGACCTCTTCGCTGTGAATGCCGCCCAAAATCAGAAGCGAGTCGATCCCCGCGTCGTTGGCACCCTTGATATCGTGGATCAGTGAATCCCCGACGCCGATCGCGCGGTCCAGACCGCCGGCAATTTCGCCGCACATCTCGTAAACTTCCCGCATCGGCTTGCCGTGCCAACGGACTTTCCCGCCGCGCTTCTCGTATACTTCCGCGATCGCGCCCGGGCACATTTTCAGACTGCCGTCGGGTTGCACGCTGACACGGTCTGGATTGGCGCAAATCATCGGCAGGCCGCGGGCAAGCCCGGCCTGCAGGGCCGGTTCGTAAAAGGCCAGATCCTGCTGGTCCGTGCCGGCGCAGAGTATGAAATCCGCCGCGTCGATCCCGTCCACTTCCTCGAATCCCGTGCCCTCGACGATGCCGCGATTGGTGTCCCAGGCAAACATCAGGAACCGGGATCCCAGGGCCGCGTAGAACGGGTCCGTCCGCTTCGCCAGATTTCTGTAAACAAGTTCGCCCGAGGTGATGATTTCCAGATACAGCGACCGGTCCACGCCAAGGCTGTCAAGCCGGCCGTGCGAGTCCGAGGCGCGCTTTCCTGAATTGGAAAGAATGATTGTCTTCTTGCCCGCCGCGGCGAGCTTCTCCATCGCGTCCAACGCACCGGGATGAAGCGTGACACCGTCATGAATGACGCCCCATTGATCCAGCAGATAGGTATCGTAGTCGTCGGCGATGCGTCCTATCCCATCGACGATACGCACCAACGGCGCCGCCCGTTCGGCCATCTCTTGCATTCCCGCTTTTCCTTTGAGTTCGCGCCCGGTCGGATGGAAGCCTGTCAGCCTGCTTGGTCCGCCGCGCCTTTAACGCCGGGGTCCTTGCTGGGCCTGGGTTCGCCGAACAGATATCCCTGCCCGTAGTCGATATTGAAATCCAATAGATCGAGCAGCATGCGCTCGCTTTCGATCCGCTCGACGATCAAGTCTATCCCTTGCTGATCCAACTGCTGTTTCAGGGCACGCACCGTGGCGCCCTGACCGGATTCGATGAGTTCGAGCAGCATCTTGGCGCCGACCTTCACCGACCGGAATCCCTTCCGCGCCAGATCGTCCTTGTCCAGATTCAGATCGCCGACCCCGTCCATGGAGAAGCGATAGCCCGCATCCCGCAGCTTGGCGAAATGCCCGTCCAGCGCGTCCGGCGCCTCGGCAAGGTCGGATTGCGCGAATTCGAGGACGAGGTTGGAGGCCAATTCCTTGTGCCTCTCCATGTAGGAGACAATGTCGCGGACGAACCCGTCATCCGCCAAGGTATTCGCCGACAAGTTACAGAAGAACACCGCGGCGGAGTCCCGCCGCTGCAGCTTGCCGAGCAACTGCAGACAGCGAAACAGTAGAATATTGTCGATCGACGTCAGCAGACCCGCGCTCTTCGCCGGACCGATATAGCTTCCCGGCCGCAGAACCGATCCTTCGGCGTTGCGGACGCGGCTGTAACATTCATAGAAGCGCCGCTTCCGCTGCGGCAGGCTGACGATCGGCTGAAGGTAAAGATCGACCCTGTCCTGTTCCAGGCTTTCGCGCAGCACGGCGAGCGGATCCGCCGCGCCTGCCTCGCCGTCGCCCGCCGCCCGGCCGTCCACACCGCCAACAACGCGCAGCGGCGCCCGACCGGATGGCGACGGCGGACCATCACCCGATTCCTGCCGCGGGGCTTTCGATGGCACCGCGGTCTGCAAAGTCTCCAAAAGCCGTTTCAGCACCATGATTTCCGCGACGTCGGAAGACGCGTCCTGGCGCGCCGAGGTCTCCGCGTGCACCGGGCCGGTTTCCTGGCCGGCATCCGAAGGGTTTTCGGCCGGCGGACCAGGACTGTTCTGTGCGGGAACCGCGCCCTTCACCGCTTCCGAAAACCGCGGCTTCACGGCGGCGCTTTCATCCTGCATCCGGTCATAGGCGCGTTTCAGGGACGACATGCTCCGGACCAGACGCTTTTCCGTGGCGCGTCTGGAAAAGACCTCATGCGCCAAGGCGCAGAGCAAAAAGACCGCCAGGGCGATCAGAACCGGCGACTCGCCGTAATGCGCGCCCGCCACATAACCAGCGCCCACGGCGGCAAGGCCGTAAACAACAATGATTACACCATGGGCAAACGGGGTCATCGGCAAACGGTACCTTCGTCAATATCCGGTCCAGGGTAAGGCGACGGCAACAGGGCGGCAAGGGATCGCATGCACAAGGGCGGCTACCCGTGGTCGGCCCCGACCGCCGATCCGATCCGGGTGAAGCCGTCCGCCGCCATGCGTGCCAAGAGATCGCGTTTGATCGCCGTCACAAGGTCGGGACCGTCATAGGCGAGCGCCGTATATAGCTGCACGAGGCTCGCGCCGGCACGGATCTTCGCGTAGGCGTCGGCGCCGCTGGAAACGCCGCCGACGCCGATCATCGGCACCCGGCCTTCGGTTCGGCGGTAGAAGTCCCGCAGCACCGCCGTGGACCGGTCGAAAAGCGGGCGGCCCGACAATCCCCCGGCTTCCGATGCAACAGCCAATTCCTTCAGATCGTCAGGCCGTGCAATGGTGGTGTTCGAGACGATCAACCCGTCGACGAGGCCGCTATCCTGGCCTGCCAAGGCAAAAGCCGATAGATCGGCGATATCCTCATCGGTCAGGTCCGGGGCGACTTTGACCAGAACGGGCGGCTGCACCCCGCCGGAACCGTTCTTTTTCGCGGCTTTCACCGCTTCGACGATGCGCAACAGCTCTTCGGTGCTTTGAAGCGCTCGCAGGCCCGGCGTGTTGGGAGAGGACACATTGACGACCAGATAGTCGGCGAATTCCGAGAGCTTCGCCGCCCCGGTGCCGTAATCCGCTGCCGCGTCCTCGCTGGTCTTGTTCTTGCCCAGATTGACCCCGACGATGGCGCCCGCCGTGGTTTTCGAGCCCCGCAGCGCCAGATTTGACCGCGCGGTGTCAGCGCCTTCGTTGTTGAATCCCATACGGTTGATGACGGCCCGGTCCGCCGGCAGGCGAAACAACCTGGGCCGCGGGTTGCCGGGCTGGGCAAGCGGCGTGACGGACCCAACCTCCACGAAGCCCAGGCCGACCCGGCCCATAGGGCCGTAAACTTCGGCATTCTTGTCGAAACCGGCCGCCAGCCCGACCGGATTCGGAAAATCCATCCCCAGCACCCGGATCCCCAGGCGCGGGTCGTCCGAGCCGGCGGCAACCGGCCCCAATCCGCATTTCAGCGCGCGGATCGTCAGCCGGTGAGCCGTTTCCGGGTCCAAACGCGCCAAGAAGGGGCGTATGATGGTGTCGAATAGCATCATGATGGGGCCTTGCTGTATCGGTACGGACCGGTCCGCGCCCATGTTTAACTGTCCCCGCCCCGTAGCAGCAAGGAGGAGATTGCGGTTTCCAGTCGCTGACACTATTGTGCGCCGCCGCTAAATACAGTGTTTTGAGGGCATGATTTCCGGCCGACGATTTGATCGGCGCGGCGGCCCCACTAGAGAACTGGATCACCGATCTGCGATGACTGATATCGCCCGAATTCGTAACTTCGCGATTATCGCCCATATCGACCATGGTAAATCCACCTTGGCCGACCGGCTGATTCAGGAATGCGGCGGGCTGACCGACCGTGAGATGAAGCATCAGGTTCTCGATTCGATGGATATCGAGCGCGAGCGCGGCATCACCATCAAGGCCCAGGCGGTCCGTCTGAAATATAAGGCCAATGACGGGCTGGAATATACGATCAACCTGATCGACACCCCCGGCCATGTGGACTTTTCCTACGAAGTCTCGCGCAGCCTCGCGGCCTGCGAGGGATCCCTGCTGGTCGTTGACGCCAGCCAGGGCGTGGAAGCGCAAACGCTCGCCAACGTCTATCTGGCGATCGAGAGCAATCACGAGATCATACCGGTTCTGAACAAGATTGATCTGCCCGCCGCCGATCCCGAACGGGTGAAGACCCAGATCGAGGACGTGATCGGCATCGACGCCAGCGACGCGCTTGAGATTTCAGCCAAGACCGGCATGGGCATCCACGCCGTTCTGGAAGCGATCGTCACCAAGCTGCCGCCGCCCAAGACCTCGACGGAGCCCGATCCGAAACTCCGCGCGCTGCTGGTCGACAGCTGGTATGACGCGTATCTGGGGGTCGTCGCGCTGGTGCGCGTCCGCGACGGCGTGATCAAGAAGGGCCAGAAGCTGCGGATGATGTCGACCGGCGCCGCGCATGAAGTGGACCGCGTCGGCGTGCTGACACCGAAGGGCCTTGTCGTCGACGAGTTGGGTCCGGGCGAGGTGGGTTTTATCACCGCCAGCATCAAGACCGTTTCCGACTGCAAGGTCGGGGATACCCTGACCGAGGACCGCCGCCCCACGAACGACCCGCTACCCGGCTTCCAGCCGTCGGTTCCGGTCGTTTTCTGCGGCCTTTTCCCGGTCGACAGTTCGGAATTCGAAACCCTGCGCGATGCGTTGGGCAAATTGGCGCTCAACGATTCCAGTTTCCATTTCGAGATGGAGAGCTCCGCGGCTCTCGGTTTCGGTTTCCGCTGTGGTTTCCTGGGGCTGCTGCATCTTGAGATCGTTCAGGAACGCCTGAACCGTGAGTTCGATCTGGACCTGATCTCCACGGCGCCCTCGGTCGTCTACCGGATCCAATTGAACAGCGGCAAGATGATCGAGCTGCACAATCCGGCCGACTACCCCGACCCGACCCATATCGCGAGCATTGAGGAACCCTGGATCAAGGCGACCATAATGGTCCCGGACGAGTTTCTGGGCCCGGTGCTGACGCTGTGCACCGAGCGCCGGGGCGAGCAGATAGAATTGACCTATGTCGGGTCGCGCGCCATGGCGGTCTATCGCTTGCCGTTGAACGAAGTGGTTTTCGATTTCTATGACCGCCTGAAATCGGTCAGCCGTGGCTATGCCTCCTTCGACTACGAACTCGACTGTTACAAGGAAGGCGACCTGGTCAAGGTTTCGATTCTGATCAACAGCGATCCGGTCGATGCGCTCGCCATGATCGTGCACCGCTCCCAGGCCGATTTCCGCGGCCGGGCAATCTGTGGACGGCTGAAGGACCTTATTCCCCGACAGCTGTTCAAGGTGGCGCTTCAGGCCGCGATCGGCGGCAAGGTCATTGCGCGCGAAACCATCGGCGCCCTCCGCAAGGACGTCACGGCGAAGTGCTACGGCGGGGACGTTTCGCGTAAGCGGAAACTGCTGGAGAAGCAGAAGGAAGGGAAGAAGCGGATGCGGCAGTTCGGCAAGGTCGACATTCCGCAATCGGCATTCCTGGAAGCCCTGAAAATGGGCGACAACTGACGCTCTTGCGCCTCGGCCGCGGCGGCCCAAATGGCGGCGGTGATCCGGTCAAACGTCGAAATAACGTAACTCGACGCGGCGAAGGCTGATCGAAATCCGTCAGTCGCCGCGGAAGCTGTGCCGCCGTTTCGGGCGGCGGATGATGACCGATAACAGGCCGCCCAGCACCATCAGGCCTATGAACAGCCATAGAATGCTTTCCCAAGCCGGCCGTTGCAGCAGGAAAGGCACGATCGCATCGTCCCACAATGCGGGAAGGTGAAGGTGCCGCTGAACGATGACCTGCGCCAGGTTCAGGCTGCCGACATCCAGCGCATACCAGAGCGCGCCCGCGGCCTTTGTAATATCCTCGCCGGCCAACCATAGCCAGATACCCAGCCCAAGAACAAAGAAGGCCAGCAGGAAGAAAAGCCATCGAAAGAAGACCAAAACGATCATGGAAAGTCCCGTACCCACTTACCAATATTACCGCAGAACTACAGGGCCGATACCCTCCGGATATCCGCCTGCCCCCTGTTCTTGACGGTTTGTTGCCTCTTGGACGAAGCATTATTTACGAAAGAGTATCATGGGGTTGGCAAAGATCAAAATCCCCTTCGAGGATGCGGATACCACGGTGTATCCGGATACCTTTTCGGGACCGTACTCGCCCGTCTCGCGCGCGGCTTCCCGGGAATTTTGCAAACCCTATCAGGAAAGCTTGATCACCCCGACAGTGTCGGTTAGGTTCCGCCGCCGTCGCGAGAGGCTAAAGCCTTTGAGCGCGTCCACACCGGGGAGAGATGGCCGAGTGGTTTAAGGCGCACGCCTGGAAAGCGTGTTGGGGCGGAAGCCCCTCAGGGGTTCGAATCCCCTTCTCTCCGCCACTATCCATACATTGGAAATGCAGGGCAGCCGCCGGTTCAGCCGGCACGCGGCACCGATTGCCCGCCCACGGCCGTTTCGTACCCCCGTTCATGCCCCCAATAGCATAAAACCGGTCGATCCCGCTTTTTCATCACTCATTACTTTATTAGCGCTCCATATTAACTTTATGGTAAGCGGCGCGGACCTAACGTTGACGCGTCTATGTACTTATTGTTTCGGCCAGCCGTCGAAGGGACGCTTTAAAGGCATGCAAGTTCGCAGCGTAGTGACTGATGCATCAACAACCCCTCCCTGGCAGGTCTTGATCGTGGACGACGACCGGTCCGTCCACCAATCGACCCGTTTCGCCTTGGACGATTTTGTCTTTGAGGATCGCAAGCTCGAGCTGTTGAGCGCCTATTCGATCAAGGAAGCCCAGGACCTTCTGAAAGACCGAAAGAACATCGCGGTCATTCTGCTGGACGTCGTCATGGAGTCCGAAACAGCAGGTCTGGAATACGTTCGCTGGGTACGCGATGAACTTGCCAACAACCGTGTCCGCATCGTTCTGCGTACGGGACAACCCGGCTACGCGCCCGAATTGGAAGTCGTCCGCAATTTCGACATCAACGACTATCGTGAAAAGAGCCAAATGACGGTCGGCAAATTGACCGCCACCCTTTACACGGCCCTTCGATCCTTCAGAGACATCGTCCAACTGGAGAACCAGTCGGAGCGACTGCAGGACGCGCTTGTCCTGGCGGAAAAGGCCAGTCAGGCCAAAACGAACTTCATCGCGCATGTCAGCCACGAATTCAGGACGCCCTTGAACGGTATCATCGGACTGTCCGAAATGATTGCTTTGGAATCGCTGGGACCCGTGGGGACCCAAAAATACAAGGAATATGCCTGGGATATCGTGACGTCCGGCCGGCACCTTCAGGAAATGGTCGACCGTGTATTGCGCTTTTCGGAAAGCGGCGGCAGTCGGCCCGTGGTTCACGAGCCCTTCGATCTGCGTCAACTGATCTCCGATTTGTCCGGCCTGGGCAATGCGGACCAGTTCGTGCCGGTGGAACCGGGAAAGAATACTGACACGACCGAGCGAAGGACCGGCTTGATGCTGCGTGCGGAACGGGACGCGGTCCACAGCATGCTCTCCAATCTGATCTCGAATGCCGTGCGGCACAATCCGTCAGGATGCAAGGTTCGGGTCACGGCCCGTGCCGTGGCCAACGGCGGTCTTATTTTGACCGTGATCGACAATGGTGTCGGCATTGGCGAAAGCCTTCTGGATCAACTCGACGACCCGCTTGCGGTTCCCGACGACCCCTACGTGGCCGGCCGCGGCGGGCTTGGTCTGGGCCTTGTCATGACAAAATCCCTTATCGAAGCGCATGGCGGCAGTTTGAAAATTGAGTCCTCCAAAGAAAACGGAACGCGTGCCCAGCTTATTTTTCCGCCGGGAAGTTTGAGTAAACGGGATGAATAATACAGCGGCGTTATCGGATCGGCAGAGCCCAGAAATCTGAACGTGATAGGTCACAACAATGAAAAACCACTTTCGGCGAAGAACAATTCGTGTCCTATCGGTTACGCTTCTGGCCCTTTTGGCGGCGTGCGGAGACCCCGATCCGATCAAGATTGGAATCGTGGTCGGTTTGACCGGCCGCTCCACCGATCTCGGTGAAGCGTCCCGCAATGCCGTGCAACTCGCCGCGGAAGAAATCAATCAGGCCGGCGGGATCAACGGCCGGCAAATTTCGCTGATCGCGCTCGACGACGAAGGCAAACCCGAGACAGCAGCAGCGGCGGTCCGCACCGCCCACGCCGACGGCGCCATCGCCCTTATCGGACCCAACTTGAGCTCTATCGCGGCCGCTATGTTGCCGGAAATCAATCGACTTGAATTGGTCACAATTTCGCCGACCGCCTCGTCGCTCGATTTCGTCAATTTGGATGACTACCTGTTTAGGATAAATTGGTCGACACGTGAAAACGCCGGGGCCTATGCCAAACATTACTATGATCGCGGACTTCGTCATGTCGTGGCCGCAATCGACGCGAACAATCGGGTGTTCTCGGAAAGCTGGCTGACCGAATTCACGACGGCCTTCGAAGCGCTTGGATCCGTAACCGTCGAGTCCGAGTTGTTCGACGCAAATTCCGACCAGGGGTACTCCACAACGGCGCGCAAGCTTCTCGATTCCAATCCGAATGCGATCTTGCTGATCTCGAACAGCGTCGACACCGCACAGATAACGCAGCAGATCCGCAAAATGGACACAGACACCCTGATCGTTGCTGCGGAATGGGCCGCGTCAGAAAGACTGCTGCAATTGGGCGGCAAGGCGATCGAGGGCATCGAAATGCTTCAGTCCTACGACCGCACCGACACGTCGGAACGGTATCTGCGCTTCAAGAACGCCTATCATGAGCGTTTCGGGTATGATCCCGGATATTCAAGCGTCGCAGCCTATGACGCCGCGTTGCTTCTGTTTGGCGCGTTGCGGATTGACGACGACCCGGCAGCGTTGAAGGGAAATCTGGTTCGGCTGCCGGTTATCGACGGCCTGCAGCAGCCTCTCAAATTCAACAAATACGGTGATGCGGAGCGGCGCGCGTTCTTTGTAACCGTCCGAGATGGAAGTTTCGTTCAGCAATGATATCGCTAAGCGAACAGCGGCTGCGAACGTCCGTTGTTTTCCTGCAAATCAGTACCATCGTCATTACCCTGGTTGTCGTCGGGTCGGCCCTTCTTGCCTATGTGATCACAGATTTCTCCCGCGAGAATATCCACTATGCCGCACGCGCCAGTGAAACAATGTCTGAACGAGTGGAAAGATTCCTTGATGACCTGGCATCCCATTTAGCCATGATCGGCAGGCACTACGAGTCCCAGCCGGATGCCGACATTCACAGCTTCCTTACCGCAGCACGGGAGCCGCATTTCAGCGCTATCTATCTCGTCGGCAAGGACTCAACCCTTAAAGTGGCCAGTTTGCGGGAGGGCGGCATCAACCGTGAGCGTGAATTGGAAGGGGTGGATCTTTCCGCCTACCCGCTTTTGAGGAATGCACGGCTCGCACAGAAGCCCACGTGGAGCGACAAGCATCTCTCGGCCATTACCGGCAATGTGACGGTGGGTCTCGCCATACCCTTGCAAGGGGGAGATGCAATTATCGCGGAAGTGCCTTTGAGCGCGATCGTCGAAGTCGGTTCTGTCTTTCGGGAGAAAGGGCATCTCGACTACTGGATCATAGACAGCAATGGGGAAGTCGTCGCGGATACCAGTGGCGGTCAAACGCAATTGATGAACCTGTCCAATCTGGAAATCGTCCAAAACGGATTCTCAGGCGTTGAGCAGCCGACGCGGATGACGTTCCGAGGGCAGGATTACCACGTTGCCGCGACCTATTCCGATGAGTTCGGGTGGCTGTTTGTCGGCCGCGTCCCAGCAGGCCTGGCCAATCCCGACTTGCGGAACATTCTCTACATGGTCTTGGCATTCGCCTTGGGGACGGCCATTTTCGGCGTGCTGCTCGCACCGCTTTGGGCCCAACGGATCGTTAGACCGGTAAGCATCGTAGCCGAACTGGCGAGCCAGATCGCCGCCGGCAAGCCACCGCAGAATTGGCCCCGTGGATCGATACGTGAGTTCAACGCGCTTTCAGAAGACCTGCGGGCCATGTCCGGCGCGATCACCAAACGGGAAGTGGAACTTCGGGACCTCAACGAAGGACTGGAAGCCCGCGTCGCGGACCGCACAAAGGAACTCACCCGAATCAACAACGACCTGAAAAGCGCCTTGGGCGCGGTCGAACATGCCCGGGACGAATTGATCCAATCCGAGAAAGTCGCTGCGTTGGGACGCATGGTGGCCGGGATCTCGCACGAGTTGAACACCCCGCTCGGCAACGGCCGAATGGCCGTCAGCACGCTGGGCGTTCGCCTTGAAGGGTTCCGGGAGCGGCTTTCCGACCCCGTCGACCAGGAGGACCTCGACAAGTTCCTAGAGGTCGTCGGAATGAGTGTTGAGATCGCGGAAAACAACCTTGTTCGAGCGGGCAACCTGGTCCGCAGCTTCAAGGAGATTTCCGCGGACAGGACAGCCTCGCGCAGGCGCAAGGTGGTCTTGAAAGAGTTGTTCGACGAAGTGACGCTGACCCTGACCCCGCTGTTGAAGCGGAACCCCGTCACGCTGGAGATCGATGTTCCGATCACGATCTGGATCGACAGTTATCCCGGTGAACTGGGACAAGTCATAACCAACCTGGTCGAGAACGCCACCATCCATGCCTTTCATGGCAAGGAGGCCGGAACGATCGCCATCACGGCAGAGCAGACAACCGACGACACCGTCACCATTCAAGTCAGCGACGACGGCATCGGCATGTCCCCGGAGGTTGTTCGCAAGGCGTTCGATCCGTTCTACACGACCGCTCTCGGCAGGGGCGGCACAGGGTTGGGTCTGTACATTGTCCACCGCACGGTCGAGACCGTCCTCGGCGGTTCCGTCACATTGAAGAGCAAGACCGGCAAGGGCAGCGCCTTCAAAATCCAAATCCCGGTGCATGCACCGACAACGGACGACGAGCGCACAGGCATGATCCTAAAGGCCCGCTAGGCCGAAGGAACGGCCACGGCATGGACCTCCTCAGCCAAGCGGCGCCCAAAAGCAGCGGACATACCGGAAGTAATCGAACGCCACCTTGTCGCCAGACGGGCTGAAGATCACGAAATCCAGGGACTGGATTGCCTGCCTCTTTTCCAGGCTCAGATCCTCATGGCTCGGACGCTCCCATTCGGATACGAGGTATATATCGGTGGCCTTGCGCAGCGCGACGGGGTCCTTGCGCGCGGCGGCGGAGACCAAAGCAGCCCGTGCGCCGACACGAAGCGCCGCGCGTTTCAAAGCCGCAAGCCGGAAAGCCGAGCCGGCACGCAACGATCCAAACAAAAGAACGCCCGACATGGCCAAACCGGCAAGCGTGATGGCGGCAAGGACCGGGCGTTGATCGACGGCCGTCAGTGCAAGCGCATTCTTGTTTTCCGCGAAACTCGCATAACCGAAAGGGGCGGCCGCCAATTCAATCATCTCAATTTCCCGTGTCCTGGTATTGAACCAAGGAATTTTATATTCCCGAATCACACCCGGCTCACCGGTGATCGGCCGCATTTCCCAAGACCAGGTAACCTGCGTGACCGGGCCTTTTTCAGTAAGGATCAAATTCCGCTCTTCGGGCGGAGAGAAGGTGATCAACCAATAGGCCCGCATCGGCGGCTGCGGGGGAAACAACTCCGGCACGACGCCAAGAGCCATGAGCTTAACCGTGCGGGTAACCGTGTCGCCATCCTCCAGGGTCGAGGGATCATTGCTCCACACGTCGGTATATTCCAGGATCCGTGCCGAGAAGGGCCAGGCATCCGGCTCGCCGGGGTAAGGATCGACGGAGAGTGTAACCGGCTCCGCCTCGATATTCATTTTGATGCGTCCGCCCGCGCGCGGCTGTACGGTTAAGCGATGCACGAAGGGCCCGACGGTGAGATCGCCCGCCTGCTTCGGAAACAGCGCGATTCGACGTCGCATAACGCTCTTTTCCTTGCCGTCGACCTGTTCGCGCGACCATTCGTCGTTTTCGATCTGGACCCAGTCGAAACCCTCGACTCGCGGCAGTTCCAGTTTCTCCAACGTGATGACCACGTCATAAACCCCGCGGATGGTAATCAGGACCATCTCGCCCACGACCGGTTTCGCATCCGGGTTTTCCAAATCGATGAAAAGCTCCGCCGTGCCGTCCTGTGCCCGTGCCGGCATTGATAGCCCGGTCGCCAGGATCAGAAATGAAGCGATCGCGAGCAGGAGTCCGATCGGGATGTGTCTGCGCCTTACCATCCGACACCCCACTCGCGGACCACCTGTCCCAATCCCTGACGCCGTTCATATTCTGCTTCCAGGCGCTTCTTGAGATATTCGCCGGGCTCGTCGGACAGCGTTTCCAGCCATTCGTCGCTGGCGATCGTGCTGCGTGCCCGTGTCGGACGGCGTACCTTGTACTGATTGGCGAGGCCGGGAAGTATGTCGTCCTCCGGATGCTTTTTCCGGGTGGCGGCCAGTGCGGCGATCCGGCCAGTGCCCCTACCGTCCCCGACGATAGGCGTCAGAAGGGCGCCGACGATGTCACGGTTTTCCGTCGCCTCCTTGTCCTCCGGGCGGGCGAAAAGCACGGCGTTGAAATATGCGACGGAAAGCTTGTAGTCACCTGTTGCCGCCAGGGACAGACCGCGGTTGTACGTGACGGACCGGCCGGCCTTCTCGAACGCCGCATCCGCTTCCTTGTAACGGCCCGCGCGATACAGCGCGACGCCCCTGGCGCCCGGCTCCACCAGCAAGTCCGCCGCCAGGGTAGGCTGATCCAGCAACAGAACGACCTTGCCGAGGGACTGCGGCCCCGCTGCCCAGAAGCACGCGGCGCAGAGTGCCGCCAGAGCGGGCAGAATCAAACGCCGCATCACCGCCCCCTTCGGAAGAGAAAGAGAGCCGGGATCATCGCGAGGATCACCAGATACCTGCCCAGATCGTCGAACAGCAGCGGCGCCAATTCGGACCGGGCCAGGTTTTCCGTCCGCGCGTTCCGAAGCATGTCCGAAAGGTCCGACAACTCCTTCATTCCAATGGCGATCCCGCCGCCGGCATCCGCCAACTGCGCCATTGCTTGTTGATCGGGCGGCGGCATTTCGGGATAGGCTGCCGCGATCTCGGCCAAGGGCGGGACAAAGATTGTCGAGACGCGTCCACCGGCCTTTGCAATGTTGAGCGTTTCCTGTAGCGCCGCCGTGTTCATGCCGCCGCCGTCGGTGATCAACACCACATCGCCGGAGAGGATCCCGGCGTCGTGAAACAAACCGCGGGCCATCCCCAACGCACGTTCCGGGCGACTGCCGACGCTTGGCATGATCCCGTCGTTCAGAACCGCGATGGGGCCTTCCAAGGTAGCGGTATCGATGGTCATTGCGCTGACCAGGAAAGGATCGCCGGTATAAAGGATCAAGCCTACCGGGCGCGCGCCGACCCGTTGCAGCAGATAGGCCGCCGCGGCTTGGGCGTCGTCGAGGTTGCCGCCTTTCGCGACGGAAGGCGACATGTCCATCAGCAACATGATGCCGTCCAAATTCTGAAAGGAAGGCGCGTCCTCGTTCTGCCGGGCCGGGCCGCTCAAGGCGAGGCAAAGCGCGAACGCGATCGCGAGTGGCGCCAGATGGCCCAGGCGCGACTGCGGATAGGCGACGTGCCCAAGGCGCGCCAGAATCGGGATGAGGGTTTTATCGATAACCCCGTTCCACCCAGCCAGACCGCCACGCTTGTGGCGCTGCCACAGGAACAGAAGAAGCAGAATAGGCAACCCCGCGAGCCAATAGGCGCGCAGCAGCCACAGGTCCTGGAGCAGTTCGACGGTTCCGGTCATTCCACCGTCCTGCGCATGAAGGCGATGATGACGGAAAGCACCAGGGCCGACGCCGCCGGCACCATCCAGTATTCGTGATGGATTTCAAGCGGCGGCTGCAAGGTTGGACTGGGTTCCAGTGCGTCGAGGGCTTCGGCGACCGCGGTCAGGTCGCTCATGTTCCTGACGCGAAAACTTTGCCCACCGCTTTCCTCCGCAACCTCCCGCAGGGTCTTTGTATCGACAGCGTCGCGTGTTTTCGGGGCGGTTTCCAGGTCCGCGGGTCCCAGCGCGATGGTGTGGACGCGGATCCCATGCTTCTTGGCGAGGCCCGCCACGTCGATGGCCGAGACCGTCCCCTTCGTATCGACCCCATCGGACAGCAGAATGACGACCCGGCTGGGCGCATCGGATTTCGAAAGCCGCTTCACGGCCAAGCCCAACCCGTCGCTGATCGCGGTCGACCGACCCGATATGCCGACGACCGCTTCCTCAATCGCCCGGGCCACCGCGCCGGTATCAAAGGTCAGCGGCGACCCGAAATAGGCGCGGTCGCCGAAAATCACCAGTCCGATACGGTCGCCGACGCGTCGGCGGACAAAATGCGATCCGACCTTTTGCACCGCCTCCAGGCGGGACAGGACCTGTCCGTCGAGGTCGAAGTCCTCCTTTTCCATGCTGCCGGAAAGATCAAGCGCCAGGACAATGTCCCGGCCGGATGACGGGATCGCGTCGCTTGTTCCCAGCATGCGCGGCCCGGCAAGCGCAACGACCAGCAATACCCATAACAGGGAGGGAAGCGCCCGGCGCATTTGGGTGGCATAGCTGCCGCCACCAATTTCGCCCATCGCCCCGGCGATGGCTTGCGGCACGAAGACCGCGCCACTGTCCCGCCGGCGCGGCGGCAGCACCAGACGCGCCAGGAAAGGCAGGGGCAAGAGCAACAGGGCGAGAGGCTCGGCCAGACTCCACATTCTAGTGCCCCCCTTTTCCGGCCAGACGCAGGATTTCCGCGTCCAGCGCCGCGTGGTCGATTTCCACCCCCGGCTTGTAAAGATCGGCACGCCAAGCGGGGTCGGCATCCTGTTCGTCCACGGCGGCGGTCCGCAATTCCGACAGAAGCCGTGCCTGGCGCAGCAGGCGCTCGGGTCCCGGCAAGTCACGCAAGGATTCCAACTCCCGCCCAATCCGTTCCACGGCAGTCAGGCGGCGGGCCAGGAATGGCCTCAAGAGCAAGTACAGAACCAGACCGGCGGCCAGACCGATCCCGAACGCGGCGCCGGCGTCCTGCCACGTCAATTCGGAGAATTCGGCGGGCAACCGCGGCGGATGGAGTTTGCTGACGATCTCAGACGGTGTCGGCATACAAATCCCCCACCGTATCTTCCAACGCCGTATCCGCATCGACGATACGGACGGCGACCCCCAAATCCCTAAGCGCCTGCACGCGCCGTTCCGCGGCGTCCGTGTCTTGCGCAAAGGCGCCCCAGCGAAGCGTCCCATCCTCTGTGAAATAAGGCAGGTTCCGTTTCGGCGGGTCGCGTTCGAACGCATCCCTGATCAGGAAAATATCAAGACGGGCCAGGCGCAGCAGCGGGCGGATCGCTTGCTCGACCCCGTTTTCTCCATCGTCGAGCCCGGTCGTGAGGACGACACTCGCCCCGCGCGGCACCAGCCGCGCGACCCTATCCATGTGAATATCAAGCCCTGCACCGGGATCGCGGTCGCCCGCCTCCAGCGCCGCAAGCGCCTGGCGATGGGCGTTGGCGAGCGATCCCGCGATGCGGACCATGGCCGTATCCCGCTCCCGTGGCGGTTGGTAGACGGAATCGCGGTCGGAAAAAGCCAACAGTCCGACACGACCGCCCGCCGCGAGCATCCGCCATCCGGCCAGCGCCGCCAGTTCCGCGGCCAGCACGGACCGCAACCGGCGCCGTGTTCCCCACAGCATGCTGTGGCGGAAATCCACCACCAGCATCGCCGTCCGGTCTTGGTCCTCATGGAAGGTCCGAACATGGGGCTTGCCGGTCCGGGCCGTGGCCATCGCATCCATGTAGCGAATGTCGTCGCCGTCGGTATAGGGGCGGATATCGCGGATATCCAATCCACTGCCGCGCTTGCGTCCCGCATGGCTGCCAGGCCGCCCGGTTTCCGCCAAGCGAGGCAAGGCGGATTGCGCCAACCCGCGCAGGCCGATCAAACGATCGGCGTCGACCGACGCACCGGGATGGCCTTGCCAGTCCATCGCCGCTATCCCCTAGAGAGGTTTCACATCTTCGAGCAGTCGGCCGACCAGGCCGCGGGCGGTGTCGCCGTTCGCCGTCGCACGCCAGGTCGGGATGATCCTGTGCGCCAGCACGTCGGGCGCCAGGGCCGCCACGTCCTCCGGCACACCGTAGTCGCGCCCGTGCAGATAGGCACGAGCGCGGACCGAGGCCGCCAGCGACAGCGTCCCGCGCGGGGAAACCGCGTGTTCGATCGCATCACTGACATCCGGCACCGGGGACCCTTCGCGCGTCGCCATGACAAGACGCACGATATAGTCCTTCAGCGCGGGGGAGAGGTGGACCGTCTCAACCTCCTTCCGGGCCGCCAGGATGGCTTCCGAATTCGTAAGGCCGTCGATTGCCACCGGGGCGCCGGCCTCGCTTTCGACCAGATTCAGGATCGACATCTCCGTCGCCGCATCCGGCAGGGTCAGCAGAACATGCATCAGGAACCGGTCAAGCTGCGCCTCAGGAAGCGGGAACGTTCCTTCATGTTCGATGGAGTTCTGCGTCGCAACGACCATGAAGCAGGGTGGGAGTCCCTGGGTCATCCCGCCGACCGTCACCTGCCCCTCGGCCATCGCCTCCAACAGTGCGGACTGAACCTTGGGCGGGGCGCGGTTGATTTCGTCGACCAGGACAAGCGCATGGAAAATCGGGCCCCTGACGAATTCGAAATCGCCCTTGTCCGGCCGGAACACCTGGGTTCCCGTCACATCGGCGGGCATCAAGTCAGGCGTGCACTGAATGCGCGAAAAACTGCCTTCCAGCCCGGCGGCGAGCCGTTTCACCGCCCGTGTCTTCGCCAGACCCGGCGGACCTTCGATCAGCAGATGGCCGCCGGTCAGTAAACCGATCGCCAATCGCTCCACCATGCCTTCATGGCCGATCAGGCCCGCGCAGACATTGCGAACCAGATCATGGATCGGTCCCGAAGCGCCCATCACCTTTGGGCCGCTCGACGATGGCGTTGCGGAGTCCGGCACGTTGCCGGGTACGGACGTATCCAACGCAATTCCTCCCCTGATCCAACCGCCTTGTTGTATTTTCCCTTGATACGGCGTGGCTTTTCACCCGAACGACGACGCCGATCGAGCGCACCTCTATCTGTCTGCCTTTTCAGATATCCCCGGTGTCTACGAACCGAAGATTCGAGCAAGGGTAGAATACTAACGGTTAGCCGGAATGCCGGCCAACACCGACTTTCGGACAGGGTCCGCCCTATTCCGCCGCCGCGGACGGCCGGGCCGGGACAAGATCAAAGCGGTCATCCGTTCCCCGCGCGCCCGGATCCCGCTCGACCGGCGGACCGTAGCCGCCGCCGCCCGGCGTCAGCATGATCAGGGCGTCGCCCCCTGGCACGATCTGTTTGCCCATGCCACGCAGACGTTGCCCGGACCGCAGGGAAAGCTGCCCCGCCGCGCCGATACCGCCGCCAGCCCGGCCGCGCGGCGGGTTCTGAATGCGGTCGAACAGGGCGAAAACCGCGAAGGGCGCGCCTTCGGCGTGTTCGATCTCCATCGCCTGGCCGAGGCCGCCGCGATAAGTGCCGTCACCGCCTGAGCCCGACCGATATTCTTTCCGCCTGAAAATGACCGGCGCGATGGTTTCCGTGATCTCGACCGGCGTGCAACGCACGCCCGACGGGAAGGCGGTCGCCGACAGTCCGTCCCGGCCCGGCCGCGCGCCGGTACCGCCGGAATGGAAGATCATCGCGGTAAAGGGCGTCGCATCGCCATAGTCGGCATCGCCGACAATGCCGTGACCGCCCGACAGCATAGGATTCCACAGTGACGATGAGCCTTCCGCCGGGGCGCAGCCCGGCTTTGCCTTGTCGAGGCAGCCGAGCACCACATCGGGCAGCATCTGACCGGTGACATGACGGATGTTCACCGCCGCAGGCCGCGGCGCGTTCAAGATACAGCCTTCCGGCGCGGTCACCCGAATTGTCCCCAGCGACCCCGCATTGTTCGGTACTTTCGGCCCGACCACGCAGCGCACCCCGAAGGACGCATAGGCCTGCGTATAGGTCAGCGGCACGTTGATCCCGTAGGCCGACATCGGCGAGGTGCCGTCGAAATCGATCTCGATCCCCCCCGGCCCGGCGGTGAGCTTGCCGGTCAAGGTCAGGGGACGATCGTATCCATCGACCGTCATGCTGTTCTCATACGTGCCCGCAGGCAGTTCGCCGATCGCCTCCAGCATCGCGCGGCGCGACGTGTCGATGACGTGATCCGCCATCACGGCCAGATCGCCGAGGTCGAAATCCGCCATCATCTCGTCCAACCGGCGGCAGCCGATTTCGTTGCAGGTGGCCAGGGAATAAAGATCGCCCACGACCTGAACCGGCTCCCGCACATTGGCACGCACGATTTCCATCACCGGTTCGCAAACCGCGCCTTTGTCGAAAAATTTCATGATCGGGATGCACAGGCCTTCCTCGAAAACCTGCCCGGCATCGGGCCCGAAACCGCGGCCGCCAATATCGACGACATGGACGGTTGAAGCGAACAGCGCGACCGGCTTTCCCTTGCGGAACGCGGGCGTCACGACCGTGAAGTCGAACAGGTGCCCGGTGCCCAGCCAGGGATCGTTGGTCAGATACACATCCCCTTCCGCCATGGTGTCGATCGGGTATTTCTCCAGGAAAAAGGCGACGGAGGCCGCCATCGCGTTCACATGGCCCGGCGTTCCGGTGACCGCCTGGGCCAGCATGCGGCCGGCCGGGTCGAATATGCCGGCCGACAGATCGCCCGCCTCCCGGACGGAGGTGGAGAACGCGGTGCGGATCAGCGCCTGGGCCTGTTCCTCGACGACGGAGATCATCCGATCCCAGACGACCTGCCGCCGAATATCCTCGGCCAAGTCGGATGCCGCGGCCCCGGCATCCGCATCACGGCTGAGAACAATATCGCCCATGCCGTTGATGGAAGCCGAGAATCCCGAGGGAACGATGGTCGTCGTCTGATCTTCCACCAGGGCGGCGGGGCCCGACAGGGCCGATCCCGGGGCCAAGTCCGCGCGCCTGAACAATTGGGCATCCGCCGGTTTGTCCCCGCGCCCGGGCTGGAGCAAGCCGCGAACACCGTACGCGTTCGCTTCCATGGTCGCCGAAGAATCACCTGCGCCAGACACGGCCAACTGCGATTCCGATGGGGCCGAAAGGGTCAGCGTCCAGGTCAAGATCTCAACCGCCAAGCCGGGAACGACCCGCCCGTATTGTTCGCTGTACGCTTTCTCGAATGCGCCGTGCAAACCCTTTTCATCGCCTGCCTTAAACAGCCTCTCCGGCAAAAGCACTTTGATTTCATGCCCTTGACCCACATACCGCATGAAGGCATGCTTTTGCGTCATGAGAGCGGCATGGGGCGCGCCCAGACGTACAACGTCCTCCGCCTCTGCGTACATCTCGTCCATCAATCCGTTCGCGGCACCCGCATCGAAATCCGAGAGGCGCATATAGCGGCTGCGCACGACTTCGTACGCGACCGGCGCCAGCAGGAATCCAAAGGCGGACCCAACCCCCGCATTGCCGGGAATCACCACCTTGTCGATACCGAGCTTTTCGGCCACCCGCGCGGCATGCAGCGGGGCCGCACCGCCGAAGGCGATCATGGTCCTGTTGGCGATTTCCTTGCCGCGCTCGACCGCGTGGACCCGGGCGGCCGAGGCCATGTTTTCGTCCACGATCTCAATCAAGCCCAAAGCCGATCCGCCGGCGGAAAGCGACAGGCGCTCGCCCAGTGCGCTCCTCATCGCGCCTTCGGCCGCGGCCATATCCAATTGCATGCTGCCGCCCGCAAAATCGGTGGGGTCGATGCGTCCCAACAGCAGATTGGCGTCGGTCACGGTCGGTTTCCCGCCGCCACGGCCATAGCAGGCCGGGCCCGGATCCGCCCCGGCGCTTTCTGGCCCGACCTGAATCCGCCCCAGGGCGTCGACGCTGGCGATGGACCCTCCGCCAGCCCCGATTTCCACCATCTCCACCACAGGAATCTTCACCGGCAGGCCGCTGCCTTTCATGAAACGATGGGTGCGGTCCACCTCGAAACTGCGGGAGAGCAGCGGTTCCCCACCGTCGATCAGGCAGATCTTGGCCGTGGTGCCGCCCATGTCGAAGGAAAGAACACTGTCCTCGCCCAGGGCCCTGGCGATCGCGGCGGCCAGGATCGCCCCGCCCGCCGGGCCGGATTCCACCAGACGGATCGGGAAATCGGACGCGGTCTTGACCGTCACCAGGCTGCCGCCGCTGGTCATCATCAGGAAGGGGCAAGTGAACCCCCGCGCGGCCAGCCGCTTTTCGAGATCCGCCAGATAGCGCGCCATCAGCGGTTTCACATAGGCATTCGCGACGGTCGTCGATTGGCGGTCGAACTCGCGCACCTCCGGGCAGACCTGAGACGACAGCGACAAGGGCAGATCCGGGTAGGCCTTGGCGACGATTTCCGCCACGCGTTCCTCATGCGCCGGGTTTGCATAGGCGTGCAGCAGGCCGATGGAGAGACTTTCGATCCCGTCCGCCGCGATGCGCGGCAGCCAGGCTTCGACGCTTTTCTCGTCCAGCGCAGTCAGCACGTTGCCTTTCCAATCCAGCCGTTCCATCACCGGCCAGCGTAGGTCGCGCGTCGCCAGCGGTGTCGGCCGTTCGGCATAGAGGTCATATTGGTCGAACCGGTTCTCGTAGGCGATTTCAAGGGAATCCCGGTGCCCTTCGGAGACGATCAAGGCGGTCTTCGCGCCCTTGCGCTCAATCAACGCGTTGGTGGCGAGCGTGGTACCGTGAATAATAAGATCGACTTGACCCGGATCGACCCCGGCCTGGTCCAGCACGGCATTTGCGCCTGTCATGAAACCGTCGGCGGGATTGGCCGGCGTGGTCAGGACCTTTTGCGTCCAGTGGCCCGACGGTGTTTCGAGCACGATATCCGTGAATGTCCCGCCGATATCGACAGCCAAGCGAATCCGAGCGTTTTCAGCCATAACAATCCCTTTCAATCGACGGGGCGGACGCATGCCGTCCCGGCGATCCTTATCAACCAGATCCAATCAGAAAATGCGTCACGCCCGGCAACAGTTGGCCTACACCGTTCCGATACCGGCCCGCCCGCTTCCCCGGACTGTTGCATTTGAAGCCTTTCACCGACAAGGTTGAAGCATCGAATTTTCGCGAAAAGGACCGATGATGAAAATCCGCAAGCTGCCTCTTGCCGGTCTGCTTGGTTTCTGCGTGGCCTCGCTTCTCGGATCCGGCGCAGCCGGGGGCGCTGCCGCCGCCGATGTCGTCCTGCAACCGCATCAGGCGCATTACCGCTTGGAGACCACGGAAGTCCGCATGCCAGGGGCCGGGGCGTCCCTTCCCGGTGAATTCATCGTCCGCCTTCAGAAGCGCTGCACCGACTGGGTTCTGCTGACGCAATTATCCGTGGGGTTGGAAGTCGCCAACGGGCAGATTCTGGAAATCCAATCGATCGGCGCGGCGGAAGAATCGCTGGACGGCCGGACAATGACCTTCGAATCCGAATTGCGGATGAACGACAACGTGATCGAAGCCCTGCAGGGGTCCGCGCAGCTCAATGCCGACGGGAGCGGGGGAACGGTGACCATCGCCGGACCGGATGCCCAAACCCTGCCCCTGCCGAAGGGAACGGTGTTTTCCGTCACCGCCTTTCACGAGACGGTCGGCAAGATCCTGGCCGGCGAAAAGATTGTCAGTTACATCCTGTTCGACGGATCGACGCCGGAACCGATCCGTGGAACCGACGTGGTCGTCGGCCCCGCCAAGCCGATGGAAACCTTGCCGGAAGGCGATACCGACCTGATCACCGGGCCCGGCTGGCAGGTGGTGACGTCCTTCTACGGGCTGAACGACACTGACTCCCAGCCCTTGGTCACCAATACCGCCCATGTCCACGCCAATGGGGTTACGACAAGGATATCGCTCGATATCGGTCTTGCGGTGACAGAAGGCACCTTGACCTTGGTCCAATCCCTGCCTGAACCTGCCTGCTGAGGGTTTCCAGACCCACTTCCCGTCGGCCCGACCGTCCGGCCCGTCAACCGTGAGAACAAGAGATATCGTCATGGATTGCTTCGCCGCAAAAGCCAACAAAACGACCGTCACCCTGATCCCCGTCTCGGAGGACGGTTTCAAGGAATGGGCCGAACTGCGCCCGGCGACGGAAAAGGAGTGGATCGAGGCGAACAAGTACAAGGCCGCGCCGGGATCTGTTCTGATGATCCCCGGTCAGGCAGGCCGCCCGGGCGAGGCCCTTGTGGGTGTCGCCAAGGACGAACCCGACAAATGGAGTTGGGGCGCGGCCGCGACCCGGCTGCCGGAAGGACGCTATGCCCTGCAGAAGGGAATGGAGACGGAATTCGCGGAGGCGGCCGGTCTGGGTTGGGCGCTGGGAAGTTATCGTTTCGACCGATACGCGAAGAAGGGCGTGCCCGTCTCGAAGCTGGTTCTGCCGGGTTCCGCCGACCGCAAACGGGTCGAGGAAACGGCGAAGGCAATCTATCTGGTGCGCGATTTGATCAATACCCCGGCATCCGACATGGGCCCCGGCGAGTTGGCGCATGAAGCCCGAAAAGTCGCGCGTGATTTCAAATGCAAGTTCGACGTCACGGTCGGCGACGATCTGCTGTCCGAGAACTATCCGATGGTGCACGCGGTCGGCCGCGCCTCCACCCGTGCGCCGCGCCTGATCGACATGTCCTGGGGCAAGTCCAAGCACCCGAAAGTGACGCTGATCGGCAAGGGCGTGTGCTTCGATTCCGGCGGACTGGACCTGAAACCCTCCGGCGGCATGTTGATGATGAAGAAGGATATGGGCGGGGCGGCGCAGGTCCTGGGGCTGGCCCATATGATCATGGCGGCGGACCTTCCGGTGCGGTTGCGGGTTCTGATCCCCGCGGTGGAAAACAGCGTTTCCGGCGACGCGTTCCGCCCGCTGGACGTGTTGTCCACCCGCAAGGGCATCACGGTCGAGGTCGGCAACACGGATGCGGAAGGGCGCCTGGTCCTCGCCGATGCGATCACGGCCGCGCTGGAAGACGACCCCGATCTGTTGGTCGATTTTGCGACCCTGACCGGTGCGGCGCGCGTTGCCGTCGGGACGGAGATCGCCGCTTATTTCTGTTCCGACGACGGCTTGGCCGGCGAACTCGAAGCCTCCGCCAAGGCCGAAGACGATCCGGTCTGGCGCCTGCCGCTGCACGCCCCTTACCGAAAGCTGCTGGACAGCAAGGTCGCCGATATCAGCAGCACCGGCACCGGCGGGTTCGCGGGCGCAACGACCGCCGCGCTCTTCCTGCTGGAATTCGCCGGCGCCAAGACGCCCTGGATCCATTTCGATATCATGGCCTGGAACAACACCACCCGGCCCGGTCGCCCGGAAGGCGGCGAGGCGATGGGCATCCGTGCGATGTTCGACACGATAAAGCGGCGGTTTGCATAACGCTCGTCTGATCGAGGTTCAGGAAAATCCGACCCGCCACGGGCCTCTCTTGGACCCCGCCCCTTGTCATGAGTGGCGAGTCGATGGATAGTCGGGATATTCGGAACGGATACGAAACAAATATGCCGTTCCGCCCGCCGTTTCCGTTCCCTGGTTTTGCCCCGGTATAGTCATGGGGCGCTCGGGGAAGGCCGGGGGATTTCGCATCAACCGCCAGCGATAGTGATGGAATTGACGCCCAATCAAGCCTTGGAAATCTGGCGCGGCGCTATTGTCGAAAGCGTTCGGCGGGATTCGCCGGACCTGTCCGCCCGGCAGATGGCGGTGCTGACGACGGTGTACCTGCAGCCTTCGCCGCATACGGTTCGGGGCTTGGCGGAGTCGCTGAACATCTCCAAACCCGCCGTGACGCGGGCGCTGGACCGGTTGTCGGAACTTGGACTGGTGCGGCGCAAGCCCGATGAGGAGGACCGGCGGTCCGTCCTGATCCAGCGGACGGTGAAAGGCTCCGTCTACCTGACCGAATTCGCCGAGTTGATCATCGAGGCGGCCAAGGCGGACTAGAGCCGGCCTTCCTACATCGAGACGACACCGGATTCGACCGCTTCCATCCGGAACGCAGCCGCCATCAGCGCCTTGGTATAGGACGTGCCGGGATTGTCGAAAATCTCCTCCGCCGGGCCGTGTTCCACGACCTTGCCGTCCCGCATCACCAAGACCGTATCGGCCATGGCGCGCACGACTTTCAGGTCGTGGCTGATGAACATATAGGCCAGCTTGTAGCGTTGCTGCAGGTCTTTCAGCAAATCGACGATCTGCGTCTGAACCGACATGTCGAGCGCCGAGGTCGGCTCGTCCAACACGATGAAACGCGGCTTCAGGACAAGGGCGCGGGCAATGGCGATGCGCTGCCGCTGCCCACCGGAAAATTCATGCGGATAGCGATGACGCGATTCCGGGTCCAGACCCACGTCCCGCAGCCCCTCGATGACCAGCTTTTCGCGCCCTTCCGCGTCATTGCCCAGGCCATGGACCTTCAACCCTTCCTCGACGATTTCACCGACCGACATGCGCGGACTGAGACTCCCATAGGGGTCCTGAAAGACGACCTGCATTTCCCGCCGCAACGGCCGCAGTTCCTTGTTGGAAAGGCCGCGCAGGTCATGCCCTTCGAAGGCGATGGCGCCGTCGGCCTGCTGCAGGCGCAGCAAGGCCATGCCGAGGGTCGTCTTGCCGGACCCCGATTCACCGACGACACCCACCGTCTGGCCTTCTCGGATCGTGATGTCGATGCCGTCGACCGCCTTGATATGATCAACGGTGCGCCGGAAGACGCCGGATTTGATCGGGAACCAGACCTTGACCTGTTCGCCCGCCATGACGATCGGGGCCGTCTCCGGGACCGGGGCCTTGCGTCCCTTGGGCTGGGCCGCCAACAGTCGTTTCGTATAAGCATCCTGCGGGTTGTCGAACACGTCGGTCACGCTTCCTTGTTCGACGACTCGCCCCTCGTTCATCACGCAGACCCTGTCAGCGACGCGCCGCACGATGCCCAGGTCATGGGTAATGAACAGCATCGCCATGTCGAACCTGTCCTTCAGATCCTGCAGCAGTTTCAGGATTTGTGCCTGGATCGTCACGTCCAGCGCCGTCGTCGGTTCGTCGGCGATCAACAGTTCCGGTTCGTTGGCCAGCGCCATGGCGATCATCACGCGCTGCCGCTGGCCGCCGGACAATTCGTGCGGGAAGGCGTTCAGGCGTTTTTCCGGGTCCTTTATTCCCACCAGATCCATCAGTTCCAGCACCCGGGGTCGAGCTTCCGTCTGCGACATCCCCTTATGGATGACCAAAGGTTCGCGGATCTGCTTTTCCACCGTGTGCAGCGGATTGAGGGAGGTCATCGGCTCCTGGAAGATCATCGAGATACGATTGCCGCGCACCTTCCGGAGGTCGGGTTCGGAAGCCGCCATCAATTCGGCTCCGCCGAAGGTGATCGAGCCGGACGGATGATAGGCCGCCGGATAGGGCAGCAACTGCAGGATCGAGAGCGCGGTGACGGATTTCCCGGAACCGGACTCGCCGACCAGGGCGAGTGTCTCCCCCTTCCGCAGGTCGAAGGAGACATTCCGCACCGCTTCGATATCGCCATCCGATCCGCGGAAATTCACCGAAAGATCGGAAATTGAAAGCAAAGGCCCGGTTGGCTTGGACTCGGTCATTCGGTCATCTCACTTCTGCACCTTTAGTCGTGCGCCGGCACTCATGCGCCTTCATTCGTGAACTTTTCGAGGATCGAAGGCGTCGCGCACAGCCTCGCCAATAAACACCAGCAGGGTCAACATTGCACCGACCGTGACGAAGGCGGTTATGCCGAGCCACGGAGCCTGCAGATTTTCTTTCCCCTGTTTCAGCAACTCCCCGAGCGAGGGTGAGCCTGGCGGCAGACCGAAACCGAGGAAATCCAGCGAGGCGAGCGACACCACCGCGCCGCTGAGGACGAACGGAAGATAGGTCAAAGTGGCCACCATCGCATTGGGAAGGATGTGCCGCGCCATGATCACCGGATTGGATACGCCAAGCGCGCGGGACGCTTTCACGAAATCCAGGTTCCGGGCGCGAAGAGTCTCCGCTCGGACGAGCCCGACAAGGGCGGTCCAACCGAAGGCGACCATGATCCCCAGGAGCCACCAGAAGGTCGGCGTCACGATGCTGGCTAAGATGATCAACAGGTAGAGCGTCGGCAGGCTGGTCCAGATTTCAATGAACCGCTGGCCCAGCAGGTCGTACAATCCGCCGAAAAACCCTTGGGTCAGGCCGGCGGCTATTCCGATCGCGCTGCTGACGGCGGCAAAGGCCAGCCCGAAAAGGACCGAGATACGGAACCCATAGATCGTTCGTGCCATGACATCCCGGGCTTGGTCGTCGGTTCCCAGCCAATGCGCGGAATCAGGCGGCGTCGGCGCCGGACTGCCCAGATTCAACACCTGGGTGCCGTAGCTGTATTCGATCAGCGGCCATACGATCCATCCCTTTTCGCGAATCAGGGATTGAACTTCCGGATCCTTGTATTCGGCTTCCGTCTCGAAAAACCCGCCATACTCCGTTTCCGGCACCGCTTCCAGGACGGGGACATAGTAATGGCCATCGAAGGACACCAGGATCGGTTTGTCATTGGCGATGAATTCCGCGAACAGGGACAGCACGAAAAGGATCATGAATATCCAGAACGACCACCATCCGCGCCGGTTGGCCCGAAAGGCGTGCAGTCTGCGCTGTGTTACCGGCGTCAGTCCAAACATGCGGCTGTGTTTCTTTTGCACCATGCCGCCCTACCGCGCTTCGAAATCGATCCGCGGATCGATAATGGTATAGGTGATGTCGTTGATCAGGTTCAGCAGCAGCCCGATCAGCGTGAAGAAATAGAGCGTCGCGAACATCACCGGATAGTCGCGGTCGATCGCCGCCTGGAAGCCGAGCAGACCCAGCCCGTCCAGCGAGAAGATCACTTCCGTCAACAGGGCGCCGGTGAAGAGGATGCCGATAAAGGCCGACGGGAAGCCGGCGATCACGATCAGCATCGCATTGCGGAACACATGCCCGTATAGAACGGCGCCGTCCGTCAGTCCTTTTGACCGGGCCGTGGTGACGTAGTGTTTGCCGATTTCCTCCAGAAAGCTGTTCTTCGTCAGCATGGTGAGGGTCGCGAAGGCGGAGATCACCAGCGAAGTGACCGGCAGCACCATATGCCACAGGTAGTCGAGGACCTGGTCCATGGTCGACATCTGATCCCAGTTCTCCGAGACAAGGCCGCGCAGCGGGAACCAATCCAGATAACGCCCGCCGGCGAAGACCACGATCAGCAGCACGGCGAACAGGAAGGACGGCACCGCATAGCCGATGATGATCGCCGTGCTCGTCCACATGTCGAACCGCGACCCGTCGCGGATGGCCTTGGCGATGCCAAGCGGAATGCAGATGAGGTACGTGAGAAATGTCGTCCAGAGACCGAGAGAGATGGAAACCGGCATTTTTTCCAGGACGAGGTCGACGACCCTGCGGTCCTGGAAATAACTCTCCCCGAAATCGAAGGTCAGGTAGCTTCCCATCATCTTGAGGAAGCGTTCGTGCAGCGGCTTGTCGAAGCCGAACTGCTTTTCCAGCTTGGCGATGAATTCCGGGTCGAGCCCACGGGCGCCGCGATAGCGCGATTGCTCGCCCCCTTGTCCCGTGGTGCCGCCGACGAAATCGCCGCCCACCCCTTCCGTGACGCGGGAAAGTGCGCCCGCCGCCGTGCCTTCAATCTGCGCGAGGATGCGCTCGACCGGCCCGCCGGGCGCGGCCTGAATGATCAGGAAGCTCAGCAGCATGACCCCAAACAGAGTCGGGACGATCAACAACAGGCGTCTGATGATATAGGCTAGCACGGTTCTGGGAGCCTATCGGGAGAAATGGTCAGTTACCTTTGCCGCGGGTCAAGGTGGCGTCTCTTTCGGGATCGACCCACCATGCGCCCGGCACAACGCCCTGTTTCGGAATGATATCCGGTAAACCGAACCGGCTCCAATAGGCGACCCGGTCGGTCGCGCCATGATACATCGGGATCATGAAGAAGTTCCATAGCAACACGCGGTCCAGCGCGCGCGTCCGCGTGATCAGGCTATCGCGATCCGGGGCGGCGATCAGAAGTTCGACCAGCTCGTCAATCGCCGGATCGGCGATGCCCATCAGGTTCCGGCTGCCTTCCCGCGCGGCCGAGGCGGAGCCCCAGTAATACCGCTGCTCGTTCCCGGGCGACACCGATTGCCCGAAGACGGCGACGACCATGTCGAAATCGAAGGTTTCGGTAATGCGCCTGTACTGGGCGTCATCGACGATCCGGATACCCGCTTCGATGCCGAGGCGCTTCAGGCTGCGCACCAGCGCCTGGGTATGCGGTTCCAACTGACCGGTCCGCAGGACGATCTCGAACCGGAACAGTTCGCCCGTATCATCGTTGGTCAGGACCCCGTCCTTGACGCTCCAGCCCGCATCCTTGAGCAGCATCGCCGCCTTGCGCAGGTTCTGCCGGTTGTTGCCGCTGCCATCCGTCTGCGGGGGGACGAAAGTCTCGGTAAAGACGCGGTCGGGAATCGCGCCGCGATAAGGGTCGAGGATTTCCAGTTCAGCCTCTGACGGCAGCCCTGTCGAGCCGAGTTCATGATTGTCGAAATAGCTGTCGGTCCGCCGATAAGCGCCGTACATGATCGTCTTGTTGACCCATTCGAAGTCCCAGGCATAGGTCAATGCTTCTCGCACGCGACTATCCTGGAACAGGGGTTTGCGCAGATTGAAGGCAAAGCCCTGCATCGGCGCGACGCGCTCGTTGGGGAAGTCCTTCTTGACGATATCGCCCGTCTTCACCGCTGGAATATCAAAGGCCGTGGCCCATTCCTTGGCGCTGTTCTCGGCCCAAATATCGATGGCGCCGGCCTTGAAGGCCTCACGCGAAATCGTGCGGTCGCGGTAGAAATCGTAACGCTTTGTCTGGAAATTGTTGAAGCCGCGGTTCACCGGCAAATCACGCGCCCAGTAATCTTCGACGCGTTCCAGGGTCAGTGACCGACCCGGCTCCACCTTGGAAATCCGGTAGGGGCCAGATCCCAAGGGCGGGTCCAGCACTGTCTGGTCGAATTCCCGGTCCTGATAATAGTGCTTCGGAAGCACGACCAGTTCCGAGAGGATCAAGGGCATTTCCTTGTTTTCCCCGGGGAAGAGAACGAAACGAACCGTATGTGCATCCGGTGTCTCCACCTTTTCGACGGCCGCATAATAGTACTGGTAGGAGGGGCTGCCTTTTTCGCGCAGCGTGTCGAAAGTCCAGGCGACGTCTTCCGAGGTGATCGGTTTTCCATCATGGAAGCGTGCTTCCGGGCGCAGCTTGAACTCTACCCAGGACCCGTCATCGGGCACTTCGATGGTCTCCGCGACAAGGCCGTAGACCGCGCTGTCCTCGTCGCTGACCTGTTTCATCAGGGTGTCGTAGATGAAGACCGTCTGGCCGGCGGCGTTGCCCTTGATGATGAAGGGATTGAGCGAATCGAAGGTTCCGACCCCTTCCTCCACCACCAGGCCGCCTTTCGGCGCGGCTGGGTACGCATAGTCGAGATGCTTGAAATCAGCCGGATATTTCAGCGCGTGGTTCAGCGCGAAACCGTGCGACGGCCCGTTCGTTCCCGAAGCACCCGCCACCGCCGGCAACCCGGTCAGCCCTACAACGACAACCACGGCGCCCATGGCACGGCGCCAACCCTTAGCACCCGAAAGACCCGTCATGAACATTGTCATCCGATCGTGAATGTTTTCGCTCCCTGTCGCCCCGCTTCCGCTCGGCTGGAGCCGGCTCGTCGAAGCGTCAGGCCTACCTTGCCACTAATGAAGACCGGCGGCACCGGCAATCAAGCCTTGCCACAAAAATGCCTCATTCCCAAGCCCATCCCCGTCCGTGCCCGCCCGCACGCGTCTACCGTCGCTTGGCCCGACATTCGGCCGCCTCACTCGGAAGGCCCCAACAGGCGAACGGCCGGCCCGTGGACGCTTTCAGACGCCGCCCCGAGAAAGGTATCGCCGGACGTCAAGGTCAACGGCGCGCCGGACCATGTCGTCGCGAAGCCGCCGGCAGCCCGGATGATCGGCGCCAAGGCCATATAATCATAGGGTTTCAGACCGCATTCCACATGCAGGTCGACGCAACCGCTGGCGATCAGGCCGGTGGAGTAGCAGTCGCCGCCATAGCGAGGCTGGTGAACCTTGTCGTATAGGCGGTAGAAGGCCTCCCGCCGGGCGTTCGAATTGAATAGGTCCGGTCCGGTGGTATAGAGGCTCGCCCGATCCAGCCCGCCGCAGTTCCGGGACCGAACCGCGTTGCCGTTGAATGTGGTCCCGTGCCCCAGGGCACCGAGCCAGCGTTCCTTCAGTATGGCTTGATCCAACACGCCCAGCACCGGCACCCCCCGGTCCGCCAGCGCGATCAGGGTGCCGAAGACCGGCATGCCGGCGATGAAAGCCCGGGTTCCGTCGATCGGGTCCAGAACCCAGACATAGCGGGCGTCGACACGGACCTGGCCGTATTCCTCGCCAAATATGCCATGGTCCGGGTATCGGTCTTCGATAAGGGTGCGGATGGCCGCTTCCGCCTCACGGTCCGCGACGGTTACCGGGCTCTCATCCTGTTTGGAAACCACGTCGTAGGGCGTACGGTAATAGCGGGCAACGACGGCGCGGGCCGCATTCGCCAACCGGTCCGCGAAGGCGATGAATTCCGCTGCGACTGTACCGTCCGTCATGAAGGCCCCCGAGTTTGAAAAGGGCGGGTCATAAAAAGGGCGGCCGAATGGCCGCCCTTCAAAATTCAGTTCGGCCCGTGCCCTTACGGCAGCGGAACCGGATTGTCGCTCAAGGTCCGCAGATAGGCGATCAGGTCCGCCCGGTCCTGGGTCTTGCTCAGGCCGTTGAAGGACATTGCGGTCCCTTGCACATAGGCTTTGGGCTTGTACAGGAACTTGTTCAGGTTCTCGTAAGTCCACTCGCCGTCCATGGCCTTCAACGCGTCGGAATACTTCGTGTAGCTTTCATGGCCTGCTTTAGCACGGCCAACCGTGTCATAAAGCGCCGGACCGACACCGTCTGCGCCACCCTTTTCGAACTTGTGGCAGGAGGCGCATTTCTTGGTCAGCTTCTCGCCTTTGGCGATATCGGCAGACGCCAGAAGCGCTTCAATCGGCTCAGGGCCGGTATCAGCGGCCGGAGCAGCGCCGCCCGCGGTTTCCTGAACCTCGATCACGAAAGCGCTCTCTTCCGGAGTGCTCGGGTGATAAACGAAAGTGGAAATGAATCCCGCGGTCATGGCGATCAGCCCAGCCGTCAGAATGGCGGCCGCCACCTTGTTGATCATAAGCGGATCTTCGTCATGCATAGCGTAGTCCCCAAACGCTCCATGTGGCACCTGCCACAGGTGAATGAATCCAGGGTAGTCTAGCGAAGATTCGGTCGCCGGTGCGAGCCCTTCTCCAGCCGTATCTTTTCCCCGGTACAATTGGGGTATATCGTGTCGTCACGCGCGAATCAACCGCGCGAAATCAACAGTCTAGCGCGCCGGAACCGCGGCAAGCTTGGCTTGCCCCGGGCCAACGCCGGCCGCGAATACAACCAAAGTAGCCCCCGAGCCTTTCATGAAACCCATCGTCCTTATCCCCGCACGCCTCAAGGCAACCCGATTTCCCAACAAACCCTTGGCCGACATCCATGGGAAACCGATGATCGTCCATTGTGTCGAACGCGCCCTCGAGGCGGATCTGGGCCCGGTCTGGGTCGCCGCCGGAGACCGTGAAATCGTCGATGCCGTGACCGCCGCGGGCGGGCAGGCCGTTCTGACCGACCCCAACCACCCGTCGGGGTCCGACCGGATCTGGGAGGCCGCCTGCAAGATCGATCCCGACGGCACCTTTGACGTCATCGTCAACATGCAGGGGGACCTGCCGGCCATGGAACCCGGTATCCTGCGCGCCGTGACCGAGCCGTTGGCGGACAGTGACGTGGATATAGGCACCTCCGTCGCCGTCATCACCGATCCGGAGGACCGCGACAACCCGAACGTCGTCAAAGCAATCCTGGGGTTCGCGGACGGCGCAAGACAGGCGCGGGCCCTAGCCTTCACCCGGGCCACCGCCCCCTGGGGCGACGGACCGCTCTACTATCATTTCGGCATCTACACCTATCGGCGCAGCGCCTTGGAACGATTCGTTTCGCTGCCGCCGGGTGTTCTGGAGATGCGCGAAAAGTTGGAGCAGATGCGCGCCCTGGAGAACGGCATGCGGATAGACGCCGTCCTGATCGACACTGTCCCGCTGACCGTCGACACGCCCGAAGATCTTCAGCCTGTCCTCGTCGCCCTGCGTTAGGAGGCCGCGATGGCAGTAACCGTCGATCTTGCGCTGTTGGAGGGTTCGTATGCCGTGACCCTGTTTCCGCCAAGCGCCGTCGTGCCGGATTGGGTCGCCAATGCCGGTTCCCCAATCAATTACGGGTCCAACTCCGCGTCCGATTCTGCGCCTGGTTTCGTCAATGTCAGCTATTGCAGCGACGAGTTGTCCATCGTCACGCCCGCCCAGCATGTGCCGGACGGTGTCGAGTCGGACAGGGGCTGGCGGGCCATAAAATTGACCGGGTCCTTCGACTTCGACCAGCCGGGCATCGTGCTGTCGGTCGTCCGCCCGATTTCGGAAGCCGGCCTGGCCGTTTTCGTCGTTTCAACGTTTCACAGGGACTATCTGTTGGTCAGGTCCGATAGTCTGGAGAAAACCCGCGCCCTGCTTCAGGACGCAGGGCATCGTTGGGTCTGACGTCGGTTCGCCGGGACGTCACTTGGCCGGGACGTCACTTGGCCAGGGCGCTGGAAGCCAGGATTGTTTCTTTCCAGCCGTTCAGCTTTTCCATGTATTGGCCCCAAACCGTCTCGAAGCTCTTGTCCTGCTCGGTATCGACGGTGATCGTCGCGGTCATCCCCGCCCTTAAGACGGGACGGTCGGCGAATTCAAGGATTTCGATTCGAACCGGCAGGCGCTGAACCACCTTTACCCAGTTTCCTGAAGCATTTTGCGGCGGCAAGATCGCGAATTCGGCACCCGTCGCCGGACTGATGCTGCCGATGGTGGCCGGCCAGATCACACCAGGAAACGCGTCGATCTTGACCTCGACCGGCTGTCCTTCCCGCATATGGGTCAGCTGCGTTTCCTTCAGGTTCGCCTCGACCCACAATCCTTCCGTGGCGATGACGCCGAAGACGGGATCTCCCCCCTCGACCCATTCGCCGGACTGCAGGCGCATCTGGCTGACAATGCCGTCGGCCGGGGCAACGATTTCGGTAAATTCCAACTTCAATTGTGCCTGACGAAGCTCTGCTTCGGCTTCCGTGTACAGCGGATGCAACTCGGCCGCCTTCAGCGGATCGCCGCCCAGGCTGGCCAGGACCGTCTGGGCCTTCTGGCGCAAGGTGTTCACTGCCTGCTTGGCGAGCATCAATTCGAACTGTGCCTCGTCCAAACTGGCGCGTGTGGCCACGCCCCGGGTTGTCAGAGCCTGCTGGCGTTCGAACTCGCTCGAGAAATACGTGACCCTTTCTTGCGCCTCTTCGATTTCCGCCTGCACTTGCCGGAATTCCGCGCGGCGGCGGTCGATTTCCTGCCTTACGGCGCCCAGCTTGGCTTCCGCTTGGTCCACGGCGATTTGATGCGGGCGGGCGTTGAGCCTGAACAGCGTATCACCCCGTTTCACCCGCTCATTGTCGGAAACGAAAACCTCCGTGACCCGGCCGTCGATGGTCGGACTGACGGCGATGATCTCGGATTTGACATAGGCATTCTCGGTCGCGACGTACCGACCGGAGGTCATATACCAAAAGGCGCCCGCAAGCAGGATGCAGATCGGCACGACCAGCAGCAAAACCGCCCGCGTCGCGCGGCGCATGAAGCGCCGAACAGGTTTCTTCTTGGCGGCGGTGCCGGTCTCGCCGTCCTGGGACGGCGCCTCGGGCGCGCGCAGGTCGGCGGGCTTCGGTTCCTGCGCGGGGTGCCGCCCTTCGCTGGCGCCTTCATTCGCCGGCTGGGTCGGCTGGCTCGGTTGCGTGGGTTGCGCCACCGAATGGGCCGGAGGGGCTGCCGGTTGGGCGGAAGGGGGCGCCGAGGCAGGCATGGGTTTGGCCTGTCCGGGATGGCTCCGCGACGCATTGTCGGGGGCCGTGTTGTCATGCGGCGCCGTGGACCGGTTCGGTCCGGTCGGCATTTCGCGCTGGGCGGCTGAATCGCTCATCTTTCGCCCTCTCTCAATCGTCGCCGGCCAGGGCGACGGGCTCGTCGCCCACATCACGGACGATCGCCGACATATTCGCCTTGATCTTGATCAGCGTGTCGACGAAACGATCCTGCTCATCCTTGTCGATCCCCGCCATGGCACTCTCGCGCACGCCGGCACCGATACCGCGCAGGGCGACCATCAGGCTTTGCACCTCACCGGTCAGAAAAACGCGGCGGATGCGGCGATCCTGAGCGTCCGACTCGCGCCGAACCCAGCCCTTTTCCTCCAGCTTGTCGAGCAAGCGGCCCATGGTCGCGCGTTCAACTTCGCATTGGTCGGCCAGTTCCGTCTGTGTCGCCCCTTCATGGGCATAGACGAAGTTCAGCACCCACCATTGCGACCGGGTCAGTTCCAGCGCCCGGCTGCGCCGGTCGAATTCGGCACGCATCAGGCGCGCAACGTCATGAAGCAGGAATCCGAAATTCCGTTCCAGGTCCGGGCGGTCGGAGGGTCCCGCGTTTGAAAATTCCCCGTCCATACAGTGCTTGATCCCAAATAGAAGTCGATTTTTCGGTCCGGTGCGTTTCCCGACCGATAGGGTAAGAAACCCGCCGCTGATATTGTTGCGTTGCTTACAATTGTCTAGACTATAATTGTTTTGCTGACAGATTCCAATAACCGGTTTTCCCTTGCGGAGAAACGGTGAATGGAACCAAGATCGGCTTATTGCAGAAATGCGGTCACAAGAACCGCAATCGCCAGCCGGCGAGAAACAGGGTGGGAGTTTCCCAAATGCGCATCACGTCGATAGAGACTTTGTGCCTGGATGAGTTTTCCAACGTTCTTTGGGTGCTGATACACACCGACGAGGGAATCACCGGCCTGGGCGAAACTTTTTTCGGCTCGAAGGCGGTCGAGGCCTTCATACACGAAACGGCGGCGTTGAAGCTGATCGGGCAGGACCCGTTCCGCATCGAACATCTGAATCGCGAATTGCTGACCTATGTGGGATTTTCCGGCCAGGGCGCGGAAGAACGCGGTCGGTCCGCCATCGACATCGCGCTGTGGGACCTGTTCGGCAAGGCGCTGGGCCAACCCGTCTACCAGCTTTTGGGCGGGTTATGCCGGGACAAGGTGCGAACCTACAATACCTGCGCCGGGTATAAATATGTCCGCAACCGGCCGACCTGGGGAACCGACGATTGGGGTCTTGAGCAAAGTGAAGGCCCCTACGAGGACCTGGACGCTTTCTTGAATCGGGCCGACGAACTCGCCCTCAGCCTGCTGGATCAGGGCATAACGGGCATGAAGATCTGGCCGTTCGACACCGCGGCGGAAAAGACCAAGGGATACGACATATCATCGGCCGACCTGAACGCGGCGCTGGTTCCGTTCGAAAAGATCCGCAAGGCGGTCGGCGACAAGATGGATATCCATGTTGAATTGCATTCGCTATGGCGGATGCCCGGCATTCTGAAAGTCGTGAAAGCGCTGGAACCGTTCGATCCCTATTGGATCGAAGACCCGATCCGCATGGACGGGTACGACGACTTGCGCGCGCTTTCGGAAAAGACGACGGCGCCGATCTGCGCCAGCGAGACACTCGGCTCGATCCGCGATTTCCGCAGCCTGATGGAGGCGCAATGCGCCCATATCGTGATGCCCGATGTCGGCTGGTGCGGCGGCATCACCGAAACGCGGAAGATCGCCGCCATCGCGGAAGCCTATCAGCGCCCGGTCGCGCCGCATGATTGCCAGGGTCCGGTGGTGCTGGCCGCTTCGGTCCATTTGTCCCTCGCGCTGCCCAACGTGCTGGTGCAGGAATCGGTCCGCGCCTTCTATGACGGCTGGTACGGGGAATTGGTGGATACCGTACCCCGCCCGGTGAACGGCTTTTTCCATCCGCCAGAAGGGCCCGGCCTGGGCCTCAACCTGCTGCCTGAGCTTTGGAAGCGGGAAGACGCGACCCAGCGAATAACCAGCGCTTGAGCATGATCTAAAAATTCCGGTTTGGGAAGAAACCATGGCGACTGCCTTGAAGGCGTGATCCCCCAGCAACACCGCCTTCGACGCCAAGGGCGATATTGATTTCAACGCCGTCGGCCAACAGGTTGACTGGCTGATCGGCCACGGGGTCGGCGGTGTCGCCGTCGGCGGATCGACCGGCGAAGGCCATGCCATCGAAGCGGCCGAATACCGGGACCTGATCGCCGCGGCGACGGAAGGGGCGGCCGGGCGCGCGCCCGTCATCGCCGGGGTCATCGGCGATTCGACGTGGGCGAGCATGCCAAGACCCACGATCTGCATGAAAAATTGCTGCCCCTGTGGAACGCGATGCCGCATGACTACCTGCCGGCTTGCGTGAAATATGCCCAAAGCCTGCAAGAGGGTTCCGCCGGACTCTCGCGCGCACCGATGCCGATGCCGAACGACACCGACAAGGCCAACATCAAAAAGGCGCTGCTGGGGTTGGGTCTGCTCTAACGCGGAAGCGGTAACGCTTTTCCCAAAACGCCTCATCCCCGACGGAGCTAGGCGCCGCGGCTGAATACTTTTGCGCCGCGCAGCAATGTATCGGACGGCTTTTCCCCGAATGATTTCTCATATTGGTTCGCGAAGCGTCCCAAGTGGAAAAATCCGTACCGCATTGCCGCGCCGGTCACCGTGTCCGCGTCTTCGGACATCAGCAGCCGACGCGCCGCCTGAAGCCTCGCCTGACGCAGGTAAGCCATCGGCGCATAGCCCGTGAAAGCCCGAAAATGCTCATTCAGGGTGCGGCCCGGTACATTCGCGATGGCAACAAGATCTTCCAGGGAAACGGGATCTTCGAGATGCTCGTGGAGATAATCCAGAACGCGCTTCACATCCCGGCTTGCCGGGGACGCCGCCGGCCGTTCCAGCAGGGCATGATGGCTGTGTGGGTGATACAGCAGCAGAGTCGTCAGTGTCGTTTCGATGAAATGGGCTTCACGAAGGCGGTCCGCGAAGACATTCCTGCCCCGGCCTTCCTCTGCAACGATCATTTCCATGTTTGACGCAATCAATCGGCCGGCGCCGTTGGCAATGTCCAATATCGGGTCGAACTCGATTACCCCTCGGATTTCCTCGCCGGTCAGGACGTGCAGCCGGGCCCGGACCAAATCCTGTTGCACCGACAGCGCGAGCCGCTTTGCGTCGCCCGCCAAATACATTTGCTGAGGTGCGCCCGGCGAAGCAAGGACAGTGCGTTGACGGGTGCAGGCCCAAACCGTATCGGCGACCGTCGATGCCATCTTGCCGTCATAGGGTATCGAAAACCCATAGTCGCTGCGTTCGGCGGGGACGTCGATCTCCACATCCGCGCCGTAGGCCATATAGGCGAGATACAGACCCCGGCCATGCAGTGCACTGATTGACGAACTGAAGTCCCGCTCCGCACGCGACGGGTACGCGCCTGCCAAGCGGCTATCCAAACCCTTCCCGGCTAGAAAGGCCTGCGTTTCCTCGAAATTCGAGCTCGTATGTTGAATGCTTCGTGTCAACATGCGGACAGGGTCACATATTTCCGGTTTCAAGCGAATATGCAAATTCCGCCCAAGGGGAAATACCTGCCAAAAACGGATATTCGCCGATTGCCGTTGCGCCGGATGCCGGCGGTGCACGCAGGGTTTTGACCGAGGCGCCAACCTGGCCGCGCCGT
>CAYGKA010000015.1:57368-87134 GCA_964350445.1 uncultured Flavobacteriaceae bacterium
AAGGAACCGTCTGGAGAAGGCGTTGATGCGTCCTGGCGAGGGCGCCCTAAAGTTCCCGCTGCATGTAGATTGTGTCGAGCCAACGGTCGAACTTGAAGCCGACATTCTTCAAAACACCGGCATAGAGGAACCCACAGGACTTGTGCACGGCAATGGAGCCCGTATTCCCGATATCCCCGATCACGGCGATGATCTGTTTGAACCCGCCCGCGCGGGCGTCCTCTACCACCGCCGAAAGCAATGCGCGGCCGACGCCCCGGCCTTGGACAGACGCATCGACATAGATCGAATCTTCCAAGGTGAAGCGATAGCCCGGCCGGGGCCGAAACCAATCGGCGAAGGCATAGCCGACGACCTCGCCGTTATTGTCCGCGACCCGAAAAGGAAGTTTCTGATCCACCAGGCGGTCCACCCGGGCGGCAATGTCCTCAAGGCCGGGCGGTTCCAGCGAGAAGCTGGCGGTTCCGGTTTCCACCGCATGGGCGTGGATCCGGTGGATGGACGCCGCGTCCTCCGACAGGCCCGGCCGAATCGCTATGCCCTTCACGGTCAGAAGGCTCCCAATTCACCGGCATAGCGTTGCAGCCATTCCATGCCGTGCCGGGTCGGCTGTTGCGCCGGGGCCCGGTCATGCACCTGGTCGAGGGGGACGCCCATCCGCAAGGCGGTGATCCGCTTGCCGTAACACAAGAAGTTTTGCACCGACTGCATGCAGAAAATGATGACCGGCAGAATGTCGCGATAGATCGCTTCCATATCCTCGACCCGGCCTTCTTCGAAAGCCCTATAGAGGGCGATCTGACGATCGAAGCAATCAGGCGCGGGGATCATGCCGACGCAGCCGCCGCGCAGATTGTCGGGGAATTCCAGCCCGCCGCGCCCGTTCAGGACCCGGAAGACGCCGTCGGTCGCATCGACCAGCCCGGCGATTTCGATGGCCGGTCCCTCTCCCTTCAGCAAGGAGACATTCGGGTGATTTCTGTTGAGGGTTTTCAACCCGTCGATCGACAGTCCGACGCCGATATAGGCGGCGGCATTCTGGATCGCGACCGGGATCGACACCTTCTCCGCCACGCTGCCGAAGAAGCGGACATATTCGCCCTCCGGCAATCCGGCGACCGGCGGTGGCTGCAGGATGACGAAATCGACGCCCAGTTGGTCCGCCGCCTTGGCAAAGTCGGCTTGGCCCTGGACCGTCGGTTCCGCGATGGTGATGGCGATGGGGCAGGCCCCCGCCACATCCTCGACAAGCCATTCCATGACCTGTCGCCGTTCTGCGGTGGAAAGCTTGGTGACTTCCGTCGCCAGCCCCAAGGCCGCAATGCCGTGCGGGTTGTGCTTCACGCAGGCCTGCGCCTGCCGCCGCATCAAGCCGCGGTCGAGATTCCCGTGGCTGTCGAAATAGGCATAGAGGATCGGATAGACGCCCCGAACCTGTGACGGATCGATTCCCATGGCTCCCCCCAGCTAAAGCGTTTTGCCGTCAGGCCGGCAGGACCTTGCCCGGATTCATGATTCCGTCCGGGTCCAGCGCGTTCTTGATCATCCGCATGACGCTGACCGCTTCGCCGTGCTCGGCTTCCAGGAACTTCCGCTTGCCGGCGCCGATGCCGTGTTCGCCGGTGCAGGTCCCGTCCATCGCGAGCGCTTGGTAGACGAGTTGCTTGTTATGCTCCTCGGCCTTGGCCAGTTCCTCAGGATTGTTGGGGTCGACACAATAGCCGATATGGAAATTACCGTCGCCGACATGGCCTACGATGGTGCCGAGCAGCCCCTGTTCGTCCATCGTGCGCTTGGCGTCCGTGATGATTTCCGCGAGGCGGGAAATCGGCACGCAGACATCGGTGGACCAAACCTCGCAGCCAGGCCGCAGGGCGCGTGTCGCGTAATGGCAGTTATGCCGGGCCGTCCACAGCGCGTTGCGGTCTTCCTGCTTGGTCGCGAACTTGAAGTTGGCGCCACCGAAATCCGAGGCGATGGCTTGCACCGTCTCGGCCTGTTCCTTAACCCCGGCTTCGGACCCGTGGAATTCGAAGAACAGGTGATCGGCATTTTCGAAGCCTTCCAGTTTCGAATACGCGATGCAGGCCTTCATCATCTCCTTGGAGACAAGCTCGACCCGCGCCACCGGCACACCGGACTGGATTGTCAGGATGGTGGTGTTCACCGCGTCTTCCAGGCTGGGGAATTCGCAAACGGCGGACGAGATCGCCTCAGGGACGCCATAAACCTTCAGCGTCAGTTCCGTGATGATCCCAAGCGTCCCTTCAGACCCGACGAAAAGGCGAGTCAGGTCGTAACCTGCCGACGATTTCTTCGCCCGGCGCGCCGTCTTGATCACGCGACCATCCGCCAGGACCGCCGTCAGATTCAGAACGTTTTCCCGCATCGTTCCGTAACGCACCGCATTCGTGCCCGATGCCCGCGTCGCCGCCATGCCGCCCAGCGAGGCGTCCGCGCCCGGATCAATCGGGAAGAACAGGCCCGTATCGCGCAGGTATTCGTTCAACTGCTTGCGGGTGACGCCGGCCTGAACCGACACGTCCAGGTCTTCCGCATTCACCTTCAGCACGTTGTTCATTTCAGAAACGTCGATGCAAACGCCGCCGAAAGGCGCTGTCACATGACCTTCAAGGCCGGTGCCCGTTCCGAAGGGAATGATCGGGGCCTTGTGCTTCGCGGCGATCTTCACAGCCTTGACGACATCATCGGTAGAGCGCGCGAAAATGACGGCATCCGGCGGTTCGGCATGATGGTAGCTTTCATCGCTGCCGTGCCGCTCCAGCACCGCGGCCGAGGTCGACACCTGGTCGCCGAAGGCTTCCGTCAATTCGCCGATCAAGCTGCCGGTATCGGTTTCGGCGATCCGCGCCGTTACTGAAGCCATGTCATTTTCCTTTTTCTGAAAGCGGTCATGGCAAGGCCCGGTTCGCTGCGTTAGCGTATTTCCAGGGGCGTCGAGCCGACCGTCTGCGTTTCCTTTTATGCCTTATACAATACCACCAGAATTGCGCCTGCCAACGGGTCAGCTTGAACCTCAGGGAAAAACCATCATGGACATTACGACACTGTCGGAAGCGGCGAACGCCTTGGCCGAGGCTCGGTCTTCGGCAAAGGCTTTGGATCGTCTGCCCTTGCATCCCGAATCCGTCGATCTGGATACCGCATACAAGATCCAGGATCTGCTGCATGAACGCCTTGCCGGCCGCTTCGGTCCGATGACCGGTCACAAGATCGGCTGTACGACGAAGGTCATGCAGGAATACCTGAAGATCGACCACCCCTGCGCCGGCATGGTGCCGAGCACGATGGTGCATGAAGGGACCGGGCGCTTTGACCGAGTCCGCCTCGTCCGGCCCGGGATCGAGTGCGAAATCGCCGTGGTGCTGGCCAAAGACATGCCGGCCTTGCCGGGCGGCTATGACCGGAAGTCCGCGGCCGCGGCCGTCGGCGGTGCGATGGCGAGCATCGAATTGGTCGACGAGCGCTGGGTGAATTTCCGGGAAAGGCCGAGCTCTTCCCTCGTCGCCGACGATTTCTTCAATGCGGGATGCGTCCTCGGCACGCCTGTGGCGATGGATCCCCTGGCCATGGACGCGCTGACCGGACGGCTTACCATCAACGGCGAATTGATCGGCGAAGGGATCGGCCGCGACATATTGGGCCATCCGATGGATGCGCTGGCTTGGCTGGCGGAATTCCGGGCAGGCCGTGGTCAGCCGTTGAAGGTGGGTGAGTTCGTGACGCTGGGCAGCATCGTGAAGACGGAATGGATCGAAGCGGGTGACACGGTCGTCACGGAGATCGACGGACTGGGAACGGTGACGCTGACGCTCGACTAGCGCCCCTGCCTAGTGGGCCAGATCCTCCAGGATCGGGCAGTGAGGGCGGTCGTCCCCGTGGCACTGATTGACCAGTGTCTGGAGGGTCGAACGCATTTGCTCCAACTCCTCGATCTTCGCGGCGATCCGATCGATATGTTGGCGGGCGAGGTCCTTCACATCGGCGCTCGACCGGTTCTTGTCCTGGTAGAGCGACAGCAGGGTCGCGCAGTCCTTGACCGAGAATCCCAAGTCGCGGGCACGCTTCAGGAAGCTCAGCGTGTGGACGTCCGCCTCGCTATAGGACCGGTATCCGGCGGCCGTCCGACCCGCCGGCGCAATCAGGCCGCTTTCCTCGTAATACCGGATCGTCTTTGCCGGAATGCCCGATTTCTTGGCGGCTTCACCGATATTCATGACGCGGCCCTCCCCGTCGCTTGATGGCGCCCCATGGCGTCCAGCCTCGGACGCCAACGACGCAGCAGCAGCGCGTTGGTAACGACACAGACGGAACTCATCGCCATCGCCGCCCCCGCGATACCGGGGCTGAGATAGCCGAGTGCCGCCAGCGGAATCCCCACCGTATTATAGGCGAAGGCCCAGAACAAGTTTTGGCGGATTTTCGTTAGGGTGCGCTCGGAAATGTCGAGGGCGGCGGCGGCCAGCCGCGGATCGTCCCGCAATAGGGTAATGCCGGCGGAATTGACCGCGACATCCGACCCGCCGCCCATGGCGATTCCCAAATCCGCGGCGGCAAGCGCCGGGGCGTCGTTGATGCCGTCGCCGACCATGGCGATGGACCGGCCCTGACCCTGCATCGTGGCGATCTGTGCGGCCTTGTCCTCCGGGCTGACTTCCGCGACCACGTGGTCGATGCCGACCAGCGCCGCGACACGCTCGGATTCCCGGCGCGCATCGCCGGAGAGCAGGGTGATCGACCGGCCCGACGCGTGCAACGCCGCGATGGCGTCCACTGCCTCGTCCCGGATGCGGTCGACGATATCGACGCGGGCGGCGCAAATCCCATCCACGGCGAGCCAGACATGGGTGCCGACATCCTCGTCCCCCTCGGTAAGGCGGAGGCCGTCGGGCACGGCGATTCCTTCCGCTTCCAGCAAGTCCGGCTTTCCGATCAAAACCCGTTTGCCGTCCACCTTGGCGGCGACGCCCTTGCCGGTAACCGACCGAAGGTCGACGGCCTGCAATCCCTCAAAACCCGGGTCCAAGCCGATTTCTCGGAACGCCTTGGCCAAGGGGTGGTCGTTCTGTTTCTGCACGGCGACCGCGGCCGCCAGCGCGAAAGCGTCTTCCTTACCCCCCGCCCAGGCGATCGCCCGCACGGTGGGCTGGCCGGCGGTCAACGTACCGGTCTTGTCGAAGACGACGGTGTCGATCCGGCCCGCGCGTTCCAGCGCAGCCACATCGCCGACCAGAATGCCGCTTCGCGCGGCGGCCCCCAACCCGGCCGCGATGGCGGCCGGCGCAGCCAGTCCCAAAGCGCAGGGGCAGGCGATAACGAGCACCGAAGCGGCAGCAACGATGGCGGCTTCCAGCGACGGGCCAAAGACCATCCAACCCAGGAACGTGAGCGCGGCGATCCCGACGATGGCGGGCACGAAGACGGCGCTGATCCGGTCGACCAGTTTCTGGACCGGCGCCTTCTTGGCCTGCGCGGAGCGGACCAGATCGGCGATTTTGGCGAGCCGTGTGTCCTTGCCGATCTGGGTCGCGCGGATCGTCAGCAAACCGGTCAGGTTGGTCGACCCGGCGATAACCGCTCCGCCCTTGGACACCATCACCGGCATGCTTTCGCCGGTCAGCATGCTTTCGTCGATATCCGCCGTGCCGTCCATGACCTCTCCGTCTACCGGCAAGGCCTCACCCGGGCGCACCCGGATCAGGTCGCCGACGGCGACGCGGGTGATGGGAACGTCCTTTTCCCCCTCTTCCGTCAGCAGACGGGCGCGGGCCGGACGCAGAGCGAGAAGGGCCTGCAAGGCGCTGGTCGCCCGCTGCTTGGCGCGGGCCTCCAGGTATTTTCCGAGAAGGACGAGCGTGATGATCACCGCGGCGCCTTCGAAATAGAGCGAGCCTTTCGCGGCGCCACCGAGCGTCACCGTCAGATAAGCGCTGTAGAAAAACGCCGTCGAGGTGCCGAGTGCGACCAGCACGTCCATATTCCCAACCCCGCCGCGCAGACTGGCCCAGGCACCGTGATAGAACCGCCACCCGATGACGAACTGGACGGGTGCCGCAAGCGCCAGCTGAATCCAGGGCGACAGGTGAAAGGCAATGCCGAAGGGCATCAGGATCATTTCCGCAACAAGCGGCAGGGTCAGCAGGGCCGATGCGATGCAGAGATAAAGAACCGACTTGTCCTCGGACCGGCCGCCATCGGCGAAATGCGCGCCGAACCCTGCCTGTTCCGCCGCAAAGGACAGCGTATCGGCGTTGATGCCGCCCGAGGCCTCGACCCGCGCGTTTTCCAGCGCGAAATTGACGCTTGCCTGCGATACGCCGGGCACCGCGTTCAACGCCTTTTCCAGGCGGGCGGCGCATCCGGCGCAGGTCATCCCGCTGACGGCGAATTCGAAAACGGCGGCTTTCTCGTGTTCGGAAATGGCGGCGGGTGTGAATTGGGCAGTCGCTTCGGACATGGTGGTTTTATCCTTTCACGCCTCATATAGGGCTTCCAGTTACTGGAAGGTCAAGGGAGCGCGCTGGGATTTACGATGGAATCCCCGCTATACTTGACCATCCTGCGACGGCGACCTTTCGATTTTCGAGGCACGCGATAGAGTGGGAAGCACCGCATTGGCAGAGGCAATCGCATGGGTTCCGACAAGAAACCGCTGGCCATCACCATGGGCGACCCGTCCGGCATCGGGCCGGAAATCGTGGTCAAGACCCTGGCCGACCGCATCGTCGACCGCCCGGTGGTGGTGATCGGCGATAAAGCGGTGATCGAACGCGCCATCGGATTCACCGGGGCCGCGCTGACATGCCGCATTCTTGACCGCGTGGCGGATGCCGACGATAGCGGCATCGGTTCGGTGATCGATCTTCTGCCCGCCGTGGAGATGACGGAATTGCCGGAAATCGGGGTGATATCCGATGCCAGCGGGGAAGCTGCCTATGATGCGGTCATCGCCGCCATCGACCTGGCCAAGAACGGCAAAATTGCCGGCATGGTGACGGCACCTTTGCACAAGGAAGCGCTGGCGGCGGCCGGAATCCATTATCCCGGCCACACCGAAATCCTGGCCGACAAGGTCGGGGCGGACCGGGTCGCCATGATGTTGGCGAATGACGAGCTGCGCACCGTCCTGGTCACCATTCACTGTTCGTTGCGCGATGCGATCGACCGGGCCGATTTCGACGCCCAGATGTCGGCGATCCGGCTTGCGCATGAGGGCTGTCTGGCCATCGGCATCGAAAAACCGCGCATCGCCGTCGCTGGCCTGAACCCGCATGCCGGTGAAGGCGGGCTGTTCGGACGGGAAGAGATTGAGATAATCGCCCCGGCAATCCGCGCGGCTGTGGCGGAGGGCATGGACGTGACCGGCCCCTGGCCGGGCGACACGGTCTTCATGCAGGCGCGCCGAGGGCGGTTCGACATCGTTGTCGCGCAATACCATGACCAAGGCTTGATTCCTGTAAAATATATGGGAATTGAAAAAGGGGTGAATGTCACGCTGGGGCTTCCCTTCATTCGCACCAGTCCCGACCACGGCACCGCCTTCGATATCGCGGGCACGGGCACGGCAGACCCGGAAAGCCTGCGCACCGCGCTGCGCTATGCCGCGCGCATGGCCGATGCGCGCGGGTTGTGAGGGGGCGACCGGCTGACATGGCGCTGACCTTCATCTTCATGCTGACGCATAACGACAGGACCGTCGCCGACGCCCGTGACTGCTTGGAAGAAGTGCTGGGCGCGGGCTGCCGTCATATCGGCTTCAAGGATGTCGGCCTGCCGTTTGGGGAACTTACCCGCCTGTCCCGGGACATCAAAGCGGCAGGCGGCACCGCCTATTTGGAGGTTGTGAGCCTGACTCGGGAAAGCGAGCTGCAATCCGCCCGTGCCGGTTTGGACTTCGAGGTGGACTACCTGCTGGGCGGAACACGCGCGGCGGAAGTCGCCCCGATCCTGCATGGCACCCCGGTGCGGTATTTCCCTTTCCCCGGGCGGGTCGTGGGCCATCCCAGCATCCTGGAAGGCAGTGCGGCGGAAATAGCGGAAAGCGCCGGGACCCTCGCCGTTCGTGACGACGTCCATGGGCTGGACTTGCTTGCCTATCGGTTTGCCGGGGATGTGCCCGGGATGATGCAAACAGTCTGCACCGCTGCCCGCAAGCCCGTCATCATGGCGGGCAGCATCGACACGGAGCAAAAAATCGCCGATGTCGCCGGCGCCGGCGCGGCGGGATTCACGGTCGGCACGGCGGCCTTCGACAACCGCTTTCCGGCACCCATCCCCGGCCTGCGCGGACAGGTGGCGGCGATTGGCACGCTGGCCGAAAAATACGGCGGCTCCCTCTAAGCCCGGCCGTATTCAATGTCACGCAAATCCCTTCTGCGAATCTTGCCCGTCACGGTTTTGGGAAGGTCGCCGATGAAAACGATCTTGCGCGGATATTTGTAAGGCGCGGTAGAGGCCTTCACGAAATCCTGCAACGCCTTCACCAACGCGTCGCCGCCCTCGAACCCCTCGTTAAGCACCACATAGGCGCAGACGATCTCGCCCCGGTCCGGGTCCGGACTGCCGACGACGGCGGATTCCTGAACGGCGGGATGTTCGATCAGTGCGTTTTCCACCTCCATCGGCCCGATCCGGTAACCGGCGGACCCGATGACATCGTCGTCGCGGCCCTCGTAGAACAGGTATCCGTCAGCATCCCGCCGCGCGCGATCACCGGTGATGAACCAGTCCGATCCCGCGAAACTCACGATACTCGCCGCCGTCCTTTCCGGTTCCCGCCAATAACCCAGCATGACCTGCGGGCTCGGCAGTTTCATCGCCAGACGCCCCGGCTCGTCGACCGCCGCGAACCCTTCGCCGTCATCGGCCAGAACCGCCATTTCCACGCCCGGCAGGGGCCGACCCATGGAGCCCGGCTTAACGGTCATCGCGGGATAGTTCAGCACGGTCATCAGGGTTTCGGTCTGACCATACCCGTCGAGCAATTGCGCGCCGGTCAGATCGGCCCAGCGGGTGACGATTTCCGGGTTCACGGATTCCCCGGCCGATACAGTCAGACGCAGACTGGGTAAGCCGCCCGCCGGCGGCGTTTCATTCACCAGCCGGCGCAGCTCCGTCGCCGCCGCACAGAATACCGAAACATTGTATTTTTGTAGAAGATCAAAGCGTTTCGAGGGGTCGAACGGCCCGTCATAAAAGAGCGCAGCGGCCCCGCAGCTCCAAGGCCCGAACAGAATGCTGGTTCCCGCTTTGCTCCACCCCGTATCCGCCGTGCACCAGATCGTGTCGCCGGGCCGCAGGTCGAGCCAGTACCAAGCGGAGCCCCGCCATGTGTAGAGCGACCGAGCGCCATGGGCGACGCCTTTCGGGTTCCCGGTGGAGCCGGAGGTGTAGTAGAGGATCGCCGGGTCGTCTATTGCGACCGGCACCGGGTCGACCGTATCACGCGCCGTTGCCATTTCGCCTTCGTAGGAGGACCAGCCGATCGGCGCCGGGCCTGCGCCGCAGACCGACAACCGCAGTGCGAGGGGCCTGCCGGGATCGATCTTACCGCAGTTTTCCGCCGTGGTGATGACGCCCTTCGCCTCGCTGTGATCCAGGCGATAGTCCAAGTCCTTCCGGGTCAGCATGGTGATGCAGGGGATCGGAACGATGCCCAATTTGGTGCAGGCGACGAGCGCAATCTGCCAAGCCGGGATGCGCGGCAGGACAACCAGGATACGGTCGCCTTTGACCAGGCCCGACGCTTTCAAAACGTTCGCGAGTTTGTTGGATAAAATGGAAATATCAGCGAAGCTGTAACGCTCTTCATCCCCCCTGTCATTGCACCAGATCAGGGCGAGCCTGTCCGGGTCGCGCGCCCAGACATCCACCACGTCGCCGCCGAAATTGAAGCTCACAGGAAGGTCCCAGCCGAAGGACGAATGGGTCTTTTCATAATCCGTCATGCGGACCGGCACGGGCACGGAACTTTCCACCATCAATCCACCCTCCCCATGGCAATATCGAGACTGAAGACCAGAAGGTCGTCGGCCAATGATCCAAATTCCGCAAATTTGGGATCATTCGTCCCGCCTTCCCGCCAACGCCGGAAAAGCTGCGCGAAGACGACGGCGAGGCGGAACTGCCCCAACACCCGCTGAAACGCGAATTCGGCAAGGTCACGGCCCGACGCCTTCGCATAGGCTTCCATCGCCTCGACCCTTGTCGGGAAACCGGGCGCTGCGGTCGGCATCTGTTTCAGCCGATGCATGACATCGGGGTCGCCCGCCTCGGTCCAATAGGCCAGCGTGACGGCCAAATCGAACAGCGGGTCGCCGCGCGTGCCCATGTCCCAATCCAGGACGGCGACTGGCTCCAAGCTGCCGCGGTCCAAAATGACGTTGTCGAGCTTGAAGTCGTTATGGATCAGTGAGACGGCGTGATCCGCCGGTACCCGCGCCCGCAGCCAAGCGCAGATCTCGTCGACCAGCGCCGGCGTTTCCGCGCCCCAGGCCAGATGAGCGCGTTTCGACCATCCTTCGATCGTCCGCGCAAGGAACCCTTCCGGGCGCCCCAACCCGTCCAATCCGACGGCGGCGGGGTCGACGGCGTGTAAATCCGCCAGCACGTCTATCAAGCGTAGCCCTATGCGCTGCCGGTCGGCTTCCCCGATATCACACGGGACATCGCCGCCGATCACCAACCCGTCGCGATAGTCCATGATGAAGAACGGCGCGCCGAGCACGTCCGGATCGGCACAGGCATGGCGGCAGCGCGGCGCAAGCGGGAATTCCTTCCAGAGATTGGAGAGGATGCCGCTTTCGCGTCCCATATCGTTTCCACCAGGCGGAATCGGCCCCAAGGGCGGACGTCGCAGCACCATCGGCACGCCGTCCACATGGATCAGATAGTTGAGGTTGCCGAAACCTGAGGCGAATTGCCGGGGCGGGTTGTCCGACACGTTTAACGCAAGGCCAGCCCCCGCCAGATAGGCAGCCAGACGCAGCCAATCCTGCGCCAGTTGTTCAGATTCCGCTTTCAAGGAAGGGCCGTTGCCCATGCCGCCTTTTCCATCCCCGATACGGCGCGGTTGCGCGCAATTTTGTTATCCGAAAGGGTGCATGGGTGTCGGCCCCTGTCAAAGGCAGACTGGTTACATATCTTTTTCGGCAAGGAACAAAGTCGGGGAAGACATGGAAAACGAAATGCCGAACGGGATCGATCTGATTGTCGCCCCGCGGACGGGCGATATCGGGTCCTTCGAGGTTCAACGCCTGCTACCGTCGCGGCGGCGGCGCATGGTAGGCCCCTTCATTTTCGTCGATCGGATGGGACCCGCCCTACTCGGCCCGTCCAATCCGCTGGAGGTGAAACCGCATCCCCATATCGGCCTGTCGACCGTGACCTATCTGTTCGACGGCGAGATCGTGCACCGGGACAGTTTGGGCGTGGAACAGGTCATCCGGCCGGGTGCGGTCAACCTGATGACCGCGGGCAAGGGCATTGCCCATTCCGAACGCAGCGACCCAAAGGCTTTGAAAGCAGGCATCAACCTGTTCGGCATGCAGATCTGGATGGCCCTGCCGCACGAATTGGAGGAAACGGCGCCTTCCTTCACGCATTACCGCGCGTCGGATTTACCTGTTGTCCTGGACGGCGGCGCGGCGATCCGATTGGTGGCCGGCCGGTATCGCGGAGACGTTTCCCCGGTCGAAACGGCGACGGAAGCGATCTACGCGGATATCACGTTGCCTTGCGAAAGCCGCATCACCATCCCGGCAGAGTATGAAGAACGCGCGCTCTATCCGGTCTTCGGGTCGGTGGAGATCGCAGGGACAGCCATCGCACCGGGCAATTTGCTGATCCTGGTGCCGGGACAGGAAATTACGGTTCGCGCCATTCAGGATGCGCGATTGATCCTTCTGGGCGGGGAAGCGATGGACAGCCCCAGACACATCTGGTGGAACTTCGTTTCCTCCAGCCGGGAGCGGATTGAACAGGCCAAGGAGGACTGGAAAAACGACCGTTTCCCAAAAGTGCCCGGCGATGACGCATTCGTGCCGCTGCCGGAATAGAACCCGACCGTCACTCTCGTTTTCCCAGGTCCTTCAATACATCCTCAATCAGGGGGATCGCAGCCTTGTCCAATTCCAGCCAGGCCGTTGCCTCGTCGAGTGTCGGAAACAGGACGAGCGCCTCTTTCTCAAACATTTCCGCGACCGCGCCGTACAGTTTCGAGACGCCGGAATTGGCGTCGGATCCCTGGATGACAGCGGTCCGCATTGGCCGTGTCGACGGCCCTATTTGTTCCGCAACCCACGCAGCCACGCGCTTGATTGTCGAAAGCTGAATGTCGAACACCTGCATGGGTCTGGTATCGCATAACTCATCCATGCCCGGCCGATAGTCCGGTTGGGTGAAGATTGTCTGATAGGTTTCGAGATAGTCCTCGCCGGACACGACCCCGTGATAGGCGGTGACGATCAGTCGCAACTCAGGAATAATTCGGAACCGGACAGTCACTTTGTCCTCCAGGCACAGCAAGATTAATCAAATTAAAACTACACCGCGCCGCTGTCCGATGCCAATTGGTTCACGAGGCGTTTCGTCACCGGATTGTCGATCCCCGCACTCGGCCATACTGCGTGCACCGGCATGCTGTCCAATGCCCAGTCGGGGAGGAGTTGGACGAGGGCACCCGACGTCACCGCTCCAGACACATAGTGGGCCGGCGGCGAAGAAACCGCGGCCCCTTGAACGGTCAGGTCCACCATAGCTTCGATACTGTTCACGGTGAGCATACCGGCCTGTTTCACCATGATTTCCTTGCCATCCGCGCCGGTGAATTTCCGGCTGGGGTCAAGCTTGGCGAATTTTATCCACGGAACGTCGTGAAGATCTTCGGGAGACTTGATCCTCCGGTGCGTGCGTAAAAAACCGGGCGCACAGACGAGCATGCGCGGCATGTTCCAGATCAGCCGGCATTTCAGGGCCGAATCCACCATTCGGCCGGCCCGCAAAGCGAGGTCGAAGCGGTCACCGACCAAGTCCTCCATCCGGTCCGCATAGACGAGGTCCAGATGCACATTGGGGTTCTCCGCATGGAACCGCACGATGGTCTTCGTCAGGAACGAATGCGCCAGGGAGGATGTAATCGCTATCTTCAGCCGCCCGCTCAATCCCGCTTCGATCTGCCTTGCGGCTTGGAACCCTGCCGCCGCGGCGTCCACCATGACAAGCGCCGCGTTGAACAGTTCCGCGCCCGCTTCCGTCAGCGCTATCTTTCGGGTTGAGCGGTAGAGCAGCGCAGTGCCGAGTTCCTTCTCAAGCGCCTTCACGTGATAACTCGCCGCGGACGGCGTCATGCCAAGCGACCGCGCGGCCTCGCGAAAGCCGCCGGCGCGCACGACGTCGGCAAATATGGAAAGGGATTTCAGTCGGTCGGGACTCATTGTTGAATTCACTTATACAATCTGTCTGATTATTTCACTCTACTGCGGTCATGCTTGGGTGACTAGATTGGGGCAAATCGATCAATAGAAGGTCTCTCCATGCCGCCGATCCTCGCCATGTGCGCCTTTGCGCTGACGCTTTCCATATCGCCGGGCCCGGTAAATGTGTTGACCCTCTCAACCGGGTTGAACCACGGCGCACGCCGGGCCCTGCCGCTTGTCGGCGGCGCAACGGTCAGTTTCACCCTGCTGTTGCTGGCGATCGGGTTGGGACTCGGGGCCGTGGCCGAAAGTCTCGGCCGGGCCTTCGACCTGCTCGCCGTCGCTGGCGCGGGTTTGATCGCTTGGTTCGGGTACAAGCTTGCTATGTCGACAGACAGCCTGACGACGGAAGCCGCGCCGATCCCCACCTTCTGGCACGGCGTCATGCTGCAGGTGTTGAACCCCAAGGCCTGGGGTGCCTGCATCGCCGCCATCGCCATTTTCGAATTGCAGAACGCGCCTGCGGATCTCGCGATTTTCGTCTGCCTCTACGGTGTGATCTGCTTTATCGGGATCGGCAGTTGGGCCCTTTTCGGTGCGCAGGTGAAGCGCTTCCTGACCTCAGCCAAGCGACTGCGTGTTTTCAACATCGCCCTCGGTCTGACGTTGATCGTGCTGGCCATCGGGCTGCTATGGCGGACCCTGCTGACGTAAAAAGGGCGGGTCCGAAGATCCGCCCTTTCACACTCGGCAAGTCGTGTCGGCTTACCAGCCGCTGACAGTCTTTACTTCCAGATAGTCTTCCAGGCCCCAGACGCCGCCTTCACGGCCGTTGCCCGACATCTTGTAACCGCCGAAGGCGCTGCCGAAGGGTTGGCCCCCTCCATTGATGTGGACCATTCCGGCCCGCAATTTACGCGAAATGCGGTGGGCGCGTTCTTGGTCGCCGGTTTGCAGATAGGCGGCCAGGCCATAGGGCGTGTCGTTGGCGACCGCGATGGCTTCTTCTTCATCCGCGACCGGGATCATGGCCAGGACCGGGCCGAAGATTTCTTCCCGCGCGATGGTCATGTCGTTGTTGACGTCTGTGAAAATCGTCGGGCGGACATAGTAGCCGCGGTTGAACCCTTCCGGACGGCCGGTGCCGCCTGCGGCAAGCGTCGCGCCTTCGTCGATGCCCTTCTGAATCAGGTCCTGGACCTTGTCGAACTGCATCTGAGAGACGAGCGGGCCGATATGGCGGCCTTCTTCCGCCGGATTGCCGACCGTGGCTTTCCCAGCGGTCGCGACCGCGATTTCGACCGCCTGGTCATAGACCGAGCGTTCGACGATCATCCGGGTCGGCGCGTTGCAGGACTGCCCGGTGTTGTTGAAGCAATGGATCACGCCGCGCTTCACAGCCTTTTCCAGATCGGCGTCGGCCAGCACGATGTTCGGCGACTTGCCGCCCAGTTCCAGCGTCACGCGTTTGACCGTATCGGCCGCCGCCTTGGCAACGGCGGTGCCCGCGCGGGTGGAGCCCGTAAAGGACATCATGTCCACGTCCGGATGCGCGGAAAGCGCGGCGCCGACAGACGGCCCGTCACCGTTCACCAGGTTGAACACGCCTTTCGGGAAGCCGGCCTCGTCCATCATTTCCGCGAAGAGGAGCGAAGACATCGGCGCGATTTCGGACGGCTTCAAAACAACGGTGCAGCCGGCAGCGACCGCCGGAACGACCTTCAGCGTCACCTGGTTCATCGGCCAGTTCCATGGCGTGATCAAGCCGCAGACGCCGATCGGTTCGTAGACGATATGCTCTTCCGGCACGTCCGGTTTGAAGTCGCGTTCGAAGGTAAAGTTTTCGAGCGTTTCGATGAAGGCTTTGATATGGCCATAACCGGCACCGACCTGCGACGCACCGGACATGGAGATCGGCGCGCCCATCTCGTTGGAGATCGCCTCCGCCATCTCGTTCCAGCGCTTCTTGTAGACGTCCTTCAGCTTGTTGAGGCAGACCAGACGCTCTTCCTTGGTGGACCAGCCCCAGGTTTGAAACGCGGCCTTGGCGGCGGCGACGGCCTTGTCCACATCGGCGCTCGAGCCCAGCGAAATCTTCGCGAAGGCCTGTTCGTTGGCCGGATTGATGACATCCATCTCGTTCGGCGTTACGGGCGCCACCCAAGCGCCGTTGATGTAGAAATCGGTCTTGCGTTCCATTGCTGTGCCTTTCCGAAAGGCCGCCATGCGGCTTTCGCTGATTGAGGTTTCTTGGGCTGTCGGCCTGGCCGCGCCGTCGTCATCCACGGTCGCGGATCGGTGTTCGGCGCGCGGCGCTATTCCCTTGGGGAGAGTTGATCGCCGACCTTGCAAGTCTTGTCAAACCCGGGATCGCGGGGCGGGCGGCCGGATATCGATACCGCGCGCAGGACAAAGTGTATCAAATCAATAGCGCGGCCAGATGAGCTGGTTGGTCCGGTCCCTCACCGTCCCGCAGCGGAAAATTCCCGCGCCGCGCGATGGGCGGCGCTGTTTCCGCTGAGGAACGGTTTGTAGGCCATATCCTCGACCATGATGTGGTTGATCAGCCAATCGCGCAGATACAGCACCAGATCTTCCAGAATCTCTTCATCGCCACCGGCTTCGAAACGGGCCGCCATATCGGTCATCTCCTCGATGAAATCGACATGTTGCGGGTGATGCGCTTCCAGGCCCGGGTAGTCGGCAGCGCGCATCGCATGTTCCTCGCGCGCGAAGTGTACACGCATGAACTGACTCAGCGCGCGGAACCCAAGGGTCAGCGCCACGCGCGTCTCCGCCGCGTCATGCAACGCCTCGCCCAGGCGGTTCAGGATGGAAATCAGCCCCTTGTGATCGTCATCCAACTGCGCGACGCCGACCGACATCTCTTCTTTCCAGACGATGGTTTTCCAACCCCGATCCAACATCCGGCTTTCCCTTTCCAATTTGATCTTCGGCCCGCAGGATTGCAAACCGAGCCCCGTCACGCCTTGACCGACATCAAAGAAATCATGTTCCAAAACGGCGTGTAAAACCGGGTTCTTGACGTTCGCACGAGGCGGAACCGGGCCGGTTCCCTCACCAGGCGTGCCTCGCCGGGGCGTTTTTCATCCAAGCGTGCAACTGGCAGACGAGTTGCGCGGTGACCCAATTTGGATCCAACTCGGCCCGCCGCGACCGTGCGATGGCCCGGGCGGAAAGATCGTCCCAGAGCGCCGTTTCCGTCATCACCTCGACCAGCTTTTTCGACCAGGCCTCGACATCGTCCGGGGGCAAGAGAATGCCGCCGTCCCCGACAGATTCCGGCAATCCGCCATGGTCGCTGGCGATCACGGGGATGCCGCTGATTTGCGCCTCCGAAACGACACGGCCCCAGGCTTCCTGCCAACGGCTTGGCACCAGGAGAACCCGTGTCCGCGCATAGACCGGACGCATATCGTCCACACGGGGCTGCCAATGGATATTGCCCGCCGCGGCGGCCCGCCGAAGCAGGGCGGCCTTTTGTCGGTCCGACAGTTTCCAGCCTTCAACGAACAGAAACGACAGGTCGCGATGCCGCTCTGCCAGCGCCAAGACCATTGCCAACCCCTTCTCGGCAACGGGATTGACGAAAGTGACCAACCGGCCAGGCACGGGCACCGCATATCGTTCCCGCGGAAAAATGTTCGGCAGATAGTCGGCCTCCACACCGATGCGGGCCCGCAACTCTTCGGCGATGAAGCGGGAGCAGGACAAGACGCCGAGCGGGGCGACAGAGGCCGCCTTCCGGGCCTCCCGCAAAAGTTCGAAGTTCAAGTCGCGTTGATAAACGACGACGGGAATCCCGTGGCGTTCAAACGTGCGGAAGAGATCTACCGTGGCCCGGCCTGACAGTATCGCCAGGTCCGGTGAAAATGCCGCGACGGTCCCCTCAAGCGCGCCCCCCGGGTCGGCCGCCCGATCAATGGTATAGCGGTATTGATCAGCCTCCGCGGCACCATCGCTGTTATCCGCCCTGCCGCACAGAACATGAACCGTCGCGCCGCTTTCCGCCAATTTCCCGGCGAGAAGATGGGTGCTGACGGACGCGCCGTTCGACCGCTGTGGATAGCCGGGCCTGATTCCTGCGAACAGTAGTCGCATCTGTTCCGCGCCGTCCCTTTCGCAGTCAGACCGGCGGCCCGAGCACCATTTCCGGAAGCCCCGTCGCCAAGCCCGGGAACAGGCACAGGATAAGGATGGCCAGCACCATGCAGAGAACGTAGGGCATGGAGCCGAGCAGAATCGTCTTCAACGGAATGTCGGGCGCTATGCCGTTGATGACGTATAGGTTCAGCCCCACGGGCGGGGAAATCAGCCCGATTTCCATGTTGATCGTCAGGACCACCGCGAACCAATAGGGGTCGAACCCGGCCGAAGTCACGATGGGCAGCAGAATCGGCGCGGACATCAGAATGACCGCGACCGGCGGCAGGAAGAACCCCGCGATCAACAGGAAGATGTTGATGCAGATCATCAGGACCCAGCGGTTCACATCCAGCGTGCCGATCCATTCGGCGATCGACTGGGTGATGAACAAGCTGGAGAGCATGTAGGAGAACACCCCCGCCGCGGCGATGATGAACAGGATCATGACGCTTTCGCGGGTCGAATCGCGCAGCACGACCCATAGGGACTGAACGTTCCACAGGCGGTAGATCACGATCGCGACGCCCATGCATAACAACGCACCGACGGCCGCCGTCTCCGACGGGGTCGCATAGCCGCCATACATGGCGATCAAGACACCCAGGATGATCCCCAGGAATGGCAATACACGCGGCAGGATCGACAGCTTCTGCGCCAACGTATAGGTCCCGGACCGCATCAATGTTTCGGCCGATCCATGGCGCCAGGTGCTGTAGATCGACCATGCCATGAACAGGCTGACAAGCAGTATACCGGGCACGACGCCGGCCAGGAACAACCGGCCGATCGACGTTTCGGTCGAGATCCCGTAGACGATCATGGTGACCGACGGCGGAATGAGGATGCCGAGCGTTCCGCCCGCGGCGATGGACCCCGCGGCCACGCCGTCAGGGTATCCGCGCTTGCGCATTTCCGGAATGCCCATCTTGCCGATCGCGGCGCAGGTCGCCGGCGAGGAGCCGGACATGGCCGCGAACAGCGCACAGGCGCCCAGGTTGGAAATGACCAGCCCGCCCGGCACGCGCGTCAACCAACGGTCGAGCGCTTCATACAGATCGGCGCCCGCGCGCGTGGAGGCGATCGACGCCCCCATGATGATGAACATCGGGATCGACAGCAGTGCGAAATTGTCGAGCTTGCCGAAGAAGATCTCCGGCATCAGTTCAAGCGACCGGAAGCCGTCGAAAATCAGCAGGAAACCGGCGGCGACGATCAGCAATCCGTTCGCGACAGAAACACCGGAAAACAGAACGAGGACCGTGACGACCGCGACCGTCGCACCAAGAAGCAAAGGGTCCATCAGCCGTGATCCTCCAAGCTGAGTTTGCGGTCCAGGCCGGCGATGACGGCAAAGAGATCGACGCAGAGCTGGAAAAGATAGATCAGGAACCCGACCGGCATCGCCAAATAGGGTATCCAGAGCGGCACGCCCCAGACCGTGTCGGATTTCCAGTTCCGGCTGAGGGCCGTGTGCCAAAGTTCCGTGCCGTAATACAGCATGATTGCGATAACGACGATCCCGGCAGAAAGGGTGAGGGCGGTCAGCGCGCGGCGGAACCGCTTGGGCAGCGCCAACGGCAGCAGGTCGACCGAGACATGGCCGCGGAGGCGCTGAACGTAGGGCAGACCCAGCAAGGTCGCCGCCACCATCAGGTAAACCACCGCTTCCGTTTGCCAGATCGTCGAAAGGTTCAACACCCCCCGCACGAAAATCATCTGGCAAGTGATCAGAACGGATATCACGATCATCGAGGCGGCCAACCAGCCGCACAGGGTCGACAAGGTATCCGCCGTCCGCAGCAGCGGGTGCCGCCGCCTGGCCCCATCGGTTCGGGAATGGCTGTCTGTCATATCTCTACCCTGGCGAAATTGGCCCGATGATCCGGCCCGGGAAATCTGGAAGTCGGCGTCGTGCCGGCCGAATCCCAAGGGCACATCCCAAGGCCACGCCGAAAACGGACCAGCCGGCCGGGCGGTTCAACCCACCCGGCCGGCTGGCGTCACTTGGCGCCGGTTATTCGACCGAAAGCGCCATATCCAATAGCTTCTGACCGTTCGGAACGTTCTCCACGAAGTTCTTGTAGGAGGAGTCCTTCGCGATCGCGCGCCAGGCATTGAATTCGTCCGGCGTCATATTGGCGATTTCGACGCCCGCCTTCTTGAAGACATCGACGGAGGCGGCGTCCTCTTTCTTGGCTTCGTCGAGGTAAAAGGCCTGGGCCTTCGCGGCGCCGGCATCAATTGCCGCACGCTGCGCGTCGTTCAGCCCGTCATAGGCCGACTTGTTCATCAACAAGGGCTGGTACATGAACCACAGGGCCACGTCGCCGGCCGGCGTGTAGCATTTCACCTGCTCGTAGATCCGGTAGGAAACGAAGGAGGAGGAGGACGTGTTCGCCGCCTGCAGCACGCCGGTCTGAAGCGCGTTGTAGAGTTCCGAAGACGCCATCGACGCGATCGAAGCGCCTGCCTGGGCCAGCATCTGTTCGAAGGCTTTGCCCGCGGCGCGGGTCTGCAACCCGGCGACGTCTTCCGGCTTGGTGATGCACTTGTCCTTGCCGACGAAACCGCCCGCCAGATAGCCGTGCACGACGACGCGGACATCGTCTTCCGCCATCAGTTTCTCTAGCTCGCCCATGAAGGCCGAGTCGTTGAGCCGTGCGGCATGGTCGTGGTTCTTTACCAGGCCGGGCATCAGGGTCAGGTTGAATTCAGGACGCTGCCCGCCGGCATAGGAAAGCGGGAAGACCGTCATGTCCAACTGGCCACGCGACAGCGGGCTGTACTGTTCCCGTGGCTTGAACAGCGATTTCGACGGGAAAATCTTGATCGTCAGGTCGACATTCGCCGCCGCCACTTCGTCCGCGACGATTTGGGCGACCTTGTGGCGGACGTCGGATGTGGACCATTGATGGGACAGGCGAAGTTCCGTCGCCGAAGCGGAAGCGGAAACGCCGACGGCGAAACCGACAGCCGCGAAGGCGGCTAGAGCCTTGAATTTCATAATTTCCTCCCAAGGGTGCGGATTGTTCTTGTTTGCGATTATCAGCCCATGGAAGCATCCGACTCGCTTACAAGGCAATACTTTTATCCCTCCCCGGCGATTTGACCGGGCGCCCGGCCCGCGGCGTGTTCGGGCAAGGAAATAATGTGTTTCCCAGACTTACTCCTCGCGCCCCTGGAGGCCGCCTTGCCTTCGAACGGATTCGCCCCGACTATTCGGGTCAACAAGACAAACAAACGACCCTGGGAGGCACCGACATGGCGATTTACGAATTACGGACCTATACGCTCCAGACCGGCAAAATGGCCGAGGCGACCGAATATTACCAAACCTATGGCTGGCCGGCGCTGTCGAAACATCCGGACCGGCTGATCGGTTATTTCACCGGCGATGTCGGGGCGCTGAACAAGATTGTCCATCTGTGGAAGTTCGAGGACGACGCCGACCGCCGCGCCTTCTGGAAAGGCGTCTATGATGATCCCGACTTCATGGTCTTCGCGGGGAAATTCCGGCCGCTGATCCAGACCCAGGAAAACCAATTGATGCTGTCCGCTCCCTGGGGACCGACGCCCTGATCCAGCCCGCAGCCGCACAGCAAACGAAGGACCAGCCATGAGCGACCCGTTGAAGATCGTCGATGCCCATCACCATCTTTGGGACCTCGGCAAGAACTACTATCCCTGGCTTTCCGACAAGCCGGAAGAGCACTTCTTCCTCGGCAACTACGATGCCCTGAAGGAAAACTTTATGCCCGACGACTACCGGGAGGAGACCGAAGGCTACGACGTCGCCGCGACCGTGCATGTGGATGCGGAATGGGATCGGGAAGCGCAGGTCGCAGAGACGAAATGGCTGCATGGGGTCGCGGCGGAATACGGCATGCCGAACGCGGTTGTCGGGCATGTCTGGCTGGCCAAGGAGAATTGCGAGGCGGTGCTGGCGGGGCATTGCGAGTATCCGATGATGCGCGGTATCCGCTCCAAGCCCATCACCTCGATCACGCCGGATCAGAAGGACTCGGTAAAGGACCGGCCCGGCAGCCTGCAGGACCCGAACTGGCTGGCGGGCTATGCGCTGCTGCACAAATACGACCTGACCTACGACCTGCGCGTTCCCCATTGGCATCTGCCCGAAGCGGCGGAAGCCGTGGGCAAATTTCCGGAAACGCCGGTCGTCCTCAATCATACCGGCTTTCCCTGGGACCGCAGCGCGGAGGGCCTGAAGGCCTGGCGGGAGAATATGCGGATCATCGCGGAAGTCCCGCATGTCAGCGTGAAGATTTCCGAGCACGGCGTGAAGGACGCGCCCTGGGACGACGACGACAACCGCCGTGTGATCCGCGAAGCGATCGAGATCTTCGGCTTCGACCGCTGCATGTTCGCCAGCAACCTGCCCGTCTGCCGCCTACGCGCCGGTTTTTCCACCGTCGTGGAATGCGTCAAATCCGCCGTGGCCGATGCCACGCCTGAAGAACGCGAAAAACTGTTCAGCCGCAACGCGGCGGCGTTCTATCGGATCGATATCGGTTAGTACCGCGGTTTCACCCACCCGCCCCTTCGCCGACGACAACGAAGGGCGCCCAGTAGAACGGATGCGCCAGGTCCGGTCGGTCGTCGTCCTGCATCATCGACAGTCGGGCGCGGCGAAGCGCCTCGGCAGGACCAATTTCCGGATTCCGATCTCGGAATTCGAACAGACGTGTCATCAAGGTGACGGTCGCCACACTGTCCACCGGCCAGTGGGAGACCAGCATCGAACGGGCACCGGCATAAAGGAAAGCTTTCGCCAGACCCGAAAGGCCTTCCGCCCCCGGCGTCCCGTCAGGGGCAGCGGTATTGCAGGCCGACAGGATCACCGCATCGGCATTCAACCGCAGCAAGGCGACCTCTCCAGCCGTCAAGAATCCGTCATTCTCCGGCGTCGCCACGGTGGGTGGCGTGAAGACAAGTCCGGGCTGACCGACCGCCTCAAAACTGCCCGCTACAGCGCCATGGGTCGCGAAAGAAAGGATGCGGGCGCGGGAGAGGTCGGTGGACTTCACCACCGCCTCCGTCGCGTTCGCGCCAAGGAAAAGGGCGCCGTCACCCGCGCCAAGAAGGGCGGCGATACTCCGCAATTCGCCCGCCGTTTCGGGCAGACGCGACAAGGCCCGCAAGGCGGAGACATTGGCAAGCCGACTGCCGGTGTCGCGAAACAGTGCCTGTGCGGTTGTCGCCCGGTTGGCCTTTGCATCGCCACCCAACAGCGGGTCTCCAAACCCGATGAAAGGCTGCATTCCCTGCCCTTTTCCTTCCGACAGACCCCGCATTGACCCGCGCAGAGCGCGCAGCGAAGAGACGCCGGGCACAACGGTGACGGCGTGCCGCCTGGTCAGCCAGGCAGCCTCGCGCAGGTCTTCCGCTCTTCCCATCCGCCCGGCGCCGGGCTCCTCCGTCAGCATCAATCCGAAAGGCAACCCTTCCACGGCGCCATCGGCGACGACCAGCAACGACGCGCCGTCCCACAACAGATCCTTCGCGGGCGCGACCAGCGTTCGGTACAGTTCATGGGCATGCGCGGCAGGAAAAGCGGGAAGCCTTCCAGCGGAGAGCGGCTCGAGAGATTCGCGGAGCAGGCCGACCCGGTTCGCGACTTCGGTGGCGGTCGTCGGCAGGGCGCGGTAGGCGGCAATGTCCTTGCCGATCACCCATAGATGGGCGCGGTCCGTGTTCAGTACATAGAGCAGCAGCGCTTCCCCACCGCGCAGGAGCGGGCGTAGTTCATCAACCGATAACGCGCCCGGTTGAACGAATTCCAAATATTCCGGGAATTCTTGCTGAAGAGCAGCCTCCGCATCATCGACGATCGCACCAAGTGAATCCAAACGCCGCCGTAGTCTTTCCACCGCGGCAAGATCGCCCCGGCCAAGCGCGGCCAGCAGTTCCGTATCGGCGTTTCGCCACGCGTCTTCCGCGTCCTGCCTGTCGCGGACCAACGCGGCAAGGGCGCTATCGGCGGCGGCAACACGCGCGGAAGCCCGTTTCATCGCCTGGGCGACGGATCCCGAAACCACATGCTGCGCAGTTTTGAATCCCTCGGCGACAACCTGTTCGAGCGGCACCGACCCCGCATCCAGCGCTGTGGACAGAAGGTCCAGATGCCGCCGGAACCGCGACAGCGATTGGCGGAATTCCGTTTCTGAACGGGCCGAGCGATCCCCGGCGGCGGTTGCCCGCCGCGCCGTGAGGATCGCCAAACCGCGCGCCGAATGTTCGAGCGCCTCTGCATGACGGCCGGTTTGCCGATAGAAATCGGACAGATTGCCCAGGGGAACGACAAGATCCGGGTGCCCGGCGCCCAACCCTTTTTCGAACAGCGTCAATGCGTCGCGAAGATGCTCTTCCGCCTCGGCCAGACGGCCCAGCTTGAAATAGAGCGAGCCGAGATTGTTCACCGTCGTCGCGATGTCGGGATGGGTCGGGTTAAGCCTGTTCCGCTGGATTTCCAAGGTCCGCAACAGCAGCGGTTCCGCCTGTTCGTCTCGCCCTTCCGCCCGCAGCAGATCGGCGAGATTGTTCAGCGCCGTCGCCACCGACAGGTGCCGCGGTCCATCGGCCCGTTCGAAGATGGTGAGCGCACGCTCCAGCAGCACCCGCGCGTGTTCGAGACGTCCTTGCCGGCGGTACAGCAATCCCAGATTGGTCAGGCTGGCGGCGATGTCCGGGTGATCCGGATCAAGCGCGGATTCCATCACCTCAAGCGACCGGACCATCAAGGGTTCCGCTTCCGACATTCGTCCTTGTTGCCATAGGACGAAGGCAAGATTGCCCAAACTGACACCAGTCAAAAGATGGTCGCGCCCAAATACCGTTTCGTGGATTCTCAACGATTTTCGGAAACCCTCCTCCGCCGCCGCGTACCGCCCGGTGTTCTGATATAGCTGAGCCAGGTTGTTCAGCGCGCCGGCGAGAAGAGAGTGCGTCGGGCCAAGCGCCTCTTCCCACACAGCAATCGCGCGCCCGTAGAGTTCCTCCGCCTCGGCATAGCGGGCCTGCGCCTGGAAGAGTGCCGCCAGATTGTTCAAACTGCGTCCTGTTTCCACGTCACCGGGGCCAAGGGCGGCTTCGTTCACCGCCAGCGAACGGCGCAGCTGGGTTTCCGCCTCCCTATACCGGGCCTGTCTCGCGTAGAGATGACCGAGATCGTTGAGGACGGACCCAACCGCCGCGGACTCCGCGCCCAAGGCGCGTTCCCAGATTTTCAGGGCTTCCTTGAACCGCATCTCCGCGGTGTCGGCGACCCCCATCGCCTGAAGGACCTGGCCAAGGGCGTAGACGGTTTCGCCGAGTTCCGGATGATCGCGCGGCAGCGCTTCGCGCCGAATGGAAAGCGCCTTGTTCAAAAGGGCGAGCGCTTCACTGTATCGGCCTTGTTGCTGCAACATGCCGCCCAGAATCTGAAGCCGGAGGGCGAGCGAAACATGCGTTTCACCGAACAGGGTTTCCAGAATGGCCAGGACGCGGCGATAAGCGTCTTCGGCCTCCGTCCAGCGGCCGGTGGCGGTATAGAGATTTGCCAGGTTGTCGAGGATTTGCGCGGCGGTCGGGTCTTCCATCCAGCCGCCAGCCTCCAAAATGTTCAGTGCCTGCTGAAAATCCGCTTCGGCCGCCGCATCCCGTGCCTGTTGATACGCCTCTATCCCACGGTCGTTCAGGCGCAGCACTTCCGCCTGAACCGCTTCCGGCATCGACGCCGATTGCGCAACGGCCTGAGACGGCAACAAAAGCGCCGCCACCACTATGGCGATCGCCAGGATACCGACTGTCGATAACGCGCTCGCCGCACGCCGCATTGCTTCCTCCGCTTGAGCGTACGGTGAAGCATAGACCGAAAAACCGCTCGGGCGAAATTTGGGGCGCTAGGCCTTTCCGTGATGCGAGGTTTGCAACCATCCGTGATACTGGCGGATACCGTCGCGTATATCCGCGAATTCGGGGGCGAAGCCGAGTTCCGCCTTGGCGCGGGTGATGTCCAGCGGCGCGCCGCGCGGCACCGCCTTGCCGGGGCCGAGCTTCACGCCGGTTTCCGTGCCGAGATGATCCGCGACCCAATCGACGACATCGCCCAGCCGCACGGCCACGCCGCTGGTGACGTTGTAGATGCGGCTCTTGGTCGGCAGGGCGCGATAGGCCTTCACGATGCCCTGGGCGGTGTCGAAGACATGGGTGAAATCCAGCAACTGATCCGCGCCGCTGTCATTGGTCAGGCCCGTCACCCCGTCCAGCGGGCCGAAGGCCCAGCGGTAAATCGGGAACATCGGGTCCGGCCGCCGGCCCGGCCCAAAGACGAAATAGACGCGGGTGCAGACCGTCTCCATCCCGTAGGTGTCGCCGAATTTAAGGACCAGTTCCTCACCCGCCAGTTTCGAGGCGCCGTAGAGGTCGCTGGGCGTCGGGCAATCGCTCTCCTTCATCGGTCCTTCGCGCGTGCCATAGACCGCGCCGGAGGAAATATAGGTGAATTTCTTGACGCCGTTTGTGCGCGCTGCGTCGAGAACATTCACCGTGCCCATGATGTTCAGGCCCAGGAACTGGCGCGGGCGTTCTGTGAAGGCGGGCACCCCGGCGACGGAAGCGATATGGATCACCCCGTCGATCCGGCCGGCGTGTTTCAGGAACAGGGCATCGATGACGGCGGGGTCAGTCACGTCGCCCGATTCACGGGTGATCCTGGCGTCGTGCGCCTTCAGCTCGTCCGTCGCCAGCCGTTCGAATTCGGGCATGTGTTGGTCGAAGGCGATGACCTCGTCACCTTCCTCCAACAGCCGGGTCGCCACCCACATGCCGATATGCCCCAGCGCGCCCGTCACCAATACGGCCATTGTTTCCCCCTGTACCGGTATTTGTTCTCGGCCCAATCCTATGCGCCGGCGCCCGGAAAAGAAAAGGCCCGGCAGAATCGACAGGACGGCAGCGGGCCAGACCACGATGCGCGTTCGGGATTGCTCGTTTGCACCCCGTCTCTCCGCCGACGGCGGATGACGGTCCCCCGAACACCACCCGCAGGGTAACGAAGGGCCCCATCGCCGCATCCGGTTCCAGTTCTTCATGCTGCGGCGGGAGGATTTGGTGCCTTCGGGCGGATTGGGGTTGTTAACCGCTGCCCGTCAAATACATTCTTTATGGATCGCTCGGGCCTTCTGCCACAGCAATGATCTTTAAGACGGAAATCCTAGATGACGGCACCGCTCCTGAACGACGGAATTCTTGAGCCTCAAGACTGGACGTTTCCCGTCGCCATCGCTTATGGACCGGGGCGGTTGGCCGAGATCGGGCCGCGCTGCGCGGCAATGGGTTTGTCCAATCCGCTGATCGTGACCGACCGGGGCAGCCGAGGCCTGCCTTTCGTCGCCGACCTGCGGAAGCATCTGATCGATGCGGGCCTGCGGTGCCAAGTGTTCGCCGACATTTCCCCCAATCCACGCGATGACGAGATTGCATCGGGCCGCACGGCGTTCCGCGCGGGCGGCCATGATGCGGTCATCGCGATCGGCGGCGGCAGCGCGATGGATGGGGGCAAATCGATCTGCCTGACCGCCACCAACGACGTCGATTTGTGGGACTTCGAATTCGAACGGCCCGCCCTGGCCATTGCCGTCCCCTTTCCGGCCCTCATCACCATTCCCACGACGGCGGGGACGGGGGCCGAGACGGCAAGCACCGCGATGGTCACCGATGTCGGGCAAGGGATGAAGTTCTGCATCTGGCATCCCGAGCTCAAGCCCGCGCTCGTCATACTCGATCCGGCATTGACCATAGGGTTGCCGCGCGCCATGACCGCCTGGACCGGGGCCGATGCGATGACGCATGCGATCGAGGCCTATCTGGTTCCCGGTTTTCACCCGCTTTGTGATGGATTGGCGCTCGAGGGCCTGGGCCTCGTGGCCCGTTGGCTGCCGGTCGCCGTGAAGGAACCGGAAAACATGGCGGCGCGCGGGGGGATGCTGGTGGGTTCCTGCCTCGCCGGAATCGCGTTCATGAAGGGCCTCGGGCTGGTGCACGCGATTTCTCACATGGTTGGCGCAGAGTTCGATACCCAGCACGGCCTGACAAACGCCATCGTCCTGCCGGTTGTCCTTCGCTTCAATCTGCCCGGGCTGGAGGGCAAGGTGGTTCGGATGGCGCAGGCATCCGGCTTGGGTGACACCTCCGTCGAGGGTTTTATCGCCGGCGTGGAACGGCTGCTCGACGAGATCGGCATCCCGCGCTCCTTGAGCGACATCGATGTGCCAAGTGATTGCGCGCGGCGCATCGCCAAGAAGGCGATCAGGGACAGCGCCGCGGCGACAAACCCTTGCCCCGCGACGGTCGACCAGATCGCGACGCTTGTAGAGACCGCCCTGACGCACGCCCGTTAGACGGGACGTTCCGGCCGGAACGCGGGGGTGCGGCCGTCCGGCCCCGCGCGCGAGCCGGATTCGCACTTGCCATATTTACACATATAGAAATTATTGCATATGGTGCACAATATCTCGGCGCTCCGCCATGCCCAACGGAGATCAAAAAATGCCGACATGCCTGCACAAATATCGGGGGAGGAACCCATGCGAATTCTAGGATTGGTTACAGTAGCCGTCGCCCTGCTTTTCGGGATTCAAAACGCAACGGCGGCGGAACTGGACGTCAAGCTGAACGCCAAAACGCCCAGCGTCACGGTCCAGACACCGGACGGCCCGGTTGAGATCATGCGCAACCAGGATACCGAAGCGACCATTCACCCGACCTATGCCAAGACATCCCGCAAATGTCCGCCATTCTGCATTCAGCCGATGGAGGTCGCGCCTGGCGTCACGACGGTCGGCGAGATGGAACTGCTCGCCTTTGCAGAAAAAGGCGGGAAACTGATCGATGGCCGCACCATCGAATGGCATTTGGAGGGCACCATCCCAGGAGCCATCAACATGCCCTATACGGAGATGGCGAGCCGGCTCGACGAAATCGGCTGTGAAAAAAAGGCCGACGGGTCATGGGACTGCACCAATGCCGAGGACGTGCTGCTGTTCTGCAACGGCCCATGGTGCGGGCAATCGCCAATGGCCATCAAGGCGATGCTGCGGGAAGGCTATCCCGCGGAAAGAATTATGTATTACCGGGGCGGAATGCAGGCGTGGCATTCACTGGGCCTGACAGTGGTCGAAGGGTCCATGTAACCACCCTTGCCGCCTAATCCGTGAAGCAAGCCCGCCTAGAACTCCTGGCGGGCTGTTTCATGTCGGGACGCAGCCAAACCCGTTCCGTGTCCCGTGACAGCACGATTCACGACCGACGTCGGAAGGCCGCGCAAAAAAAATGGCCCCACCGGAGTGAGGCCAAAGAGACGCGTAGAATTCGCAAATACGGTCAAAGCGATGCCCTCACTTTGCGCCGCCGAAGAAGCAGCGCAAATCCGCCCAATGCCGACAGCAACAGCGGAACCGCGCCCGGTACCGGAACCGTCGTGACCGGCGGTTGCTGTCCGCCATTGCCCGGATCCGGATCGGAGTCCGGGGCAGGATCAAAGTCAGGATTTCCCGTCGCCAAGGTGATGCTGTCGATGGTGCCAACGGCCCGGAACAACCCGCTGACCGGATCGTCGATCCCGACGACGGAATCGCTGTTGCCGGGACGGTCAGGGGTAGTGCTCCGGAACAGAAGGTCGTAGAACAGTCCGAATTGGCCGCCTTGGCCTTGCAGAAGCGGGTTCACCAGAAACAGTTCCGGGTTGAATGCCGCGATGATACAGAACGAGACATTCGAAAAATCCGCCGACGAGGTCGATTGCGCCATCGTCACGAAATTGAAGCCGTCGGACGAGTTGAAATTAATGTCGAGCGCCACCGTCGCCGTGTCGACGAATGTCTGGTCAACGAACCTGATGCCGCGCAACAGGATGGCATCCAGGATAGTGCCCGCGATGGACGAAGGATCGTCGTCTGTTGCGCCGAACTCGATCTCATAAAAGAACGCGCCCTGCTCGCCCAAAAGCGAGCTGAATCCACCGGCAGCCTGATCAACCGTGAGCGAGCCGCTATACCACAGTGCAAGCGCATGCGCTTGCGTGGCCGCAAAAGGCCCCCTCAATCCTTTGAGGAAGCTTCTGAACTCAATTATCAGGGGGGTCACTTTTGGACGCCGATATCCC
>CAYGKA010000016.1:0-33874 GCA_964350445.1 uncultured Flavobacteriaceae bacterium
TCCCCCCGTACGATCCTCCCTCTAGAAAACACACCGTCTCAATCGCTGAATGCGGTCATACAGAATTGTTTTTAAAGTGAATTTTGGGGGATCACTCTTTCCAGAAAGAGGCCGACACCAACATCCATGGCGGGTCTTGCTTCGCTATCTCAGCATGAACCGGGCATTCTTCCTTATGCGCGCCCGGCAGATATCCGATGGACATCAGGAACTCTCCGGTGATCTCTCCCCCCGTGAATTTGAAGGTCTTCTTGAACAGTTTCACCCAATCCGGCTTCCGCAGAGGATGATGGGCGGCGATCCAGTTGGCGAATCCGTCATGGCTTTCCCGCATGCCTTGAACGATCCGCGCGTTGTGAACCGCGGCATTCACCTTCAAGCGGTTGCGGACGATTCGGTCGTCCACCAGCAACCGCGCCACATCGGCCTCGCCATAGGACGCGACCTTGTCCACATCGAACCCGTCATACGCCGCCCGGAACCCGTCCTGCTTACGCAGGATCAAGGCCCAACTGAGGCCGGCTTGATTGATTTCGAAGACCAACCGTTCGAAAAGTTGGGATTCATCCTGAATTGGGAAACCGTATTCCCGGTCATGATAGGGACCATGCAGGGGATCGCCGGTCGCGGCGTCGCAATACCCGCTCAATGCACGCGCCCTATTGTCCGGTCTTGTCGAAAGGATTGCCGCGGAAGCTGATCCAACCCTGGTCCTGTACGACCCAGTAGAGGCCGAAGACCACCAGGGCGATCACCGTCGTGATCGCGGCTTTCCGCCACAGGCGCGGCCGCTCCGGGGCGCCGGGTTCCATCCCCTCTTCAACCTCCGCCGGCGGGCGGTTGCCATAGGGCAGAACGGTGAAGAAGACCAACCACCAGATGATGATGAAGACGACAATGGTGGAAGCGATGCCCATGGTGGATAAAACCTCAATCAGACCTGTTCGAGTTCGACGAGCGTGCCCATGAAATCCTTGGGATGCAGGAATAGGACGGGCTTGCCGTGGGCGCCGGTCTTCGGTTCCCCGTCACCCAAAACCCGCATGCCGTCCGATTCCAGCTTGTCGCGCGCTGCGATGATGTCCTCGACCTCGTAGCAGACGTGGTGAATGCCGCCGGACGGATTGTTCTCAAGGAACTTGGCGATCGGCGACGCCTCCCCCAAAGGATGCAGCAGTTCGATCTTGGTGTTCGGCAGTTCCACGAAAACGGTGGTGACGCCATGTGCTGGCAGGTCCTGGGGGTCGGACACTTTCGCGCCCAAGGTCGACCGATAAGTCCGCGATCCTGCTTCAAGATCCGGTACCACGATCGCCACGTGATTCAAGCGTCCAATCATATCAATTCTCCACGTCCAACCCAGGTCCTATGCGCGGGGTTCAGGATTATACCCGTGCCACATGCACGGAAACAGGCGGCCTTTTGCCTGTGATCGTCTGCAACTCGCGCCGCAAACTGATCCGCACCGCCTCCTCGATCTGCTTGTTATCCGACCGCGTCTTCGCACCGGCCTTGCCGACAGCCCGTTCGACTGCCGCCACCAGGCCGTCCTTGTCATTGTCGGTCGGGTCGAAAAGACCGAAGACCGTGATCGCCGGCTGGGCGGCCAAATCGCCACGTCGGTCCAGTGTCACGCTGACGACGGCACACCCGTTCCAGGATATTTGACGCCGTTCCCGGATTCCATGGCTGTCGAAAGGAACCAGACGATCGCCGTCCAGGGCAAGGCGCCCGGCATAGACTTCATCGACGACGCTGACGCCGTCGGTCTTGCTCAAACGCAGCACGTCGCCATTGAAGGGCACGATCGTATGCGGCACCTGGCATTCCTGGGCCAATTCCGCATGCGCGGTCAGATGCCGGATTTCGCCATGCACGGGCACGGCGATGCTGGGCCGGATCCACTGATACATCTGGGTCAGCTCATCCCGGTTCGGATGGCCGGATGTATGGATATCGTGATCCCGCGCGGTGATGATCGTGCAGCCGAGCTCGGTCAGCTGGTTCTGCAAGCGGGCGATGCCGACCTCGTTCCCCGGAATCTCGCGGCTGGAGAAAATTACCGTATCCCCCTCACCCAGCGAGATCGTCGGATGGTCGTCACGCGCGATGCGGCTCAGTGCGGCCCGGGGCTCACCTTGGCTGCCGGTACAAATCAACAGCACCTTGTTGGGCGGCAGGCGGTCGACTTCGTCATCCGGCAGGAACGTGGGCAGATCGGTCAGGTAGCCGGTTTCCCGCGCGGCTTCGGTCATCCGGTGCATGGAACGGCCGACAAGCGACACTTTACGCCCACATGCTTCCGCCGCCTTAACCGCACTTTCGATCCGCGCGATGTTGGACGCGAAACAGGCGATGGCCACCTTACCCTTCAACGTCCCGACCAATTCGACCAGGTTGTCGCGCACACTGCCTTCCGACCCCGAATGGCCCGGGTTCATCGCGTTCGTGCTGTCACAGACCATGGCGAGGACACCTTCCTCCCCGGCCCGGATGAGCGCCGCTTCGTCGGTGGTCGGCCCGACTTTCGGATCGGGGTCCAGCTTCCAGTCCCCGGTATGCATGACCGTCCCGGCGGCGCAGCGGATGATCAGCGCATTCGGTTCCGGGATCGAGTGGGTCAAGGTGACCAGTTCGATGTCGAAAGGACCGACCTGGAAATTGCCGGACATCGGAATCTCGATGATCTTCGGTAGGCTGGAGAACCCGTTTTCCTGCAGTTTTCGGCGCAGGATCGCGGCGGTGAAAGGCGTCGCATAAATCGGGCAGTCGTACCCGTCCCACAGATACTGCACGGCGCCCAGATGGTCCTCATGGGCATGGGTCAGAACCAAGCCGGCAAGGTTTTCACGCCGTTCCTCGATAAAAGCGGGGTCGGGCATGATGACGTCGACCCCCGGGGTCCGGCCGTCATCGAAGGTGATCCCAAGATCGACCATCATCCATTTGCCCGCATGGCCATAGAGATTCAGGTTCATCCCGATCTCACCGGTTCCGCCCAAAGGCACAAAAATAATTTCGTCGGAGCCGGGCTCGCCGGTCTCCTCATAATTCTTCTCTATCATGAACCTCTCACGCCGGTCGTATCGCCTTGGGGTCGGACTGCGCCATCCCCAAGATCACCGGCTGTTTCGTCGATAAATTTCAACCAGCCCCGTCAATGTCAGATCGGGATCGGTCACGTTGATTGCATTTGTCGCGTCGGCGAAGAGCGCACTGAGCCCGCCGGTCGCGATAACCGTCATCGGTTCGCCGTATTCCGCCTGTATACGCGAAATCAGCCCTTCCACCATCGAAAGATATCCCCAATAGATACCGGACTGCATCGCCGGCACCGTCGCCCTTCCGATAACGGTCTCCGGTTTCGCGATTTCCACCCTCGGCAGCTTGCGAGCAGCCATATAGAGCGCTTCTACGGATTGATGCACGCCGGGGGCCAGGACCCCACCCCGGAAGTTTCCTTCCGCATCCGCAATGTCGAAGGACGTCGCCGTCCCGAAATCCAGCACCATCAGCGGCCCGCCGTATTTCACATGGGCGGCGATCACCCCGACGAGACGGTCGGCGCCGACCTGTTCCGGGCGGTCGATCAGGACCTGAATGCCAAGATTGGTTCCCTTTTCTCCGACAACCAGCATCGGCTTAGGCACATATTTCTCGCATAGCCGTTTCAGGTTGAAGAGCGTCTCAGGCACCACACTCGCGATGACGCAGGACTCTATGTCATCGAACGTATAGCCCTTCAAGGACATCAGTTGACTGAGCCAGACCGCGTATTCATCGGCCGTACGGCGCGGGTCATTGCCGCAACGCCAGGATGCCAACGGCTTCTCGCCGTCATGCACGGCGAAAACGACATTGGTGTTTCCGCTATCGATCAGCAACAACATCTCTGGTCCTCACTCTCCCCGAATGGATCATATTGATCCGCCGGCCCCTTACTACAAGTGGCGGGGTCAACCGCCCGCCGTCCCGGGGAAGACGATATCCCCGGCAGCAATGGTCATGACCTCTCCGTCTGAAAGACGCAATCGCAACGCGCCGTTTTCGTCCAAGTCCTGGAAAATCCCCTTTATCGAACGATCACCAAGATTGGCGGTCACCTCCCCGCCCAACCCCATCGCGTGGTTCAGCCAAGCGCTGCGGATCGGGGAAAACCCTTCGCCCACCCATAACCTGCGCCATTTCTGCAATTCGTCGATGAAGGCCTGCAGCAGTTGGCCCGGCGGCACATACGCGCCCTCGGCCAGCAGGTTTGTCGTCTGATAGGGCATGCCTTCCGGGCTTGATGCAGCGTTCACCCCGCAGCCGATCAGCACCCATTTGCCGCCGGCTTCCAGTTCCAGCAACAGGCCGGCGATCTTTGCACCGTCGATCAAGACGTCGTTCGGCCATTTAAGGCGCAGCCTGTCCGTCAAGGCGGGACGCAAATCGGATATGGCGCTGTGCAGTGCGAGCGCCGCCACGAAGGAGCATTCGGCGGCCCGGGCGAGCGGCACTTCATTCCGGATCGCCACCGTCAGATAGAGGTTGCCGGCGGGGGAAATCCATTCCCGTCCGCGGCGGCCCCGCCCGCCGGATTGCGTGTCCGACCACACGACCTGCTCCATGGCAGGATCATCGGCGATCAAGGCGCGCGCTTCGTCCATGGTGGAGGAAACCATGTCGAGGTGATGCAGGGCAAAGCCCGCCGGTAGAACGGGCGTATCGGTCAGCGTCATTGTTTTTCCCGATGCGGGGGCGGACCGCGTCGCGCGTCAGCCCCCGACCCTCTAACCCCCAAACAGGGAGGCCGCCGCCGCCGTCGCCGGATCCGTAATGCCCGGCAGATAAATGAACAAAACGGCCGTCAACACGCCGGAAACGATCATCACACCGCGCAGCCCCATGGTCGCGATCTTGTCGAAACCTTCCACGGGTTCGTCGAAATACATGATCTTGATGATGCGCAGATAGTAGAAGGCGCTGACCACACTGCTCACCGCGCCGATGATTGCGAGTGCATAGAGTTCCGCGTTCAAGGCCGCCATGAAGACGAAGAACTTGCCGAAGAATCCGGCCATGGGCGGAATACCCGCCATCGAGAACATCAACACCATCAGCAGGACCGCCATGGCGGGATTGGATTTCCCAAGGCCAGCCAGGTCGGTGATGTTCTCAACCATCCTGTTCTGGACTTTCATGGACAAGATGCAGGCGAAAACACCAACATTCATGATCAAATAGATCGCCAGATAGATCAGGACGCCCTTGAGGCCTTCCTCATTCCCGGCCGCCAGCCCCATCAAGGCATAGCCGATATGGCCAATCGAACTGTAGGCCATCAGGCGTTTGATGTTGGTCTGCGCGATTGCCGCGAAAGCGCCGAGCAACATGGAGGCGACCGACACCAGCCAGATGATCTGGCCCCAATCCGCGGCGAGTTCGCCGAACGGGCTCAACATCGTGCGCAGGAACAGTGCCATGGCGGCGATTTTCGGCGCGACGGAGAAGAATGCCGTGACCGGGGTCGGCGCCCCTTCATACACGTCCGGCGTCCACATATGGAACGGTACGGCGGAAACCTTGAAAGCCAGCGCCGCGATCAGGAAGACGACACCGACAATCACGCCCTTGGACGTGTCCTCACCATTCAGGATCTGCGCCAGGACGTCGAACTGCGTCGTGCCGCTGAAGCCGTAGATCAGCGAACAACCGTAAAGCAGCATGCCTGACGACAAGGCGCCGAGGACGAAGTATTTGAGGCCGGATTCCGTCGACCGGATTGAATCCCGCTGGAACGAGGCGACCACGTAAAGCGACAGGCTTTGCAGTTCCAGGCCGATATAAAGCGACAGTAGGTCGTTCGCCGACACCATCATCAGCATGCCGAGCGTCGCAAAGGTGATCAGGATCGGGAATTCGAACCGGTCCATCTTTTCCCGTTGGACATAGCCGTCGCTCATCACCAGGGCCAGGACCGAGCCGATCAAGATCAGTGTCTTCATGAAGACCGCGAAATCATCGACCACGAAGAAGCCGAACAGCGCTTCCTGCCGGCCGCCGCCGACATTCAGGACCAACCCACCCGCGACCACCAGGGATACGATCGCCAGCGTGCTGACCACCCGGTAGGCGTTTTCCGCCCGAACGAATACGCCGACCATCATCATCGCCATTGCGGCGCAAGCCAGAAAGATTTCCGGCGATGCTGGCATCATGACAGGCAGTTCAGACATCTCGCTACAATCCCAACCCAGTTCCGTTCACAACTGCGAAACGGTCAAATCCCAATTACCGGCCCTATTTGGCCCAACCGAATGCGGCGCTCGCCACATCCTTGACCCCCGGCGCACCGGCGGCCAAGGCAGTCTGATAGTCCGCAACGACTTTCTGCACCGACACTTCGATCGGGTCCAGGAAGGTCGACGGATAGATCCCCATCCACAGCACCAGGATGATCAGCGGCGCGAAAATCGCGACTTCCCGCGGGGTCATATCCTTGATCGTCAGAAGGTCTTCCTTGGTAAGCTTGCCGAAGACCACCCGGCGGTAGAGGTAGAGCATATAGGCCGCCCCCAGCACCATCCCGGTGGCAAGGCCCACGGCCAACCACGTCGATTCCTGATAGGCGCCGACCAGGATCAGGAATTCCCCGACGAAGCCGCTGGTGCCCGGTAGACCGACCGAGGCCATGGTCATCAACATGAAAATCAGCGCGTATTTCGGCATCCGCTCGACAAGGCCGCCGTAACGATCGATATCGCGTGTATGCATGCGGTCATAGATCACGCCGACACAGAGGAAGAGTGCGCCGGAAACAAGTCCGTGGCTCAACATCTGAATGACGGATCCTGAAATCGCCTGTTCATTGACGCTGAAGATCGCCGCGGTGACGAACCCCATATGCGCAATGGACGAATAGGCGATCAGCTTTTTCATGTCCTGCTGCACCAGCGCGACAAGCGAGGTGTACACCACCGCGATCACCGAAAGCCAGAATACCAGCGGGGCGAAAAAGGCCGAGGCCTCCGGGAACATCGGCAACGAAAAGCGCAGGAACCCGTACCCGCCCATTTTCAGCAGCACGCCGGCCAGAATGACAGACCCTGCGGTTGGCGCTTCCACGTGGGCGTCGGGCAGCCAGGTATGAACCGGCCACATCGGCACCTTGACCGCAAAGGACGCGAAGAAGGCGAGCCAGAGCCACGTCTGCAGGCCGGGATCGAAGCCATAGGCCATCAGCGTTTCGATGCTGGTCGCGCCCGCCTGCCAGTACATCACCAGAATGGCGACAAGCATCAGCACGGAACCGAGCAGCGTATAGAGGAAGAACTTGAAAGCGGCGTAGATACGGCGCGCGCCGCCCCATATCCCGATGATCAGGAACATCGGGATCAACACGCCTTCGAAGAAGATGTAGAAGACCACGATATCGAGCGCGCAGAACATGCCGACCATCATGGTTTCCAGAACCAGGAAGGCGATCATGTACTCACGGACCCGCGTCTTGATCGCTTCCCAGCTCGCCAGAATGCACAGCGGCGTCAACAGGGTCGACAGCAGCACGAACCAGATGGAAATGCCATCGACGCCCATTTCGTAATTGATATTGAACCCGGGAATCCAGGCGATCTTTTCGACCAGTTGGAAGTCGGCGGTCGATCCGTCAAACCCGGCAAGCACGATCAGCGAGGCCGCGAAGGTCGCCAATGACGTGAAGAGCGCCGCCCAACGCGCGTTCCTCGCGACGTCCTGCTCCTCGCCCTTGATCAGGACGAGAATAAAGAGCGCCCCTACCAACGGCAGGAAGGTCGTTATCGACAGCCATCCAAATCCTTCGAACATGCGTCAGACGCTCCCCACGCTGGCTCAGCCAGTGAACACGTACCAAGAAACGAACGCCACGACGCCGATCAGCATCGCAAAGGCGTAATGATAAACATAACCGGTCTGCAGCAGGCTGGCGCCCTTTGAGACCTTTACCGTGGCGCCGGAAATGCCATCGGGACCGAAATGGTCGATGGTTCCCTGATCGCCCTTCTTCCAGAAGATCCGGCCGATCGCGAAAGCCGGCTTCACGAAAATTGCGTCATACAGTTCGTCGAAATACCACTTGTTCAGGCTGAAACGGTACAGCCCGCCCATCCGTTCCGCGATCCGCGGCGCCATGCCGGGCGACTTGCAGTAGATGATGTAGGATAAACCCAGCCCGACCAGCCCGACGACCAGCGGCGCAGACTTGACCCAGAACGGGCTGTGATGCGCGTTCTCAAGGGCCTTGTGCTCATCCAGGATCAGGATCGAGTTACCCCAGAAGCCGGCCATGTCATCGCCGACGAACCCGCTGTAGAAGAATGCGCCTGCGAAGAGCGATCCCAGCACCAAGATGACCAGGGGCGCCCACATGACGGCCGGCGATTCATGGACATGGGCAAAAGTCTTTTCGTCGCAGCGCGGATCGCCGTGGAAGGTCATGAACAGCAGGCGGCCGGAGTAGAACGCGGTCATGAAGGCCGCCATGATGCCGAGCCAGAAAGCATACTGCCCGAACCCGGTATGGGCGCCGTACGCCGCTTCCAGCACGATATCCTTGGAATGGAACCCGGCGAAGCCGATCCCGGTGCCCGGAATACCAAAGCCCATCAGGGCCAGCGAGCCGATCCACATGAAGCCGTAGGTCAGCGGGATCATCTTCGCGAGGCCGCCCATCCTGCGCATGTCCTGTTCGTCCGACATGGCGTGGATCACCGATCCCGCGCCGAGGAACAGCAGCGCCTTGAAAAAGGCGTGGGTCGTCAGATGGAACATCGCCGCCGGATAAGCGCTGACGCCCGCGGCGAAAAACATGTAACCCAGCTGCGAACAGGTCGAATAGGCGATGACCCGTTTGATATCCGTCTGCGTCAGGCCGATCGTGGCGGCGAAGAAGGCGGTCGATGCGCCGACGATGGTGACGACGGCCAAGGCAGTGTCGGAATATTCGAAGATCGGCGACAGACGGCAAACCATGAAGACGCCCGCGGTCACCATGGTTGCCGCGTGGATCAGCGCGGAGACCGGCGTCGGGCCTTCCATCGCATCCGGGAGCCAGGTGTGCAGGCCAAGCTGGGCCGATTTCCCCATCGCGCCCATGAACAGCAGCAACGCGACGACGGTGATGGCGTCGAATTCCATGCCCAGGAAGACCAGGGTTGTTTCCGTCAGCGACGGCATCGCAGCGAAAATCACGTCCAACTGGACGCTGCCTGTCAGCACGAAGACCGCGAAAATGCCCAGTGCGAAGCCAATATCACCGACGCGGTTGACCAGGAAGGCCTTGATAGCGGCCGCGCAGGCACTCGGCTTATGGAACCAGAACCCGATCAACAGGTAGGAGGCAACACCGACGCCTTCCCATCCGAAGAACATCTGCACCAGGTTGTCCGCCGTCACCAGCGTCAGCATGGCGAAGGTGAAGAAGCTGAGATAGGCGAAGAACCGCGGCACCGCCGGGTCGTGGTGCATATAGCCGATGGAATAGATATGAACGACGGAACTGACCGTCGTCACCACGATCAGCATCACGGCCGTCAGCGAGTCGATGCGAAGCGCCCAATCGAATACGAAATCGCCCGAGGCGACCCAGGTGAAAAGCGTGATGGTCTCGCTCGATCCCTCTGCCGTGACCCGGAAGAAGACGATCCAGCTCAAAACCGCCGAGATGACGATGAAGAGGCAGGTGATTACCTGCGCGCCGAGGTCGCGGAGCACCTTACCGAAAAATCCGGCGATGATCGCGCCCAACAGCGGAAGGAATACAATGGCTGCTTCCATGTCCGGGATATCCCCTACCCTATCTTCTACTCATCTACGGCCCGACCGGGCCAAATTCATTCTACGAAACCGGATGCGGCAGGCGCCGCGCCGGTCCAGACCCTTACAGGCCCTAACCCTTCATCGCGTTGATGTCGTCCACCGCGATGGAGGCGCGATTCCGGTAATAGACCACCAGGATCGCCAAGCCGATGGCCGCTTCCGCCGCCGCGACGGTCAACACGAAGATCGCGAAGATCTGGCCGACCAGGTCGTTCAGGAAGGTCGAAAAGCTGACCAGATTGATGTTTACGGCCAACAACATCAGTTCGATGGACATCAGGATGACGATGACGTTCTTCCTGTTCAGGAAGATCCCCATCAATCCCAACGTAAACAGGATCGCCGCGACCGTGAGGTAATGAGCGAGGCCGATTTCCAACATTAGATTCCGCTCCCCGTCTGTACCTTGACCACTTTGACTTCGTCCTTGGAACTCCGGGCGACCTGATCGCCGATCCGCTGCCGCTTCACGCCTTGGCGCACGCGGTGGGTCAGGACGATGGCGCCGACCATGGCAACCAACAGGATCATGCCCGCGCCTTGGAACAGGTAGACGTATTTGGTGTAGAGCAGCAGGCCGAGCGCCTCGGTATTATGAACCTCCGCGGAGGGCGGCGTCGGCGAGGACGCAACGGTTGCCGTATTTGCGTCGAAAACCCATCCCGCGCCCAGCAAAACCAGTTCAGCCAGCAGGATCAGGCTGATCACCGCGCCGATCGGCAGGTATTTCGCAAAACCCGCCCTGAGTTCGGCGAAATTGACGTCCAGCATCATGACGACGAAGAGGAACAGCACGGCGACCGCACCGACATAGACGATGACCAGGATCATCGCCAGGAACTCGGCGCCTTGCAGCACGAACAACCCGGCGGCGTTGAAGAAGGCCAGGATCAGGAACAGGACGGCGTGCACCGGGTTGCGCGCGGTAATGACCATTACCCCGCACGCGACGGTGACCGCGGCGAACAAGTAGAATGCCAATGCCTGTACGACCATCTTTCCCCCGGACCCGCTAGGGCCTTCGATCCAAGTCTTGGCCCGAAGGCCAGCAATTCGGTCAAACCGTCAATGGGACGTGGGCGAAAGCCCAATCCCACCAAACGGTTGCGTGTTTATCTGTACGGTGCGTCGAGAGCAATATTCGACGCGATTTCCACTTCCCATCTCTCACCGTTCTCCAACAATTTGTCCTTGTTGTAGAACAGCTCTTCCCGTGTCTCGGTCGCGAATTCGAAATTCGGTCCCTCGACGATCGCATCCACCGGACAGGCTTCCTGACAGAAGCCGCAATAGATGCATTTGGTCATGTCGATATCGTAGCGCGTGGTCCGGCGGCTGCCATCGGCGCGCGGTTCGGCCTCGATCGTGATCGCCTGCGCCGGGCACACCGCCTCGCACAGCTTGCAGGCGATGCAGCGTTCCTCGCCGTTCGGATATCGGCGCAACGCGTGCTCGCCCCGGAAGCGGGGGCTCAACGGCCCCTTCTCATAGGGGTAGTTGATCGTGTGTTTCGGCTTGAACATGGTCTTCAACGTCAAGGCCATGCCGCTCACCAACTCTCCCAGAAGGAAGGAACGGGCCACTCTATCAAGCGTCGCCATTTGCGGTCTCTACCTCGTCTTACTCAAACCATTACCGACCTGGTCCGCCGAAATCACTTCGGCAGCCAGTCGAACGCGACCAGAACACCGGCCGTCGCCACCACCCAGAACAGCGTGAAGGGCAGGAAAACCTTCCAGCCCAGCCGCATCAGCTGGTCATAGCGATAGCGCGGGAAAGTCGCGCGAACCCAAAGGAAACAGAACAATACGAAAGCGATCTTCAACGCGAACCAGATAACGCCCGGTATCAGATTGAAGGGCGCGATATCCATCGGCGGCAGCCAACCGCCCAGGAACAGAACCGCGGTCATGCCGCTCATCAGGATCATGTTCGCGTATTCGCCCAGGAAGAACAGCGCGAAGGTCATCGCCGAATACTCGACGTTATAGCCTGACACCAGTTCGGCTTCCGCTTCCGGAAGGTCGAACGGCGCGCGGTTCGTTTCGGCGAGCGCGGAGATGAAGAAGATCACGAACATCGGGAACATCGGGATGAAGAACCAGATGGTTTTCTGCTTCTCGACGATATCCGTCAGGTTCAATGACCCCACGATCAGCAGCACTGAAATGATCACGAACCCCATGGAGACTTCGTAAGACACCATTTGCGCCGCCGACCGCAGCGCGCCCAGGAAGGCGTATTTGGAGTTCGACGCCCAACCCGCGATGATGATGCCGTATACGCCAAGCGAGGAAATCGCGAAGAGATACAAGATCCCCACATTGATATCCGCCAGCACCCAGCCCGCATCGAAAGGTATGACGGCCCAGGCGACAAGGCTGAGGATGAAGGTCAGCATCGGGGCGAAGATGAAGAGGAAACGGCTCGACCCCGACGGGATGATGGTTTCCTTCAGGAACAGCTTCGCACCGTCGGCAAAAGGCTGCAAAAGGCCGAAGGGACCGACCACGTTCGGGCCCTTGCGCAACTGCATCCAGCCGATGACCTTGCGTTCGGCAAGCGTCAGGTAGGCGACGGAAATCAGCAGCGGCAGAACGATGCACAGAATGAAGAAGACAATGGTGCCGGTCGGCAGAACATAGTCCGACCACCAAACGCCTTCGAACCAGGTTTCGGGATTAACCATCGGTGCCGGTCCCCTGCTCCGCTTCCCCGTTCAGGATAACCCGCGTGCATTCCGCCATGGTGTCGGAAGCCCGGCTGATCGGATCGGTTACATAGAAATTTTCGATCGGCGAAACGAATGCGGCGGAGGACATGTTCCCCGGCGTGCCGAAATCGCCCCATTCGGCGGTCGGCGCGGCATCAATCTCGATCATATGCGCGCAATCGCCGCGGATCGCCTGGCGAAGATCGCCCAGATTGTCATAAGGCAGCGTCTGGCCAACCGTATCCGACAGCGCACGGAGGATCGTCCAATCCTCGCGGCCGTCGCCCGGCGGGAACACCGCCCGGCGCGCCAACTGAACGCGCCCTTCGGTATTCACATAGATGCCCGGCTTCTCGGTATAGGCGGCGCCCGGCAGGATGACATCCGCCACATGCGCGCCCGCGTCGCCGTGATGCCCCTGATAGATCACGAAGGCGTCCTTCAGCTTGGACATGTCGATTTCGTCCGCGGCCAGCAAGTAGACCACTTTCACCGCACCCGACGCAGCACCGTCCAAGATGCCTTGAGTATCGAGGCCGTCCTTGCCCGGCGCGAAGCCTATATCCAGCCCGCCGACCCGGCTGGCCGCCGTCGTCAGCACATTGAAACCGTTCCAGCCGTCCTTCACCATGCCTGTCTGGTCGACCAGGGTATGGACGGCGGCCATGATAGCGGCCCCGTCTTCGCGCGCGACCGCGCCCGGGCCCAAAATGACCATCGGCCTTTCGGCACCTTTCAGGACATCCAGGAAGGAATGCTTGCCGTCGGCGAGGTCCTTCAAACTGTCCGGCCCGGCGCCGACATAATCGTAATCGTAGGTCAGGTCCTTCTGCTCGCCGATCAGCGCGACCTTGAGCTTGCCCGAGAGCCAGCGTTTGCGGATGCGCGCATTGATGATCGGCGCTTCCCAACGCGGGTTCGATCCGACGATCAAGACTGCGTCCGCTTCGTCGATTCCGGCGATAGAACTGTTGAACAGATAAGAGGACCGGACATTCGGGTCCACCTTCGCGCCATCCTGGCGGCAGTCCAGATTCTTGACGCCCAACCGGCCCATCAGATCCTTCAGGGCGTACATGCTCTCAACATCGCATTGATCGCCGGCGATTGCGGCGATCTGGGACGCATCCGCGCCCTTGAGCTTTTCGGCGATCAGCGAGAAGGCTTGCGGCCAATCCGACGGCGCCAGCTTGCCGTCGGCCCCGCGCACAAAGACCTTATCCAGACGCCGCTTGCCCAAACCGTCGCAGGCATAGCGCGTCTTGTCTGAAATCCACTCTTCGTTCACGTCCTCGTTCAGGCGCGGCAGAACGCGCAGCACTTCGTTGCCCCGCGCATCGACACGGATGTTGGAGCCGACACCGTCCATCACGTCGATGGATTCGGTCTTCTTCAATTCCCAGGGACGGGCGTTGAACTTATAGGGACGCGATGTCAGTGCCCCGACCGGGCAGAGGTCGATGACATTGGCCGACAATTCGCTGGAAACCGCTTTTTCCAAGGTCGAGATCTCGGCGCCCTCGCCGCGGTTCAGAAGGCCCATGTCTTCGACGCCGCCAACCTCGGAGGAAAACCGGACGCAGCGCGTGCAGTGAATACAGCGGGTCATGATCGTGCTGATCAGCGGGCCCATGTATTTGTCTTTGACCGCGCGCTTGTTCTCGTGGAACCGGCTTCCGCCGACGCCATAGGCCATGGCCTGGTCCTGCAGGTCGCATTCGCCGCCCTGGTCGCAGATCGGGCAGTCGAGCGGATGGTTGATCAACAGGAATTCCATCACGCCGTTGCGGGCCTTCTTCACCATCGGGCTGTCGGTGAAGACTTCCATGCCGTCGCCGGCCGGCAACGCGCAGGAGGCCGCGGGCTTCGGCGGGCCGGGTTTGACTTCGACAAGGCACATACGGCAATTGCCGGCAATGGACAGCCGTTCATGATAGCAGAACCGCGGAACTTCGACGCCTGCCTGTTCGCAGACTTGAAGGACGGTCAAGCCCTTCTCGAATTCCACATCCTGGCCGTTCAGTTTCAGCGTCGGCATTCACTCATACCCTTTTCAACCGCCTTTCGGCGTTAGTCGGTCAGTGCGTGGAACGCTGCCCTGACCGCTCTCCAGATCTGCTTGAACAAGCCCAAGAACAAACGAATGACGATTTCCTCGAATATCCAACCGAACAGCCGGTAGAAGAAACCGTCCCTTTGCTTCTGCTTGCCTTCGCGTCCCCTAATCTTCGCTTCCTCAGCATTCCGATCTGAACCACTGTTCCGATCCGAAACCGACTGAGGCACCGTTATCTTTCCTACTCGGCCGCCGCCGCCGGCATGGCGACACGCGTACGGTTCTTGATCCGGTCTTCGATCTCGTCACGGAAATGACGGATCAGTCCCTGGACCGGCCATGCCGCCGCGTCGCCTAGCGCGCAGATCGTGTGACCTTCGATCTGCTTGCTGACGTCGAACAACATGTCGATTTCTTCTATTTCCGCCTCGCCCCTCACCAGGCGTTCCATCACCCGCCACATCCAGCCGGTGCCTTCGCGGCAGGGCGTGCACTGGCCGCAGCTTTCATGCTTGTAGAAATAGCTGAGCCGCGCGATCGCCTTGATGATGTCGGTCGACTTGTCCATGACGATGACCGCCGCGGTGCCGAGGCCCGATTTCTGTTCCTTAAGCGCATCGAAATCCATCAACACGTCGTCGCAGATGTTCTTCGGCAGGCAAGGCACGGAGGATCCGCCCGGAATGACCGCCAGCAGATTGTCCCAACCGCCGCGAACGCCGCCGCAATGCTTCTCCAGCAATTCCTTCATCGGGATGGAGAGCGCTTCTTCCACGTTGCAGGGCTTGTTCACGTGGCCGGAGATGCAGAACAGTTTGGTGCCGGTGTTGTTTTCCCGCCCGAAGCTGGAAAACCAGGCGGCCCCCCGGCGCAGGATGGTCGGCGCGACAGCGATGCTTTCCACGTTGTTCACCGTGGTCGGACATCCCCACAGACCGGACATGGCCGGGAATGGCGGCTTCAGGCGCGGTTGGCCCTTCTTGCCTTCCAGGCTTTCCAGCAGGGCCGTTTCCTCGCCGCAGATATAGGCGCCGGCGCCGTGATGGATGTAGAGATCGAAGTCGAAACCCGACCCGCAGGCGTTCTTACCAATCAGCCCAGCTTCATACGCTTCCGCAACAGCGGCTTCCAACACCTTGTATTCGTGGCGGTATTCGCCACGGATATAGATGTAGGCGGCATGCGCACCCATGGCGAAGGAGGCGATCAGACAGCCTTCCACAAGTTTATGGGGATCGTTCCGCATGATCTCCCGGTCCTTGCAGGTACCAGGTTCGGATTCGTCGGCATTCACCACAAGATAGGACGGACGGCCGTCGGATTCCTTGGGCATGAAGGACCATTTCATGCCGGTCGGGAACCCGGCCCCGCCACGGCCACGCAGGCCGGACGCCTTCATTTCGTCGACAATCTTGTCGCGTCCCAATTCGATCAGCGCCTTGGTGTTGTCCCAATCGCCGCGTTTCCTGGCCGCGTCCAGGTTCCACGGATGATAGCCGTAGAGGTTGGTGAAAATGCGGTCCTTGTCTTCCAAAAGCATGCGCTCAGTCTCCCCCGCCCGTGGCACCGGCCGCATTGCCGGGCGCGTTCGGCGCATCCATTGTCTGCGGCGCCGGGCCGGTTAAAAGCACGGTCGGTCCGCCTTCGGGCTCCGACGTCACGCGGCCGATCTGCGATCCGGTCTTCGGCGCACCGCCACCCTTTAGGGTATCGAGCACGTTGATCAGCAGTTCGGGCGTCAGGTCTTCGAAGAAATCGTCGTTGATTTGCACCATCGGCGCGTTGCAGCAGGCGCCAAGGCATTCAACTTCGGTCAGCGTGAAGGTTCCGTCTTCCGACGTCTGGCCATGACCGATGCCGAACTTTTCCTTCACCGCCGCCATCAGGGCTTCGGCCCCGCGCAGCATGCAAGGCGTGGTGCCGCACAGTTGGATATGGAACTTGCCGACCGGCTTCAGGTTGATCTGCGTGAAAAAGGTCGCGACCTCCATGACGCGGATATACGGCATCTCCAGCATGTCGGAAATTTTCCGCATCGCGGCGTCGGTCACATAATGGCCGCCGTCATGGTTCTGCTCCTGCGCCAGGAACAAACAGGCCAGCACCGCGGATTGTTTCCGCTCCGGCGGATACTTCGCGACGTTCCGCTCCACTTCGGAGAGGAATTCGCCGGTGAATTCAAAGCTCTCGCCGTTCATCGATCAATCTCACCAAACACAACATCCATGGCGCCAAGCACCGCCACCGAATCCGCCAACATGTGGCCCTTGCAGACATAATCCATCGCCTGCAGATGGGCGAAGCCCGGCGCACGGATCTTGCAGCGGTACGGCTTGTTCGTACCGTCGGATACCAGATAAACGCCAAACTCGCCTTTCGGCGCTTCGACGGCTGTATAGGTTTCGCCGGCGGGCACGTGGAAACCTTCCGTATAAAGCTTGAAGTGTTGGATAAGCGATTCCATCGACCGCTTCATCTCACCCCTATCCGGCGGGCCGACCTTGCTGTCGGTCGTCATCACCGGCCCTTCCGGCATTTCCGTCAGGCACTGCTTCACGATGCGAAGCGACTGACGCATTTCCTCGACCCGAACCAGATATCGGCTGTAGCAGTCACCGTGCTTGCCCACCGGGATATCGAAATCCATCCGGTCGTATACGTCGTAGGGCTGCGCCTTGCGCAGATCCCAGGCGATGCCCGACCCGCGCAGAACCGGGCCCGTACAGCCCCAGGCCATGGCCTCTTCCGGCGTAATGATACCGATATCGACGGAACGCTGTTTGAAGATGCGGTTGTCGGTAAGCAGGCTTTCCATGTCGTCGATGAATTTCGGAAAGGCATCGGCCCATTCCATGATCTGGTCGGCCATCCCGGCCGGCATATCCTGATGGACCCCACCGACCCGATAATAAGCCGCGTGCAGGCGCGCGCCGCAGACCGCCTCGTAGAACTCCATCAGCTTTTCACGTTCCTCGAAGGCCCAAAGCATCGGCGTCATGGCACCGACATCAAGCCCATAGGCGGGAACGTTCAACAGGTGGTTCAGCAGACGGGAAATTTCGGCGAACAGAACGCGCATGTATTGGCCGCGTTCCGGTACGGCCAAACCCAGCAGCTTTTCCGTCGCAAGCACGAAGGCGTGTTCCTGACACATCGGCGCGACGTAATCGAGGCGGTCGAAATACGGGATGGCTTGCAGGTAGGTCTTGTACTCAATCAGCTTTTCGGTGCCGCGGTGAAGCAGGCCGATATGCGGATCGAGACGTTCGACAACCTCGCCGTCCATTTCCATGACCATACGCAGAACCCCGTGTGCCGCAGGGTGCTGCGGCCCGAAATTCATGGTCAGGGTCTTGATTGTCGGGTCTTCGGGCTTCCCGGCAGCGGAATCGGCAATCTGCTCTGCGTTCATGCCCCTTCTCCCTCTTCCTTCGTCGCCTTTTCATCACCCGGCAGGGTCGGCGTCATGCCTTCCCAAGGCGACAGGAAGTCGAATTTGCGGAAATCCTGGGTCAGTTTCACCGGTTCGTAGATGACGCGGCGTTGTTCGTCATCGTAACGCATCTCCACATAACCGGTCAGCGGGAAGTCCTTCCGAAGCGGATGCCCCTCGAACCCGTAATCGGTGAGGATGCGACGCAGGTCCGGGTGTTCGGTGAAGAACACGCCATAAAGGTCCCAGACCTCGCGCTCGAACCAGTTCGCAGTCGGCCAGATGCCCGCAACGCTGGGCACCGGCGTTTCCTCATCCGTTTGCACCTTCAGGCGCAGGCGCAGGTTATGTTTCAAACTCAAAAGGTTGTAGATCACGTCGAAACGCTTTTCACGGTCCGGATAGTCGGCGCCGCATACATCGACACACAGCTTGAACAGGCAATTGGCGTCGTCGCGCACGAACTTCGACACCCGCGTTATGGACTGTGGGTCCACCACCACGGACAACTCGCCCAACGCCACCGTCTTCTCGACGATTTCGGTCGGAAATTTCGCGGCGAGATACTCGCCCAGCTCGATGACCGCTTCCGTCTTTTCGTCCATCACGACCGATCCATTCGCCCTGACATATCCGTTCGCTCAATCAACAGCCCGATCAGCGGGCAATTGTTCCCGTGCGGCGGATCTTCTTCTGTAACTGCAAAATTCCGTAGACCAACGCTTCCGCCGTCGGCGGGCAGCCCGGCACATAGATGTCCACAGGAACGATCCGGTCGCATCCGCGCACGACGGAATAGGAATAGTGATAATACCCGCCGCCATTGGCGCAGGACCCCATGGAGATCACCCAGCGCGGTTCGGCCATCTGGTCGTAGACCTTGCGCAACGCCGGCGCCATCTTGTTGGTCAGCGTCCCAGCGACAATCATCACGTCCGATTGGCGCGGGCTGGCGCGCACGACGACGCCGAAGCGGTCCAGATCATAACGCGGCATATAGGCGTGGATCATTTCCACGGCGCAGCAGGCCAGGCCGAAAGTCATCGGCCACATGGAACCCGTGCGCGCCCAATTCACCAGTTTGTCGACATTGGCGATGACGAAACCCTTGTCCTGGAGTTCGTCATTCACCGTCTTCAGGATCGCGTTCTGGTCCGCACCAGGGGGAACAGGAGCCCCCACATTGGACGTTACGGACATAGCATCCCTCTCCATAAATCGTTACGGGCCGTAAGCCCCAAGCAGTCCGCCCTTCGGCGTGCCCGGCGACCTATTCCCACTCAAGCGCACCTTTGCGCCACTCATAAATGAACCCGATGGTCAGAATCCCCAGGAACACCACCATCGACCAGAACCCGAACAACCCGATCTTCCCGAGCGACACCGCCCACGGAAACAGGAAGGCTACTTCTAGATCGAAAATGATGAACAGAAGGGTAACGAGATAGAACCTGACATCGAAACGACTGCGCGCATCGTCGAAGGCTTCGAACCCGCATTCGTAGGCAGACAGTTTCTCGGAGTCGGGATGCTGGCGCGCGACGATCATGCTTGCGACGATCATCACGACGGATAGGCCGATTGCGACCCCGAGGAAAACGAGGATCGCGAAGTATTCGCTCAACAGGTCTTCCATGCGCCCCTCCCCGGTAACGAGCTCAATGGATGGAACCAACCCTAATCCGCCTCCCGCGTCAACGGCAGAAACGGACAGTCACTTGGCAGACTATAACCTATCGCAATCTCACACAAATTCCGGATTGAAGCCAGAATTTGATTGAGCGGATCGGTCGTATCGGAAAGGTATACCGCGCCAATGCTGCAGTGCAAAGATTTTGGCGAATGCAGCGCACATCAAGGACGTTGAAATGCCTTCCGGTCTGGCGCTTCGGACAGGGAATGGCGCGAGTGACGGGGCTCGAACCCGCGACCTCCGGCGTGACAGGCCGGCGCTCTAACCAACTGAGCTACACCCGCATTCTGATCGGCGATTTTCGGTCCAGGACCGTCCCCGCCGCAGCGATGCGCGTTACTAATGCTGGCCCCCGGCAGTGTCAAGCAATGCAAAACCAAGATGGCCAAATTATTTCAATTTCCGCCGCTCGATCAGGATTTTCCCGAAACCCTCGGTCGGACAAGGCGGTTTCGGTGCCCGCGGCAAGTCGAAACGCTGTTTCGATTTGTTCCCATAATTCCTCATCATTGGCCTGGGAACCGTTCCGGCAATCGGCTGCGCTCCCAACGCGCCGGTCAATGCGTTCGCTTCAAACTGTATTCGAAATCGTTGTCGGAAGGATAGCATCCGCGCCGGAATAGCCGTCAGCATTGCACTGGGAATCGGCAAAACAGTATTCAGAGCAGCCGGCCGCGGTGCGGCAGACACTCGAATCGGCCGTTGGGCGGATATGCTGAGACAGATGGAGTTTAGCGATGGAGCGTATGGTGGGCGGTGACGGGATCGAACCGCCGACCCTCTCGGTGTAAACGAGATGCTCTGCCAGCTGAGCTAACCGCCCAATCGCCCACGGAAACCGAATGCGGACGATAAGATGAGGCGGTGTACTCCAAGGCAGCCCTCGGATCAATCACCGACCCTACAAAAAACCCGGACGGCCGGCGAATTCGCAAAGCCGGAAGTATTGGGTCCCGTTCCCTCCCCAGCCCAGCAGGGCAAAGTCAGGCAAACCCCGGGGCTGAAAACACGACCGGCCGCCCAAAAGGGCGGCCGGTCGGCATTCCATGGAAGGATCGCCTTAGTTGACGGCGTCCTTCAAACCCTTGCCAGCCTTGAACTTCGGCTGCTTCGACGCAGGAATCTTGATGGTTTCACCCGTGCGGGGGTTGCGGCCTTCAGAGGCCGCACGATTCGCGACGCTGAACGTTCCAAAACCAACGAGACGAACCTCGTCTCCACCTTTCAAGGACGAGGTAATGCTGTCGAAAACAGCGTCCACGGCCTTGGCGGAGTCCGCCTTGGAAAGACCAGCCGAGTCGGCAACGGCCGCCACCAGATCGTTCTTATTCACTGTTGAGCCCCCTTTAGCAAAGTGCGGGTTGTGAGATGCTGCGCGATGAACGCGCTGTGAGTCGCACAGGGCATTTATTCAATCTTCCCTGATACGGCACGGATAGTACGGGGATTCAGAAAACAGCGTCAATCGCTAACAGCCGAAATGTCGCAGAATTCTGCGGTTTTTACTCAGTATTCTAGGTAATGAGAGTCGTCTTTTGCTCAACGCGAAGGGTCGGGCGCAAAGTCCCGACCTTTATGTCGCCTTTGGCAAAATTCTTGTCGAAATGACGCCGGATCGATCCGATTGGATCGATCCGGCTCACGCCAATTAATGGGTGGTCATTCCGCTGAGGTCGTCGGCTTCGTCGCCGCTGGCGGCGGCAGCCTCGACACTCGCCTTCTTTTCATCTTCCGGGGACCATTCGATCGGCGTCAACGGTTCGGTCAAGGCATGGGCCAGAACCTCATCGACCGTGGCGACCGGCAGAATCTCCATTCCCTTCTTCACGTTGTCGGGAATATCCGCCAGATCTTTTTCGTTGTCCTTCGGAATGATCACCGTCTTGATCCCGCCTCGCAGCGCGGCCAACAGCTTTTCCTTCAACCCGCCGATCGGCAAGACACGCCCGCGAAGGGTAACTTCACCCGTCATCGCGACATCCCGGCGAACGGGAATCCCGGTCAGCACCGACAGCATCGACGTCACCATGGCAACACCGGCGGACGGACCGTCTTTCGGGGTCGCCCCTTCCGGAACGTGAACGTGAATGTCGCTCTTGTTGAACGCCGTCGGTTTCACGCCCAAAGAAATCGCGCGGCTTCGGATGAAGTACTCCGCAGCCTGAATCGACTCCTGCATCACGTCGCCGAGTTTACCGGTTTTCGTCACGCGGCCCTTACCGGGTACAAGCACGGATTCGATGTTCAACAATTCACCGCCGACCTCGGTCCAAGCCAAACCGGTAACCACGCCGACCAGATCGTTCTCTTCAATCTCACCGAACCGGAACTTCCGGATGCCGGCATATTTCTCAAGGTTACTGCTGGTGATCGCGACCTTTTCCTTACCGTCGCCGACGATCTCCTTGATCACCTTGCGGGCCAGACCGGCCAGCTCGCGTTCCAGATTACGCACGCCGGCTTCCCGTGTGTAATACCGGATCAAGTCGTGCAGCGCGTTATCGGATATCGTGAACTCATCCTTTTTCAGACCGTTCTCCGCCATCTGCTTGCGCAGCAGGTGGCGCTTGGCGATTTCGACCTTCTCGTCCTCGGTGTAACCGGGGATACGGATGATCTCCATACGGTCCAGCAAAGGCTGCGGCATGCGCAACGTGTTGGCCGTGGTGACGAACATCACGTCAGACAGGTCGTAGTCGACTTCCAGATAGTGGTCGTTGAATGTGTTGTTCTGTTCCGGATCCAAGACCTCCAACAGCGCGGACGACGGATCGCCGCGCCAATCGGCGCCGAGTTTGTCGATTTCGTCCAGCAGGAAGAGAGGATTCGACTTCTTCGCCTTTTTCATGCCCTGGATCACCCGGCCCGGCATCGAACCGATATAGGTCCGGCGATGGCCGCGGATTTCAGATTCGTCGCGCACGCCGCCCAGGGACATGCGCACGAATTCACGCCCGGTCGCCCGTGCGATCGACTTGCCAAGCGAGGTCTTCCCCACCCCCGGAGGACCGACCAGGCAAAGGATCGGGCCCTTGACCTTCTTCATGCGGACCTGAACCGCCAGATATTCGATAATTCGCTCTTTGACCTTCTCAAGACCGTAATGATCGGCATCCAGGATGATCTGAGCTTCCTTCAGGTCCTTCTTAACGCGGGAACGCTTTTTCCACGGAATGCTGAGAATCCAGTCGAGATAGTTGCGCACGACCGTCGCCTCGGCGGACATCGGGCTCATGTTGCGCAGCTTTTTCAATTCCGCGAAGGCTTTCTCCTCCGCTTCCTTGGTCAGCTTGGTCCCTTTGATCTTCTCTTCCAGTTCGGCAAGTTCGTCCTTGCCGTCCTCGCCCTCGCCCAATTCCTTCTGAATGGCCTTCATCTGCTCATTCAAATAGTACTCGCGCTGGGTCTTCTCCATCTGCCGTTTAACCCGGCTGCGAATCCGCTTCTCAACCTGCAGGACGCTGATTTCGCCTTCCATCAGCGAATAAATCTTCTCAAGCCGCTCCGCGACCGAGGAAATTTCCAGCAGTTCCTGCTTGTCCGCAATCTTCAGCGCCAGGTGCTGGGCGACGGTATCGGCAAGCTTGCCCGGGTCTTCAATTTGATTAATTGAAATAAGAACTTCCGCGGGAACCTTCTTGTTCAGCTTTATGTACTGCTCGAACTGCGTGACGACCGCACGCGCCAGCGCCTCCAACTCTTCGTCGGGCGCACGCGCTTCGTCGACCATCTCGGCATAGGCCTGGAAGAAGTCCGTGTTTTCAGTGAATTCGGTCAGATTGGCGCGGTGAACGCCTTCAACCAGCACCTTCACGGTACCGTCCGGCAGCTTCAACAGCTGGAGGACCGTTGCGATCGTGCCCACCTCATAGACGTCTTCGGGTTTCGGGTCGTCCTCGCCGGCATTCTTCTGGGTCACCAGCAGGATTTGCTTGTCGTCCTTCATCACGTCTTCAAGGGCGCGCACGGATTTTTCGCGGCCGACGAACAGCGGAACGATCATATGGGGGAAGACTACGATATCCCGCAGGGGAAGGACGGGATACATAATTCCACGAGGCATTTCTAACATGATCTGAATATCTCTTCTCAAGATAACGGCGCTCGAAAGCCACCGTTTGTTTCCTGATACCCCAACCCGCAATCGGCGCCGGGGCGGACAATAGGCGCAACGAGGTCACGCCTTTGAATAAGTGGCCCCGCCACAGGATTGTTCAAGGCTTGACGGATTTCCTCCCCGCTACGAAGGAGGTTCTACCCTTCAAGGAAAGCAAGAAAACCGAACATTCCGCATCGCAATCCAGCGAAAACCGCCTCGGACGCCGACAGTTAGGTCACGATTCGTCAGGATGCGGTCGAACCAACGTCGTCACGACGCTCGGAATAGATGTAAAGCGGCTCAGCCCGGCCTTCGACCACTTCCTTGTTGATCACGACCTCTTCCACGCCTTCTAGGCCCGGAAGTTCGTACATCGGATCCAGCAGGATCGATTCCATGATCGAGCGCAATCCGCGCGCGCCCGTCTTGCGCGTGATCGCCTTCTTGGCCACGGCGCGCAGGGCGTCTTCGGTGAACTCGACCCGAACATTCTCCATCTCGAACAGACGCTGATACTGTTTCACGAGCGCGTTGCGCGGTGTGGTCAGGATGTCGACCAAGGCGGCCTCGTCCAAATCCATCAGGGTCGCAAGAACCGGCACACGGCCGACGAATTCGGGGATCAAACCGAACTTCAAAAGATCTTCCGGTTCGATTTCCCGCAGCAACTCGCCCACGGCCCGTTGCTCATCGTCCCGCACGTCGGCTCCGAAACCTATGGCCGAGCCCTTGCCGCGCTGAGAAATGATCTTTTCCAGACCCGCGAAGGCGCCGCCGCAAATGAACAGGATGTTCGTGGTGTCCACCTGCAGGAATTCCTGCTGCGGATGCTTGCGGCCGCCCTGCGGCGGGACGCTGGCGACCGTGCCTTCCATGATCTTCAACAGGGCCTGCTGGACGCCCTCACCCGACACGTCACGCGTGATCGACGGATTGTCGGACTTGCGGCTGATCTTGTCGACTTCGTCGATATAGACGATGCCGCGCTGTGCACGTTCCACATTGTAATCCGCCGACTGCAGCAGCTTCAGGATGATATTCTCGACATCCTCGCCGACATAGCCCGCTTCCGTCAGCGTCGTGGCGTCGGCCATGGTGAACGGCACATCCAGGATGCGCGCCAGCGTCTGGGCCAGCAGCGTCTTGCCGCAACCGGTCGGACCGATCAGCAGGATGTTTGATTTGGCTAGCTCGACGTCGTTATTCTTTGTCGCGTGGGCCAATCGTTTGTAGTGGTTGTGCACTGCCACCGACAGCACGCGCTTGGCGTGATCCTGGCCGATCACATAATCGTCCAGCACCTCGCGAATTTCCTGCGGGGTCGGAACACCGTCCGCGTTCTTGGAGACCGCCGTCTTGTGGTCTTCCTTGATGATGTCCATGCACAACTCGACGCATTCGTCGCAGATGAACACGGTGGGCCCGGCGATCAACTTGCGCACTTCGTGCTGGCTCTTCCCGCAGAAAGAGCAGTACAGGGTGTTTTTGCCGTCGCCGCCTGTGGCTTTTGTCATCGAATGCCTCTCGTTCCAGCGTACTTGCGGTGCCGTGTTGGCCTGGGGAGTCTGCCCGCAATCAGCTTACTCTTATGATATCCGTTGCCAAGCCGGACCCTCAACGCAAAAGTTGCCTGTTTCGCCGTGGAATTATCAACCCCTTGGATTTGCAGGACTTAATGTGCCAGTCGATGGCCGCATCGGACCCGATCGAGCGCCGATTAGCATATGACATGGATCACTAAAGAACCTTTAAGACCCAAGGGATTCATGGATAGACGGTATCGACCGCAATTGGCCCGGCAGGCGCAACCGCCCTCAAATCCGCGTCAAATCCCAATTCCCCGCCCTATCAGGAAGCGTCATCGTCCTCATCGGCACCCGCCGGACGCTTGTTCACGACTTCGTCGATCAGCCCGAATTCCTTGGCTTCTTCGGGGCTCATGAACTTGTCGCGTTCCATCGCGGTTTCGATCGTCTTCAGCTTCTGGCCGGTATGCTCGACATAAATATTGTTCAAGCGTTCCCGGGTCCGCAGAATTTCGCGGGCGTGGATTTCGATATCCGTCGCCTGGCCCTGCGCGCCGCCGGAAGGCTGGTGGATCATGATTCGGGCATTCGGCAGCGCAAAACGCTTGCCCGGCGCGCCCGCGGTCAACAGAAGCGAGCCCATGGACGCAGCCTGACCCAAGCATACCGTCGATACCTGCGGGCGGATGTATTGCATCGTGTCGTAGATGCTGAGTCCAGACGTCACGACCCCGCCCGGCGAGTTGATGTAGAACGCGATGTCCTTGGAGGGGTTTTCGGATTCCAGGAACAAGAGCTGGGCACAGATCACGCTCGCGACATGGTCTTCGACGCCGCCGGTCAGGAAGATGATTCGTTCCTTGAGGAGGCGCGAGTAGATGTCATACGCCCGCTCGCCGCGGTTCGTCTGCTCCACGACCATCGGCACCAAGGTATTCATATAAAGGTCGATCGGGTCGCGCATGGCTCAGACGATGCTCCTTGTCACAAATTGGCTTGATGATATGGGCCGGTCATGGCCCCGGACTGCCCGGATTGGCCGGGTGGCGCAACTACGCACCGGACAAATCTAGGGGCGGTGGACCGCAATTGCATCCCCCGCCCCCAAATCATATCCATCAATCCTCATCTTTTTTGGCTGCTGCCTTCTTGGCGGACGATTTCTTGGCTGCGGATTTCTTGGCGGAAGCCTTTTTGGCGGATGACTTCTTGCCCGCGGACTTCTTGGCCGCCGCGCCTTCGTCGTCGTCGGGATCCTTCATCAGGTCCTCGACCGAGACTTCCTTTTCATCGACCTGAGCCATCTCGACGATGAAGTCGATGACCTTGTCCTCCATCAACGGTGCGCGGAGGCTGGCATTGGCCTGCGGATTGTTCTGGTAGAACTGCAGAACCTGCTGCTCCTGACCCGGATATTTCTGGGCTTCCTGAACGATCGCGCGGTTCACTTCTTCCTGACCGACGGAGATGTCGTTGACCCGGCCGACTTCCGACAGAAGCATTCCCAGCATGACGCGGCGTTCCGCGATATTGCGGTATTCTTGCTTGATGTCGTCTTCGGACTTGCCCTCGTCTTCGGGATCGGTTTCGCCGGCGGCCTTGGCGCGCTCGTATTGCGTCCATATCTGCTCGAATTCCGAATCCACCATGCCGGTGGGAACTTCGAAGTCGTGGCCTTCGTGGAGCTGATCGAGAAGCTCACGCTTCAAACGGCCGCGCGCCACATTGGCATAGTCGGCTTCGATCCGCTCGCGCAGATGGCCTTTCAACTGGTCGAGACTTTCCAGTCCCATGTTGGTCGCGAAGGTATCGTCGATCACGGTGTCGACATATTCTTCGATGTCGTTGACCTTAACGTCGAAGACCGCGTCCTTACCGGCCAGGTTTTCCGCCCCATAGCTTTCGGGGAAGGCCACCTTCACTTCTAGTTCGTCGCCCTTCTTGGCGCCGACCAGTTGATCTTCGAAGCCGGGAATGAACGTGCCGGAGCCGAGCTCGAGCCGGTGGCCTTCGGCGGAACCGCCATCGAACGGCACATCGTCGATCTTGCCGACGAAGTCGATAACGACCAAGTCGCCGCTTTTCGCCGCGCGCGCCTTCTTCAGCGGTTCGCTATTGCGGAAATCCTTCGCCAGACGGCTGAGCGCATCGTCCACCTCGGCGTCCGACGCCTTCGCCTTCAAACGCGTCAGTTCCAATTTGGAGAAATCCATCGGCGTGATTTCCGGCATCAGGTCCACGTTGATCGTGTAGACCAGATCCTTGCCTTCATCGAAGCTGGAGATTTCGATTTTCGGCTGCACCGCCGGGCGCAGGTCGCGCTCGTCGAGGACTTCCTGGCTGGTTTCGGTCACGGCCTTTTCGAGCACTTCGCCCATGACCGATTTACCGTAACGCTGCCGCAGCACTGAGATCGGCGCCTTGCCGGGACGAAACCCGGGAATACGGACCGTGCTGCCGACTTCCGTCAGCCGCGCGTCAACCCGCGCTCCGATTTCAGCCGCCGTAAGGGTCACCGAGTACTCGCGGCTAAGCCCGTCGTTCTTTGTTTCTTCAACCTGCATTGGAAATCCCGTTGGACTATGGTGTTTGTTTATCGACCTTTTCCTGGCGTTTCCGCCTTTTCTCAGCGTCTCCGCCTCAGGCCAGCCTGGCGGCAAACCTGCACGAATAACCCACTAACTGGTGCGGGCGAAGGGACTCGAACCCCCACGGATCTCTCCACCAGAACCTAAATCTGGCGCGTCTACCAGTTTCGCCACGCCCGCGGATGCGCGCCAAGACCGAGCCTAGCCCTCGCCGAAGCCGCGGTTCTATAGCAATGCGGCCCCCTGCCGTCAAAGCCTCAAGCCAGACGGGGGGCGCTTTTTTGAATGCAAGGGATTGCGCGGGATTCCCGCGATTGAAACGAAGTGGGAGTGTTGGGCCGCGTTAAAGCGGCCCCAAGGCAGAGGCGGATCAGCTTTCGGCCCGATACGTCGTCATGAAAGTTTCGAGCGCGAGGGACCGGGGACCGTCGGAGAACTTGGTCGTGCCGCGCAATTTCTGAATATCCAGATTGTAGCGCACATGGGGAATTCCCAAACCATCCGAAACGACCGAGATAACCGTCGCCATTTCGACCATTCGGTCCGGCCGATGGCGATAAAAACGGCTGCCGCTCTTCACCAAATCCTCGCGGTTGCGGTTTTTCGTGAAGAAACTGGATCGTGTTCGCCCGCGCATATCAATCGCTTCTGCTTTCGAACGGCCGGTCAGTTGTCCGTACAGTGCCATTGCTGACATATCCACGCTCCTCTCAAGACTTGTCTTCTGACTTACGTCTTCAAATTTCCTTTGCCGGCTTTCTGCCGTGCGTCCCGGTTCGGTTCGGCTTGGTTCGGTCCGGTTTGAAACCGATCCATCGCGCCTGCAAAGCGAATGAAAAAAACGCTACACCGAATATTTGACTTATTCAACGAATCAACAGTTTCGATATTATTCATTAGAAGTAAACACTTTGTTAATGCGGCTAGAACCTTGTTTTTTTGGCCGATTTCGGAGGGCCCATACCTCGGTACTGCCAAGTATTCGCGTGTCCAGTCTCGCCGGAAACGCCGCTCAGCGGCCGGATTTCAAGTCGCGGAGCACAGCCGGAATGCCGGCTGTAATGTCTTCGGGGATCAAGCCGGGGCCAAAGGCGACGGCGCTCTGCGCATGTATCCACGCCGCGGCACAGGCCGCCTCGAACGCGGGCATACCGTGCGACAACAGGGCAACGATGATTCCCGAAAGAACGTCGCCCGCCCCCGCGGTGGCAAGATCCGCCGGTGCATTGGTGTTGATCACGACGCGCCCGTCGGGCGCCGCAATCGTCGTGTCGAACCCTTTCAGAAGCACAACGCAGCCCGACCGTGCCGCCGCCGCGCGGGCCCGAAACAAGCGCCCGCCTCGCAAGTCGGGGAAAAGGCGGCTGAATTCACCTTCATGCGGGGTAAGCACAACGGCCCCCCTGACCGAGTCGAACAAGAGCTCCGGCGCGCCCTCGTAGATGCTGATCGCATCTGCGTCGATCACCGCCGGCTTTCCGGTGCGCAGAATCATGTTCGCGCGTTCCCGCGTGGCCGTGACGAGGCCCGCGCCCGGGCCGATCAAGACGGCGGAAACCTTCGGCATCTCCACGATTTCCTGCAAGGAGGACGTATCGCGATACGGGGCGACCATGATACTTTCCAGCGCCACCTTATAGACCGTTTGCGCGTCCACCGGCGCCGCCACGGTGACCGCACCCGCCCCTGCCCGCTGGGCCGCCTTCGCGGACATACGCGCGGCGCCCGTCAGGGTCGGGCCGCCCACCACCAGTACATGTCCCCGTGAATACTTGTGGTCCGACGGACGCGGCCAATACAGGGCAGCGGCCCAAACCTGCGGGCCGTTCTCGGCCTGTTTAGGGTCAATGGCGTCTAGGACTTCCGGCGGCGTGCCGATATCGGTGACCTCAACCTCTCCGCATTTCTCGCGGCCGGGCAGCAGCAGATGCCCTGGCTTGCGCCTGAAAAACGTAACCGTCAGCGCGGCATCGGGCGCATAACCCAAGACCTCTCCCGTGTCCCCGTGAACCCCGCTCGGCACATCCACGGCGACGATCTCCCGTCCCGCGGCATCTTCCAGCAGCGCCAGCGCCGGGCCGTCCACCGCCCTGGTCAGGCCGGCGCCGAAAAGAGCATCGATCACCAGTTCCGCATCGCCGATTCCGGCCTCCGGGGCCTCAATCCCGCCCTGCCATAATTCCGCATGGTGGCGCGCATCCCCTTTAAAGCTCTCAAGCGCGACCAGTGAGATCAACCGGACCGGCCACCCCTTCTCCAACAATATCCGCGCGACGACAAACCCGTCGCCGCCGTTGTTTCCGGGTCCGCACAAAACCAATGTCGGGCGGGGCGTCCAGCGCCCGGCGATCGCTTCGGCGATCGAACGGCCAGCACTTTCCATCAAAGTGATTCCGGCAATACCCGCTTCTACAGCAGCGGCATCCGACGCATACATTTCCTGCACGGTCAGCAGGGTGCTGCTGGATTGTCCGAATGTCGCAGCCATACCGTGCATCTCCGCGTGTCATTACCTTTATCGCGCCGACCGGCAGCGCGTGCTTAACAATCCGATGGCGGCTTGGGGTCGTCAATGCGCTGCGTCAATCCTGCGTGAGGTGATCGGTTCCGTCGTTTCCGGGACGCGCCCGACCCCCTAGGGTCAGGACGGAACCGGTCGCACCCCGCATAAACCCGAACGCAAGAGTATCCTGTCTTGAACAGTCGCCGCCACAACCTTCAGGCCTTTACCTTCATCATCCTGCTGGGCGGGCTTACCGCCTGTGACAAAGCGATAGAGGTCACGCGGGAATATCCGTCCACCTTGGGACAAGCCTCTTATCTGCAAGGCCTGCCGCCGGTCGTGCCGGTTCATTTCGACGCAATTCCCGATGCCGCCAAGGACCAGGTCATGGCAAAGCTGCAGGATATAGCCGCCGAACTGTCGAGAGGCACGCCGGTGCGCTTCGCTTTCGGTCGGATTCCGGACGGCAGAACCTTCGCCCTTCGGATCGCGATGCAGCCCAGGACCGAGTTGACCGCCCTGTCTCTCTGTCAGGGCAAACCGATCGGCCGGTTGGACGCACCGCAGCGAAGCCGCGTCGTGATCGCCGCAGTCTGCGACGACCGGCGCCGGTTGGGAGAGGTCCGGGCGATCCACACCCCGGCGGCAAGCGGCCCCGCCATCCCTGACGCGGCTGTTATCGATGCCGCCGTTAGAAAGCTCTTCGCGCTGCCGGAAGCGGAGTAGCCCGGGCTACCTATACCGACGCCCCGCGATTTCACGCGCTGTTTATGTTCCTGTAACAGCGCCGACACATTGGCAGCCTAGGTTCCGGTCATCGACCAACCGCCCGTCCTTACGGGCACTTGCGGCGAACGACGGGCTGATGAGATTAAGTGTAGGCCCATCGTTCGCTGTCTTTTTTTGACGACGCAAGAACCAAACAATGAACTTGGTACTGAAGGATGTCGGCAGCCAGTTTGCCCAGTTCATAGAATAAGACGTCCCGCACAAAGTGCTGCGGATCGCGAAATCCGAACACGTCATCTGGAAAAACGTCTCTGCGACATGCTCGCGAGGAAAAATTCCCTTCGCAAATCCGAGCTCGCCGACGATTATTCCCGCCGTTTGAGAAACTGCGGAGGTTTACAAGCGGGGCATCGACTCCGTGACGCGGTACGGCGCAGGCAACACGGACGGCGCCTTGAATGCGATCGAGAAAGTGGAAGCCGCGCCGAAAGAGGCGCTTCGCCTGCTGGACGTCATCGTCGCGGCGGCAAACGCCGGCGGTTGTTGGCCCGAATGAACTGCTCAGTCACGCAGCTTGCGTCGTCACCCTGACAAGAGCCGCGATCAGGTCGCTGCGACTGGTCGGCTTGGTGATGATCCCCAACCAGGGCGTTTCGGTAGACTTCAAAAGGTCGCCGCAGGTAACGTCGGCCGTCCACGCGAAGACAGGCGGCGCTTTGTCCTGACCATTGATCTCCATGATCCGGGCGGCGGCATCGATGCCGTTCATGCCCGGCATGTGAATATCCATCAGGATGACATCGGGTTTGTGGGAACAGCACCATTTGACCGCCTCTTCCCCATTCCGGGCCTTCACCACGATGCAACCCATGTCCAACAACACGGTCTCTGCCACGTTCAAGTTCAGTTCCACGTCATCGACCACCAGAACAGTCAATCCGAAGTTGTTGTCCTGTTCCTCCGCCTTCGCCAAAGTTTCCACATAGGCCTTGGGACTGAGCGACTGCAAATCATGCAACACGAACGTGGCTGTAAATGTGCTGCCCTTGCCAAATTCGCTCTTCACCAAAATGTCGCCCCCCATGAGCCGAGCCAACGAGCGCGATATGGACAGGCCCAACCCCGTGCCGCCGAATTCGCGGGCGATCGTCGCATCTGCCTGATGGAACGGGTCAAAGATGGCGCTGATTCTGTCCGGTGCGATGCCAATTCCGTGGTCCGTGATCGAAACAACAAGCTCGATCGTTGAATTCTCCAAGGAATTGGTCCTGGCGTCGAATTCGACCGCCCCGCCCTTTCCGAACTTGATCGCATTGTCGAGGAGATTGTAGAGGACCTGCTTGAGTCTCATGGCATCGCCAAGGACGATGTTGTCCATCGCGGCAATCTCGCATTCGAGATCGACGCCATTCTCAGTCGCCCTTACGGCGAAACCGGAATAGATGTTGCTTAACACTTCAGGCAAATAAAACGGGGCTTCCACAATATCAAATCGGCCGCTGTCGATTTTCGCAAAATCGAGAATGTCGTTGATCAGGCTCAGCAGATCCTTGCCCGACCGGGCGATGCTCTTAGCGTAATTGGCCAACTCGCCCGGCGACGCGCCTTTGTCGGCTTTCATCTGAACCAATTCCGAGAATCCGATCACGGCGTTCAGCGGCGTCCGCAATTCGTGGCTCATGATCGCCATGAAGTGCGATTTGGCCGCACTCGCCTCCAAGGCTTTCTTGTTCGACTTGATCAACTCCTCCCGCTGCCGATGCAAGTCGGAAACATCACGGACAAAAGTGACGACCTTAGACGACCCATTCGCACGTATGACGCTCAGATCAATTTCAACCGGGAACTCACGGCCTGTCTTATCCACTGCCTGTAAGCCGTTCCTGTTCGAAACCGGGCCCGGATCGGATTGATTCAGATAAGCGTTGCGATGGCGCGCATGCGCCTCGCGATTTCCTGCGGGGACCAACTGATCGACATGCATTCCAGTCAACTCACTCGGCTGATAGTCGAACAGCCGGCAGGCTTCTTGATTGCAGCGTTCGACCAGACCGCTTTCACCCACGCAAAGTATTGCATTGGGAGCGCCTTCGATAAGCACATCGATTTCACTAAACGCCGCTTTCAATGCCGTGTTGGTCCGCAGGACGATGAACAGGGTGAACCCGCCGAACACCGCGATCAGGCCGACAAGCAGGAATCCAAGTCCGCTTGCAAACATCAGATCCTGGGTCGATTCGTCACCGGCCCGCAGGTCATCCGCAATCTTGTGGGACCTGATTTCATCCAATACCGCCAAAGCATTCTGCGCAGGTCCGTCATCGACCTTCACGATGGCATCGAGTTCGGTAACAGATAGGTCCCTGCCTTGCGTGACTGCGAATTCGAGTTGCTTCCTGTACTCCAGGATCGTCGACCGGACGGTGACGAGGTGCTCGGCCGCGCTTGCGTCCTGGATCGCTCCGGCGAGATGGTCGACAATACCGAGGGCGCGTTCCATCTCCATCGCGGCGTTGCGCGCGTATTCGTCGTCCCGGCGGATCACGTAATTCTTAAAATCATGAATAAACCCGCCATAGCCGATTGCGTCCCGTAGTCTGGACAGCGAGTCTGATATGGCGGAAACGTCTTCCACATAACGATGAACGGCTTGATTCGATTGTTCAATGCCGCGATCCAAATAAAGAAAATAGCCGC